>NZ_DGLH01000013.1:88279-266301 GCF_002387285.1 Pantoea sp. UBA4549 | reverse complement strand
GTGCGTCCAGCGCCTTAAGCGCCTGTCGCGAGGTGGCGTATATTACGCTTTCCTCCTTCGGAGTCAACCACTTTTTTCAGCGTTTTTCTCCGGCGGGGTGAATCACTTCACGTCCTGCTGAATCCGTCTGCGTTGCCGCTTTGCCGTCTCAGTGGTGGCGCATTATAGGGAGTTCTCGCCGGGTGACAAGCACTAATTTCAACTTTTTTATCACCCGGCTAATGTTTGTGCAAAACCGGTTATTTATGCCTGTTTAATGCGCGCCGGCAGCTCTGCCAGGCTATTTAATACCCAATCTGCTGCTGCCTCACCTTCAGCTGTCACCGCCTGGCCGCTGCGCACCAGCACGCGGGTGCCCACGCCAGCGGCCTGCCCTGCCAGCATATCTTCCAGCTTGTCACCTACCATATAAGAAGCGGCCATATCGATGTTCAGTTCCTGCTGTGCAGAGAGCAGCATGCCGGGCTGAGGTTTGCGACAGTCACAGTTCTGACGATAAGCAGGCACGGCGGCATCCGGCAGATGAGGACAATAGTAGATACCATCCAGATCGATATCGCGATCGGCCAGCGACCAGTCCATCCATTCGGTCAGCTGCATAAAGGTATCTTCCGTATACATCCCGCGGGCAATACCCGACTGGTTGGTCACCAGCACCAGCGCATAGCCCATCTTTTTCAGCGCCTGCAGCGCTTCAATGGTGCCTTCTATAAACTGAAAATTGTCGATCTCATGAACATAACCGTGATCAACATTCAAGGTGCCATCACGATCGAGAAAAATAGCCGGAACTGGGTTCGCCACGTAAATACTCCTGCTGCAATTAATAGTGCTAAGTATTGCATGATTGGGCATAGCGAGAGAATGGCAGATTGCATTACGTCGATTGATTTAGACGTCTGGATGCCTTACCATCCATTCAGCTTTCGTCCAGCTTTGCTGCTCGAATATTGATACACCACGGACAACGTCAGACGATAATAATTAACTAATGATTAAACTCGAAAATATCACCAAAGTGTTCCAGCAGGGTTCACGCACAATACAGGCGCTTTCCGGCGTCAGCCTGCATGTGCCGGCGGGACAGATTTATGGCGTCATTGGTTCATCAGGCGCAGGCAAGAGTACGCTGATTCGCTGCGTTAATCTGCTTGAGCGCCCTACTTCCGGTCGCGTGCTGGTTGATGGTCAGGACCTCACTGCACTCTCCTCCGGTCAGCTGACGCTGGCACGCCGTCAGATCGGCATGATTTTTCAGCACTTCAATCTGATGAACTCACGTACGGTGGCAGGCAATGTGGCGCTGCCGCTGGAACTGGGTAACCTGTCACGCGAGCAGATTAAAGCACGCGTCAGCGAGCTGCTGGAACTGGTTGGTCTGAATGATAAGCATGACAGCTGGCCGGCTAACCTCTCTGGCGGGCAAAAGCAGCGTGTGGCTATTGCGCGTGCGCTGGCCAGTAACCCCAAAGTGCTGCTGTGCGACGAAGCCACCAGCGCGCTCGATCCGGCTACCACCCGTTCGATACTGGAGCTGCTGAAAGACATTAACCGCCGTCTCGGCATTACTATTCTGCTTATCACCCATGAGATGGATGTGGTTAAGCGCATCTGCGATCAGGTTGCCGTGATCAGTAATGGTGAACTGATTGAAAAAGACAGCGTCAGCGAAGTCTTTTCTCATCCGAAAACGCCGCTGGCACAACAATTTATTCAGTCGACGCTGCATCTGGATATTCCGGAAGATTATCAGGCGCGCATGCGTGCGCAGCCTGCCACGCAAACTGTGCCGCTGCTGCGCCTGGAATTCACCGGTAAATCTGTTGATGCACCGCTGCTGTCGGAAGCTGCGCGTCGCTTTAATGTAAATAACAACATTATCAGCGCGCAGATGGATTACGCAGGCGGAGTCAAGTTCGGCATCATGCTGGCAGAAATGGATGGCAGTGAAACAGATACGCAGGCCGCAATAAGCTGGCTGAAAGAACATCATGTGAAAGTAGAGGTATTAGGTTATGTCTGAAGCGATGCTGTGGTTACTGACGCGCGGCGTCTGGGAAACGCTGATGATGACCTTTGTCTCTGGCTTCTTCGGTTTTGTTATTGGCTTGCCGGTCGGTGTACTGCTGTATGTTACGCGTCCTGGCCAGATTCTGGCCAACAGGGCGCTTTACCGCATACTCTCTGCTATCGTCAATATCTTCCGGTCAATCCCGTTCATTATATTACTGGTATGGATGATACCGTTTACCCGCGCGATTGTCGGCACCTCTATCGGACTGCAGGCAGCCATTGTCCCGCTGACCGTTGGCGCCGCGCCGTTTATTGCCCGTATGGTTGAAAACACCCTGCTGGAGCTGCCGACTGGCCTGATCGAAGCGTCCCGCGCAATGGGCGCCACGCCGCTGCAGATTGTTCGTAAGGTATTGCTGCCGGAAGCGATGCCGGGCCTGGTTAACGCAGCCACCATCACGCTCATTACGCTGGTTGGCTATTCTGCTATGGGTGGTGCCGTGGGTGCGGGTGGTCTGGGTCAGATTGGCTATCAGTATGGTTATATCGGGTATAACGCTACCGTAATGAATACTGTACTGGTGCTGCTGGTCGTGCTGGTATATCTCATTCAGTTCTGCGGCGATCGCATTGTTCGCGCGGTGTCGCATAAATAAGCCAATAACATCAATACTTCTCTATTAAGGAAAGGATATGTCTTTCACATTTAAAAAGATTGCCGCAGCAGGTGCTCTGATTGGTGCTATTGCTCTGCCCGGATGCGATCAGCAGGCGAAGGATCCCAACCATATCAAGGTGGGCGTGATTGTCGGTGCTGAACAGCAGGTTGCTGAGACTGCCGTTAAAGTGGCTAAAGATAAATATAATCTCGATGTCGAGCTGGTAACGTTCAATGATTACGTTTTACCCAATGAAGCCCTGAGCAAAGGGGACATTGACGTTAACGCTTTCCAGCATAAGCCCTATCTGGATCAGCAGATTAAAGATCGTGGCTATAAACTGGTACCGGTTGGCAACACCTTTGTTTACCCGATTGCCGGCTACTCTAAAAAGATCAAATCGCTGACCGAACTGCAGGATGGTGCGCAGATCGCCATCCCTAACGATCCGACCAACCTGGGCCGTTCTCTGCTGCTGCTGCAGAAAGCGGGCCTGATTAAGCTGAAAGAGGGTGTGGGTCTGCTGCCAACCTCACTGGATATTGTTGAAAACCCGAAGAACCTGAAAATTGTTGAGCTGGAAGCGCCACAGCTGCCGCGCTCACTTGACGATCAGCAGATTGCGCTGGCGGTTATCAACACAACGTATGCCAGCCAGATTGGTCTGACCCCGGCGAAAGATGGCATCTTTGTTGAAGATAAAGATTCTCCATACGTTAACCTGCTGGTAAGCCGTGAAGATAACAAAGACGCGGAGAACGTGAAAAAGTTTGTTGAAGCGTACCAGTCAGACGAAGTCGCTGGGTCCGCAAACAAAATCTTTAACGGCGGTGCGGTTAAAGGCTGGTAAGCCAGCGTATTTATTCCCCTGAGGGCGGCGCTGGCCGCCCTTTCTATTTCTGCATGTGGCTGCTGACTTGTTATTTGCGGGCGTCCTTGTTTCAATAACGCCACTTTTATTACAGGAGGATGTTGCCATGCGTTTTTTACCGCTCTGCCTGTTGGCGTTGATGCTGACCGGGTGCGTTCGTGAATATCACCCGATAAGCAGTGCTCCGGTCCGTCCGCAGCAGTCATCCGCTCAGCCGCAGCGCAAGCCGGCCCCACGCCCGGCCCCGGTGAAAATCTATACCGACGCAACCGATCTGGTCAGCAATCCTTTCCGCGATCTGGGTGAAGTGTCTGGCGAAGATTGCCAGAGCAGCACGCAGGATTCGCCCCCCAACATCAATACCGCACGCAAACGTCTGCAGATTAAAGCGGCAGGCATGAAAGCCAACGCCGTGCTGCTGCACAAGTGTGAAATTGTGACCAGTACACCAGGCTGCTACCGCCAGGCGATCTGCCAGGGCTCAGCGCTGAAAGTTTCCGGTCAATGAGTGAGTTTGCCGTTACGCAGATTGGCGTGATCCGCTCTCCGTGGAAAGAGAAGTTTGCCGTGCCGCGCCAGCCAGGTCTGGTTCAGGATGGCGGCGGCGAACTGCATCTGCAGGCCCCGTATAACCAGCCGGAAGCCGTACGCGGTCTGGAAGCGTTCAGCCATATCTGGATCCTGTTTATGTTTCATCAGACGATGGCGGGTGGCTGGCGCCCCACTGTCCGTCCGCCACGCCTCGGCGGTAACGCGCGTATGGGCGTGTTTGCAACGCGATCAACATTTCGCCCTAACCCGGTGGGTATGTCACTGGTTGAGCTGAAAGGAATTCGCTGTGAGAAGTCGCAGGTTATTCTGCAGCTCGGCAGCCTTGATCTGGTAGATGGCACACCGGTCATTGATATCAAGCCCTACCTGCCGTTTGCCGAGGCGCTGCCCGACGCGCGCGCCGGTTATGCCCAGGCTGCACCTGAAGCAACCATGCCGGTGCGTTTTTCAGCAGTGGCACAGCAGCAGATTCAGCAGCAGGCGCATATGCCTCAGCTGCAGCGTTTTATCACAGACGTTCTGGCTCAGGATCCGCGTCCCGCCTATCGCAAAGGTGAATCGCTGGATCGTGAATATGCCGCCTGGCTACTCGATTTCAACGTGCGCTGGCGCATTGATGAAGCGGGTACTGAGGTCATTGCCGTGGATCCACGCTAAAACAGGCTTTTGAGCGCTCTTTCTCGCTGGTACACTAACGACCAGCAACGATCTGCTCTTCTTCTTCCATATAACTGGAATCATAATTAATGCGTACTACTCAATATCTGCTCTCCACCCTTAAGGAGACGCCTTCCGATGCAGAAGTGATCAGCCATCAGCTGATGCTGCGTGCCGGGATGATCCGTAAACTGGCTTCCGGACTCTATACCTGGCTGCCGACCGGGGTTCGCGTGCTGCGAAAAGTTGAAAACATCGTGCGTGAAGAGATGAACAACGCCGGCGCAGTAGAAATCTCTATGCCGGTCGTTCAGCCGGCCGACCTGTGGGAAGAGAGCGGTCGCTGGGAGCAGTATGGCCCGGAGCTGCTGCGCATTAAAGATCGTCACGAACGTCCGTTTGTGCTGGGTCCGACGCACGAAGAGGTGATTACCGATCTGATCCGCAACGAGCTAAGTTCTTATAAGCAGCTGCCGCTGAATCTGTATCAGATTCAGACCAAGTTCCGCGATGAAGTGCGCCCGCGGTTTGGCGTGATGCGTTCGCGTGAATTCATCATGAAAGACGCATACTCCTTCCATACCTCGCAGGCGTCACTGCAGGAAACCTACGATGCGATGTACCGCGCCTACAGTCAGAGCTTTACCCGCATGGGTCTCGACTTCCGCGCAGTGCAGGCGGATACCGGATCTATCGGCGGCAGCGGCTCACATGAATTCCAGGTACTGGCGCAGAGCGGCGAAGATGATGTCATCTTCTCCAGCGAGTCAGACTACGCTGCGAATATTGAAAAAGCTGAAGCGCTGGCGCCGGCTGGCGAGCGTCCGGCGGCGACACAGCCGATGACGCAGTTTGCCACGCCGCATGCTAAAACCATCGCTGAACTGGTTGAGCAGCATCAGATCCCGGTTGAGAAAACCGTTAAGACGCTGATTGTGAAAGCGAGTGAAGAGAGCGGTCATCAGCTGGTCGCCCTGCTGGTGCGTGGCGATCATGAGCTGAATGAGATCAAAGCTGAACACCTTGATATCGTTGCTTCGCCGCTGGAAATGGGCAATGAAGACGCGATCCGTGCCGTAACAGGCGCAGGCTTTGGCTCTATCGGACCGGTCGGCCTGACTATTCCGGTGATTGCGGACCGTACCGTAGCCAAAATGAGCGACTTCTCAGCCGGTGCTAACATTGATGGCCAGCACTTTGCCGGCATCAACTGGGGCCGCGATCTGCCGGAAGCGCGGGTTGAGGATATTCGCAATGTGGTTGAGGGCGATCCGAGTCCGGATGGTAAAGGCGTGCTGCAGATCAAACGGGGTATCGAGGTGGGTCACATTTTCCAGCTTGGCACCAAATATTCTGATGCAATGAAAGCAGCCGTTCAGGGTGAAGATGGTCGCAACCAGATCATGACCATGGGTTGCTACGGTATCGGTATTACCCGCGTGGTGGCTGCGGCGATTGAGCAGAACCACGATGAGCGCGGCATTATCTGGCCTGCTGCCCTGGCGCCGTTTGAAGTCGCTATTCTGCCAATGAATATGCATAAATCTTTCCGGGTCCAGCAGCTGGCAGAATCGCTTTACAGCGAACTGCGCGCCCGGGGCATTGACGTTATCCTCGACGATCGTAAAGAGCGTCCAGGCGTTATGTTTGCTGATATGGAGCTGATTGGCGTGCCGCACACCATCGTGATTGGCGATCGCAATCTGGATAATGAAGAGGTTGAGTACAAGTCCCGCTCCGCAAGCGAGAAGCAGATGATCAAACAGCATGAGATCGTCAGCTTCCTGGCAAGCGCACTGAATAAGTAAGGGCAAACGCCTCCTGCGGGAGGCGTTTTTTATCGCACTTTGCCGCGCATCGCTTTTACGCTGCTGCGCCGTGATTTCCCCTCCAGCCGCCGCTCTTTTGACGCGCGCGTGGGCCGCGTCGCGCGGCGCGCTTTTTCCACTGTGGTTAACTCGCGGATCAGATTGATCAGACGCTGCAGCGCGGCCTCACGATTCATCTCCTGACTGCGATACTCCTGCGCTTTAATAATGACCACGCCTTCTGCCGTGATCAGATGATGACTGGCAGCAAGCAGCCGGGTTTTATAAAACTCCGGCAGCGATGAGGCACGGACATCAAACCGCAGGTGAATGGCCGTCGAGGTTTTATTTACGTGTTGTCCCCCCGCCCCCTGGGCGCGGATAGCCGTCAGCTCTATTTCACTCTCCGGGATCTCAACCGTTCGTGACAGCATAATCATCTGCCACCTGCCGGTGCAGGTGACGTTCTGTACTGAATTTTCCTGTTCATCAACTTAACCTTTTGTGCGCCAGCCAGAGTCCGGCAGGCCGTGCCGGCCGCTGTTCTGCCGCTTTTCTTTATGTGTTTCCCCGCTTACCCCGGCTGATTTCCTGGAAACCCCTGTGTTATAGTCGCCAGGCAACCAGGGTATTTATGCTCTGCTGAGGAGGTGCATGTGCAAACGTATTGTGAGTTAGTTCGCCAGAAATATGCTGAAATCGGCAGCGGTGAGCTGGGATATGTGCCCGATGCGCTGATGTGCGCGCTGAAGGCACTCAATGATATTGCCGCTAATTCCGCGCTAAACTCTTCTGTCAGGGATCAGGCAGCCTATGCTGCTGCAAACTTATTGGTGAGCGACTATGTTGACAAATGAAGCTTATAAACCCATCAACTGCGATGACTACGACAACCTGGAACTCGCCTGTACCCGACACTGGATGCTGTCACTGCAGCTGAAAAATGGCGACCAGCTGAAGGCGAAAGCGCGGGATATGGTCTCGCGCAAAAACGTTGAGTATCTTGCGGTTGACCTCTCTGGTGAAACCCGCGAGCTGCGCCTCGATCACATTGCCAGCTTCAGCCATCCTGAACTCGGTACCGTGGTAGTCAGCGAAGACGAGTAGTCTCGTGGCGGGCGGCCCCTCTCCGCCCGCGCTTCTTACGGCTTAAGGCCGCTGTAGTAAGCCGCTATATCCTCAATATCGTTATCGCTCAGTCCCGCCACAAACGCTTTCATCACTTCTGCCTGACCGCCGCTGCGCTCACCTTTTTGATAAGCGCGCAGCGCATGCGCCAGATAGGGCGCCTGCTGCCCGGCCAGATGAGGATAGAGCGGCACCGCGCTTTTACCCTCTGCGCCGTGACACGCCATACAGCGGGCCACTTTCTCCGCACCCGCGGCCGCATCCCCTTTAGCCCAGAGCGGCAGCGCGACAAAACATAGCACAGCCGTCAGCCAGTGCCTCATGATACCGTCTCCCCGTCAGGCTGATGCCAGATCGCCTGCCAGCCCCGATCGCTGCAGGCAGCGCCTTCATGGGTAACAAACAGACCCGGCGCACTAATCAGCGTATGGTCATAGTAGATCAATGGAATACGTTCCCGCTGCCAGGGCGGGATCGCCAGCTCCTGCCACAGTTTTTTCATTTCGCGCCCGCCCGCCCGTCCCAGCAGATGATAGTAGCCACGCGCCTGAAAGCGAACGTGGACCGTTTCATCCGCCGCGGGCAGGCGCAGCTCCGCGCGTGAGAAGTCAGCCCGCAGCTGACCCAGTCCGGCAGGCAGCAACAGCGGTCGGGTCAGCTGCGGCCAGCAGCACATCTGATCGCGCAGCGACGGCTGTGGCGGTAACCAGTAAAGCGCGTCGCGATAACGGCGCAGCGTAAATTGTCCCAGCTGCAGCGCCGGCTGTGCATCAGCCCGGCTCGCAATAACCTCGGTATACATACGCTGCAGCGCCGCACGCGATGGCATCGCCCCGCCCTGCCCGGCGATCCAGCGCCGCAGCAGCGCATTACGCCGCGCGTCGCTCATGGTCTGCAGCGGCGGAAAATGCAGTGCACCCTGTGGGGTGATCAGCTGGCTCAGCTCCTGCTGCAGCAGCTCATCCAGCAGCTGCTCCTGCTCTGCACAGAGCGCGGCGCTGCGGGCGCTGGCAGCGCTGAAGTGCGGCCAGCGCTGATGCAGCAGTGGCAGAATCTGCTGACGCAAAAAGTTACGGTCGTAGCGGCTGTCGTGATTACTCTCATCCTCGATCCAGCTGAGCTGGTGCGCAGTCGCCCACTGCTCCAGCTGCTCACGGCTGAGGCTGAGCAGCGGACGCAGATGTTCATGCTCTCCCGCGGTACGCCGCGGTGGCATCGCCGCCAGGCCGGCCGGGCCGCTGCCGCGCTTGAGCGCCAGCAGCAGCGTTTCGCACTGATCGTCCAGATGCTGCGCGGTAAGCAGCTGTTCACCTGGCAGCAGCCGGGCGAACAGCGCCCGATAGCGCTCTCTGCGCGCTGACGCTTCCACGCCGCCCGCCCGGGCATCGACCGTCACCGGTAACACATCACAGCTTATATCCCAGCGCTGACACTGCTGCTGGCAGTGTGCGGCCCACCGGTCGGCGTGCGGACTCAGTCCGTGATGCACGTGCAGCGCCCGCACGCTCAGCTGCGGATGCTGCTGCTGCCAGCAGACCAGCTGATGCAGCAGTACGGTGGAATCCAGCCCGCCGCTGAATGCCACCACATAGCGGCCAGCCGGATTCAGCAGCGCAGCAAGGTGGGAAAAAGACATAGTGCCGTTCCATCTGATGATGCCGCCTGATTGCGGCATCCTGCGGCGGCTATTTTACGCCTGGTAGAGCTCCAGCGGCAAACCATCCGGGTCAGTAAAAAAGGTGCAGGCTTTACCGGTCAGCGCATCGATACGCACGGGTTCGCAGGTCACGCCTTTCTCTGCCAGTGCCGCAACGGACTGCGCGACATCCTCTACGCAAAATGCCAGGTGGCGCAGGCCGCAGGCTTCAGGTGCGGTCACGCGCGGCGGCGGTGAGGGGAATGAGAATAGCTCGATGGTATAAACACCGTGCAGGCCGAGATCGCCTTTCCACGAATCGCGTTCAGCGCGGTAGTATTCACCCAGCAGGGAAAAGCCCAGCACATCGCAGTAGAACGCTTTGCTGCGCGGGTAGTCAGTGGCAATAATCGCAATGTGATGAATCTGTTTGATCTGCAGCATAGCGGCTCCGGAAAAATTTCTGAGCCGCCAAGCCTACGTGCCGGACGCCAGTGTGAACAGAGGCATTTATCCGAAGTTATGGCTGCGATACGTCACGCAGCACCCGCACCAGATAACGCCCATCCTCTGTCAGCGTGGCACCGTGAATATCCGTTTCAAAACCCGGGTAGTGCCGCCCGATGGTGCAGAGCATCAGCAGAAAGTCGAGCACGGCCCGGCTCTGCCCGGTAATCATCTCTCCCGGCATCACCAGCGGCACGCCCGGCGGATAGGGCAGGATCATGTTGGCGGAGATGCGCCCCACCAGCTCGCGGATATCCACGGTTTCAACCTCGCCTTTCACCTGATGCTGGAATGCCTGATGCGGCGTCATCTTCATTTCAGGCAGCACATCAAAGGCCTTCAGCATCAGCCGCGGCAGATCGTGCTGCAGGATCAGCTGATGGATCCCCTGCGCCAGCGTCTGGATCCGCATATTGCGATAGAAATCGGGATCTTCCGCATAGAGATCGGGCAGCATATTTTTCACGCGCAGATTGAGATCGTAGGCGCGCTTAAATTCGGTCAGGCCGCGCAGCAGGCTCATGGCGCGGGTTTTGTCGATCCCGATACTGAACAGAAACAGAAGATTGTAAGGCCCGGTTTTCTCTACCACCACACCGCGCTGATCGAGAAATTTCGCCACCAGCGCCGCCGGGATCCCCTCTTCCGCCATCGCGCCCAGTTCGCTCATACCCGGTGTCAGGATCGTGACTTTAATGGGATCGAGATACATATGATCGCGATCGGCCTGCTGAAAGCCGTGCCACGCCTCTTCCCCCGGCTGAATCGGCCAGCATTCTGCCTCATCCACCTGCTCTGGCTGCCAGATATCAAAGAACCAGCCGTCTGACTCTTCACGCAGCCGCTGGATCTCGCGCCGGAAGTGCAGCGCGCGCTCAACCGAACGGTTGATTAACCGCTTGCCCGGATTACCGCGCAGCATCGCCGCAGCGGTTTCGATGGATGACACAATGCCGTAGCTCGGCGAGGTCGTGGTGTGCATCATATAAGCTTCGTTGAACGTATCGTGGTCGTAGTCGCCTTTGATATGAATCAGCGAGGCCTGTGAAAACGCGGCCAGCAGCTTATGGGTGGATTGGGTTTCATAGATCACTTTGCCCGGGATACGTTCCCCGCTCATCCCGCTTTTTCCGCTGTAGATGGGGTGGAAGTTGGTATAGGGCACCCAGGCAGAATCAAAGTGGATCGAAGGCACGTCCAGCGTCTGCTTGATATATTCGGTGTTATAGAGCAGTCCGTCATACGTTGAATTGGTGATCACCGCATGGACCGGCCAGCTGGCGCGCGGCGTGTTATCCACTTTATTCTGAATACTGTCCTGGGTAAATTCACGCTGCGGAATGCCGCCCAGAATACCCAGCGCATTGCGGGTCGGCTTGAGCCAGACAGGCACGATATCGCTCATCATCAGCAGATGGGTCAGCGATTTGTGACAGTTGCGGTCTATGAGCACCGTACTGCCTGCCGGGGCGGCATACATACCGACGATTTTATTTGAGGTTGAGGTGCCGTTAGTCACCATATAGCTCTGCTCTGCCCCAAAGGTGCGGGCGATATACTCTTCGGCGTCGAGGTGCGGCCCGGTATGGTCGAGCAGCGAACCCAGTTCAGTAACAGAGATAGAGACGTCGGCTTTGAGCGTGTTGGCACCGAAAAAGTCATAAAACAGACTGCCGACCGGGCTTTTCTGGAAAGCGGTGCCGCCCATATGGCCTGGCGTGCAGAAGGTGTACTTGCCCTCTTTGACATACGTAAACAGCGCTTTGGTCAGCGGGGGTAAAATTTTATCGATGTACTCATCGGTGTACTGACGGATATGCAGTGCGATGTCATCCGCGGTGCTCAGCGCATATTCAAAAAACTGCAGCGCCATCCGCATTTCATTAACGCTGACATCCATCTGCGAATGGGTGTTGATAAAGGCGTAGAGCGGCAGTGATTCATTGAGCTGGTTGATGTCGCTGCAGAGCGCCATGCTGTATTCGTCCCAGTCAAATACGACGCCGCACACGCGCGGGTTGTGCTCAATCAGCTTCAGCAGGTCGCTGGCATTGCTGGGATAGACGGTGTGGAAGCCCTGCAGTTTCAGCGCGGCATCCAGTTCGCGGATCGGTTCATCTTTATAGAACGCGCCGTGCGGTCCCATGATCGCAATAATGTTCAATGCTCACCTCCTGTGGTCTTGTGGCACAGAGTAAGGATAGCGAAAAGTGACCGGAGAATGTTCCGGAATCGATGGGCAGACAGCGTGACCGCAAGCGGTACGCCGCCAGCAGGAAAATTCAGGTATAAAAAAAGCGGACCGGAGTCCGCTTTTTTGCTGCAGTGCTTACCTTACGCGTAACCGTAGTTCATCAGGCGCTGGTAGCGGCGATCGAGCAGCTCTTCCGTGCTCAGCCCGTCGAGATCGGCCAGATCGGCCAGCAGCTGCTGCTTCAGAGAAGCGGCCATATCGACCGGACGACGATGTGCGCCACCCAGCGGTTCAGGAACGATGGAATCAATCAGCTTCAGCTCTTGCAGACGCTCAGCAGTGATGCCCATCGCCTCTGCCGCCAGCGGCGCTTTGTCTGCGCTTTTCCACAGAATTGACGCACAGCCTTCCGGTGAGATCACCGAGTAGGTGCTGTACTGCAGCATGTTCACTTTGTCACCCACGCCAATCGCGAGTGCGCCACCGGAGCCGCCCTCACCAATCACGGTGCAGATCACCGGAATTTTCAGACCAGACATCTCACGCAGGTTACGGGCAATCGCTTCAGACTGACCGCGCTCTTCAGCGCCCACGCCCGGATAAGCACCCGGCGTGTCGATAAAGGTGATAAGTGGCATCTTAAAACGCTCTGCCATCTCCATCAGACGCAGCGCTTTACGATAGCCTTCTGGTGCAGGCATACCGAAATTACGGCGAATTTTCTCTTTGGTTTCACGCCCTTTCTGATGACCAATGATCATCACCGGACGACCATCCAGACGCGCGATACCGCCGACAATCGCTTTGTCGTCTGCATAGGCGCGATCGCCTGCCAGCTCGTCAAAGTCGTCAAACGCGTTGCGCACGTAGTCCAGCGTATAAGGACGCAGCGGATGACGCGCCAGCTGCGCGACCTGCCATGCACCCAAATCGGAGAAGATTTTACGGGTCAGTTCAACGCTTTTCTCGCGAAGGCGCTGAATCTCTTCATCCAGATTAATATCATGTTTCTCATCTGAACGGCCAATCGATTTCAGCGAATCGATCTTCGCTTCGAGTTCAGCGATCGGCTGTTCAAAATCCAGGTAATTAAGACTCATAATGTTCCTGTTTTAGTCAAACTCCAGTTCCACCTGCTCCGATCCTACTAACGACCGCAAATCGTTGAGTAAACGATCGCTGGGCGAAATACGCCACGCTGCACCAAAGCGCAGCTTCGCCCGCGCATCTGCTCTCTGATAATAGAGATGTACCGGAATGGTCCCGGAACGATGAGGTTCCAGAGACTGGCGGAGACGGTTTAAAAGCTGGTCATCAATTTGCCTGTCCGTCAGCGAGATAGCAAGTCCGCGCGCATATTTTTCCCGCGCTTCATCAATATCCATCACTTCCCTAGCGGTCATTTTAAGCCCGCCGCTGAAGTCATCAAAGCTGACCTGTCCGCTGACGATCAGGATACGGTCTTTCTCCAGCAGCTGCTGGTACTTATCTAACGCATCGGTAAATAGCATGACCTCCAGACGACCGGAACGATCGTCCAGAGTACAGATACCAATTCGGTTGCCGCGCTTGGTCACCATGACACGGGCGGCAATCACCAGCCCCGCAGCGATGGTCACCTTGCCACGTTCAGTCGGATGCATATCTTTCAGCCGCATCCCGCCGACGTAGCGCTCGATCTCTTTCAGATACTGATTAATCGGGTGCCCGGTGAGATAGAGCCCCAGCGTTTCACGTTCGCCATCCAGCTGCACCTGCTCTGGCCACGGCGTAATTGACGCATACGATTTCTCAACCTGCTCCGGCTCTTCCGCCAGCACGCCAAACATATCCGCCTGCCCAATCGCTTCTGCTTTCGCATGCTGGTCAGCGGCTTTCAGGGCATCGCCCAGGGCGCTCATCAGCGCCGCGCGATGGGGCCCGAGCCGGTCAAACGCGCCGGACATGATGAGCTTTTCCATCACCCGGCGATTGATTTTGCGCGTATCGGTACGGGCGCAGAGATCGAACAGCTCTTTAAAATAGCCGCCCTGATTACGCGCTTCCAGAATCGCTTCGATCGGGCCTTCACCGACGCCTTTAATCGCGCCAATGCCGTAGACAATTTCACCTTCGTCGTTGACGTGGAACGGATAGAGGCCGGCATTGATATCAGGCGGCAATACTTTCAGCCCCATGCGCCAGCACTCATCCACCAGCCCGACCACTTTCTCGGTGTTATCCATATCGGCGGTCATCACCGCAGCCATAAACTCAGCCGGATAGTGCGCTTTCAGCCACAGCGTCTGGTAGGAGACCAGCGCATAGGCTGCGGAGTGTGATTTGTTGAAGCCGTAGCCGGCGAACTTCTCTACCAGGTCGAAGATTTTCATCGACAGTTCGCCGTTGATGCCCATGCTCTCAGCGCCATCTTTAAACACTGAGCGCTGCTTCGCCATCTCTTCTGGTTTCTTTTTACCCATCGCACGACGCAGCATGTCGGCGCCGCCGAGCGTATACCCCGCCAGCACCTGGGCGATCTGCATCACCTGTTCCTGGTAGAGAATGATGCCGTAAGTAGGCTCCAGTACCGGCTTCAGACTCTCATGCTGCCACTGGATGTCGGGATAGGAGAGCTCTTCACGGCCATGCTTACGGTCAATGAAGTTATCCACCATGCCGGACTGCAGCGGGCCGGGACGAAACAGCGCCACCAGGGCGATCATATCTTCAAAGCAGTCAGGCTTCAGGCGCTTGATCAGATCTTTCATGCCGCGCGATTCAAGCTGGAATACCGCCGTCGTCTCTGAGCGCTGCAGCATATCGAAGCTTTTTTTGTCATCCAGCGGAATCGCCGCAATGTCGATCGGCGGCAGCCCCTGCTTTTCACGGCGCGGGTTGATCATCTTCAGCGCCCAGTCGATGATGGTCAGCGTACGCAGGCCGAGGAAGTCAAACTTCACCAGCCCGGCATACTCCACATCATTTTTATCAAACTGGGTGACAGGGAACTGCCCGTTTTCGTCGCAGTAAAGCGGGGCAAAATCGGTGATTTTAGTCGGCGCAATAACCACGCCGCCGGCGTGCTTACCGGCGTTTCGTGTGACACCTTCCAGCTTGCGCGCCATGTCGATCAGCGCCCTGACCTCTTCATCAGCATCATAGATCTCAGGCAGCTGCGGCTCAGCCTGAAACGCTTTTTCCAGCGTCATGCCCGGATCGGGCGGCACCAGCTTGGAGATGCGATCGACAAAGCCATAGGGATGGCCCAGCACGCGCCCCACATCCCGGATCACCGCTTTCGCCGCCATGGTCCCGAAGGTGATGATCTGCGAAACCGCTTCCCGGCCATACATCTCGGCGACGTGATCGATCACCTGATCGCGCTTCTCCATGCAGAAGTCGACGTCAAAGTCAGGCATAGAGACACGTTCCGGATTCAGGAAGCGTTCAAACAGCAGGTCAAATTCCAGCGGATCGAGATCGGTGATCTTCAGCGCGTAGGCCACCAGCGAGCCGGCACCGGAACCGCGCCCCGGCCCGACCGGGATCCCGTTATCCTTTGACCACTGGATAAACTCCATCACGATCAGGAAGTAGCCCGGGAAGCCCATCTGGTTGATAACGTTAAGCTCAATCTCCAGACGCTCATCATACGCCGGACGCTTCTGCGCACGCAGCGCCGCATCCGGAAAAAGAAACGCGAGGCGCTCTTCAAGTCCTTCGCGTGATTTCACCACCAGAAACTCTTCGGTGGTCATCTCACCGGTCGGGAACTGCGGCAGAAAATATTCGCCGAGGCGGACGGTAACGTTACAGCGCTTAGCAATCTCTACGCTGTTTTCCAGCGCCTCCGGGATGTCCGAAAACAGCTCGCACATCTCCTCTTCACTGCGCATATATTGCTGAGGACTGTAGTGGCGCGGGCGTTTCGGATCGTCCAGCGTATAGCCGTCGTGGATCGCTACGCGGATTTCATGCGCATCGAAGTCCTCTTCATTGATGAAGCAGACTTCATTGGTTGCGACCACCGGTATCCCTTCCGCTATCGCCAGCTCAACGGCCGCATGCAGATAGCTCTCCTCATCGGCACGTCCGGTGCGGAGCAGTTCAAGATAGTAACGGTCGGGAAAGTGCTGCTGGTAAAAGCTCAGACACTGCGCCACCAGCGCGTTGTTGCCGCGCAGCAGGCTGCGCCCGACATCGCCGCGTCGTCCGCCTGACAGTACAATCAGCCCTTCGCCCAGCTCAATCAGCCAGTCGCGATCGAGGATAGGACCGGCAATGCCGTAGCCGCGCTGATAGGCGCGCGAAATCAGCAGCGTCAGATTCTGATAGCCGGTGTTATTCGCCGCCAGCAGCGTAAGCTGCGTAAGCTCATCGCCCATCAGCTCGCTGGCGACCTGAAAATCAGCGCCGATAATCGGTTTAACGCCGGCACCGTGGGCGCTGCCATAAAAGCGTACCAGCCCGCAAAGGTTGGTGTAGTCCGTGATCGCAATGGCCGGCATACCCAGCGCCGCGGCTTTTTTCACCAGCGGGCCGGTTTTCGCCAGGCCATCGACCATGGAGTAGTCGCTGTGCACGCGCAGATGTATAAAACGAGGTTCAGCCATATCGGTTTCCGGTTAAAACAGCGTCAGGCTTAATAAAGCGGCGCAGGTTGTACTGAGGCCTGCAGTTCAGCATCCAGCAACGCGTTGCGCACCGGCGCAAAACTGCGACGATGATGCGGCGTGGCACCAAACTGTTTGAGTTTCGCCATATGCAGCGCGGTAGGATAACCTTTGTGCTGCGCAAAGCCATATTGCGGAAAGAGGTGATCGAGCTCAGCCATTTCGCGATCGCGCGTCACTTTGGCAATGATCGATGCGGCGCTGATTTCCTGCACCAGACTGTCACCTTTGATCACCGCCTGCGCGGGCATCGCCAGTGCCGGACAGCGGTTGCCATCAATCAGCACAAAATCGGGCGTCAGGTGCAGTCCTGCTACTGCGCGCTGCATCGCCAGCAGGGTGGCATGCAGAATATTAAGCTGGTCGATCTCTTCTGGCTCAGCGCGGCCAAGGCTCCACGCCAGCGCCTTTTCGGTAATTTCATCATACAGCGCCAGACGGCGTTTTTCCGACAGCTTTTTTGAATCGGCCAGGCCGGCAATCGGGTTCGCAGGATCGAGGATCACCGCCGCCGTTACCACGGCACCGACCAGCGGACCGCGTCCTACTTCGTCCACGCCCGCAATACGCTGCGCATCAGGATAGATAAATTCAGCCATGGGCGATCTCCAGTACCGCATCCGCCGCCTGCTCATCGGCGTTCCAGCGGATCTGCTGATGCAGCTGAGTAAAGGTTTCCAGCAGCGCATTGCGCTCGGCACCGGCATGCAGCAGCGGCTCCAGCGCGGCGGCCAGCGTCTGCGGCTGGCACTCATCCTGCAGCAGCTCTTTAACCAGCTCACGACCCGCCAGCAGATTAGGCAGCGAGACATAAGGTGTTTTAACCAGGCGCTTTGCCAGCCAGAACGTGAAGGGTTTCATACGATACCCCACGACCATCGGGCACTTTGCCAGCATACACTCCAGCGCCGCCGTGCCGGACGCCAGAATAGCCGCATCGCTGGCGATCATCGCCTGACGCCCTTTGCCATCCAGCAGGTGTATGGGCAGCTCAGGCGCAACCTCTGCTTTAATCTGTTCAAACTGTGCCCGCCGCTTTGCGTTAACCAGCGGAACCACAATTTCCAGCGCCGGGTAGCGCTGACGCAGCAGCTGCGCCGCACGCAGAAAATCAGCGCTCAGCATCTCAACTTCTGCTCCACGGCTGCCGGGCAGTAAACCCAGGCAGATCGCGTCGTCTGCAATACCCAGCTCGCGACGTGCCGCCTGCTTGTCAGGCTGAAGCGGCATCGCATCGGCCATGGTATGGCCGATAAAACGGCACGGCACGTTAAAGCGATCGTAGAATGCTTTCTCGAATGGCAGAAACGCCAGCACCATATCGGTGTTGCGGCCAATCTTAAAGACACGTTTCTGACGCCATGCCCAGACGGAAGGGCTGACGTAGTGCACGGTACGAATACCGGCACGCTTCAGGTTGCCTTCCAGCGTGATGTTAAAGTCCGGCGCATCAATGCCCACAAACACGTCAGGACGAAGCGCGGTGAAGCGCTGCGTCAGGTCTTTGCGGATGGTCAGCAGGCGCCGCAGACGGCCCAGCACTTCGACAATGCCCATGACCGCCAGCTCTTCCATCTCATACCAGGCTTCGCAGCCTTCTGCCTGCATCAGCGGGCCCGCCACGCCAACAAAGCGTGCATCAGGATGACGCGCTTTGAGCGCGCGGATCAGACCGGCACCAAGAATATCGCCGGAGGTTTCTCCGGCGACCAGGGCAATCGTTAAGGGACGCACTGACATGAATTAACGAATCAATCCACGGGTTGAACGGGCGAAGAAATCAAAGAACGGCTGGACTTCGCTGTGCTGCTGCGCCAGCGCCTCAATTTCAGGCTTTACCTCATCCAGCGTTTTACCGCTGCGATAGAGCAGCTTGTAAGCGTTGCGAATGGCATGCAGCGCCTCTTTGCTGAAGCCCCGACGCTTGAGACCTTCAATATTGACGCCAAACGGCGTGGCGTGGTTGCCCTGCGCAATAATGTATGGCGGTATATCCTGCGCCACGCCGGAACAACCGCCAACCATAACGTGAGCGCCGATAGTGCACCACTGATGCACAGCCGTCACGCCGCCGATGATCGCAAAATCATCAACGGTAACATGGCCGCCCAGCGTCACGTTGTTCGCCAGAATACAGCGGCTGCCAATTACGCAGTCGTGTGCAATGTGCGCATTCACCATCAGCAGGTTGTCGCTGCCAACTTTAGTCAGTCCGCCACCCTGCGTGGTGCCGCGATGAATGGTCACGCTCTCGCGGATCCGGTTGCGATCGCCAATTTCGGTGCGGGTAGGCTCACCCGCATATTTCAGATCCTGGTTTACCTCTCCAATAGAGACAAACTGATAGATCTGGTTCTCTTCGCCGATACGCGTATGGCCATTAACCACAACATGTGATTTCAGCACCGTACCAGCGCCAATTTCCACATCAGCACCCACGATACAGAATGGGCCGATATGAACATTTGCACCCAGTACAGCACCCTCTTCAACGATGGCGGTCGGATGGATGGTGGCGGTTGAATCAATCACTAATTATGCCTCCCGGCTACGGGCACACATCATGGTCGCTTCACAGACAATTTTACCATCCACTGTAGCAACGCCTTTAAAACGTGTCAGACCACGACGGGTTTTTTCGAAGGTGACTTCCATGATCATCTGGTCGCCTGGTACTACCGGACGCTTGAAGCGGGCTTCATCGATACCGGCGAAATAGTAGAGCTCGCCAGGTTCCAGCTTGCCGACGCTTTTAAACGCCAGAATACCGGTTGCCTGCGCCATCGCTTCTAAAATCAGAACGCCTGGGAAAATCGGTTTACCAGGGAAATGCCCCTGGAAAAACGGTTCATTAACAGAAACGTTCTTTACCGCACGCAGATATTTGTGCTCTTCAAAATCCAGCACGCGATCCACCAGCAAAAACGGATAGCGGTGCGGCAGCAGTTCTAAAATCTCTTCGATTTTCAGAGTATGCGTTTCAGTAGTCAAAATACTCTTCCTGTCCTAAAAAATCTGATGGCAACAATAACACGGCCTGCACCGATCAAAATGATCTTTCGCAGGCCGCAAATCAGTTCGGTGGCGTACGCTTCCCTGCGCTACCTGCCGCCCTCTGCAAAACTGAAGGGCAAAAGCAGGCAGGCTGCATTGTTATGAAAGCGGGTCGCGCGGATGTGCTTAGCTGTTTTTATCAACTTTGCGTTCGATGGCTTTCAGGCGTTTGCTTATGTCATCGATATTCATCACCAGCGCTGCCGTTTTACGCCAGGCTTTGTTCGGTTGCAGTGGGATCCCTGAGGAGTAAACGCCCGGTTCTGTGATGGGACGCATTACCATGCCCATACCGGTTACGGTTACTTTGTCGCAGATCTCCATATGGCCGTTAATGACGCTGGCGCCGCCAATCATACAGTAACGTCCAATCTTCAGGCTACCGGCCATGATCACACCACCCGCAACGGCTGTATTGTCGCCAATTACAACGTTGTGGGCAATCTGACACTGGTTGTCTATGATAACACCATTGCCGATCAGAGTGTTATCCAGCGCACCGCGATCGATGGTAGTGCAGGCACCAATCTCTGTCCGGTCACCGATGATAACCGTACCAAGCTGAGGGATTTTTACCCAGTTACCACGATCGTTAGCATACCCGAAACCATCCGCGCCAATGACAGTGCCTGACTGAATCAGACAATCCTGACCGATCTGAATCTCATGATAAATCGTCACGTTGGCCCAGAGACGCGTGCCGCTGCCAATCCGGCTCTTTTTCCCGACAAAGCAGCCAGCGCCAATCACGACGTTATCACCCAGCTCAACGCCAGACTCAATAACCGCGTTCGCGCCTACCGAAACATTCTGTCCCAGCGAGGCGGAAGGATCGATCACCGCGCTGGGCGCGATATTCTGCGCGGGCTGCGGCGTGGTGTCCAGCAGTTGTGCCATGCGGGCATAGGTAAGATAAGGGTTTTTCACTACCAGGGCGGCAGTATTGCACCATTCCAGATCCGCTTCCGTCAGCACCACGGCTGACGCCTGAACGCTGGCGAGCTGCTCGCGGTAGCGGCTGTTGGCAAGAAAAGTGATTTGACCAGGGGTGGCGGATTGCATAGAAGCAATGCCGGAGATGACGATATCGCCATCTCCGTGCAATTCTGCATCCAACTGCTGGGCTAAATCAGCCAGTCGAATTGATGACATCAATTATTTAACCTGTTTCAGCACGTCAGCAGTAATGTCTTTCGCATTAGCGGCATACGCTACGGCGTTAGCATCAATCACGACATCGTAACCATCGCTGTCCGCCACTTTCTTCACGGCATCCTGAATGCGGCTCAGCAATTTGTTACGCTCTTCCATCTGGCGACGACGGTTATCCTGCTCGAAAGACTGGGCTTTGCTGGAGAACGCTTCGCGCTGTGACATGATGTCTTTTTCCATGCGGCTACGCTCGCTCGCCTTCATGGTAGAAGCATCACGCTGCAGTCTCTGCATTTTGGTCTGCAGATCGCGCTCCTGGCCCTGCAGCTCAGTTGCGCGGCCTTTGAACTCATTCTCAAGCTGTTTAGCAACGGTCGCACGTTGCGGTAACTGCTGGAAAATGCTGGACACGTTTACCACTGCAATTTTGTCAGCAGCCTGAACGCCAGCGGAAACCGCTAAAGCAAGACCCAGACCTGCGGCACACAACAACTTTTTCACTATAAACTCCTTACCATCAACGTTTGTGTCTGCGACACAGTGTTTGGCTTGCTTAGCGCTTACTGCGCTAAGCCATGCCGTACTTCGCTTCCGCTTCCCTGCTCAGAGCATTACCAGGTTTTACCGATGTTAAACTGGAACTGCTCTGCTTTGTCTCCCTCGACTTTCTTCACCGGCTGGGCATAGGAGAAGACCAGCGGGCCCAGTGGTGACATCCACTGCAGCGCCAGGCCTGCAGAGACGCGAATGTTGTTAGGATCGCTGTAGTCCGGAATATCTGCAGCACGTGTTGCCGCCGTGTTCTGCCAGTTGGTATCCCAGACGGTACCGGCGTCCACAAACAGTGAGGTGCGCACAGAGTTAGCGTACTTCTCACTCAGGAACGGCGTCGGCGTGATCAGCTCAAGGCTGGCAATCGCCATCGCGTTACCCCCCACCGCATCATCTGACTTACAGATCCCGTTTGGATCGGTCAGATTACATGAGGAGGAGCGATCGTTAAGATAAGCAGCTTTCGGACCAATGGTATTGGAACGGAAACCACGTACCGTGCTGGAGCCGCCGGCATAGAAGTTCTCATAGAACGGCATCTCTTTATCCCCGATGCCGTCACCATAGCCCACGCGGCCGCGACCCAGTACTACCCAGGTGCCATCACGGTTCAGCGGCACATACTGCTGGGTATCCAGCGTGGCTTTATAGAACGCGTTGTCTGAACCTGGAATCGTCACCTTACCGTTCAGGTTGGTGCGGTTACCGCGCGTCGGGAAGAAGCCGCGATCCAGCGTATTGTAGGTCCAGCCATAGTTAAAGGTAAAATCATCCGCAGAGAAATCGCCTTTATTATTGAGTCCCTGAGGACGCCCGACCGAATCGAGGTAACGCCACATTGCTACCTGTGGGCGCATATTCGACAGATCGTTATGCACGTAGCCTAAGCCGACGCGCAGCGTGTTGTTCTCGTTAACCGGGAAGCCCAGCGTGCCATCAACACCGTAACTCTTGTTGGTGTAGTCTGACAGATCGGCATCGTCCGCTTTAAAGTCGTTGTAGAACAGGCGACCGCCCAGACTCACGCCGTCAACCGTGAAGTACGGATCGGTCAGTGAGAACTCAGCATAGGTCTGATAATCGTTTTTGGTACCGCTGATGCCAACGGTGTTACCGGTGCCGAGCCAGTTGTCCTGGGTAACACCCACCTGGAAGCTGACGCCGCTTTCAGTACCGTAGCCCACACCAAAGTTAAAGGTACCGGTGTTGCGCTCTTTAACTTTGTAGACCACATCAACCTGATCCGGTACGCCCGATACGCGCTGCGTATCCACATCGACGGTTTCGAAATAACCGGTGCGGTTCAGACGCTCTTTACCCTGGTCAACCAGATCGCTGCCCAGCCATGCGCCTTCCATCTGACGCATTTCACGGCGCAGTACGGCATCTTTTGAAGTGTCATTGCCTTCAAAACGGACTTTACGCACGTAATAACGATTACCGGCATCAACGTTGATATGTAGCTTAACGGTTTTGTCAGCGTCGTTGATTTCCGGCTGCGTCATGACGCGCGGATAGGCATAGCCATAGCGACCCAGCAGCTTTTTGATATCATCTTCCATCTGCGTCACTTTGGTGCCGTTGTAAAGCTCACCGTTCGGGATTTTGGTCAGATGTTCAATTTCTGCTGAGTGGCCCGCCATGCTGCCGTTCACGATCACGCCAGCAATTTTATACTGGTCGCCTTCGTTGATGTTGACGGTGATGTAGATGCCTTTTTTATCCGGCGTCAGGCTGACCTGTGTAGAGTCGATGTTAAAGCGCGCATAACCGCGATCCAGATAGAAGCTGCGCAGCGTCTCAAGGTCGCCGGCCAGTTTCTGCTTCTGATACTTGCGATCGCCGACCACGTTCCACCACGGCACTTCATCACGCAGCTGGAAGCGGGAGATCAGTTCATCAGAGCTGAACGCTTTGTTGCCCACGATGTTGATCTGCTGAATTTTGGCAGAGACCCCTTCCTGGAAAACAAATTTCAGATCGACACGGTTACGCGGCAGCGGTGTCGCAATCGCTTTTACGCTGGCGGTATATTTACCCACGCTGTAGTAAAAATCTTCCAGTCCCTTCTCGATTGAAGAGAGCGTGGTACGATCCAGCGCTTCACCTACGCGAATGCCTGACGCTTCGAGGTTCTGCTTCAGCTGATCCTCTTTCACCGCCTTGTTACCGGAGAAGGTGATGCTGGCAATAGTCGGACGCTCTTTCACCTGAACAATCAGGGTCGTTCCGTCACGTAAAACCTGCACATCTTCAAAATTGCCGGTGGCAAACAGTGAGCGAATAGTGTTTCTGATATCATCATCATTCACCGTATCACCGACGCGTACCGGCATGCTAAGCAGAGCCGCGCCGACGGCGACTCGCTGGAGACCTTCGAAATGAATGTCGTTCACCACGAAATCGTCTGCACCGTAAACGGTGGCGCTGCTAAACAGCAGCGACGCTATGAGCAACTTTTTCATCGCCATCGTTGTTATGCGTTTTCCTAACACATCCCGCACCTGTTTCCGTCCCGGACGTTACAGGCGAGAGAAATCATTGAAAAGTGCAAGTCCCATTAACAGCACCAGCAAAATTGAGCCGATGCGATAACTGAAGTCCTGAACTCGCTCAGACACCGGTCCCCCTTTGATCTTTTCGATCGCCAGAAAAAGCAGATGCCCACCATCTAAAACCGGTAATGGAAACAGGTTGATGATGCCCAGATTGACGCTAATCAGCGCCAGGAACATCAGATAGTAAATCACCCCGTACTCCGCTGATAAACCCGCACCCTGCGCAATCGAAATCGGGCCGCTCAGGTTATTCAGCTTTACATCACCTGTAATCAACTTACCCAGCATTGACACCGTAAGCTTCATCAGCTGCCAGGTTTTGACCCCTGCCTCACCGATAGCGGCCACCGGTCCATACTGTTTCACCGTTTTATACGCGTCAGACAGCGGCTGCACGCGCGGAATAACGCCTGCGAACCCCTCCTCAGGCTTGCCCGGCTTCGCGGCTGGCGTCAGCGTCAGACGCTGCTGTTCACCCTTTCGCTCAACCTCAAGCTGCAGCGGTTTATCCGGATTATCCCGCACCAGGCTGGCAAAAGC
Organism: Pantoea sp. UBA4549; assembly: GCF_002387285.1. Lineage (NCBI taxonomy): Bacteria > Pseudomonadati > Pseudomonadota > Gammaproteobacteria > Enterobacterales > Erwiniaceae > Pantoea > Pantoea sp. UBA4549. Next base: position 241,765 of record NZ_DGLH01000013.1, on the reverse strand, counting down.
CTGCCACTGCGTTAACGGCTGACCATCGACTTTAACGATCCTGTCGCCCGCTTGCAAACCGGCAGCGCTGGCGGGTGAATTAGCCTGTATTTCTGCCAGCGTGGTTTCAATCTGCGGCCCGCGTGGGCGAATGCCGAGCGCCACCACCGGATCCTGCTTATCTGGCTCAAACTGCCAGTCGCGCAGATCAACCCGCTTCTGCTGCGTGACGCTTTCGCCAAACTGAGACACTGTCAGCGTGGTACTCTCATCGCCGATTTTCCCAATCAGGGCCATGCGCACAGCATCCCAGTCAGGCGTTTCGATACCGTCAACTGCGTTAAGTTCCATGCCAGACTGAATTTGCGCTTCCGCCGCAACGGAGCCGCTCACAATTTCGCCAACCACCGGCCGTACGCCGGGCACGCCGTGCATAAAGACCAGCCAGTAAGCGAAAATAGCGAAGAGGAAATTGGCAACCGGACCTGCGGCGATGACAGCTGCACGCTGCAGCACAGTTTTGTTGTTAAACGCTTCGTGACGGCGCTCAGCGGGAACGCTCTCTACACGCTCATCCAGCATTTTGACGTAGCCGCCAAGCGGGATCAGCGCAATCACATACTCTGTCCCCTGCCGGTCAGTACGTCGCCAGAGGGCTTTACCGAAACCGATAGAAAAGCGCTCAACATAGATGCCACAGCGCCGCGCCACCCAGAAGTGGCCAAACTCATGCACGGTGATCAGCACGCCCAGTGCGACGATAAAAGCAGCAAAACTCCAGAGAATGCTTAACATAGTTGCTGCTCCTAGAGGGTATGAAACACCAGCAGCAGCAGGCAGGCAAACACCGGCACGGCTGCTGTCAGGCTATCGATACGATCGAGGATACCGCCGTGGCCGGGGATAAGATTTCCACTGTCTTTGATGCCCGCTTCACGCTTGAACATGCTTTCTGTGAGATCGCCCAGTACGGAGGCAAGCGTGGCAACAACGGCACAGGCAATCAGCGTACCCGGCACCACCGTCAGCGGAGCCAGCAGCGCAAACAGCCAGGCGATGATAGCCGAGGAGAGCAGTCCGCCAAAGAAACCTTCCCAGGTTTTACCCGGTGAGACTTTAGGTGCCAGCTTGTTTTTGCCGAACAGACGACCAAACATATAGGCACCCGAGTCCGCGCCCCAGACCAGCAGCATAACGAACAGGAGCCACCAGGCGCCGGCAAAGTGATCGGTGTCGTAGTGATACTGGCGCAGGGCGATCATGCCCCAGAAAAACGGCACAATGGTCAGCACACCAAATAGCAGACGTAGCGGGCGCGAGCCACGCCATAGCGCGGCAGAGGCGGGATAGAACAGCACCAGGAATAGCGCAACGATCCACCAGCCAAGTGCAGCCCAGAGCGAGCTTTCCAGCTGAGGCTGGTGCGCATCGTGTGAATAGGACGGTAAGGTAAACAGCATCGCTGCCAGCAGCAGGCCACAGAGCAGTGCCAGCCAGACGCGCTGCTGACGGGTAGCCATGCCAGCCAGCTGCCCCCACTCCCAGGCGGCAAGCATGCAGATAGCAATCGTGGTAATCGCGAAACCAGACAGCGGTAACCAGAATAGCGCAGCGATCACCAGCGGAATCAAAATAAACGCGGTGATCAGACGAGACTTCAGCAAAGGTTACCCCCAGGTAGCTCAGGCGCCGCCTGGTGCAGCGCCGCCATAGCGTCGCTCCCGCAGAGAGAATGCATTCAGTGCACCTTCAAAAACATGTTCATCAAAATCAGGCCAAAGAACATCGGTAAACCAGAACTCAGCATAGGCTATCTGCCACAGCAGGAAGTTGCTGATTCGATGCTCTCCCCCGGTCCTTATCACTAAATCCACCGGCGCCAGCTCCTGCATACAGAGGTAGGGAGCAAGGCTTTCTTCGGTTATCTGGTCAGGACGCAGTAGCCCTTCCTGAACCTGTTCGGCCAGTTTCCTGGCACCCTGGATAATATCCCAACGGCCACCATAGTTGGCAGCAATGTTGAGGGTCAGTCCATTATTTTGTTGAGTCAGTTCCTCGGCGCGGCGAATGCGTTCCTGAATACGACCAGAAAAACGACTGATATCACCAATAATGCGCAGACGCACATTATGTTTATGCAGGCTCTTTACTTCACTGTCGAGAGCCCAGATAAATAATTCCATCAACGCCGTCACTTCCTGCGGCGGTCGGCTCCAGTTTTCACTGCTGAACGCATAGAGCGTTAACGCTTCCAGCTTGTGGCTGACCGCAAAGCTGACGGCACGGCGAACCGATTTTACCCCGGCTTTGTGGCCTGAAATACGCAGTTTGCCCTGATTTTTTGCCCAGCGACCATTACCATCCATAATGATGGCCACGTGACGTGGTGTGCAGTACGACCCGTCATCGATTGTATTGTGATTGTTGGACGACATAACGCGTAATAATTCCTTTCATCAGAAATGCTGTGTTTTCTGAATACATTGCGCCTGCGGCAAAGGCCGGCTCGTAAGCCGGATGACATCGAAACAATGTCGTGCCGTAAAACGCGAGCGACTATACCATTTTCAGCCAGAGCGAACAAATAGCGGGGCTATCAGCCAGCCAGAGAGACGCGTGACAGCAATGCCGTTGCACGCTGCCGCGCCAGCCGATCGATTTCCAGCACATCATCAATACTGGCGGGCTCCGGACAACTGAGCGTCCCCAGTACTTCGCTGTTGAGGGCGGCAATATCGGTAAAGCGAATCTGATGCTGCAGAAACGCTGCTACCGCGATTTCATTTGCTGCATTCAGCGTCGTCGTGGCCGCCTGCCCTGCAGTACACGCATCAATTGCCAGCTTCAGGCAGGGATAGCGCACGTAATCGGGTTCAGCAAACGTCAGTGCTTTCATTCGGGTGAAATCAAGCGGCGTAACGCCAGCGGCGATGCGTGCAGGCCATGCCATGCTGTGAGCAATCGGTGTGCGCATATCAGGCGAGCCCAGCTGCGCCAGCACGCTGCCGTCACAATAACGCACCATAGAGTGGATCACCGACTGCGGGTGCAGGATGACCTCCATTTGCGCGTCAGTGGCGTTGAACAACCAGCGGGCTTCAATGTATTCAAGACCTTTATTCATCATAGTGGCCGAATCAACGGAGATTTTGCGCCCCATCGACCAGTTCGGATGCGCACAGGCCTGATCCGGCGACATTGTAGCCAGATCTGCCAGTGGCGTGTCACGAAAAGGACCACCCGATCCCGTAAGGAGAATCGAGTCGATCCCGTTCTCCCGCAGATCAGCGTACCCCAACTGATGCTGTATGGAAGCGGGCAAACTCTGAAAAATGGCATTATGCTCGCTATCAACCGGCAGCAGCTGCGCCTGATGCTGACGCACCGCCTCCATAAACAAGCGGCCGCATGTGACAAGTGACTCTTTGTTGGCCAGCAGTACGGTTTTCCCGGCATGAATTGCTGCCAGCGTCGGCTGCAGGCCCGATGCGCCGACAATCGCCGCCATCACCTGATCAACATCATCCAGCGCCGCCAGCTCGCAGGCTGCCTGAACGCCGGAGAGCACTTCGGTATCAACGTTGAGTGCTTTCAGTCGCTCACGCAGGTCGGCAGCGGCAGTCTCATCAGACATCGCTGCATAGCGCGGCCGGAACTGGTGACACTGCTCAGCCATCAGCGCGGCATTCTGCCCTGCTACCAGCGCAGTGACCTGATAAAGTTCAGGATTCGCGGCCACAACCGCCAGTGTACTGGTGCCAATTGAGCCGGTGGATCCCAGAAGGGTTAATCGCTTCATCATGCTATCCCTGTGAAGTCATCATGGGTGCCCGCAACGGCGCCAGGCACAATGTAAAACGCCGCCAGAGTGCATTCGGTACGAATACGGCTCTGAACGGCGTTTTATATCTGTTACAGGCAGGCAATCACCTGCCTCCAGCAGATACAGACCGGGCTGACAGACTCAGAAGTCCATCAGCTCCTTCTCTTTTTCAGCCAGCGCAGCATCAACGTGCTTGATGTGAAGGTCGGTCATTTTCTGGATTTCATCCTGTGAACGACGTTCGTCATCTTCGCTGATCTCTTTATCTTTCAGCAGCGCTTTAATCTTATCGTTGGCGTCACGGCGAACATTACGCACGGAAACACGTCCCTGCTCTGCTTCGCCACGTACGATTTTGATCAGATCTTTACGACGCTCTTCTGTCAGCGCTGGCAGCGGAACACGGATATCGGTACCGGCTGAACTTGGATTCAGGCCGAGATCAGACGTCATGATCGCTTTTTCAACGGCCGGGCCCAGAGAGCGGTCAAACACGTTGATTTTCAGCGTACGGGAATCTTCTACCGTCACGCTGGCGAGCTGACGCAGTGGCGTAGGTGTACCATAATATTCCACCACAATGCCGTCGAGCAGTGAAGGTGAAGCACGGCCGGTACGCACTTTGCTGATGGTGCTTTTGAATGCTTCCACGCACTTATCCATGCGTGTGTCGGCATCTTTTTTAATATCGTTAATCACGTTAAAACCCTTGGATTCGGTTTGACCTGGCCATTTCCGCACGCGTCGGAACTGGTATCGATAAACATCGATCATCCTGCTACCTGCTGCTGACGCATAAGCCGCCTGCAACAGCGATTATGTCAGGTAGTGGCGCAGCGTCAGGCACTGCGCTATCAGAATATACCTTATTTTACCTTGCATCGGATATTAATGCGTAATCAGGGTGCCTTCTTTTTCACCCATCACCACGCGACGCAGTGCACCAGGCTTGTTCATATTGAAGACGCGAATCGGCAGCGCGTGGTCGCGCGCCAGCGTAAAGGCGGCCAGATCCATAACTTTAAGCTCTTTTTCCAGCACTTCAGCGTAGCTGAGCTGATCGTACAGCGTCGCGTCCGGGTTTTTAACCGGATCGGCTGAGTAGACGCCGTCTACTTTCGTCGCCTTCAATACGACGTCCGCTTCAATTTCAATGCCGCGCAGGCAGGCCGCAGAATCGGTGGTAAAGAACGGGTTGCCGGTACCCGCAGAGAAGATCACCACGCGGTTATTACGCAGCAGGCTGATCGCTTCGGCCCAGCTGTAGTTATCACAGACGCCGTTAAGCGGGATGGCAGACATCAGGCGTGCGTTCACATAGGCGCGGTGCAGCGCATCACGCATCGCCAGGCCGTTCATGACGGTCGCCAGCATGCCCATGTGGTCGCCGACTACGCGGTTCATGCCCGCCTGAGCCAGACCTGCGCCGCGGAACAGGTTGCCACCACCAATCACCACACCTACCTGGATGCCCAGCTCAACCAGCTCCTTCACCTCTTGCGCCATGCGGTCAAGCACGCTCGCGTCGATACCAAAACCTTCGGCACCCTGCAGGGCCTCGCCGCTCAGTTTCAGTAAGATACGTTGGTATACAGGTTTTGCGTTGGTCGCCATGGTCAATTCTTCCTGGAGGATAAGATGAATGAGAAGTTAAATCTGGTGAATCATCCGCTTAGCGCGTCAAAAAAGCTATTGGGATGAGACTGAAAATCACTGCGTCAAAACGCAGACAAAAAAGAACCGCCTCGCGGCGGTTCCGGTCATTCATTAAGACTGTTTGGACATCGCAGCCACTTCAGCTGCAAAGTCGGTTTCAACTTTCTCAATGCCTTCGCCCACTTCAAAGCGGATGAAGTTGATGACGTCTGCGCCTTTCTCTTTCAGCGCCTGACCAACAGTTTTGCTTGGGTCAATAACGAAAGCCTGACCAGTCAGAGAGACTTCGCCGGTGAATTTCTTCATGCGGCCTTCAACCATCTTCTCTGCGATCTCTTTTGGCTTACCAGACTGCATCGCGATATCCAGCTGTACCTGGTACTCTTTCTCAACCACGTCAGCAGAAACATCTTCTGGCTTAACGAATTCTGGCTTGCTCGCCGCAACGTGCATTGCGATCTGCTTGCTCAGCTCTTCATCAGCAGCAGTGGTAGAAACCAGAACGCCGATACGCGCGCCGTGCTGATAGCTGTTCAGCTGAGCACCTTCCAGTACTGCTACACGACGGATATTGATGTTCTCACCAATTTTAGCAACCAGTGCAACACGCTCTTCTTCGAACTGTGCTTTCAGCGCTTCAACGTCGGTGATTTTGCCGGCAGTTGCCGCATCCAGAACTTTGTCAGCAAACGCCTGGAAACCGCCATCTTTAGCAACGAAGTCAGTCTGGCAGTTAACTTCCAGAATCACGCCGTAGCCTTCAACGATTTTGGTTTTGATCACGCCATCAGCTGCAACGTTACCCGCTTTTTTCGCAGCTTTGATTGCGCCAGACTTACGCATGTTTTCAATTGCCAGCTCGATGTCGCCGTTCGCTTCAGTCAGCGCTTTTTTGCAGTCCATCATGCCTGCGCCAGTACGCTCACGCAGTTCTTTTACCAATGCAGCGGTAATTTCAGCCATTCCAGAATCCTCGGTTCGTTTCCGGGTGCGTGGGCACGCGCAGAAACCTGTTGCGGAAAATTTACTCTGCCCCGCCAGCCCGTAACAGGGAGCGCGACAGACGGAGATAAATAAAAGGGGCCTGTGCGGCCCCTTATACAGATAACATCTGATGTCTAAGGGCTCTCAGAAAGAGCAATCCTTATTAAGCGTTTTCTAAAGACGCGTCTTCAGCCTGCTCAGCCAGATCCTGTGAACGGCCTTCGCGCACGGTAGTGGCAACAGCAGTCAGGTACAGGCTTACAGCACGGATCGCATCGTCGTTACCAGGGATAACGAAATCAACGCCATCTGGATCAGAGTTGGTATCAACGATAGCAAATACCGGGATACCCAGGTTGTTTGCTTCTTTGATTGCGATGTGTTCGTGGTCAGCATCAACAACAAACAGCGCATCTGGCAGACCGCCCATGTCTTTGATACCACCCAGGCTGTTTTCCAGCTTGGCCAGCTCACGAGCACGCATCAGTGCTTCTTTCTTGGTCAGTTTGTCGAACGTGCCGTCCTGAGACTGAGTTTCCAGATCTTTCAGACGTTTGATTGACTGACGAACGGTTTTCCAGTTAGTCAGCATACCACCTAACCAGCGGTGGTTAACGAAGAACTGGTCGCAGCTCAGAGCTGACTCTTTTACCGCTTCAGCAGCAGCGCGCTTGGTACCAACGATCAGGATTTTACCTTTGCGAGAAGAGATCTTCTGCAGCTCAGCCAGAGCGTCGTTGAACATTGGTACAGTTTTCTCAAGGTTGATGATGTGAACCTTGTTACGTGCACCAAAAATGAATGGCTTCATTTTTGGGTTCCAGTAACGGGTCTGGTGACCGAAGTGAACACCAGCCTTGAGCATGTCGCGCATGGAAACAGTTGCCATGATTACCTCTAAAGTATGTTTGGGGTTGGGCCTCCATGTATCCCATACAACCGACCTCTTTCAAGGCACCCCGGCGTATGTGTCGATACATGTGTGTTTTAGTACACATAATGAGATTTATGCGCTTCCTGCCGTCTCGCATTCGTAAGGCAGCAGAGAATCGTCGGCGCGCTTTATACCATAACAGGTATAAATACGCCAGCGGTTGTTAGCGCAAAACGTGTGCGGCAATCCCGATTTGGCAGCCCATTTGCTGCCTGCTAACATGACTGCCACAGAACTCATTATTGTCGAAAATTTCGGCGATTGCGGAAAAATTCATGGCTATCTCAATTAAAACTCCTGACGAAATCGAAAAAATGCGCGTGGCGGGCCGTCTGGCTGCGGAAGTGCTGGAAATGATCGCCCCTCACGTTGTGCCGGGTGTGACCACCGGTGAGCTTGATCGCCTCTGCCACGAGCACATTACGCAGAAGCAGCAGGCGGTTTCTGCCTGTCTGGGCTATCACGGCTTCCCTAAATCGGTCTGCATCTCGGTAAACGAAGTGGTGTGCCACGGTATTCCCAGCGACGACCGCGTTCTGAAAGACGGCGATATCGTGAACGTCGATGTCACCGTCATCAAAGATGAGTATCACGGCGACACCTCAAAGATGTTTATCGTCGGCAAGCCCACTATCCTCGGCGAGCGCCTCTGCCGCGTGACGCAGGAGAGCCTCTATATCGCTCTGCGTCTCGTGAAGCCGGGCATCCGCCTGCGTGAGCTGGGACGTGCGATTCAGCAATACGTTGAGGCGCAGGATTTCTCTGTGGTGCGTGAATATTGCGGTCACGGGATCGGCAAAGGCTTTCATGAAGAGCCGCAGGTGCTGCACTATGACGCCGACGACAGCGGCGTGGTACTGCAGGCCGGCATGACGTTTACCGTGGAGCCGATGGTCAACGCAGGCGATTACCGCATCCGCACTATGAAGGATGGCTGGACGGTGAAAACCAAAGATCGCAGCTTGTCCGCGCAGTATGAGCATACTATTGTGGTGACGGAAACTGGCTGTGAGATTCTGACGCTGCGTGAGGATGACATCATTCCGGCGCGGCTGGAAAACGTATAATCCTCTCTCTGCTACACACCGAGCCGGCTTAATGCCGGCTTTTTAATGCGCGAAGGGGCATGTTGATGAGCGGTAACGTGACCGAGGCAGTACACAAAATTCTCACCGATTCACCTGCCGGCTGGGCCGACGACGCCCTGACGCGTGAGCAGCTGAAAGCCGCGCTGGAACAGTTTCAGCACGCGCTGAGCCTCGCTTTTGATGCCGGCAGCGATGTGGAGTCGCTGATCGATACGCGCACGCTATTTATCGATCGCCTGCTGCGACGACTGTGGCGTTTTTTTGGTTTTGATACGCTAAGCGATATGGCGCTGGTGGCGGTAGGCGGCTATGGCCGTGGCGAGCTGCATCCGCTGTCAGACATCGACATTCTGATCCTCAGTCGTCAGCCGCTCAATGAAGCAGCCGCACAGCGCACCTCTGAACTGATCACGCTGATGTGGGACCTGCGGCTTGAAGTGGGACACAGCGTGCGCACGCTTGAGGAGTGCCTGCTTGAGGGGTTATCCGATCTCACCGTGGCGACCAACCTGATTGAGTCGCGTATGCTGACCGGCGACGTCGCGCTGTTTCTTGAACTGCAGAAAAATATTTTCAGCGAAGGCTTCTGGCCCTCGTCACGTTTTTTCGCTGCCAAAATTGAAGAGCAGCAGGAGCGTCATCAGCGCTACCACGGCACCAGTTACAATCTCGAACCCGATATCAAAAGCAGTCCGGGCGGCCTGCGCGATATTCATACGCTGCAGTGGGTGGCGCGTCGCCATTTTGGTGCCACCACGATGGATGAGATGATGGGCTTTGGCTTTCTGACCGAAGCGGAACGCAATGAAATCAACGAGTGTCAGGAATTTCTCTGGCGTATCCGTTTCGCGCTGCATCTGACGCTGCCGCGCTACGACAACCGCCTGCTTTTTGATCGGCAGCTGACCGTAGCGCATCGCCTCAGCTACTCCGGCGAAGGCAATGAGCCGGTTGAGCGCATGATGAAAGATTTCTACCGCGTAACGCGCCGCATCAGCGAGCTGAACCAGATGCTGCTGCAGCTGTTTGATGAAGCGATTCTTGCGCTGCCAGCGACCGAAAAGCCGCGCGCGCTGGATGATGATTTTCAGCTACGCGGCGATCTGATCGACCTGCGCGATCCGGATCTGTTTCAGCGCGAGCCGCAGGCCATTCTGCGCATGTTTTATGTCATGGTACGCAACGCCTCGATTAGCGGGATCTACTCCACCACCCTGCGCCAGCTGCGCCATGCGCGCCGCCATCTGCAGCAGCCGCTGTGCCAGATTGCTGAGGCGCGACGCACCTTTATGGCGATTCTGCGCCATCCCGGCGCGGTTAAACGCGCGCTGCTGCCAATGCATCGTCATAGCGTACTCTCCGCCTATACGCCGCTATGGGGCAACGTGGTCGGGCAGATGCAGTTTGACCTGTTTCACGCCTATACGGTGGATGAGCACACGATTCGCGTGCTGCAGAAGCTGGAAAGTTTTGCCGATGAGAGCACCCGGCCAAAGCATCCGCTGTGTGTGGAACTCTGGCCCCGCCTGCCGCAGCCGGAGCTGCTGCTGATGGCAGCGCTGCTCCATGATATTGCCAAAGGCCGCAACGGCGATCACTCAATCCTGGGCGCGCAGGATGCGCTGGAGTTTGCTGAGCTGCACAACCTCAACTCCCGTGAAACCCAGTTAGTGGCCTGGCTGGTACGTCATCATCTGCTAATGTCAGTCACGGCTCAGCGCCGCGATATTCAGGACCCGACGGTGATCCAGCAGTTCGCCGAGGTAATGCAGAATGAGAACCGCCTGCGCTATCTCGTCTGCCTCACCGTCTCCGATATCTGCGCCACTAATGAGAGTTTGTGGAACAGCTGGAAGCAGAGCCTGCTGCGCGAGCTGTTTTTTGCTACCGAGAAGCAGCTGCGACGCGGCATGGAAAATAGCCCGGATCTGCGCGAGCGGGTGCGCCACCATCGTCTGCAGGCGCTGGCGCTGCTGCGCATGGAGAACCTTAATGAAGAGCGGCTGCACCATATCTGGAGCCGCTGCCGCGCCGACTATTTTCTGCGCCATACGCCTAATCAGCTGGCGTGGCATGCCCGTCATCTGATTGACCATGACCTCAGCCAGCCGCTGGTGCTGGTCAGCCCGCAGGCGACGCGCGGCGGCACGGAAATTTTTATCTGGAGCCCGGATCGCCCCTATCTGTTTGCTGCCGTAGCGGGTGAACTCGATCGCCGTAATCTGAGCGTGCACGATGCGCAGATTTTCACCAGCCGCGACGGCATGGCAATGGACACCTTTATCGTTCTTGAGCCGGATGGCAGCCCGCTGTCACCCGATCGCCACCCGCTGATTATTCAGGCATTGCAGCAGGCGATTACGCAGCAGGAGTGGGTGCCGCCGCGCACCCGACGCCAGTCTGCCCGCCTGAAACATTTCAGCGTGGATACCGAGGTGAAATTTTTGCCGACCCACACTGACCGGCGCAGTTATCTGGAGCTGATCGCGCTCGATCAGCCGGGTCTGCTGGCCCGGGTGGGCGAAGTGTTTGCCGATCTTGGCGTATCGCTGCACGGCGCGCGCATCAGCACCATTGGCGAACGGGTCGAGGATCTCTTTATCCTTGCCAACAGCGAACGGCGTGCGCTGAATGCAGAAATGCGTGATGTGTTACAACAACGGTTGACAGAGGCCCTTAATCCAAACGATAAAGTGTCCTGAATCACACTGCACAGATAAATTGAATCCTGTCCGGACACGTCCGGGCATCCGTATGACAGACTCAGGAAATAGCTATGCAACAGTTACAGAGCGTTATTGAATCCGCCTTTGAGCGCCGTGCTGACATCACGCCCGCCAGCGTCGACAGTGCCACCCGTGATGCGATCAATCAGGTGATTGACCTGCTGGATAGCGGCGAGCTGCGCGTCTCTGAAAAAATCGATGGCGAATGGGTAACGCATCAGTGGCTGAAAAAAGCGGTGCTGCTGTCGTTTCGCATCAATGACAATCAGGTTATGGAAGGGGCTGAAACCCGCTTCTATGACAAAGTCCCGATGAAATTTGCCGGCTGGGATGACGCGCGTTTCAAAGCGGCAGGTTTCCGTGTAGTGCCGCCTGCGGCCGTGCGCCAGGGCGCTTATATTGCGCGTAACACCGTGCTGATGCCCTCTTACGTCAACATTGGGGCTTTTGTTGATGAAGGCACCATGGTTGATACCTGGGCCACCGTGGGCTCGTGTGCTCAGATTGGCAAAAACGTGCATCTTTCCGGCGGCGTGGGTATCGGCGGTGTGCTGGAGCCACTGCAGGCTAACCCGACCATCATTGAAGATAACTGCTTTATCGGCGCACGCTCTGAAATCGTTGAGGGTGTGATTGTCGAAGAGGGCTCAGTGATCTCGATGGGCGTTTACATCGGGCAGAGCACTAAAATTTACGACCGTGAAACCGGTGAAGTGCACTATGGTCGCGTTCCGGCCGGTTCAGTGGTGGTCTCTGGCAACCTGCCGTCGAAAGATGGCAGCTACAGCCTCTACTGCGCGGTAATCGTGAAAAAAGTGGATGCTAAAACGCTGAGCAAAACGGGTATCAACGAACTGCTGCGTACCATCGATTAACCTCCCGGCGTTATTCTTCTTCTGATGACGGTACCGGAAACAGTGCCGTCATTTTTTCTTTACAGCCTGCCTGATATAACCTGTTTTGCGCCGCAAATTAACTGGTGCGTTTACTTTTCAAACAGTTCATAATCCGCGCCAGTTAATGCCGTACGCGCACTGTCTGACCCGGTTTTTCGTCTAAAGTTTATAAGTATGCCGTAAGCGTTCCGGATCCAGCCTGGAACGATTGATGACATGTCTGCGCGCTCACTCACTCTCAGAGGGAATTTAAACGCCATGTATGACAACCTGAAAAGCTTAGGTATCAGCAATCCTGAAGACATCGATCGTTACAGTCTGCGTCAGGAAGCGAACAATGACATCCTGAAAATCTATTTCCGCAAAGATAAAGGTGAGTTTTTCGCCAAGAGCGTGAAATTCAAATATCCGCGCCAGCGCAAAACCGTGGTGGCCGAGCATAACGGTCAGGGTTTCCGTGAAATTCAGGAGATCAGCCCTAACCTGCGGTATGTTATCGATGAGCTGGATCAGATTTGCCAGCGCGATCGGGTTGAAGTGGATCTGAAGCGCAAGATCCTCGACGATCTGCGCCATCTGGAGAGCGTGGTCTCAAATAAGATCGCTGAAATTGAATCCGATCTCGATCAGCTGACCCGCAACAGTCGCTGATCGGTTTACTGACCGCTTTCAGGCCAGCGCAGCTGGCCTTTTTTATGCCTGTTCATCCAGCTGCAGCGCCACATACAGCAGCAGCCGATCGTCAAAATTACCGAGATCCAGCCCGGTCAGCTCTGAAATCCGGTTCAGGCGATACTCCAGCGTATTGCGATGAATAAACAGCGCGCGTGCCGTGGCGCCAGGCTGTACGTTATGGCTGAACCAGGCAAGCAGCGTTCGCCGCAATAAACCGTTGGTATCGATGCTTCTGAGTTTTTCCAGCGGGCGTGCCAGTTCACCGGCCTGCCAGCCGCCACGCAGGCTGTCGAGCAGTACCGGCAGCACCAGATCCTGATAAAAAAAACTGCGCTGCTCCGGCATACGCTGCTTACCCACTGACATAGTGGTGCGGGCTGTACGCCACGAGCGCGCAATGCCGCCCGGACCTGGAAAATAATTGCCCAGCGCAATCCGCATGCGCACCTGGCCGCTTTCTCTCATGCGCTGCAGCAGCTGGTCAACGCGCCGGCGGTGATCGTCGTGATCGTAACGGCCGTGAGCGTTCAGCGCGGGTTTCAGTACCACCATCTCCGTCAGTGATACAATGGCGATCAGGTTATCGCGATCCGGTGTGGTAAGCAGCGTTTGCAGCTGCTGCAGCTCTGACATTGCGCTGTCCACACCGAGCTGGCCGCTATCCACTTCCACCACCGCCACCACGCGTGGCTGGTTAAGATCGATGCCCAGCCGCTGCGCCCATTCGTTCAGGGTTGGCGAGAGCGTGTCACTGCGGATCAGGTTGAGCACCAGCTCTTCACGCAGGCGGCTATCCTGCGCCAGCAAATGCAGCAGCCGCGCCTGCTCCAGCATCATCTCTGCCGTCATGCAGACCAGTTCACCATAGTGCCGCAGGGCAGCAGGTTCTCCGGTCAGCCCGATAACGCCCACAATACTGCCTTCAATACGCAACGGCAGGTTGATGCCAGGCCGCACACCGTGCAGATGCTTGGCTACCGCTTCATCGATATCCACTACCCTGCCCTGCGACAGTACCAGCAGCGCGCCCTCATGCAGCTCGCCGATACGTTCACGGTCGCCGCTGCCGATGATGCGCCCGCGCGCGTCCATCACATTGACATTGCTGTCGATAATTTTCATGGTGCGCGCAACGATATCCTGCGCCAGACGCGCATCAAGATGAGAAGTTGCCATGGATCACTTCCTGAGCAAGAGGCAAACCGACAGAATACGCATCCTGATGGCTGCTGACATTGTGCAATTGCACATAGTGGCGGAGAGATTGCGGGAAATGTTACCGGGCGCACAAAAGAAAAAAGGCGAGCCGCAGCCCGCCCTGTTTATGCACCGGGAATTACTGCATCAGCAGATAAAGCGACGCGTCGCCGCGCAGAATGTTGAGCGCCAGTACAGGCGGTTTCGTGTCGAGGATTTTACGCAGTTCGCCCAGGTTGCTGATCGCCTGCTGGTTAACCCCGAGGATGATGTCACCTTTCTTCAGGCCGATACGCGCGGCCGCGCTGCCTGCTTTCACGCTGTCAACGCGCACGCCTTTATGGCCATTGCTCTCCACATTACTGAGATCGGCGCCTTCAATACCGGTGTAAATAGTCGCCGACTGTACTTTGTCTTTGGTACTCTGCTGCAGCTCAACTGTCACGCTCTGAGATTTACCCTCGCGCAGCAGACCCAGCTGCAGTTTGGTGCCCGTCGGCAGCGAGCCCACTTCGGCACGCAGGGCAGCAAAGCTGCTCAGCGGCTTGCCATTCAGTGAAACCACTACGTCGCCGGCTTTTACGCCTGCTTTTGCCGCCGCAGAACCTGGCAGTACCTGGCTGACAAAGGCGCCGCGCTGGGCATCAACCTTCATCGCTTTCGCCAGTTCTGAGTTCAGCTCGGTACCAAGGATCCCCAGCTCACCGCGTTTTACCTGACCAAACTCCACCATCTGCGCCGTCAGGTTTTTGACCATCGAGCTGGGAATAGCAAAGCCGATACCGATGTTACCGCCATCCGGTGCCAGAATAGCCGTGTTAATACCAATCAGCTCGCCGTTCAGATTAACCAGCGCGCCGCCCGAGTTACCGCGGTTAATGGCGGCGTCGGTCTGAATGAAGTTTTCATAATTTTCCACATTCAGGCCGCTGCGTCCCAGCGCAGAGACAATGCCGGAGGTCACGGTTTCACCCAGCCCATAGGGATTGCCAATGGCAACGGTGTAGTCGCCTACCCGCAGCGTATCGGAATCGGCCATTTTAATGGCGGTCAGGTTTTTAGCATCCTGCAGCTGGATCAGGGCAATATCAGACTGCGGATCTTTACCGATTATTTTAGCTTCATAGCGGCGACCATCGCTGAGCTGAACCTGAATTTTTGTGGCGTTATCCACTACGTGGTTATTGGTAACCACGTAGCCTTTTTCAGCGTTAATAATGACGCCGGAACCCAGCGCGCGGAATGGCTGTTTTGGTGCATTGCCGGGTGCGCCCTCATCTGCACCGCCGCCCTGGCAGAGCGGCGATCCCTGAAACGGGGATCCATCCTGACAGAACGGTGAATTATCGCCAAAGAACTGCTGGAACTGCTGCGGCATACGCGGGGTGTTTACCGCCGTACTGCCCTCAACGTTGATGCTCACCACGGAAGGCATCACTTTTTCCAGCATGGGTGCCAGGCTTGGCAGCTGCTGACTGGAGGAGGAAGCCGTCTCAGCGGCAAACACTGCAGCAGGCGCGCACGCCATACTCAGACTCAGTGCCAGCGCACTCAGCATCAATCTGTTTTTTTTCATTCGTTTTTTCTCTCTGAAAGTTGCAGCCTGACCATTGCTGTGGCCGTCATAACGGAGATAAATTTTATACGCAAAAAAGACGATAAAGTTTTGCCTAAAGGTAAATATTTATGCGTCATCTTTACAAAACTGGCCCTATTCTACTGCCATCATCCGGCGATATTCATCCCATGCGTAATTATCTGTCATGCCGCTGATATAATCCTGAATAAGACGAAAGCGATAATAGCGCTCCCACAACAGCCGCTGATATTTATGTTCTACAATGCGCGCACGCATCTGCTGCTGATATGCTTTTCGGTGTTTGCCGGAAAGTTTATGAAACAGGCGCGTTTCAATAGGATGACCCGCCAGATAATCGTCATTCATTAACGTAGTAAATTGCTCATAATCGAGCTGCATCAGCGATTGATAGATTTCCAGCAGACCTTTAATTACCCGGTAGCCCTGCAGCTCCAGCTGCTCTACCTCAGGATGATTGAATACCTGCTGGCGCGCCACGGTTTTAAACAGCTTCAGCAGGCGCCCTTCATCACCGTCATCTTCCAGCAGGGCGTGATTGAAATTGCCGGTAAAAATTGCCGGCAGGTTATCAACAAAGCGCCGCACGGCGTGACCCACCAGCAGATTCTGCACATTGACTCGCAGTGACATAAAAAACTGGTCGCTGATGCTGCGCCGTTTTTTCTGATTCGCCTCTTTCCAGGCTTCACCAATGGTGCGGCTAAATGCATCACCGGGAATAAGCGGCCCCCAGGCTTTGACCAGCGCGTGATAGAGCGTATCCACGGTAAATATTGCTTTTTCAACGGCGTCATCCAGATCGGCAATACAGTATGAAATATCATCAGCCGCCTCCATTATCCAGGTCAGCGGGTAGCGATGATGTTCTGCCAGATCGGTGGCGGCGCGCAGCTCTGCAATATATTCCCGTTCAGAGAGATAAAAGCCGGGTTTTTTCATCAATACGCTGAATTCAGCCGGCTTCTCCCCCTGCCACCAGGCAGGCGCGGTATATTTCAGAATGCAGGCGACCTGTGCATAGCTGAGGTTAAGCTGCAGCAGCGTATGGACCAGCCGAATCGCCTGCGCATTCCCCTCAAAATTGCACAGATCCTGACGAATCATTGCATTCAGTTCGCTAAAGTCAGCCTGCTGCTCGTCGCTGGCCACGCCGGCAACCAGCGGATCGACCAGTTCTGCCGGCAGATTATCTTCAAACCAGTCATTAATCGCCGCTTCGCCAAAATGACCAAACGGCGGGTTGCCGACGTCATGCAGCAGACAGGCCATCTCGACCAGCGTCTCCGCAGCGCCTTCAAAACCGTCCAGGCCATACAGCTCCAGCCCGCCGCCCTGCGTTTTCAGGGTATGCAGGATCTCTTTGGTGATGTAACGCCCGGTCTGCTGGACTTCCAGCGAATGGGTCAGCCGCGAGCGCACCGCTGCGTTACGCTCCAGCGGAAATACCTGGGTTTTCTGCTGCAGCCGGCGGATAGCGGCGGAGTTAATAATCCGGCCGCGATCGCTCTCAAAATGGCGGGTAATCGCGTATTCGCCTTCCGGCGCTTTACGGCTGGTATAAGGGCGCGTGAAACCGATCTTCTTCCTGAAATTAATCGCCACCATAGCGGGCCCTCTTTTTGGTGAATTCATCGCTTTGAAGCCATGATAGACTATGCCTCAGTTTCCTCTTAAACATCTATAAACACAGCGAGATTCTTTATGAAAGCAGGCATTATTGGCGCGATGGAGCAGGAAGTTACCCTGCTGCGTGACAAAATTGAAAACCGTCAGACGCTGAAGCTGGCCGGCTGTGAGATCTATACCGGTACCCTGAATGGTGTTGAGGTTGCCCTGCTGAAATCAGGAATCGGGAAAACGGCTGCCGCGCTGGGCACAACCCTGCTGCTGCAGCTCTGCAAACCCGATCTGGTGATCAATACCGGCTCCGCGGGCGGCCTTGCGCCGACGCTGCAGGTCGGGGATATCGTGGTATCCGATGAAGTTCGCTACCACGATGCCGACGTCACGGCTTTTGGCTATGTGCCGGGCCAGATGGCAGGCTGCCCGGAAGCGTTTGTAGCGGACAGCCAGCTGGTTACGGCCGCAGAGCAGACGATCAGCGAGCTTCAGCTGAACGCCGTGCGCGGGCTGGTGGTCAGCGGTGACGCGTTTATCAACGGTGCAGAACCTTTAGCCCGCATCCGCTCGCTGTTCCCGCAGGCGATCGCCGTGGAGATGGAAGCCACCGCCATTGGCCATGTCTGTCATCAGTTTAACGTACCGTTTGTGGTGGTACGCGCGATCTCTGACGTGGCCGATAAAACATCCCACCTGAGTTTTGATGAGTTTCTCAGCGTGGCAGCCCGACAATCCTCCCTGATGACAGAACGCCTGCTGGCCCGGCTGACGCATGGCTAAGTGGTTGTTCACCGGGCTGCTGCTGCTCTGCAGCGGCCTGGTTTTTGCTGCTCCGCGCGTTATTACCCTCGCTCCGCATCTTACAGAAATGGCCTTTGCCGCCGGTATCACACCGGTGGCGGTCAGCGCCTGGTCCGACTATCCATCCGCTGCCCGGACGCTGCCACAGGTGGCGAACTGGCAGGGCATCGGGATTGAGAAGGTGCTGCAACTGAAACCGGACGTGGTACTGGCGTGGCGTGGCGGTAATCCGGCCCGTCAGATTGAGCAGCTGCAGCATGCTGGCGTCAATGTGATATGGATTGATCCACAAAGCCTGGATGAGATGATTGATGTCGTGCAGTCGCTGGCGCGCTGGAGCCCGCAGCCGGAACAGGCTGTTTCAGCGGCGCAGGCGCTGCGGGCACAGGCGGCGGCATTGCGCCAGCGCTACCGGCACGCTGACCCGGTGGCGCTGTTTCTGCAGTTCGGGCAACAGCCTTTGTTTACCGCTTCACGAAATACGCTGCAAAATGAGATCGTTACGCTGTGCGGCGGGCAGAATATTTTTGCCGACAGCAGGGTAAGCTGGCCGCAGGTCAGCCGGGAACAGGTGCTGACACGGCAGCCGCAGGCGATTGTTATCGGCGGTGATACCGCTCAGGCCGCCAGCGTCCTCCGGTTCTGGCAGCCGCAGCTCAGCGTCCCGGTGATTGCCATCAACCCTGACTGGCTGAGCCGTCCCGGTCCGCGCCTGCTGCTGGCGGCGCAGCAGCTCTGCTCTGTTCTGCATCCGGTAAAAAAATAAGCGTAAACGCATAAAGTTCAGCCGGTATTTGTCGACAATTAAGAAAGCAGGCACGGCAGCCACGTAAGCTCTGTGCCCTTTTAGCGCAACGCGCTTTTGACTACACCAGGAATTAATCATGACCCGAGCTGTGCTGCTGGCCATCATGCTGGCGGGCGCTGCGTCCGCCACGGCGGCAGGCACCACCGGCTCGATTGCGGTGTCGCTGACTATCGTGTCACGCTGCACTGTCTCATCCGCCGGTGCACCCGGGCTGCCCGCCGCTGACTGCGGCGGCGGCAGCGGCGCTCAGCCGCGTATTTCCCGGCAGACGCTCACCGGCGATGCGCGCCGGCACGACACAACACAATTAGTCACTATTGAGTGGTAGGACTGGCTGCCGGAACGGCAGCCAGATCGGCATCAGATGCTGAAAGAGGAGCCACAGCCGCAGGTGGTTTTAGCATTGGGGTTGGTAACAATAAAGCGCGAACCTTCCAGACCTTCGGTGTAGTCCACCGATCCGCCCACCAGGTACTGCAGGCTCATCGGATCCACTAC
This sequence comes from Pantoea sp. UBA4549, assembly GCF_002387285.1. Classification (NCBI taxonomy): domain Bacteria; kingdom Pseudomonadati; phylum Pseudomonadota; class Gammaproteobacteria; order Enterobacterales; family Erwiniaceae; genus Pantoea; species Pantoea sp. UBA4549. The sequence continues at coordinate 222,480 of NZ_DGLH01000013.1, read as the reverse complement.
CAGCGATACGCCCTGCTTTTCGATGGTCATATCACCATCGTTCATCTGGTCATCAAAGGTAAAACCGTACTGGAAGCCACTGCAACCGCCGCCGGTGATATAGACGCGCAGTTTCAGCGCCGGATTCTCTTCATCCGCAATCAGATTTTTTACTTTGTTGGCTGCTGCATCGGTAAACTGCAAGGGCAGCGCTGCTACGTCATCACTCATGTTTTACTCCGGGTAAACGTCCAGGTCAGAAAACAACCTTAATCACGCTATTATCTGCCAGCCGCCCGGTGCAATCAAGTAGCGCCCTTGACACTGTGTGCCCCTGAAATGAACTACAGTTTAAACCCTGAGTGCGCGAGGCCCCGGCTGCGCGCCGCGTGACGGTTCACCGTCGCGGCATCTTCCCGTAGAATGGCGGGAAGATTTTTTCCAAACAGCTGGAGCCGAACCATGAGTAAGTCAGAAAATCTGTACACCGAAGCGCAACGTCTTATTCCCGGCGGCGTGAACTCCCCGGTGCGCGCGTTTACCGGTGTTGGCGGCGTACCGCTGTTTATTGAACGCGCCGACGGTGCCTTTTTATATGACGCAGATGGTAAAGCCTATATCGACTATGTCGGTTCGTGGGGCCCGATGGTACTGGGTCACAACAACGCGACCATTCGCAATGCGGTCATTGAGGCTGCTGCGCGTGGCCTGAGCTTTGGTGCGCCGACGGAAATGGAAGTAAAAATGGCGGAGCTGGTGTGCGAGCTGGTACCGAGCATGGATATGGTGCGTATGGTGAACTCCGGTACGGAAGCGACCATGAGCGCCATCCGTCTGGCACGCGGCTTCACCCATCGCGACAAAATTATTAAATTTGAAGGCTGCTACCACGGCCATGCCGACTGCCTGCTGGTTAAAGCGGGTTCCGGTGCGCTGACGCTGGGTCAGCCGAACTCTCCTGGCGTGCCGGCTGATTTTGCCCGCCATACCCTGACCTGCACCTATAACGATCTCGCCTCCGTGCGCGCGGCGTTTGAACAGTATCCGGACGATATCGCCTGTATTATTGTGGAACCGGTCGCCGGCAACATGAACTGTATTCCGCCACAGCCTGATTTCCTGCCGGGCCTGCGCGCGCTGTGCGATGAATTTGGCGCCCTGCTGATTATCGATGAGGTAATGACCGGTTTCCGCGTGGCGCTGGGCGGCGCCCAGGCCTACTACAACGTGACGCCTGACCTGACCTGTCTCGGTAAAATCATCGGCGGCGGCATGCCGGTCGGCGCATTTGGTGGCCGCCGTGACGTGATGGACGCGCTGGCACCCACCGGCCCGGTCTACCAGGCGGGCACGCTGTCAGGTAACCCGATTGCGATGGCAGCCGGCTTCGCCTGCCTGACACAGATCGCCCAGCCAGGCACGCACGCCACGCTGACCGAACGCACCACCCAGCTGGCTGAAGGCCTGCTGGCTGCCGCACAGGCAGAAAATATTCCGCTGGTGGTTAACCACGTGGGCGGCATGTTTGGTCTGTTCTTTACCGATGCTGCCAGCGTAACCTGCTACGCAGATGTCACCCGCTGTGACACAGAGCGTTTTAAGCGTTTCTTCCATCTGATGCTGGATGAGGGGATCTACCTGGCCCCATCCGCTTATGAGGCGGGCTTTATGTCGCTGGCGCATACGCCGGAAGATATTGAGCGCACCGTTGCTGCGGCACGGCGCTGCTTTGCGCAGCTGTAATGGTTGCTCTGAAGAGCGCCCAGCTCTGCCCTGACAGGCCATAACAAAAAGGTGCGCCGCGGCGCACCTTTTTTATATCACGCCCGGCGCAGCAGCCAGATAAAATAGGGGGCGCCAAAGAAGGTTGCCATCAGCCCTGCCGGGATCTGATCCGGAAACGCCAGCATTCTGCCGCACCAGTCAGCGACCAGCATCAGCCCGGCGCCGATCACGCCAGCCATCATCATCTGCGGCAGCGCGCGCCGGAAGCCGAGCATCCGCACAATATGCGGCGCCATCAGCCCGATAAAGCTCAGCGGTCCCACCGTCAGCGTTGCGGCAGCGGTCAGTGCGGCCGCCAGCAGCAGCAGCAGCAGCCTTGAGGCAGTCAGCGACATCCCCGCTGAACGGGCGGTTGCGCTGCCGAGCGGCAGCAGCGTCAGCCAGCGGCTTGCCAGGGGCGCCAGCGCAACCAGCACCAGAGCGATAGCCGCACTCTGCAGCGCCTGCGGCAGCGTAATGTTATAGGTGGAGCCCGAGACCCAGCTCAGCAGCCCCGCCATGCGCGGATCGCCACTCGCCATCAGCAGCATCAGCAGCGTCGCAAACGCGCTGTTCAGCGCCATCCCTGCGAGCAGCATACGCTGCGGTGAAAAGCCCCCCCGGCTGGCAACCAGCATAATCACGCCGAGCGTTAATGCGCCTCCGGCTATCCCTGCCGGCAGCAGCCACGCCAGCGCATCGCCTGGCACAAAAAACAGCATCAGCACGACGCCGCATGCCGCCCCGGAGCTGATACCCAGCACTTCCGGGCTGGCCATCGGGTTGCCGGTCAGACGCTGGATCAGCGTGCCCGCCACGCCCAGCATTAACCCCACCGCCAGCGCCGCCAGCACGCGCGGCGCGCGCCACGGCAGCAGCTGCTGCAGCATGTCACCGCTGACCCATGCCCAGCCTGTGGCGTTACGACCAAAACTGATCCCCGCAATCGTCAGCAGCAGCAGCACGGCCAGCCCCGTCAGCACCCAGTGCAGGACACGCTGACGCTCGGCCGGCACCCGATCGCCGCTGTTCATTTCCGGCGGCTGAGACCCGGCACGCAGTCGCGGCAGCAGCCACAGCAGCAGCAGCACGCCGGTCAGCGCCGTCGCCGTCCCGGTCGAAATCTCACGCCAGTACACCGTGAGCCACTGCACCGACTGATCGGCCAGCCACAGCAGCAGGGCGCCAATCAGCGGAGCCAGCAGAATGCGGCTGAGCAGCCGCCGCGCGCCCAGCATTTTTGCCAGCAGCGGCGCAAACAGGCCGATAAAACCGATAATGCCGGCAATGTTCACCAGCTGCGCGCTGAGCAGAATTGCCAGCGCAAGCGCGGCAACGCGCGCGACGGAAAGCGACAGGCCAAGATTTTTTGCCACGCTGTCATCCAGTCCCATCAGCGTCAGCGGACGCAGCAGCGCCAGCGTCAGCACAAACGCCAGCAGCAGCCGGGGCCAGAGCAGCGCCACGTTGTGCCCGTCCAGCTGATTAAGCGCCCCGGTACTCCAGAGGAACATATTCTGCAGCTGATCGTGATTAAAAATGGCAAAGACCTGATTAACCGCGCCGGCGTACAGGCTTAGAACCAGCCCGGCAAGGATCAGCGTCACCGGTGAAAGCCGTCTGCCCCACGCCACGCCAAACACCAGCACGCCGACCAGCAGCGCCCCGCCTGTCGCGGCAAACTGCTGCGTAAGCTCACCACCCGGCAGCTGCCACAGCGTGGCAACGGTAATGCCCAGCTGGGCGCCGGAGGAGATGCCCAGCGTGGCAGGCTCTGCCAGCGGATTACGCAGCACCTGCTGAAACAGCAGGCCCGCCAGCCCCAGTCCGGCACCGAGCAGCAGCGCCAGTGCCAGACGCGGCAGCAGACTGTAGTGAAATACCATCTGATGAATTGCATCGGTATCGGGCGTGAAAAGCGCCTGCGACCACTGCGACAGCGGCAGCGTGTGCTGCAGGTTGATACCCGTCAGCAGCAGTGCGACAGCAAACAGCGTGCTCAGCAGCGCCGCGGGAAACAGAGAGATACGCATTAGCGGGACTCCAGCGCGCTTTCCAGCACGCGTACAAAACGCAGGGCGGCCAGCGTGGTGCCGTAATACCATACGGCCGGTACGCGCCGGAAGCGGCCTGCGCGTACAAACGGCAGCGCCTGCCACAGCGCAGTGCGGGTCACCTGCTGCATATCGCGTTGATTATCGTGGTCAAAGCAGAGCACTTCAACGTTGCCCACCTCTGCCAGCCGCTCCAGGCCAATCACCGCGCTGCCCCAGTAGCTGGTTTCTCCCTGCCAGGCGCTGGTAAGGCCGAGCCGCTGCATCACATCAAGAAACAGGCTGTTTTGTCCGAAGACAATGGCGTGCCGGCTGTCGAGCAGCGACATCAGCAGGATCGGGCGTCCGGCCCATCGCTGCAGGCGCGTCCTTGCTGCCGCCAGCTGCTGTTCTGTCTCCTGCAGATGCTGCTCCGCCTGCGCTTCGCGGCCAATGCGCGCACCCAGCTGCCGCAGCGAGCGTTGTGCGGCGCTGAACGGTTTACCGTCACCGCTGTGAAGCGAAAAACCCAGCGTCGGGGCGATGTGCTGCAGCGTTTCTGCTGTCGGACCAAAGCCGCTATAGTACAGAATCAGCGAGGGCTCCAGCTGCGTCATCAGCTCCAGATTAGGTTCACCACGCAGCCCGATATCAATCGTGCTGGCGGGCAGCGGCGGCTCGCCAACCCAGATGTTGTAGTTATGCACGTCAGCCACGCCGAGCGGCGCCACACCCAGCGCCATCAGCAGTTCAGCAGAGAGCCACTCCAGCGCCAGAATGCGTGAACGATCCGGCACGGCAGCACGCAGCGGCGCGCACTGCATTAACGGTGAGAGCGCCAGCGCCGTCAGCAGACGACGACGGGTCAGTGAGATCATCCCTGCTCCTCAGCAAACAAAACTGACGGGTGCGCCGCCCTGCGGGTGCGGCAGTATGCCCATCGGAATGCCATAGATAGTGCCCAGCACGTCAGCCTGCATGATTGCCTCCGGCTCGCCTTCGGCGATAACCTCGCCCTGACGCAGCGCTACCAGCCGGTCGCAGTAGCGCGCCGCCATGTTGATATCGTGCAGGACGGCAATCACGGTGAGTCCGCGTTCGCGGCTCAGCCGCTGGATCAGTGCCAGCACCTCAACCTGATGCGCAATGTCCAGCGCCGACGTCGGCTCATCCAGCAGCAGACAGCGGCTGTTCTGCGCCACCAGCATCGCCAGCCAGGCGCGCTGACGCTCGCCGCCGGAAAGGCTATCCACCAGGCGGCCAGCAAAGGGTTTCAGCCCCACCAGCGCAATCGCCTCTTCCACCCGGTTGCGATCTTCTGCACCGTAACGTCCCAGCGCACCGTGCCACGGGTAGCGCCCCATTGCGGTGAGTTCACGCACCGTCATGCCTTCGGCTGCGGGCAGCTGCTGGGGCAGATAAGCAACCTGACGCGCAAACGCTTTGCTGTTCCAGTGCGCCACCGGTTCATCGTTCAGCAGCACCTGCCCTGCCGTCGCGGCATGATGGCGCCCCAGCATTTTCAGCAGCGTTGATTTTCCCGAGCCGTTGTGGCCAATCAGTGCGGTGACTTTCCCCGGCGTAAACGTCAGCGACAGCGGATGCAGCAGCGTACGCCCCGGCACGTGAAAGCTGGCATTCTCCAGCGCAAAAGTGGTTTCGGCGTAGTCCGGATGCAGCATGGTACTCCCTGGCTAACGGGCGCAGCGCGCCCGGATATCAGTTTCAGAAACGGAAGGTGGCGGTGCCGACGATACGGCGCTCAGCGCCCCAGTAGCAGGCGTAGTCGCGGTAGCAGCTGGCCACGTAGTCACGATTAAACAGGTTGTTGACGTTGACGCCCACAGTCGAACCCGGCAGGCCGAAGCGACCCAGATCGTACTTCAGCGCGGCGTCTACCGTGGTGTAAGCGGCGACATCGAAGTTCTGGTTCGCGTTGCTACCGCTGGCATACAACCCTTTGCTTTCACCGACGTAACGCACACCGGCACCGATAGTTACGCCCGATAGCGCCGTGTCATGGAAGGTGTAGTCGCCCCACAGCGATGCCATGTGCTTCGGCACTTGCACCGGCGTGCGGCCTTTCAGCAAGTTATCTTCGGTGTATTCCGCATCGGTGTAAGAGTAAGCCGCCGTCAGGTTGATGCTGGCGTTCACCGCGGCTTTCGCTTCCAGCTCCACGCCGCGTGAGCGAATTTCGCCGCTCTGCACGCTAAATTGCGGATTGTTGGGATCGGCCGTCAGGTTTTTGGTTTTGGTAAGCTGATACACAGCGGCCGTCATAACAATCGGACGATCTTTCGGCACGTATTTTACGCCTGCCTCATACTGCTTAGCGCGTGAAGGATCGAATGCCTGACCGTCCCCTGTCGCACCGGCATTCGGAATAAACGCTTCGCTGTAGCTGAAGTAAGGTGCGATACCGTTATCGAATACGTAGTTAAGCCCACCACGCCAGGTAAATGCCTGATCATTCTGGCGGTCTACGGAATTTTCCACCCGGTCGGTAACGGAGTTCATCGCGTAATCGTAGCGGCCACCGAGCGTTAACACCCAGCGGTTCCATTCCATTTGATCCTGCGCATACAGGCCGGTCTGGCGCTGCTGATTTAAATGCTGATAAGGATTGGTATAAGGCGTATAGCTGTCATCACCATATTGCGGATTGAATGGGCTAAGGCCACTGGCGACACCAAACTGACCATCAATATCGTTACGGGTGCGCTGGAAATCAACGCCCAGCAGTAAGGTATGAGCTAAATCACCGGTAGCAAAGTTAGCCTGAGCCTGCGTATCAACCGCGAACTGGTTGAGTTTCTCTTTCGAGAATGCCGCATTACGGGTAATACGTTGATTATCAGGGTTATAACCAAAGCCATAAATGCTGCGGTAATCCGTACGCAGTTCGGCATAGCGCAGGTTCTGCCGTACCGTCCAGGTATCGCTGAAGCTATGCTCAACGCTGTACCCGACCATTTTGGTGTTGCGCGAAATCTTGTTGCTGTCTTCGCCTTCATCAAAATCGGTCGGCAGCTTGTAACTGCTGCCGTCCGGGCGGGTGATGCCCACCACCGTGCCTTCGCGCGGCAGCCAGCCGTAATAGCCGGTTTCCGGTTCATTCTGGAAGTAAGTCAGCAGGTCAAAACGCGTATTTTCGTCCGGACGCCAGCTGAACGAAGGCGCAATGGTGTAGCGCTTCTCTTTATTACGTGCCTGCTGCGCATCCGCGCTGCGTGCGAGACCGGTCAGACGATAGCTGTAGACGCCTGCGTCATCGAGCGCACCGCCAAAATCGAAGCCGGTTGAGAACAGATTGTCATTGCCCATCTGAAACTGCACTTCACGCAGCGTCTCCTGCGTAGGACGCTTGCTGACCAGCGCCACCACGCCGCCCGGATTACTTTTTCCATAGAGCACCGATACCGGGCCGCGCAGCAGCTCCGCACGCTCCAGGAAGTAGGGATCGAGGGCGAATTCTGAGTAGTTGTCGCCCTGCAGTTTCAGGCCATCCAGATACTGATTGGTATTGGTTTCGCTGAAGCCGCGAATCGAGAGTGCGTCAATCACGTCAGAACTGCCGCGGTTACCGGTCAGTACGCCAGGGGTATAGTTGAATGCCCCTTTAACGCTGGTGACGGCATGCATCGCCATCTCTTCCTGCGTCACAACCGAAACCGACTGCGGGTTTTTCTCAATCGGCGTATCGGTTTTGGTGCCGGTGGCGCTCTGCTTCGCCGCAATGGTCGGGGCCGGGCCCCAGGCGCTCTCCTGCGCCACCGCGCCGGTATCGCCAGCGGTGACAACAACAGTCTCTTCTGCCAGCGCCTGCGCGCTCAGCGTACCCAGTGTTAACGCAATGAATAAAGCCAGCGGGCGACGAGGCGTCAGCACCGGCCGGAAAAAAGTAGTTCGCGCACTCATGAAGGAGTCTCTCAACAGATGAACAATGCGGGCGAATGAAAACGATAATGATTATCAGACGCAAAGATTCTAGGCGAAGCTGCGCGCGATCTGCAAGATGTAATCTGCGCTAACGGCCCGATCGCTGCCCGATTGCAGCAATTTTTGATCGCGGATAAAAATCAGAGACAAAAAAAGGGCGCCGGAGCGCCCTGTATGAAGGGATGACTTATTTACTGCCGAACATATCTTTGATCCAGCCCGCCACGCCGTCAGAATCCTTCTGTTCATTCTGCTGCTGAGGCTGCTGTTGCTGTTGCTGTTGCTGCTCAGGCTGCTGTTGCTGCTGCTGCTGGAACACCTGCTGCTGCTCCATCTGCTGCTGGCAGAGCGCGGCCGGATCCAGCGTCCAGACAGGCAGTGAACGCCAGGTGCTGCTGCCGGATCCGCATACAAAATTACCTGCCGAATCAACGTTCATCTGCGTGATATCTTCCGGCGGCGTCAGCACCAGCGGCATCGGTGCCTGATTATCGAGATAGCGACGGTAGATCTGCATTGCGCCGCTGGAGCCATAAAGTTTCGACGTCTGGTTGTTATCACGTCCGACCCAGGTAATCGCCACTTCTTTGCCATCAACACCGGCAAACCAGCTGTCGATCAGATCGTTGGTGGTGCCGGTTTTGCCCGCCAGATGTGCTTTAGGATAGCGCGCGCCCAGCGCATGCGCGGTACCGCGTTCCGCCACCTGCTGCATGGTATAAAGTGTCAGATAGGCCGCCTGAGCAGGCTCCACGCGCTGTGCCTGCGGGAAGCTCTGGAACAGCACCGAGCCATCTTCGGCAATCACCGAACGCACCGCTGACAGATCAGCGCGGTTGCCGCCGCTGGCGATTGACTGGAACGCCTGCGCCACTTCCACCGGCGTCAGGTTCAGCGCCCCCAGCAGCATCGCCGGCACCGGGTGCAGCTGATCTTTCGATACCCCCAGTTTATTCCAGGTATCCACTACCGCATCCAGTCCCAGCGTCATACCGAGATTAACGGTGGGTACGTTCATGGAGTTAGTCAGCGCATCCACCAGCATCACTTTGCCGCTGAAACGACGATCGTCGTTCATCGGCTTCCAGACGCTGCCGTTAGGCTGCTTCAGCGCAATCGGTTCATCCGCGATCCAGCTGTTCAGCCGGTAGCTGTTAGGCTGACTCAGTGCGGTAAGATAGGTAGCCGGTTTGGCCAGCGAGCCAATAGAGCGGCGCGCCTGCAGCGCACGGTTATAGCCGGCAAACTGCGGATCGGAACCGCCCACCATGGCACGCACTTCACCGCTGAAACGGTCTACCACTACCATGGCGGTTTCCAGATCTTTCAGCCCGCGCTGTTTTTTCAGCGTCGGAATGCCCTCTTCTACCGCCTTTTCCGCCGCGTCCTGTGAAACCGGATCGAGCGTAGTGAAAATTTTCACGCCCGAGAGATCTTTTACCTTATCGCCCAGCTTCGCCTGCAGTTCATTACGCACCATCTGCATAAAGGCGGGTTGCGGGGTGATCACGCCACCTTTCGGCTGGACGCCCAGCGGACGCGCCGAGAGCATGTCATACAGCTCCTGATCGATCACCTGCTGCTGCTGTAACAGACGCAGCACCAGATTACGTCGCTCCAGTGCCAGCTTTGGATTACGCCACGGGTTGTAGAGCGAGGCACCTTTTACCATCCCTACCAGCATCGCCTGCTGATCGAGGCTGAGCTCATCAACCGGACGCCCGAAATAGTAGAGGCTGGCCAGCGGGAAGCCGCGGATCTGATCGTTACCGGCCTGGCCGAGATAGACCTCATTGAGATAAAGCTCAAGGATGCGATCTTTGCTGTAACGCGCATCCATGATCACCGCCATATAGGCTTCGCGCGCTTTACGCCATAGTGAACGCTCATTGGTCAGGAACAGGTTTTTTACCAGCTGCTGCGTCAGCGTACTGCCGCCCTGCACCGCTTTTCCGGCGGTGATGTTGGCGAGAAACGCACGGCCAATTGAGTAAGGGCTGATCCCGTCATGCTCATAGAAGTGACGATCTTCAGTCGCGATCAGCGTATCAACCAGCAGATCCGGGAAGCCGGCACGCGGCACAAACAGACGCTGTTCGCCGTTAGGCGACTGCAGCATGGTGATCAGGCGCGGATCGAGACGGAAGAAGCCGAAGTCGCGTCCGGTATCGAGATTTTTAATGCCGGACAGCTCATCATTACTGAAGGTCAGACGCGCGTTAATCTGTCCCTCTTTACTGTCCGGAAAATCAAACGGCCGGCGCAGCAGATCGATGGTGTTACCTTTGACGCTGAACTCGCCCGGACGCGTAATGCGCGACACTTCGCGATACTGCGTGCCTTCCAGCAGCGCAATCATCTCTTTCTTGTCATAGGCCATGCCAGGCTCAAGGCTGACCATGCGTCCGTAGACGGCGGCAGGCAGCTGCCAGACTTTGCCATCAATACGGCTGCGGATCTCGGAGTCGAGATAGACACCCCAGGCCGCCATCACGACAACAACGATCAGGAAGAGCTTGATCAGCCAGCCTAACCAGCGGCGTTTGCCGCGCTGCGGACCTTTCCCTCTTCCTTTACTTTTCGGTGGCACCGGAGCGCTCTCCTCATAATCATCATCAATATCAGTTTGCCCGATGTGACCATCAGGCTCTTTGCGGGTCCCGCGCCGCGCGGTCGTGCGCGGCGGCTTTGGCGCTTTTCCTTTGCGCCCAATAGGTTCGCGATCGTTCCCAGACATACTCTTTTCTCTCCAGGCATAGCGGTGGCTGCGGCCGTTACTCTAACTGCTTTCTCCCGCGGCGCATGGCAGAACCCTCTGAATTCGATCCACAGGATTACGGGGAAAACTTTTTGGTGCGCCTTGTTGGCAGGGCGCTGGCCGGATCGTCCGGCCATGGGTGTTTGGGATAGCGCCCTTTCATCTCTTTCTGCACCACGGGATACGCCCCGCGCCAGAACGCCGCCAGATCGCGGGTGATCTGCAGCGGACGATGCGCCGGTGACAGTAGCTCCAGCACCAGCGGTACGCGGCCGTCGGCGATAGCCGGATTCTGCGCCTCGCCAAACATCTCCTGCAGGCGAACGGCCAGCGCGGGCGGGTTCTCTGCATGATAGCGGATCGGCAGGCGGCTTCCGGTCGGCACAGTGTAGTGAGTTGGCAACGCACTATCCAGCCGCTGACGTTGCGACCATGTCAGCAAATGTAATAATGCCCGGCTGAGGCTGATGCCCTGCAGCCCTTTCAAATCGCGCACGCCCGTCATCTCAGGCAGTAACCAGCTTTCCAGTGTATCAAGCAATGCCATATCGTCCAGCGGTGGCCACTGCTCTTCCGGCAGCCACTGTTTCGCGCACTGCAGGCGCAGGCGCAGCTGCTCCGCTTCCGGTGTCCAGCCCAGTACAGACAGGCCCTTTTCGCGTATCCAGCGCAGCATGGCGGGATGCAGAATGTCCGGCTCTGGTCGCGCCTGCGGCTGCGCGCTGAGCACCAGCGCGCCCAGCAGTTCGCGCTTCCAGGCGCGCAGCGTGCCCCTCTCCTCATCCCACTCCACGTCAACCCGGCGGGTAACGAGCTGCGGCAGCGCGACACGCAACGCCGCCAGATCCACCGGCAGCGCCAGCAGCATCCGTGCCTCCGCCGCACCGGCTCCCTGCAGCAGTGCGGGCGCAATCAGCGCGGGATAACGACTGAGGCCGTGATCCTCATCCAGCATGGCGCCCAGACCGTTTGCCAGCTGATAGCGGGCGCTCTCGCCGCGCCGCTGCGCAATGCGATCGGCAAAACCTGCCGCCAGCAGTGCCGGTATGCGGTCGGCATCAGCCCGTCCGTCAGTGGCATGCAAACGCTGCTGCCACTGCCGCGCCCGTCGCTGCCACTGCGGCTGGGGGTGGTTCAGCGCGTCGCGTAAATCGGCACTGCCGCCGCGCGGCGGATCTTCGAGAATAGCCACCAGCAGCGCCGCGCTGGCAATGGCATCGCTCTCTTCACCTGCGGCACAGAGGATGGCTGCAAGGCGCGGATCGCTGCCGAGCCGGGCCATTTTCCGGCCGGTGGCGTTAAGCCGTCCGGCGCCGTCAAGTGCACCCAGCTGGTACAGCAGCGCATCGGCTGCCTGCAGGTTGCGTGCCGGCGGCAGGTCAAGCCACTGCAGCTGCGTGACCGCGCTACAGCCCCACTGCAGCAGCTCCAGCCGCAGGCCGGCCAGATCGCTGCTGAGCATTTCTGCATCGCTCTGCGCCGGCGCGCGCAGCGCCTGCTCCTGCGGCAGCAGATGCAGGCAGATACCCGGCTCAAGCCGTCCGGCGCGGCCGGCGCGCTGTGTCATCGACGCCTGACTGATACGCTGCGTTTGCAGCCGGGTGACGCCGCTGCGGGCATCAAACTGCGCGACGCGCTCCAGCGCGCTATCGACCACCAGACGGATACCCTCAATGGTCAGGCTGGTCTCCGCGATATTCGTGGCGAGCACCACCTTACGGCGGCCTGTCGCGGCAGGCAGAATGGCGCGCCGCTGCGCCTCCAGCGGCAGCGCGCCGTAGAGCGGCGCCAGATCGATGTCGTCTCCTACCCGAGCGCTCAGCTCCCGCCTGACACGCTCAATTTCTGCCACGCCCGGCAGAAACAGCAGCAGCGAGCCATGCTCCTCGCGCAGCAGCTGTGCAACCTCGCGCGCCACGGCTTCGTCAAAACGCGTCTGTGGATTAAGGCTGGCATAGCGGCGCGCTACCGGATAACTGCGCCCGGCCGAAACAATGGCAGGCGCAGCGGGCAGCAGTGCCTGCAGACGCTGATTATCCAGCGTGGCAGACATCAGCAGCAGCTTCAGGTCATCGCGCAGTCCCTGCTGCACATCCAGCAGCAGCGCCAGCGCCAGATCGGCCTGCAGACTGCGCTCGTGAAACTCATCGAGGATCACCAGCGCTACGCCCTCCAGCATGGGATCGCGCTGCAGCATACGCGTCAGGATCCCCTCAGTGACCACCTCAAGCCGGGTATGCGCGCCGACGCAGCTCTCACCGCGCAGCCGGAAACCCACGGTTTCACCCGGCTGCTCGCCGAGCTGCTCCGCCAGCCGCTGTGCCACATTACGCGCTGCCAGACGACGCGGCTCCAGCATAATAATGCGCCCCGAAAGCGATGCCTGTTGCAGCAGCTGCAGCGGCAGCCAGGTCGATTTCCCTGCGCCGGTGGGGGCTGCCAGCAGCACCTGCGGCGAACTCTCCAGGGCTGTCAGCAGTGCAGGCAATACCTCGCTGACCGGTAATTCACTCACGCTCTTCTCCTGCTCTGCCTGTGCTAATATGGCGCGCATTGTACACCACCCGGCGCAGATTACCGGAGCACGCTTATGACCACGCAACGCCTCTTTTTTGCTCTTGAACTGCCTGCTCCGCTTCAGCAGCAGCTGGTGCAGTGGCGGGCGGATAATTTTGCCGCTGATGCCGGTACGCCGGTTGAAGCAGCCAACCTGCACCTGACGCTGGCGTTTTTAGGTGAAGTGAATGGCGAGACGCAGAACCGGCTGCAACAGCTCGCCGCACGTATCAGCCAGCCCGCTTTTACGCTTGACCTGGATGATGCCGGACACTGGCCGCGCCCTGGCGTGGTATGGCTTGGCTGTCAGCGCGCGCCGCGTGGCCTGCTGCAGCTGGCGGCACTGCTGCGCGCTCAGGCCGCACGACACGGCTGCGTGCAGAGCGCACAGCCTTTTCATCCGCATGTCACCCTGCTGCGTCACGCCACGCAGCGTATTGCACTGCCGCCGCGCGGCTTTCACTGGCAGACAGAGGCGACCCGATTCGCCCTCTGTTCATCGCTCTTTTCCCGCGGCCGTACGCGCTATAAAACCCTGGCGCGCTGGCCGCTGACTTCAGTCTGAGGATCCGCAATGCAGTTTACCCCGCCGCTCAGGCCGGCTCGCCTGGTAGCACGCTACAAGCGCTTTCTGGCTGACATCGTGACGCCTGACGGCACCCTGCTGACCATCCACTGCGCTAACACCGGTGCCATGACCGGCTGCGCCACGCCGGGCGACACGGTGTGGTACTCCACATCAGCCAGCACGACGCGCAAATACCCGCATAGCTGGGAGCTGACAGAGACGCAGATGGGCCACTGGATCTGCGTCAATACGCTACGCGCTAATCAGCTGGTGCAGGAGGCGCTGCAGCAGCAACGTATTCCGGAATTATCCGGTTACACCCACTGCCGCAGCGAAGTGAAATATGGCACGGAAAAAAGCCGAATTGACTTCCTTCTTCAGGCAGAGGGCAGATCAAACTGCTATATTGAAGTCAAATCCGTCACCCTTTTACAGAATGGTAAAGGCTATTTTCCGGATGCGGTGACGGCCCGTGGACAGAAGCATCTGCGCGAACTCAGTGCAATCGCAGCAGAAGGTCATCGGGCCGTTTTGTTGTTTGCTGTTCTGCACACGGGGATTGAGGACGTTTCCCCGGCGCGCCATATCGACGCGCACTACGCAGAACTACTGGTACAGGCACAGCGCCGTGGCGTAGAAGTGTTCGCGTATCAGGCCACGCTTTCTCCTGAACAGATGCGGCTCTCACGACCGCTGCCGCTGGCAGCCTGCGCTGAGCTGTCATAATAGTGGCGATAAACTGTGTCAGGATGGAGCCGGAGGCGCGCTAAATACGCTTTTACTCACAGGCTTGTCAAGGTGTGTTCAGGAATAATTGCCAACCTTGATTGCTTCTGCTATTTATAGCGGCCTGTTTTTTTCCCTGATGGGAATCGATAAACCCAGAGCAGACAGGCCAGCCGTACGGCAATCCTGCCGGGCAGTCTGAATCGCAACGGGTAGTGCGTGTTATCCAGGAGAAACAACATGCAAGAAGGGCAAAACCGTAAAACATCGTCCCTGAGTATCCTCGCCATCGCAGGTGTGGAGCCGTATCAGGAGAAACCGGGCGAAGAGTACATGAACGACGCCCAGCTAGGTCACTTCCGCAAGATCCTGGAAGCCTGGCGCAACCAACTCAGGGATGAAGTAGACCGTACTGTGTCACACATGCAGGACGAAGCTGCTAATTTCCCCGATCCGGTTGACCGTGCCGCGCAGGAAGAGGAGTTCAGCCTGGAACTGCGTAACCGCGATCGCGAGCGTAAGCTGATTAAGAAGATCGAAAAGACGCTGAAAAAAGTGGAAGATGACGACTTCGGCTACTGCGAATCCTGCGGTGTTGAAATCGGTATTCGCCGTCTGGAAGCGCGTCCGACTGCCGATCTTTGCATTGACTGCAAAACGCTGGCTGAGATCCGCGAGAAGCAGATGGCTGGCTGATGTCCATCCGCCTGTTCTCACCGCACAGCAGGGAAAAGCAACGCTTCCCCGCCGTGCGGTGTATCTTCTGATGACCCCCTCTGCTATGTCCTCCTGTACCGGTCGCTTCGCCCCTTCGCCCTCCGGCGATCTTCATTTTGGTTCCCTGATTGCTGCTCTGGGCAGTTACCTCAGCGCGCGCGCGCAGCAGGGCCGCTGGCTGGTCCGTATTGAAGATATCGATCCGCCGCGTGAAGTCCCGGGTGCAGCCACGCGCATTCTGCAGCAGCTGGAACATTACGGGCTGGAGTGGGATGGCGATGTGATGTGGCAGTCGCAGCGGCATGAGGCGTATCGGGCGGCGCTGGCCTGGCTAAGGACACACCGCCAGAGTTATTTCTGCACCTGCAGCCGCCGGCGTATTCAGCAGCTGGGGGGATATTATGATGGTCACTGTCGCGACCGCCAGCTGCCGCCGGATAACGCGGCACTGCGCCTGCGCCAGCATGCGCCGGTCTGGCATTTTACCGACCGGCTGCGCGGGGAACTGCTGGCGGATCGTCAGCTGGCAGAAGAGGATTTTATTATCCATCGCCGGGACGGGCTGTTCGCCTATAACCTGGCGGTGGTGGTCGACGATCATGATCAGGGCGTTACTGAAATTGTGCGCGGCGCTGATTTAATCGCCCCCACGGTGCGCCAGATTGCACTCTACCAGCAGTTAGGCTGGTCGCCGCCGGCATACCTGCATCTGCCGCTGGCAATCACCGCGGACGGCAATAAACTCTCCAAGCAGAACCATGCCCCTGCCCTGCCCGCAGGCGATCCGCGTCCGCTGCTGGTGCAGGCGCTGCGTTTTCTCGGGCAGCCGGTAGCGGAAGGCTGGCAGGATAGCCCGCTGGCGTCGCTGCTGAGCCAGGCCGTTACGCACTGGTCACCGGCGCAGATCCCGTTACATAACGCACTGAAGCCGGATGAAATGACAACGCCATTCCTAAATGGTTCGCAACAGGCTATGATTAGCCGCTGATTTTATTACCACCCATTTTTTGTCACTGTCGAGGTGTCCCATTTTTACCCGAGTCGCTAATTTTTGCCGGAGAGTCCTCAAGCGTGACGAGGAGGTGCCTGAAGAGGTGGAAGCTGAAAACCAGATGACCATCATTCCCCGGGAAAACCATAACATCTCACGCAAAGATATCAGCGAAAACGCCCTTAAGGTGCTCTATCGCCTGAATAAAGCGGGCTTTGAAGCTTACCTGGTCGGCGGCGGCGTACGCGACCTGCTGCTGGGTAAAAAGCCGAAAGATTTCGACGTGACGACCAACGCCACGCCAGAGCAGATGCGCAAATTGTTCCGTAACTGCCGTCTGGTTGGCCGCCGCTTCCGTCTGGCGCACGTGATGTTTGGGCCGGAAGTGATCGAGGTAGCGACCTTCCGCGGCCATCATCAGGAAGAGAGCGACGACGATCGCAACAGCTCGCAGCGCGGCCAGAACGGCATGCTGCTGCGCGACAATATTTTCGGCAGCATCGAAGACGATGCACAGCGCCGCGATCTCACCATCAACAGCCTCTACTACAGCGTGGCGGATTTCACGGTCCGTGATTATGTGGGTGGCCTGCAGGATCTGCAGGAGGGTGTGGTACGCCTGATTGGCGATCCGGAAACGCGCTACCGCGAAGATCCGGTACGCATGCTGCGCGTGGTGCGCTTTGCCGCCAAACTTAATATGCAGATTGCACCGGCAACCGCCGAGCCGATCCCGCGTCTGGCAACGCTGCTGAATGACGTGCCCCCTGCCCGCCTGTTTGAAGAAGCGCTGAAGCTGCTGCAGGCTGGCTACGGCTATCGCACCTGGCAGATGCTGTGTGAATATCAGCTCTTCCAGCCGCTGTTCCCGACGCTGGCGCGTCATTTTACCGAACAGGGCGACAGCATGATGGAGCGCATGGTGGCGCAGGTGCTGAAAAACACCGATACCCGCCTGCACAACGATTTGCGTGTCAATCCGGCGTTTCTGTTTGCCGCTATGTTCTGGTACCCGCAGCTGGAATCCGCTGAGCGTATCGCTCAGGAGAGCGGCCTGACCTACTACGACGCTTTTGCGCTGTCCATGAACGATACGCTGGATGAAGCGTGTCGCGCACTGGCGATCCCGAAACGCATTACCACCCTGGTCCGCGATATCTGGCAGCTGCAGCTGCGTATGTCGCGTCGCCACGGTAAACGCGCGTGGAAACTGATGGAGCATCCGAAGTTCCGCGCCGCTTACGATCTGCTGGCGCTGCGTGCCGATGTGGAAAAGAACCCGGAGCTGCAGCGTCTTACTCAGTGGTGGGGTGAATTCCAGGCGGCCGTTCCGGTCCAGCAGAAAACCATGCTGAACACGCTGGGCGACGATCCGCAGCCGCGTCGTAAACCGCGCCGTCCGCGCCGTCGCTCTGCCGGTCCGCGTCGTGAGCAGGATAACAGCAGCAGCGCATCATGACTCGCGTCTACCTTGCCCTGGGCAGTAACCTTGCCGATCCGCTGCATCAGATTGATGCAGCGCTCGCCGCGCTGGATACGCTGCCGGACACGACCCGCGTGGCGACCTCATCGTTCTATCGCACGCCACCCTATGGCCCGGCCGACCAGCCCGACTACCTGAACGCGGTGGTCGCGCTTGACACCCAGCTGCTGCCCGAAACGCTGCTGGATCACACTCAGCATATTGAGCTGGAGCATGGCCGCGTACGCAAAGCCGAGCGCTGGGGGCCGCGTACGCTGGATATCGATATCATGCTGTTTGGCAATCAGGTTATTCATACCCCGCGTTTAACCGTACCGCACTATGATATGCACAACCGTGCATTTATGCTGCTGCCGCTGCTGGAGGTTGCGCCTGGTCTGCGCCTGCCCGATGGCCGGCCACTGAGCGGCGTGCTCGCCACGCTGGACTGCAGTGAAATCACGCTCTGGTCCGTCTGAACCGCGATAATTTCCTGCCGGTCATATCCGCCCTGCAATCAATCCAGTACACTGCGCGCATCAGAAACGCCGGAGATTGCGATGAAACCAACCACTATCTCTTATCTGCGCCAGCTGAAAGCCAGCGGGCGCCGCTTTGCCACCCTGACTGCTTATGATTTCAGCTTTGCCCGCCTGTTTGCCGATGAAGGCATTCAGGTGATGCTGATTGGCGATTCGCTGGGTATGACGGTACAGGGGCATGATTCCACGCTGCCGGTGACGGTCGCCGATATCGCCTATCATACCGCCACCGTACGTCGGGGTGCACCGCAGGCGCTGGTCATGGCTGACCTGCCGTTTATGAGCTATGCCACCCCGGAGCAGACTTTTACCAGTGCCGCACAGCTGATGCGCGCCGGTGCCAATATGGTCAAGCTGGAAGGCGGAGCCTGGCTGGCAGAGAGCGTACGCCTGTTAACCGAGCGCGCCGTGCCGGTCTGCGGCCATCTTGGCCTGACGCCGCAGTCGGTCAATATCTTTGGCGGTTATAAAGTGCAGGGCCGGGATGAGGCGGGCGCTGAACGTCTGCTGTCAGACGCTCTGGCGCTGGAAGCGGCTGGCGCGCAGCTGATGGTGCTGGAGTGCGTTCCGGTTGCGCTGGCGGCGCGCATCACCCAGGCGCTGACCATCCCGGTGATCGGCATCGGTGCAGGCAACGTCACCGATGGTCAGATTCTGGTGATGCATGACGCCTTCGGTATCACCGGCGGCCACATTCCAAAATTTGCCAAAAATTTCCTCGCCGAAACCGGCGACATTCGCGCGGCAATTCGCCAGTATATTGCCGACGTTGAGGCAGGCACCTATCCTGCCGCCGAACACAGCTTCTTCTGAATCCGGAGATTTATCGTGTTGATCATTGAAACGCTGCCGATGCTGCGCCGGGAGATCCGTCGCTGGCGCCAGGCGGGCAAACGTATCGCCCTGGTGCCCACGATGGGCAATCTGCATGATGGCCATCTGACGCTGGTCGATGAAGCCCGCCAGCGGGCTGACGTAGTTGTGGTCTCGGTGTTTGTTAACCCGATGCAGTTTGACCGCGCGGATGACCTTGCACGCTATCCGCGCACGCTGCAGGACGATTGCGAAAAGCTTAACCGTCACGGTGTGGATGTGGTGTTTGCGCCGGCCCCGCAGGCGATCTATCCGCAGGGTACAGAGAACCAGACGTTTGTTGAGGTGCCGGTGCTCTCCACGCTGCTGGAGGGCGCCAGCCGGCCGGGCCACTTCCGCGGGGTCGCCACGGTTGTCAGCAAACTCTTTAACCTCGTGCAGCCTGATGTCGCCTGTTTTGGCGAAAAGGATTTTCAGCAGCTGGCGATCATACGCAGACTGGTCGCAGATATGGGCTTTGATATCGACATTGTCGGCGTGCCCACGGTGCGGGCTAAAGATGGGCTGGCACTGAGTTCGCGCAATGGCTACCTTACTGCCGATGAACGCAGGCTGGCACCGGGTCTGAGCCAGGTGATGCGCAGTATGGCGGAGCGTCTCAGCAACGGCGAACGCCACATTGATGAGATTATTGAGCAGGCAAATACGGCGCTGCAGGAAAAGGGGTTTCGTCCTGACGGAGTGGCAATCTGCGATGCCGACACGCTGCAGCCGCTGACGGTGGAGAGCCAGCGCGCGGTGATCCTGATGGCCGCCTGGCTCGGCAATGCGCGTCTAATTGATAACCAGCAAGTGGATCTGATGGCGTAAGCCGTCGTTTAAATAGCAGCTTAAGGGTATACCGTGATGATTCGTACTGTTCTGCAGGGCAAACTGCACCGCGTTAAAGTGACGCAGGCCGATCTGCACTATGAAGGCTCCTGCGCGATCGATCAGGATTTTCTCGATGCCGCCGGCATTCTGCAATATGAAGCGATCGATATTTACAACGTGACCAACGGCCAGCGTTTCTCCACCTACGCCATCGCCGCCGAGCGGGGATCAAAAATTATCTCCGTAAACGGTGCCGCCGCGCGCTGCGCCTGTGCCGGAGACATCATGATTATCTGTTCTTACGTGCAGGTAGAGGATGAGGTGGCGCGCAGCTGGCAGCCAAAGGTGGCCTATTTTGAGGGCGATAATGAGATGAAACGTCTTGCCCGGGCGCTGCCGGTTCAGGTCGCGTAGCGTTCAGCCCGATTGCGCTGAGCGGCCAGAAACACCAGGGGCGCCCTTCCGGCGCCCCTGTTTATTATCCGCTTGCTGAATGACATTCAGGTGCGTAAGCCGCGACCGCGCTGGATCAGCGTATACACCAGCACATAGAACACGACGATAAACGCCATCAGTACCGACAGCGTAAACACCAGCGGCACATCGTTGATGCCGAGGAAGCCGTACCGGAAGCCGCTGATCATATACACCACCGGATTCAGCTTCGATACTGCCTGCCAGAATGGCGGCAGCAGCGCCAGTGAATAGAAGACGCCACCCAGGTAAGTCAGCGGCGTCAGCACAAAGGTCGGGATCAGGCTGATATCATCAAAAGTACGGGCAAACACCGCATTCAGCAGACCCGCCAGCGAAAACAGCACCGCGGTCAGCAGCAGGGTGATGGCGACCATCGGCCAGGAGAAAACGTGGAACGGCACAAAAAACAGCGACACCGCCGTTACCAGGATCCCTACGCAGACGCCACGCGCCACGCCGCCGCCGACATAGCCGGCAATGATGATATGGGTCGGCACCGGTGCTACCAGCAACTCCTCAATATTGCGCTGAAATTTGGCGCTGAAAAAGGAGGAGGCGACGTTAGCATAGGCGTTGGTGATCACCGACATCATAATCAGGCCCGGCACGATAAACTGCATATAGCTGAAGCCGTGCATGTCACCAATGCGTGAACCAATCAGGTTACCGAAAATAATAAAGTAGAGCGTCATGGTGATCACCGGCGGCACCAGCGTCTGGATCCAGATGCGGGCAAACCGGTTAATCTCTTTGCTCCAGATACTCTTTAACGCCACCCAATAAAGATGCGTCATGCTCTGCCTCCTGCTTTACCCTGTGTCAGTCCCACAAACAGCTCTTCCAGCCGGTTCGCCTTGTTGCGCATGCTCAGTACCTGCACGCCCTGCGCGCTCAGCTGACTGAATACGCTGTTAAGCCCCTGCTCACGCATCACTTCCACCTCCAGCGTCGAGGTATCAACCAGACGATACTGGAAGCCCTCCAGATGCGGCAGCGCGCTGCGCGGAGCGAGATCGAGAATAAAGGTTTCCGATTTGAGTTTGGAGAGCAGGCCTTTCATGGAGGTATTCTCCACCAGCTCGCCGCTCTGAATGATGCCGATATTACGACACAGCATCTCCGCCTCTTCCAGATAGTGCGTGGTGAGGATAATCGTGGTGCCTTTCGCATTCAGCTCTTTCAGAAACACCCACATTGAGCGGCGCAGTTCAATATCCACGCCGGCCGTTGGTTCATCCAGAATCAGCAGCTTGGGCTCATGCATCAGCGCACGCGCGATCATCAGGCGGCGCTTCATGCCGCCTGAAAGCATGCGGGCACGCTCATTGCGTTTGCCCCACAGATCGAGCTGGTTGAGATACTTTTCTGCACGCTTGTTCGCGTCTGCCCGCTCCACGCCGTAATAGCCCGCCTGATTTACGACGATCTGCATCACGGTTTCAAACGGGTTAAAGTTGAACTCCTGTGGCACCAGCCCGAGCTGACGCTTGGCATTGACCACATCTTTTTGCAGGTCGTAACCAAATACCCGAACGCTGCCGCCGGATTTATTAACCAGCGAGCTGATAATACCAATGGTGGTTGATTTACCGGCCCCGTTTGGCCCCAGCAGAGCGTAAAAGTCGCCTGCCTCTACGTTCAGATCGAGACCTTTCAGCGCCTGTACGCCGCCGGGATAGGTCTTGGTCAGCCCGGAAAGTTCCAGTGCATAAGTCATTGCGAGTCCATATCCTGTTGTTGTGACATCAAAGCCTGATGAAAATGATAGTGCGCCCGCGCCAGACGTGCGGTGAATTCAGCAGAATTTGTGTTGAAATCAGACGCGGTGCGCCTGCGGGGAGCGCATGACGCGCTATATCGTGCAGAAAAGTGCATCAGGCCCGCAAGTCAGTCACTTACGGGCGGCTGATTCTATCCCGGAACGGCCGAAATGACCCAGGTAGATTGTGCGGTTATGCGTCCAGCATGGTGACTTTGCCGATGTAAGGCAGATGACGATAGCGCTGCGCGTAGTCAATGCCAAAGCCCACGACAAACTCATCGGGAATGGTAAAGCCGACATATTCAACCGGCACCTCAACTTCACGACGCTCGGGTTTGTCCAGCAGCGTGCAGATGGCCAGTGATTTTGGCTCACGCAGGCGCAGGATCTCACGCACTTTACTCAGCGTGTTGCCGGAGTCGATGATATCTTCCACGATCAGCACATCTTTACCGCGAATATCTTCATCGAGGTCTTTCAGAATTTTGACATCACGTGACGACGACATGCCGCTGCCGTAGCTGGAGGCGGTCATAAAGTCGACCTCATGCGGGACGTCAATTTCCCGGCACAGATCGGCCATAAACATAAAGGAGCCGCGCAGCAGACCAACCAGCACCATCTCGCTGCCGCTGTCGCGGTAGGCTTCACTGATCTGTTTGCCCAGCTCGGCAATACGGGTTGCAATCTCCTCCCGGGAGATCATCACATCAACGGTGTGTTTCATTGCGTTCGCCTGGTTAAGGTTTTCAGAAAGCTCCGCAGTCTATCACAATGCGCCTGATGGCTAACGGCGCACACAAAACGCAAACGATTACGTAGCAAAATTTCCCGCGATGGCATTAACTCTATAGCAGGGTTTACGCGCTTTATCCTGATCCAGCCGGAGCTGCT
The DNA here is from genome assembly GCF_002387285.1 of Pantoea sp. UBA4549. Lineage (NCBI taxonomy): Bacteria > Pseudomonadati > Pseudomonadota > Gammaproteobacteria > Enterobacterales > Erwiniaceae > Pantoea > Pantoea sp. UBA4549. The sequence continues at coordinate 199,623 of NZ_DGLH01000013.1, read as the reverse complement.
ATGACGAACTCTCCCAGCAACAAAACACCTTCCGATCGGCGCGCGCTGCATCCGGAAACGCAGATGCTTAATTATGGCTACGATCCGCGGCTGTCAGAGGGCGCGGTAAAACCGCCGGTGTTTCTTACCTCAACCTTTGTCTTTAACAGCGCCGAAGAGGGCAAAGATTTTTTTGATTATGCAGCGGGCCGCCGTCAGCCGCCTGATGGCCAGAGCGGCGGGCTGGTCTATTCACGCTTTAATCATCCCAATAGCGAAATCGTTGAAGATCGCCTGGCGATTTATGAAGGCGCTGAGAGTGCGGTGCTCTTCTCTTCCGGTATGTCAGCCATTGCCACTACGCTGCTTGCGTTTGCGCGGCCGGGCGAGGTGATCCTGCATTCGCAGCCGCTGTATGGTGGCACAGAAACGCTGCTGAGCAAGACGCTGCACGATATGGAAATTAAAGCCGTGGGGTTCAGCGAGGGTACGGATGAAGAGAGGGTTTATGAAGCGGCGAAGCTGGCGTGCCAGCGCGGCCGGGTTGCCCTGATCCTGATCGAAACGCCAGCCAACCCTACCAACAGCCTGGTGGATATCCGGCTTATTGCGCAGGTGGCTGATGTGATTGCGCAGCAGCAGGGTTCACGTCCGGTGATCGCCTGCGATAACACGCTGCTGGGGCCACTGTTTCAGCATCCGCTGCAGCACGGCGCTGATATCTCGCTCTATTCGCTGACAAAATATGTGGGCGGCCATTCCGACCTTATCGCCGGTGCCGCGCTGGGCAGCCGGGCACTGATGAGCCGCGTGCGCGCACTGCGCAGCGCGATCGGCACGCAGCTCGACCCGCACTCCAGCTGGATGATTGGCCGTTCGCTGGAGACGCTGGCGCTGCGTATGGAGAAAGCCGCTGCAAACGCGGAACGGGTCGCCGCCTTCCTGCGCGACAGGCCCCGGGTGGCGGCGCTGTTCTGGCTGCCCTATCTCGATACGCAGAGTGCGGCAGGTGAAACGTACCGGCGCCAGTGCAGCGGTGCCGGTTCGACCTTCTCTTTTGATATTCAGGGCGGCGAGCCTGCGGCTTTCCGCTTTCTCAATGCGCTGACGCTGTTTAAGCTGGCAGTGAGCCTGGGGGGCACCGAGTCGCTGGCCAGCCATCCGGCCAGCACCACCCATTCCGGCGTCCCGCAGGCCGTACGCCAGCGCATTGGCATCAGCGACGCCACGGTGCGTCTGTCGATAGGGATTGAGCATCCGGATGACCTGATTGCGGATATCCGCCAGGCGCTGGCGGCGGCGGACAGCTGACGGCAATCGGCATATATCCTGCGCCTGCGTTCATCTGAAGCCGTTATGCCACCGTGAACCCCAGCATCATGCCGGTATCTTCGTGCTCCAGCAGATGACAGTGCGCCATGTAGGCATGCTCTGCACTGGCAGCATAGTCGAAACGCACCACGACTTCGCTCCGCCAGCCGTTAACGTTAACCATATCTTTCCAGCCGGCGCGATGCGCGGCAGGCGGCTTGCCATTTTCTGACAGGATGCGGAACTGGGCGCCGTGAATATGGAACGGATGCAGCATCGCATCGCCCTCGCCTGAAATCGTCCACTTCTCGGTTTTGCCCAGCGGCACGGCAAACATCGGCTTCTGCATGTTAAACGCCTCGCCGTTGATCTTATTGCCGTTATGGAAATCATACGCGGCAGCGCCGTGCGCACCGTGATCCATCGGCATCGCGCCATGTTCACTATGCTCCATCGGCATGGCATCGTGTCCGTTATGCGTTTCTGCCGCGCCGTGGTCTGCCGCGCCCCCCATCGCCTGATGGCCATAACGATCCATCAGCGCCTGCATACCCTGCTTATCCAGCTGCGGATCCATCATCAGCTGCAGCCAGCGGTTCTGTACGCCGTCACTGGCAGGCAGCGGCGGCAGATCCACCAGCGTGTCCGGCAGCGTCCCGCTCGCCATAATGCGCAGCGGCAGGATCTGCACCAGCGGCAGTGGCCGATCAAACGGCGGTAGCGTCATCCCCATCTGCGTCACCGGCAGCGTGACGATATCAAAAGGCTGGCCGTCAGAGGTATCGATCAGCACCTCAAAGCGCTCGCCCGGCAGCAGGGACAGCGATGTCACCTGTACCGGTTCAGCAAGCAGTCCGCCATCGCTGCCCACCACATAGACTGGCCGTTTATCGCTGGCGGCGATCTCCAGCGAGCGGGCGTTACAGCCGTTAAGCAGCCGCAGGCGCAGCCAGCCGCGCGGTACGGCGTGCTGCGGATACTGTACGCCGTTGGTCAGCATCATATCGCCAAACCAGCCCACCGCCGCGCGCATCACATCCAGCTGATAATCGATATGCGTGCCGGCGCTGTTAAGCTGTTTATCCTGGAAAATCAGCGGTACGTCATCCGCTCCCCACTGCATCGGCAGACGCAGCTTGCCGGACGCGTCATCCTCCAGCAGCACCAGTCCGGCTAATCCCTGCGCCACCTGATGACCGGTCTTGCCGTGCAGATGCGGATGAAACCAGCAGGTCGCCGCTGGCTGATCGGGGGTAAAGCTCACCTGACGCGTGGCACCGGGCGCGATAATCGCCTGCGGGCCACCATCCACGTCGCCCGGGATCGCCAGGCCGTGCCAGTGCACGGTAGTCGCCTCCGGCAGCCGGTTATGAATATTGACCGTGACGCGCTTCTCCCGCTGCAGGCGCAGAACCGGTCCGAGCAGGCTGCCGTTATAGCCCCAGGTCGGCACCGCTTTACCCTGCCACTGCGTGCTGCCCGTCATGGCGGTAAGGCTGTAGTGACCACGCGCATCAGGCTCCAGCAGCGCAGGGATCGGCAGCAGCGGCCGGGTAGCCGCCATCAGTGAACGACTCCATAACGGCAGGGCGCCTGACGCGCTGAGCGCCGCGGTCAGTTTGAGAAAAGTGCGACGTTGCATACGCATATCCTTGTGATAATGAGACCCCCAGCCTAAACCCTGCCCCTGCAGGAGGGTCAAGCGCCGGGCAGCAAAATGTTAACCCGCCATCTGCGGGGGTAAAAGAAGCGGAATCCGGACGGTAACTGTGCTAACGTCAATGGATTGTCCTTTGCTGAGAACCATTATGACAAAAAGCATTAAGATCCTGCTGCTGGCGGGACTCTTTGGCTTCTCCACCAGCAGTTTTGCACTGAGCGAGTCTGAAGCGGAAGATCTGGCTGACCTGACGGCGGTCTTTGTCTATCTGAAGAACGACTGCGGCTATCAGGCACTGCCTGATGCACAAATCCGCAAAGCGCTGGTATTTTTTGCCCAGCAGAACCGCTGGGATTTAAGCAACTACAGCAGCTATAACATGAAAGCGCTGGGTGAAGAGAGCTACAAAGATCTGAGTGGCATTGCAATCAACAATGATAAAAAGTGCAAATCGCTGGCGCGTGATTCACTGAGCCTGCTGGCCTACGTCAAGTAACGCGGCGTCATGCGGGCTGTGCGGGTTATCTGCCCGCTATAAACTGCCGGTAAGCGGCGATGACCGCCAGAAAGTCCTCCACGCCGCAGAACGAGAGACTCTCTTCATCGTAGTAGGCCATGCCCTCTTCCAGTCCCTCATCCTCCAGCGCCAGCTGATTAGCGCGGATCATCACCTCTTCCTCGTCCAGCCACAGCGTGTACTCATGTCCGATGCGCTGCCACTGCTGATGGGTGCCTTTTACCGCGCGCGCGGCAGCTTCCACCTCATCCAGCAGGCCGGGGTTATCCCTGACTTCCTCATTAAACCAGTGGCCTACCGCTTCGTGATCCATCGACATGCGCACTCTGACCTGGCCGGTGAGATCGCGTAAAAATTCATACTCCATCGTGTTACCTCATACCAGTCGCGCGCCGGGCAGCACATTGATTGCATTCTGAACGCAGCGCACGTAATAAAGTGGGATCGCGCTCGCATTATGCCGGGAGTGCAGCAGGGAAAAAAGGCATAAAAAAAGGGGATGATTTGCATCATCCCCTGGTCTGTCCGTCGCGTTATACGGCGGTCTGGAAAATCACGCTGTCCGCTTTCTCAGTATATTGACCCAGCTGGTCAAAGTTGAGGTAGCGATAGGTGTCATCGGCCGTTTTATCCACCTGTACCATAAACTGCTGATACTCGTCCGGCGTTGGCAGTTTGCCAAGCAGCGAAGCGACGGCAGCCAGCTCGGCTGATGCCAGGAAGACGTTGGCGCCGTTACCCAGACGGTTCGGGAAGTTACGGGTCGACGTGGAAACCACCGTCGCGCCGTCCTGCACGCGTGCCTGGTTACCCATGCAGAGCGAACAGCCCGGGATCTCAATACGCGCACCGCTTTTGCCAAAGACGCTGTAGTAGCCCTCTTCCGTCAGCTGAGCCGCATCCATCTTGGTTGGCGGAGCCACCCACAGACGCGTCGGCAGCTGGCCCTTATGCGCGTCCAGCAGCTTACCGGCCGCACGGAAGTGACCGATATTGGTCATGCAGGAGCCGATAAACACTTCGTCAATCTTCTCGCCCTGCACGTCAGAGAGCCAGCGTGCATCATCCGGATCGTTTGGTGCGCACAGAATCGGCTCTTTGATATCCGCCAGATCGATCTCGATCACCGCAGCGTATTCCGCGTCTGCATCGCCTTCCAGCAGTTGCGGATCGGCCAGCCATTTCTGCATGCCCTCAACGCGACGCTCCAGCGTACGGCGATCGCCGTAGCCTTCCGAGATCATCCACTTCAGCAGAACGATGTTGGAGTTCAGGTACTCGATAATCGGCGCTTTATCCAGCTTGATCGTACAACCGGCAGCAGAACGTTCAGCAGAGGCATCAGACAGCTCAAACGCCTGCTCAACTTTCAGATCCGGCAGACCTTCAATTTCCAGAATACGGCCGGAGAAGATGTTTTTCTTGCCCTTCTTCTCTACCGTCAGCAGACCCTGCTTAATTGCGTACAGCGGGATAGCGTGCACCAGATCGCGCAGCGTGATGCCCGGCTGCATGGCGCCCTTAAAGCGCACCAGTACGGATTCCGGCATATCCAGCGGCATGACGCCGGTCGCAGCAGCAAACGCCACCAGACCGGACCCTGCCGGGAAGGAGATGCCAATCGGGAAGCGGGTGTGTGAATCACCGCCGGTGCCGACGGTATCCGGCAGCAGCATACGGTTCAGCCAGCTGTGGATGATACCATCTCCCGGACGCAGTGAGACGCCACCGCGGTTCATGATGAAGTCCGGCAGCGTATGGTGCGTGGTCACATCGACCGGCTTTGGATAAGCCGCCGTGTGGCAGAAAGATTGCATCACCAGATCGGCGGAGAAGCCCAGGCACGCCAGATCTTTCAGCTCGTCGCGCGTCATCGGACCGGTGGTATCCTGTGAGCCTACAGAGGTCATCTTCGGCTCGCAGTAAGCGCCCGGACGAATACCTTCGACGCCACAGGCGCGGCCCACCATCTTCTGCGCCAGCGAATAGCCGCGCGTGCTGGAGGCGATATCTTTCGCCTGCACAAAGACGTCGCTTGCCGGCAGGCCAAGTGACTCGCGTGCTTTTGTCGTCAGACCACGACCGATAATCAGCGGAATACGGCCGCCGGCGCGGACTTCATCCAGCAGCACGTCAGTCTTCAGTTCAAAGGTCGCCAGCAGTTCACCGGTTTCGTGATTGCGTACTTCGCCTTTATACGGGTAAACGTCAATCACATCGCCCATGTTGAGGCGTTCAACATCCAGTTCGATCGGCAGCGCGCCGGCATCTTCCATGGTGTTGAAGAAAATCGGGGCAATTTTACCGCCGAGGCAGAGACCGCCGCCCTTTTTATTCGGCACGTACGGAATATCTTCACCCATAAACCACAGCACCGAGTTGGTGGCGGATTTACGCGAGGAGCCGGTTCCGACAACGTCGCCGACATAAGTCAGCGGGAAACCTTTTTGCTGCAGCGCCTGAATCTGTTTGATCGGGCCGATATTGCCCGCTTCATCTGGCTCAATGCCATCACGCGGGTTTTTCAGCATTGCCAGCGCATGCAGTGGAATATCCGGGCGTGACCACGCATCCGGCGCCGGAGAGAGGTCGTCGGTGTTGGTTTCGCCGGTCACTTTAAACACGGTGGTGGTGATTTTTTCAGCCAGTTTAGGACGCTTCAGGAACCACTCGGCATCAGCCCAGGATTGCAGAATTTTTTTCGCGTGGGCATTACCCGCTTTGGCTTTCTCTTCCACATCGTAGAAGTTGTCGAACATCAGCAGCGTATGGGACAGCGCTTCAGCGGCAATCGGTGCCAGCGCCTCATCGTCGAGCGCTTCAATCAGCGCGTGGATGTTATAGCCACCCTGCATGGTGCCCAGCAGTTCAACAGCTTTCTCGCGCGTAACCAGAGGAGAGTGGGCTTCGCCCGTTGCGACAGCAGCCAGGAAACCGGCTTTAACATAGGCGGCTTCATCAACGCCTGGCGGGACGCGGTTAACCAGCAGGTCAACCAGAAATTCTTCTTCACCCGCAGGCGGGCTTTTCAGCAGTTCAACCAGCGCGGCCATCTGGGAAGCATCTAACGGCTTAGGTACGATTCCCTGGGCAGCACGCTCGGCAACGTGCTTACGGTATTCTTCTAGCACGACGTTCTCCTCGCTCTCATTGTATAGCTTTCCGGTACACCTTGATGCTGTTAAACAGTAGGGTGAGGTGCCCGGTTCTGCGTCGGCCAGCATAGCAGGATTTCGCCTGATTGTTAATCTGTTTACAAAAAAGCAACATCCAGCCAATTTCCGGCATAACTGTCCGGGTAATCCCCTGCAGACGGAAAAAAAAGCGGCAGATATGCGGCAGGCGGTTTCCAGATCATAACTTTCAGCGTGGCGGAGAATGATCTGGCTAACCTTTAGTTATGCTTGCGGCGGCAACAGCAAAAAAAAACGGCCCCCGCAGGAGCCGTTGATAGCAGAAGCGAAACTTACTTCTTCTTCGCTTTCGCGTTTGGCAGATCGGTGATGCTGCCTTCAAAGATTTCAGCCGCAAGGCCGACTGACTCATGCAGCGTCGGGTGTGCATGGATGGTCAGCGCGATATCTTCGGCATCACAACCCATCTCGATCGCCAGACCGATTTCACCCAGCAGCTCGCCGCCGTTGGTGCCGACTACAGCACCACCGATAACGCGATGCGTCTCTTTGTCAAAAATCAGCTTGGTCATACCGTCAGCGCAGTCGGAAGCGATAGCACGGCCGGAGGCCGCCCACGGGAAGGTAGAGACTTCGTAGCTGATGCCCTTCTCTTTGGCTTCTTTCTCGGTCAGACCTACCCACGCAACTTCCGGCTCGGTATAGGCGATTGATGGGATCACTTTCGGATCGAAGTAGTGCTTCAGACCAGAGATGACCTCAGCGGCAACGTGGCCTTCATGCACGCCTTTGTGCGCCAGCATAGGCTGACCCACGATATCGCCGATAGCGTAGATGTGCGGCACGTTGGTGCGCATCTGCTTATCCACACGGATAAAGCCGCGCTCATCCACTTCCACGCCCGCTTTACCGGCGTCGAGGCCTTTACCGTTTGGTACACGGCCAATGGCAACCAGTACCGCGTCATAGCGCTGCGCCTCGGCAGGCGCTTTTTTGCCTTCCATCGATACGTAGATACCGTCATCTTTCGCATCAACCGCGGTGACTTTGGTTTCCAGCATCAGATTGAATTTCTTGCTGATACGCTTGGTAAAGACTTTAACCACATCTTTATCCGCTGCCGGGATCACCTGGTCAAACATCTCAACCACGTCAATCTCTGAACCCAGCGCGTGGTAAACGGTCGCCATCTCCAGACCGATGATGCCGCCGCCCATGACCAGCAGACGCTTCGGCACTTCGCGCAGCTCCAGCGCTGACGTAGAGTCCCAGACGCGCGGATCGTGATGCGGGATAAACGGCAGCTCGATAGGACGTGAGCCTGCGGCGATGATCGCGTTATCGAAGTTAATGGTGGTTGCGCCACCCTCACCTTCAACCACCAGGGTGTTAGCGCCGGTGAATTTACCCAGACCGTTAACAACTTTGACCTTACGGCCTTTGGCCATACCAGCCAGGCCACCGGTCAGCTGGTTGATCACCTTCTCTTTCCAGGTGCGGATCTTGTTAATGTCTGTCTGTGGCTGACCAAACACGATGCCGTGCTCTTCCAGCGCTTTCGCTTCTTCAATCACTTTCGCGACGTGCAGCAGCGCTTTTGACGGGATACAGCCTACGTTCAGACAAACACCGCCGAGGGTGTTGTAGCGCTCAACCAGAACGGTCTCCAGACCTAAGTCAGCGCAACGGAAGGCTGCAGAGTAACCTGCAGGACCTGCCCCAAGTACCACGACTTGAGTTTTAATCTCTGTACTCATCATGACCTCTTGTTAGATTGCCGGCGGTCAGAGCGACCCTTTCCCAGGCTCATGCTACCCTGTCGCCACCGGGACATTTCACCGCGAGAGTTTACAGAATTGTTAATAAACTGCCAACCGCGGTAACAACTGAATGCTTACAACAAGGCCGGCATTTGCCGGCCTTGATTAACTTCACATCACCAGACGGCGAATATCAGACAGCATATTGTTGATGATGGTGATGAAACGCGCACCATCAGCACCGTCGATCACGCGGTGGTCAAACGAGAGCGAGATCGGCATCATCAGACGCGGTGCGAACTCTTTACCGTTCCATACCGGCTCCATGGCCGACTTGGAGACGCCAAGGATCGCCACTTCCGGCGCATTGACGATAGGCGCGAAGTGCGTCGTGCCCAGGCCGCCAAGGCTGGAGATGGTGAAACAGCCGCCCTGCATATCGCTGGCGGTCAGCTTGCCATCACGCGCTTTCTTCGAGGTTGCCATCAGCTCACGCGAGAGTTCAGTGATGCCTTTCTTATTCACATCCTTGAACACCGGAACCACCAGACCATTTGGCGTATCTACCGCCACGCCGATGTTGATGTATTTCTTCAGCGTCAGTTTTTGACCATCTTCAGACAGCGAGCTGTTGAAACGTGGCATCTGCTCCAGCGCCGCCGCGACCGCTTTCATGATGAACACCACCGGGGTGAACTTCACATCCAGCTTGCGCTTCTCGGCTTCGGCGTTCTGCTGCTTGCGGAACGCTTCCAGATCGGTGATATCGGTTTTATCAAAGTGCGTAACGTGCGGGATCATGACCCAGTTACGGCTCAGGTTAGCACCAGAGATTTTCTGGATACGGCCCAGCTCCACTTCTTCCACTTCACCAAACTTGCTGAAGTCCACTTTCGGCCACGGCAGCATGCCTGGCAGACCGCCGCCTGCAGCAGCTGCTGGCGCAGCCTCAGCGCGTTTCACCGCCTCTTTCACGTAAGTCTGCACATCCTCTTTCAGGATGCGACCCTTACGGCCGGTGCCTTTCACCTTCGCCAGATTCACGCCAAACTCGCGCGCCAGACGACGGATCACCGGCGTAGCGTGCACGTAAGCGTCATTCTCAGCGAAGTCATTTTTCGCTTCTGCTTTGGCTGGCGCAGGTGCTGCAGCCGGTTTAGCCTCTGCTTTCGCCGGCGCGGAGGCCGCTTCCGGTTTGGCTGCCGGTGCCGGCGATGGCGCGCCGCCTTCCACTTCAAAGATCATGATCAGTGAGCCGGTACTGACTTTGTCGCCAGTGGCTACTTTCAGCTCTTTCACCGTACCGGCAAACGGTGCCGGTACTTCCATAGAGGCTTTATCGCCTTCAACCACAATCAGCGACTGTTCAGCGGTGACTTTGTCACCCGCTTTCACCAGTACCTCGGTCACTTCAACTTCGTCACCGCCGATATCCGGTACGTTTACCTCTTTCGCGCCTGCCGCTGCAGCCGGGGCAGAGGTCGCCTCTTCTTTCATCTGTGGTTTCGCGTCGGCCGCCGGCGCATCGCCTTCTGCGTCAAAGATCATAATCAGTGAACCGGTGTTCACTTTATCGCCGGTAGCGATTTTGATCTCTTTCACTACACCCGCAAACGGCGCAGGCACTTCCATTGAGGCTTTGTCACCTTCAACGGTGATCAGCGACTGCTCTGCTTCAACCTTGTCGCCCACTTTAACCAGGATTTCTGTGACTTCGACTTCATCACCACCGATATCCGGTACGTTAACCTCTTTGCTGGCGGTTGCCGTTGCAGCAGCAGGAGCCGGCGCGGCTTCTGCTTTTTTCTCTTCGGCAGCCGGTGCAGCTTCTGCCGCACCTTCAGCGTCAAACACCATAATCAGCGAGCCGGTATTCACTTTGTCACCGACGGCGATTTTGATCTCTTTAACCACGCCCGCCTGCGGTGAAGGCACTTCCATTGAAGCTTTATCGCCTTCCACAGAGATCAGCGACTGCTCAGCGTCAACGCTGTCGCCCACCTTCACCAGAATTTCGGTGACTTCAACTTCGTCCGACCCGATATCCGGTACGTTAATTTCGATAGCCATTACTCTTTACCTCTTAAGCCAGACGCGGGTTAACTTTATCAGCGTCGATATCGAATTTAGCGATAGCGTCCGCTACCACCTGCTTCTCGATTTCGCCGCGTTTAGCCAGCTCACCCAGCGCAGCCACAACCACATATGATGCATCCACTTCGAAGTGATGACGCAGATTTTCACGGCTGTCAGAACGACCAAAGCCATCGGTACCCAGCACGCGGTAGTCGCTGGCCGGCACATAGCTGCGAACCTGTTCTGCGAACAGCTTCATGTAGTCAGTTGACGCAACGGCCGGTGCATCATTCATCACCTGAGCGATGTAAGGCACGCGTGGCGTTTCTGTCGGATGCAGCATGTTCCAGCGCTCGCAATCCTGACCGTCTCGCGCCAGCTCGGTGAACGAGGTTACGCTATAGACATCAGAGCCGATACCGTACTCTTTCGCCAGAATCTGTGCCGCTTCGCGCACGTGACGCAGGATAGAACCTGAGCCCAGCAGCTGCACTTTACCTTTCTTGCCTTCTACTTCTTCCAGCTTGTAGATACCCTTGCGGATACCCTCTTCCGCACCCTGCGGCATCGCCGGCATGTGGTAGTTTTCGTTCAGCGTGGTGATGTAGTAGTAGATGTTTTCCTGCGCTTCACCATACATACGCACCAGACCATCCTGCATGATCACGGCCACTTCATACGCGTATGACGGATCGTAGGAGATGCAGTTAGGGATGGTCAGCGACTGAATATGGCTGTGGCCATCTTCATGCTGCAGGCCTTCGCCGTTCAGCGTCGTACGGCCTGAAGTCCCCCCGACCAGGAAGCCACGCGCCTGCTGATCGCCCGCCAGCCACATCAGATCGCCAATGCGCTGGAAGCCAAACATCGAGTAGTAGATGTAGAACGGGATCATCGGCAGGTTGTTGGTGCTGTAAGAGGTCGCCGCCGCCAGCCAGGATGAACCTGCGCCCAGCTCGTTGATCCCTTCCTGCAGAATCTGGCCTTTCTCATCTTCTTTATAGTAAGCAACCTGCTCACGGTCCTGCGGCGTATACTGCTGGCCGTTCGGGCTGTAGATACCGATCTGACGGAACAGGCCTTCCATACCAAAAGTACGGGCTTCATCCGCGAGGATCGGCACCAGACGATCTTTGATCGACTTGTTCTTCAGCATCACGTTCAGCGCGCGCACGAAAGCGATCGTGGTAGAGATCTCTTTGCTCTGCTCTTCCAGCAGAGGTTTGAACTCTTCCAGCGTCGGCATTTCCAGCTTCTCAGTGAACTCTGCCTGACGGGTCGGCAGATAGCCACCCAGCTTCTCACGCTGGCCGTGCAGGTAGTTGTACTCTTCTGAGCCTTTCTCGAAGGTGACGTAAGGCAGCTCTTCGATTTTTTCATCAGCCACTGGCACATTGAAGCGATCGCGGATGTAGCGTACGCCATCCATGTTCATCTTCTTGACCTGATGGGCAATGTTCTTGCCTTCCGCCGTATCACCCATACCGTAACCTTTAATGGTATGAGCCAGAATCAGCGTTGGCTGGCCTTTGGTCTCCTGCGCTTTTTTCAGAGCAGCGTAGATTTTCTTCGGATCGTGGCCGCCACGGTTCAGCGCGAAAATTTCGTCGTCAGACCACTCTTTTACCAGCTCAGCAGTCTCCGGATATTTGCCGAAGAAGTGCTCACGCACATAGGCACCGTCGCGTGATTTAAAGGTCTGGTAGTCACCGTCAACGGTTTCATTCATCAGCTGAATCAGTTTGCCGCTGGTATCTTTCTTCAGCAGCTCATCCCAGCGTCCGCCCCAGATCACTTTGATCACGTTCCAGCCAGCACCGGCAAAGATGCCTTCCAGCTCGTTGATGATCTTACCGTTACCGGTGACCGGGCCATCCAGACGCTGCAGGTTGCAGTTGATGATGAACACCAGGTTATCCAGCTTCTCGCGGGTCGCGATAGTAATGGCACCTTTAGATTCCGGCTCATCCATCTCACCATCACCGAGGAAGGCGTATACCGTCTGACCAGACGTATCTTTCAGGCCGCGATGCTCAAGGTATTTCAGGAACTTCGCCTGATAGATAGCGTTCAGCGGGCCCAGGCCCATTGAAACGGTCGGGAACTGCCAGAAGTCCGGCATCAGCTTCGGATGCGGATAAGATGACAGGCCGTTGCCGTGCACTTCCTGACGGAAGTTGTTCATCTGCTCTTCAGTCAGGCGCCCTTCAAGGAACGCACGCGAGTAGATGCCTGGAGAAATATGACCCTGGAAGTAGACCAGATCGCCGCCATCTTTTTCGCTGCGTGCACGGAAGAAGTGGTTAAAGCACACTTCATAGATCGTGGCAGAGCTCTGGAAAGAAGAGAGGTGTCCCCCCAGCTCCAGATCTTTTTTCGACGCACGCAGAACTGAAACAATGGCGTTCCAGCGAATTGCGGAACGGATACGACGTTCGAGAGAGGTGTTACCCGGATAGTCCGGCTCATCTTCTGTCGCAATGGTGTTGATATAGTTACTGATCGCTGCAGCAGCACCGCCGCCGCCAGCTACTTTCACACCACCTTTGCGGGCTGCGCTCAGAACCTGATCAATCAGATACTGCGCACGCTCAACACCTTCTTCACGGATGACCGATTCGATCGCCTGTAGCCAGTCACGAGTTTCGATCGGATCCACGTCATTCTGTAAACGTTCTGACATGGGGGGTATTCCTTATCTGTGTCTAATACGTTGAATTATCAGGAGCCTGTCTGCTTGTGTTGTGTTTCAGGTTCACAGCACAAGAAGACAGGCCCGTCGTTTATGTCGCACGTTCGTTGCCGTACGTTATTCCTTGCGTTGCTGTAAACGACGCAGGGAGCGTTCACGACGGCTCTGCTCCCGACTTCTGTCCAGCAAGATTTCCTCTATGAACGCCAGATGACGATGCGAGGCTTCACGGGCCTGTTCCGGCTCGCGTGCCACAATCGCCGCAAAAATACTGGCGCGATGCTCGCTCACTTTCGCCAGCATTTCGCGGCGAGCGTAAAGCAATTCGAAATTCTGACGTACGTTTTGTTCCAGCATCGGGCTCATGGAGCGCAGCAGGTGCAGCAGCACCACATTATGCGCCGCTTCCGTGACCGCAATCTGATACTTCATGACGGCATCCGCCTCAGCGTCGAGATCGCCGCTCTCCTGCGCCTGCTGAATCTGAAGATGGCAGTCGCGAATACGCTGCAGATCTTCATCGGTGCCGCGCAGTGCTGCGTAGTAGGCCGCCACACCTTCCAGCGCATGACGGGTTTCCAGCAGATCAAACTGAGATTCCGGATGCTGGGCCAGTAGCCCGACCAGGGGGTCGCTTAAGCTCTGCCAGAGATTCTGCTGCACAAATGTGCCGCCACCCTGGCGACGCAGCAGTAAACCTTTGGCTTCCAGACTCTGAATCGCTTCGCGCAGCGATGGACGTGAGACATCAAACTGTTTGGCCAGTTCGCGCTCGGGGAGCAGTTTCTCACCCGGCTGAAGAGTCCCTTCCATAATCAGGGATTCCAGCTGCTGCTCTATCGCATCGGAGAGCTTGGGCTGGCGAATTTTACTATAAGCCATCTTCCCTTCTTATAAGCCAAACGTCTGGAGTAAATTGGTAATACCAATTGAAAAATGGTGCCCGTAAAGTAACAAAGTATTCACCTTGTGTCTATATGGCCACTCTCTTACTTCCAGCCCGTTGCAGGCCTGAACCCAGGCAGCACGCCTTAAGCCGCCGTAGTAACAGGAAAAAGAAACAACTGCGCGAAGTTGTTAACAGATTTCACTTTTACCAAACCTTACACTGCAAAAGCGGTTGCTGCTCTCATACGCCATAAGCGAAAGCTATTCGTGTTTAAGCATTATTCATGACAGAAATAGCGCAAGGGAAACCACAGAGTAAATCGCTGCTTTTTCCATCACTCCTTAGCACAAAAAGCAAAAGCAGGTGCAAAGTCGCGCGCTTATCACTATTCTGGTCGCCTGAATAGCGTCTCGCTACAGAGAGCCAGTCTGAATTCGTAAAGAAAATATTACACGCAGTATCACAGCCTTAAGTGCGGGCACTGCAGGCGCACAATAACAATACAAAGAGGTTTGTATGGAACAACAGCATGGCGAAGCGCTGCACCGCGGCCTGAAGAATCGCCATATCCAGCTGATCGCGCTGGGCGGTGCCGTCGGCACCGGCCTGTTTCTGGGAAGCGCATCGGTTATTAAATCTGCCGGCCCGGCAGTGATCCTGGGGTATGCCATTGCCGGATTTATCGCCTTTTTAATTATGCGCCAGCTGGGTGAAATGGTGGTTGAAGAGCCGGTTGCCGGCAGCTTTAGCCATTTTGCCTATAAATACTGGGGCAATTTTGCCGGCTTCGCCTCAGGCTGGAACTACTGGGTGCTCTATGTGCTGGTTGCGATGGCAGAACTCAGCGCCGTCGGTAAATATATTCAGTTCTGGTATCCGGAGTTTCCGGCCTGGGCCAGCGCCGCTATTTTCTTTGTCGTCATCAATGCCATTAACCTGACCAACGTCAAAGTGTTTGGTGAGATGGAGTTCTGGTTCGCGATCATTAAAGTCGTGGCCGTTATCAGCATGATCCTGTTTGGCGGCTGGCTGCTGTTCAGCGGCAACGCCGGTCCGCAGGCATCTGTCAGTAACCTGTGGGATCAGGGTGGCTTTCTGCCGCACGGCATGACCGGTCTGGTGATGATGATGGCGATTATCATGTTCTCCTTTGGTGGCCTTGAACTGGTGGGTATTACCGCTGCAGAAGCGGATAACCCGGAAGAGAGCATTCCTAAAGCCACTAATCAGGTGCTGTGGCGCATTCTGATTTTCTATATTGGCTCACTGGCGGTACTGCTGTCGCTGCTGCCCTGGACCCGCGTCACGGCAGATACCAGTCCGTTTGTCCTGATTTTCCATGAGCTGGGTGATGCGCTGGTCGCTAACGCCCTGAACGTCGTGATCCTGACTGCGGCGCTCTCGGTCTACAACAGCTGTGTTTACTGTAACAGCCGTATGCTGTTTGGCCTGGCCCAGCAGGGTAATGCGCCAAAAGCGCTGCTGAAGGTTGATCGCCGCGGCGTACCGGTTGCCACTATTATGGTTTCGGCGGTTGCTACCGCACTGTGCGTGTTGATCAACTATCTGATGCCGGGAGAAGCCTTTGGTATTCTGATGTCACTGGTGGTGTCGGCTCTGGTCATCAACTGGGCAATGATTAGCCTGGCGCATATGAAATTCCGCCGTAAGAAAGATCAGCAGGGTGTTACCACGCGCTTCCGGGCGGTGCTCTATCCGGCCGGTAACTGGCTCTGTCTGCTGTTTATGGCCGCCGTGCTGGTGATCATGGCGATGACACCCGGAATGGCGATTTCAGTCTGGCTGATTCCGGTCTGGCTGGTTATTCTGGCGGTGGGTTACGCCGTTAAAAACAGAACGCAGAAAGCCTGATAGTCCCGCGTGCCCGGTTTATCTGACCGGGCACCTCTGCCGATCGCCTTCACACTTTTTCCCCTGCACCCGTTTTGTCCATCTACGCGACTCATTGTTGATCATCCCTGCCTGCCATTTCCGCTGATACTTTTCGCTCCACTTGTCGCAGGAGACGACGATGAAAAGTGCTGCACTCTCATTCAGAGAAAAACTGGGATATGGCATGGGCGATGCCGGCTGTAACATGATTGGTGGCGCAATCATGCTGTTTCTCAACTACTTCTACACCGATGTTTTTGGCCTGGCACCGGCGCTGGTCGGCGTGCTGCTGCTTTCAGTACGCGTACTGGATGCGGTGACAGACCCCATTATGGGCGCGTTAGCGGACCGGACTCAGAGCCGCTGGGGCCGCTTCCGTCCCTGGCTGCTCTGGGTCTCGGTGCCGTATGTGCTGTTCAGCGTACTGATGTTTACTACGCCAGACTGGAGCTATGAAAACAAAGTTATCTGGGCCTTTGTGACCTATTTCCTGATGTCGCTGACCTATACGGCTATCAATATTCCCTACTGTTCGCTGGGCGGTGTCATCACCAGCGATCCGGGCGAACGCGTGTCCTGTCAGTCTTATCGTTTCGTGATGGTGGGGGTTGCCACGCTGATCCTCTCACTCTCACTGCTGCCTATGGCAGAGTGGTTTGGCGGTGACAACAAAGCGCGCGGTTATCAGCTGGCGATGAGCGTGCTGGCGCTGATTGGCCTGGCGATGTTTCTGTTCTGTTTTGCTAATGTCCGTGAACGTATCCGGCCTGCGGTGCCGACACATGACGATCTGAAGAAAGATCTGCGCGATATATGGAAAAACGATCAGTGGGTACGCATTCTGCTGCTGACCTTCTGCAACGTCTGTCCCGGCTTTATCCGCATGGCGGCCACCATGTATTACGTGACCTGGGTAATGGGCCAGTCGACGCATTTTGCCACGCTATTTATCAGCCTGGGCGTAATTGGCATGATGGCTGGCAGCACGCTGGCTAAATATCTCACCGATCGCTGGTGTAAGCTGAAAGTCTTTTTCTGGACCAATATCGCGCTGGCGCTCTTTTCCTGTGGATTTTACTGGATCGATCCACACGCCACCATCACGGTAGTGGTGGCGTATTTCCTGCTGAATATTCTGCATCAGATCCCCTCGCCGCTGCACTGGTCGCTCATGGCCGATGTGGATGACTATGGCGAGTGGAAAACCGGCAAGCGTATTACCGGCATGAGCTTTTCCGGCAACCTCTTTTTTCTCAAGGTCGGGCTGGCGGTTGCCGGTGCCATGGTCGGCTTTCTGCTGTCGGTTTACGGCTATGACGCCGGCGCAAAACAGCAGTCCGCCACCGCCGTCAACGGCATTATGCTGCTCTTCACCGTGATACCCGGTATCGGCTATCTGATCACTGCCGGCGTGGTGCGCCTGATGAAAGTGGATCGCAAGCTGATGCGTACTATTCAGGATGACCTGGCGCTGCGCCGCGCTAACTTTCGCGATTTGTCTGCCCCATCCCCGGCCGCAACCACTCAACCCGGAGAAGTCAAATGACCTGGCCTAACCCTTTTATTACACAGCGCGCCGACCCCTTTATTCTGCGGCACGGCGCTGGCTACTACTTTATCGCCTCAGTACCGGAATATGATCGGCTGGAGCTGCGTCACGCCACCACGCTCGCAGGACTGCGTGAGGCGCCCGCCGTTACCGTCTGGCGCAAGCCGGACCAGGGTGAATACAGTGAGCTGATCTGGGCACCTGAGCTGCACCACATTAATGGTCAGTGGGTCATCTACTTTGCGGCGGCGCCGAGCCGTGAGATTAAAGAGGGGCTGTTTCAGCATCGTATGTATGCGCTGGTCTGCGATGACGCCGATCCGCTGACCGGCTACTGGCAGCCCTGTCGCCGGATTGAAACGCAATTCGATAGCTTTGCGCTGGATGCCACGCACTTTGTCCATCAGGGTAAAAACTGGTACCTCTGGGCACAAAAAGATCCCGCGATTCCCGGTAATTCCAATCTTTATCTGGCTGAGCTGCTGAATCCCTGGACGCTGAAAGGTACGCCGGTGATGCTGAGCCGGCCTGAATATGAGTGGGAGTGTGCCGGATTCAGCGTTAATGAAGGACCGGCGGCGATCCGTCACGGTAACCGGCTGTTTGTGACCTACTCCGCCAGCGCGACCGATGAAAACTACTGTCTGGGTATGCTGAGTATCGATGTGCAGGCCGATCCGCGCGATCGCATCGCCTGGCAGAAGTCAGCACGGCCGGTGTTTACCACCAGCTGGGAGAATCAGCAGTATGGTCCGGGACACAACAGTTTTACGACGGATGAAGCGGGACGCGACGTGCTGGTTTATCACGCCCGCAACTACACGGAAATCGAGGGCGATCCGCTGTGGGATCCCAATCGCCATACGCGCCTGAAATATTTCAGCTGGCGCGAGGATGGCACGCCCGATTTCGGCGTGCCGTCGGCGGATCACACCAGCGTGCCGTAGATAGTCAGGAGCGCGACCACCACCACCAGCACCAGCGAGGTGCGTTTTGCCAGCGCCACCGCCACGCGAGGGGTGGCGACCTTATCCGTGTGCGGATCGCGCGCCAGCGAGAATTGCGCCAGGCTGGTCAGCACCTGATACTGAGAACGACGGAGATCGCTCAGAGAGGCAAACCACGCGGGCAGCGCGCGCTCGCCGTGCCCCAGCAGCGCATAAGCCACGCCCGCCAGCCGCACCGGGATCCAGTCCAGCACGTGCAGCAGCGCATCAACGCCTGAGGCAGCGCGCGCCTGGTCTGATGCGTGTCGTGCCAGCCAGCTCTGCCAGGCGCGCAGAAAAGCGTACCCCACCAGCAGCACCGGTCCCCCGACCACAAACCAGAACAGCGGAGCAAGATAGAAACGGAAGTTGATCCAGATAAGTGCGTTCTGCAGCTCGCGCAGGAACTCGCGCTCGCTGCAGTTTGCCGGCACGCCGTGGATCAGCGTCAGCTCTGCGGCCATCGCCTGATGCGCGGCCTCATCATCACGGCTGGCAGCCTGCAGGTAGTTATGGTAGTGCTGTCGCGCAGAACCGGCGCCGATACAGAGCAGCCCGGTCACAATCCAGAACAGCAGCTGCAGCAGCCCGAACAGCAGGCCGTGCAGGCTCCAGACCACCAGCCATACCAGCAGCATCGCCACTGCGGTCATAAGAAGCGTGCGCAGCAGCGAGAAGTGCTGCCGGCCACGAAACAGCGGCGTCAGCCGGTGATCCAGCTGCCAGTGTTCGCCCATTTTAAACAGGCGTTCCCATCCCAGAACAAGTAACAAACTAAACAACGTCATAATGGCTCCTGCGGTGTCAGGCATTCTCCTGAGTAATACCCTGTTTATAGCGCGACCAGTCAAACGCCGGGCCCGGATCGGTTTTACGCCCGGGTGCGATATCGCTATGTCCGGTAATGCGATCGGCGCTCAGTGGATAGTGCTGCTGCAGCAGCGCGGTCACCTGCTGCAGCATGGCGTACTGGGCGTCGGTGTAGGGCAGCGTGTCGGTGCCTTCCAGCTCGATGCCAATAGAAAAGTCGTTGCAGTTCTCCCGCCCGCTGAACACAGACACGCCCGCATGCCAGGCACGCTCATTCAGTGAGACATACTGTACCAGCTCACCGTCGCGCCGGATCAGACAGTGTGCTGCCACGCGCAGCTGCGCGATATCAGCAAAATAGGGATGTGCATCGGCAGGCAGCGAGCCGGTAAACAGACGATCGATCCACGGTCCGCCAAACTCCCCCGGCGGCAAACTGATATTATGGATCACCAGCAGCGACGGTACCTCATGGTCGGGACGTGCATTAAAATGTGGCGAGGGCACCTTACGGGCGCTGCTGATCCAGCCCTGTTCCAGTTTCATCTCTGTAATCCTTAGCAAAATCAGGCCGAGAATATCACGATTCAGAGCAGGGGTTAGCGTCTTCGTGCGATAGCGCGCCTTATCCTCCCCCGCCCTTTGCCGTTGCTCCTGCAAAATAAGCCAGCGTGATAGCGCATCAGATGGCCCTCTGCTGCCCGGGTGTGTGAGCCCGCCCGGCAACAGAGCTGCCGCTTGCTGCAACAGATAAAAATGGCTGCGCACCACTCTCCGGTTATCAGGCAATACGCTTTCGTCATCCGTTTGTGCTGCTTATCGTAGCGCCTCAGTGAAAACGGAGCCCTGCTATGGAAAAACAACGCGGTTTTACCCTGATTGAACTGATGATCGTCATCGGCATCGTCGCTATCCTCAGCGCGATTGGCCTGCCTGCTTACCAGAATTACCTGCAGCGTGCAGCACTGACTGACATGCTGCAAACCATGTTGCCGTATAAAACGGCGGTTGAACTTTGCGCTATTGAGCGCGGTAGCCCGGCGCAGTGTCAGGCGGGTGAACACGGCATTCCGGCTGCGAAAGGCTCGCGCTATGTCGCCTCGCTCGCCGTTACCAATGGTGTCATTGCGCTTACCGGGCAGGAGAGCCTGAACGGGCTGAGCGTGGAGATGCAGCCGGTCTGGGATGTGGCTGAAGGCATGCTGCACTGGCAGCGCAGCTGTACCAGCACCAGCAGCGCCCTGCGTGATAACTGCCTGAATCAGTTACGCTTTGCGGACAAGGACGGGACTAATGGCTGAGCACGATCCGGCACTGCTGGCGCTGTGCGCCCGCTACCAGGCGCGGCTGCTGCAGCACGATGACACCCGACTGCGTGTGGCCGTTACCGACTCTCCCCACCCGCAGCTGCTGGAGGCGCTGCAGTTCGCCTGCCAGTGTCAGGTAGAGATCGAGTGCTGGCCTGCTGCCCGCATGGAACAGACGTTGCACCAGCCGGTATCAGATGCCCGGCTGCCTGAGCAGCGCAGCGCCGCTTCAGCAACCGAAGCGGTAAACCAGATTCTGCATCAGGCCATACAGCGACGCGCCTCCGATGTGCATATTGAGCCTCAGCCGCAGGGATTACGTATCCGGCTGCGCATTGACGGTGTGTTACATAACCTGCCGCGCTTACCAGAGGTGCAGCCTGCTGCCGTACTGGCGCGGCTGAAAGTGCTCGCCGGGCTGGATATTGCGGAGCGCCGTCTGCCACAGGATGGGCAGTTTACCCACGAGATAAACGGCAGCGGCGCGGCCTTTCGCCTCGCCACGCTGCCGGTCAGTCACGGTGAAAAAGCCGTTGTGCGTTTACTGCAGAGTGAAGGCAGTGCGATTGCGCTGGATAAGCTTGGTATGCCGCTGGCTCAGCTGCGCCTGCTGAAACAGGCGCTGGCTAAGCCGCAGGGGTTGATCCTGGTGACCGGCCCGACCGGCAGCGGCAAAACCTTCACGCTCTACAGCAGCCTCAGCGCACTGAACGTGCCGGAAAAAAATATCTGCAGCGTGGAAGACCCGATAGAGATCCCGCTGACCGGCATCAACCAGACTCAGGTGCGTCCCCGCAGCGGCCTCGACTTTAATCGCGTACTGCGTGCCCTGCTGCGCCAGGATCCGGATGTGATCATGGTCGGAGAAATCCGCGACAGTGAAACGGCCAGCATTGCGGTTAAAGCCGCCCAGACCGGGCATCTGGTTCTCTCCACGCTGCATACTAACTCTACCGCTGAAACGCTGACGCGCCTCAGACAGATGGATATCCCCGGCTATCTGCTGGGACCGGCGCTGCAGCTGGTGATAGCACAGCGCCTGGTCCGCCGGCTATGCCTGCACTGCCGCCAGCCAGCACAGGCTGTCGCTCATCTCCCGCCCGCACTCTGGCCCGGCACTCTGCAGACCTGGCGCGCCCCAGGCTGCGACCACTGTTTCTCCGGCTACTATGGTCGCCTCGCGCTGTTTGAAATTTTGCCGGTTAACAGCAGGCTGCAGAATGCCATCTCTTCAGAGATGCCGCTGGAGCATGTCCTGATGCTCGCCGGCGAACAGGGAATGAAAACGCTGCTGAGCGCGGGTCTGGAAGCGGTAAGCCGGGGAGACACATCATTTGAAGAGATGCAGCGCGTGGTAGGTCTGGACAATGGCTAAACGTTATCACTTCAGCTGGCAGGCGCTGGACACCATGGGCGAGCTGCAGACAGGGGAGTCGCTGCTGCGCGATCGGGCTGCCCTGCTGCATCAGCTCGCCGATCGCGGCATGCTGATTGTTAGCTGGCAACGCGGCCGCTGCTGGCGCAGACGCGACTGGAAATGGCAGCAAAAAATTGAGCTGATGCATCAGCTGGCTACGCTGCTAAAAGCGGGATTACCCCTGGCTGAAAGTCTGATGCTGCTGGCGCAGGGGCACCCGCATGCCGGATGGCGCGTGGTGCTTACAGGCCTGCAGCAGCAGGTGCTGGCCGGAGAGGCGTTTTCGCACGCTCTGCGTACGTGGCCTGACCTTTTCCCGCCCCTGTTTTCCGCACTGATGCAGGTAGGCGAGGCCACCGGACAGCTCGACAGCTGCTGTCTGCGGCTGGCGCAGCAGCAGGCAAAGCAGCGTCAGCTGCGCCAGAAAGTCGGCAAAGCCCTGCGCTATCCGATCTTTATTCTGCTGGTGGCGCTGGCGGTCAGTGCCGGCATGCTGTTATTTGTACTGCCGGAGTTTATTGCCGTCTATGCCAGCTTTGATGCACCACTGCCCGCCTTTACCGCAGGCGTTGTGGCGCTGTCAGAGGGCATGCAGCAGACCGCACTGCCGTTGTTACTGGTTGCTGCCGGCTGTGCGATTGCAGCACGGCAGATTGCACGGCGCTCCGATCGCTGGCAGCGACGCTTACAGCATTTTATCCTGCGCCTGCCGCTGATCGCCCCGCTCTGGCGTGGTGCGCAGCTCAGCCAGATTTATGCCATTTTACAGCTGACGCAGCAGGCAGGACTTACGCTGCTGCACAGTCTGCAGACAGTAGAAATGACGCTGACGGCGCGGGTGTGGCGCGAAGCGATTGTAGCGCTACAGGCGCATATCGCTGCCGGTGCGCCGCTGCACCAGGCGCTGCAGCAGCATACGCTGTTTACACCGCTCTGTGCCCAGCTGACAGGCGCCGGTGAAGAGGCTGGCGCGCTTGATATCATGCTGGCCCGGCTGGCAGAGTGGCATGAAACGGAAACCTCAAACCGGGCAGAGGCGCTGGCTGCTGCGCTTGAACCGGCGATGATGCTGGTGATCGGGGCGATCGTTGGCACGCTGGTGATCGCCATGTATCTGCCGGTGTTTAGTCTGGGAGAGGTCATACGCTAGCGGGCGCCTGCTGCGCCCGCACGGAGGGTTTATCGTGTGTACACGCGGTTCTCCTGCTCTGCCACACGAATAAACGTTGTACGCTTGGTCAGCTCTTTCAGACGTTCAGCGCCAACGTAGGTACAGGCTGAACGCAGGCCTCCCAGAATGTCTTTGATGGTCTCTGCCACCGGTCCGCGCAGCGGCAGGCGTACGGTTTTGCCTTCTGCTGCCCGGTATTGCGCTACGCCACCCACGTGGCGCTTCATCGCCGATTCAGAACTCATGCCGTAAAACAGCATAAACTGCTCGCCCTGCTCCTCCACAATCGTGCCTTCACACTCATCATGCGCCGCCAGCATACCGCCCAGCATGACAAAGTCAGCCCCGCCGCCAAACGCTTTGGCAATATCACCCGGCACGGAACAGCCGCCGTCACTGACAATCTGTCCGCCCAGACCGTGCGCGGCATCGGCGCACTCAATCACCGCTGACAGCTGCGGATAACCTACGCCGGTTTTCACGCGGGTCGTGCAGACCGATCCCGGGCCGATACCCACTTTAACAATATCCGCACCTGACAGAATCAGCTCTTCTACCATCTCTCCCGTCACGACGTTACCGGCACAGATGGTTTTATCCGGAAAGCGTTCACGCGCGCGCTGCAGAAATGCCACAAAGTGCTCTGAATAACCGTTCGCCACGTCGATGCAGATAAACTTCAGCTGCGGCGACAGGGCGAGAATCGCATTCAGTTTAGTGAAATCCGCTTCTGAGGTCCCGGTTGAAACCATGACGTAATTCAGCACGGACGCGGGCACGCGCTGGATAAACGCCTGCCATGCATCAATACTATAGTGTTTATGAACCGCAGTAAGTACTTCAAAGCCGGCCAGCGCTTCTGCCATGGTGAACGTGCCAACGGTATCCATGTTTGCTGCGATAACCGGTACCCCATGCCACTCCAGAGCAGAGTGTTTAAAGGTGAAAGTGCGTGCCAGTTCAACATCAGAACGGCTTTTGAGCGTCGAGCGTTTCGGGCGGATTAACACATCTTTGAAGCCCAGTTTGATATCTTCTTCAATACGCATAGCAGAGGGTCCTGGTTAGTGAAAACGAACCGCAGTTCGGGTAGCGCTCACGGCTCCAGTGTCGTTATCATACGCGCCATAACGGCGGTGGCAAGGGTGCGAATTTCACTTTACTTACGCTACAATCCTGTAAATCTGACCGATCGCTAAGAATGTGATCCTTTTCTCATTTTTGAGAGACTGCCGCCCTCTGATGCGCTGAATACCGGGAGAAAAATATGCTGTTTACCGTTGCGCTAACCGGAGGCATTGGTAGTGGTAAAAGCACTGTCGCTAACGCTTTTGCCGCTCTGGGCGTAGAGATCATTGATGCTGATGTGATCGCCCGCGAGGTAGTAGAGCCGGGTACACCAGCATTACAGGCGATTGTAAAACGCCATGGCGAATCCATTCTGACGGCAGAAGGCACGCTTTATCGCGCGCGGCTGCGGGAGATTATTTTTCAGCAGCCGCAGGAAAAAAACTGGCTTAATCAGCTGCTGCACCCGCTGATTAATGCCCGCACCCAGCAGCTCAGGGCACAGGCGTCATCCTCTTATGTGCTGTGGGTGGTCCCCCTGCTGATTGAAAACAATCTGCAACGACAGGCCGATCGCGTGCTGGTGGTCGATGTTGATGAGGCTGTTCAGCTGCAGCGTACGCGTCAGCGCGACGGCGTGTCGCTGAGCCAGGCACAACGTATTCTTGCCGCGCAGGTGAGCCGCGAACAGCGCCTCGCCTGCGCCGATGATATTATTGATAATAGCGGCACACCTGAACAGGTGCTGCCGCGGGTTGCTGAACTTCACCAGCGTTATTTGCGCCTGGCTGCAACCGGACGGGATTGAGATAATGAGTACAGTTGTTCTGTTTGAGCATCCGCTGAATGAGAAGATGCGCACCTGGCTGCGCGTCGAGTTTTTACTCAATCAGCTGCATGAAACG
The DNA here is from genome assembly GCF_002387285.1 of Pantoea sp. UBA4549. Lineage (NCBI taxonomy): Bacteria > Pseudomonadati > Pseudomonadota > Gammaproteobacteria > Enterobacterales > Erwiniaceae > Pantoea > Pantoea sp. UBA4549. The sequence goes on along the minus strand of NZ_DGLH01000013.1, from coordinate 174,499 downwards.
GTACCGGTAAACCATTCCGTTGCCGCACTGGGCGTATTTCGCATTCTTGCTGACCTGCTGGATATTTTTGAGCGCGGCGATATGCGGACTGAGTTGCTCAAGGAGCTGGAGCGTCAGCAGCAGAAACTGCGCGCCTGGCTGGATGTTCCCGGCGTGGATGAGCAGACGGTAAGCCAGCTCAGCAACCGCCTTAAACAGCTCTCTGCTGAACTGCTGAACGCACCGCGCATGGGCCAGCATCTGCGTGACGATCGGCTGATATCGCTGGTGCGTCAGCGTCTCAGTATCCCCGGCGGCTGCTGCAGTTTCGATTTGCCCGGATTGCACATCTGGCTGCACCAGGAGCAGGCGCTGCGTGATACGCAGGTAGCTGGCTGGCTGGCCTCGCTTGAGCCGCTGCGCAACAGCCTGACGATGATCCTCGATCTTATCCGTCAGTCTGGCGTATTTCGTCATCAGACCAGCCTGAATGGCTTTTATCAGGACAATGCTGAAGGTGCAGACCTGCTACGGCTGCGGCTGACGCTGGAAGATGCGCTCTATCCGCAGATTTCAGGTCATAAAAGCCGCTACGCTATTCGTTTTTTGCCGCTGGATAGCGAACAGGGCGTGGTGGCTGCCCGCCTGAATTTTGAACTGGCCTGCTGTTAGAGGATATTATGCCGGAAGAGATGATTACCGTACCCTGCCCGAACTGCGGCAGAGATGTGATGTGGGATGAGCTGAGCCCGTGGCGTCCGTTCTGCAGCAAACGCTGTCAGCTGATTGATCTTGGTGAATGGGCCGCAGAGGAAAAACGTATTCCCAGCAGTGGCGACCAGACCGACAGCGATGAGTGGAGTGAAGAGCAGCAGTAAAGCAGCAGGGGCATGATGCCCCTGTTTCAGAGTTCGTCGGCCACCAGACGGGCAATCAGCGCATGGTTTGCAGCCGGAAACTCCTCTGCAATAAGATCGCGCTGCGCCACCCAGCGCTGTGGCTGTCCCTCGCGTCCCCACGGCTCACCCTGCCACGCTTCCACCAGAAAAAAATGCAGCGTGACGCGCAGATCATCATACGCGTGATCAGCCTGACCGATTGCGGTTGCATGGGTCACCTCAATACCGGTTTCCTCCATCAGCTCACGCTTCAGCGCCTGTTCCGCGCTTTCATTCTGTTCAATCTTTCCGCCGGGGAATTCCCATTTGTTTGCCATATAAGAGCTGGCTGCGCGCTGCGCAAGGAAGATCTGGCGGCTGGCATTACGGATAATGCCGACTGCAACCTGCAGGTGCTTCATAGAGTTGATCCCGCTTTATTAGTAAAGAGCGCAGAGTGTAAAACAGCGCAGCGCGGATGTTAATAACCCGGCCTGAACAGCGTCACAGCGCCAAAAAAAGGAGCCCGCAGGCTCCTTTTCAGGGTCAGGCCAGACGGCCGTGACACTGCTTATACTTTTTGCCCGAACCACACGGGCAGGGATCGTTACGCCCTGTTTTACGCTCACCGCCCTGCGCTGCAAGCGCCTCGGCGGCGGCGGTTTCATCATCCACATGGCTCAGCTGCTGCTGCTGTGCCAGGCGTTCAGCTTCTTCGCGACGCTGCTGCTCCATCGCTTCAACCTCTTCCGGCATCCGTACCTGAACTTTGCTCAGCGTGCTGATCACTTCATATTTCAATGACTCCAGCATCGCCGCAAACATGGCAAAGGATTCACGCTTGTATTCCTGCTTGGGATCTTTCTGGGCATAGCCGCGCAGGTGGATACCCTGGCGCAGATAGTCCATCGCCGCCAGATGCTCTTTCCACAGCGAATCCAGCGTTTGCAGCATCACGCCTTTTTCAAAGTTGCGCATCATTTCGGTGCCCACAACCTCTTCTTTCGCCGCATAGCTTTCACGTGCGCGGGTCATGATACGTTCACGCAGCGTCTCTTCATGCAGATCCGGTTCTTTGTCCAGCCACTCAGCAACCGGCAGATCGAGATCGAAATCGTTACGCAGGCGCTCTTCCAGCCCCGGTACATCCCACATTTCTTCCAGCGACTGCGGCGGAATATAGGTGTCGATTGTCGCCTTGAACACATCCTCACGAATGCTGTTGATGGTGTCAGAGACGTCAGAGACATCCAGCAGTTCATTACGCTGACTGTAGATAGCACGACGCTGGTCGTTTGCAACGTCATCATACTCCAGCAGCTGCTTGCGGATATCGAAGTTGCGGCTCTCAACCTTGCGCTGCGCGTTAGCAATCGCTTTGGTCACCCACGGATGTTCAATCGCTTCGCCCGGCTTCATGCCGAGTTTGCGCATCATGTTTGAAACGCGATCGGAGGCGAAGATACGCATCAGCGCATCTTCCATAGAGAGGTAGAAGCGAGAGGAGCCGGCATCGCCCTGACGACCGGCACGGCCGCGCAGCTGGTTATCGATACGACGCGATTCATGACGCTCAGTACCGATAATATGCAGACCGCCTGAGGCCAGTACGGCATCGTGACGCAGTTTCCACGCCTCTTTAATCGCCTGCACCTGCTCTTCAGACGGCGCTTCCAGCGCAGCCACTTCAGCCTGCCAGCTGCCGCCCAGCACGATGTCGGTACCGCGACCCGCCATGTTGGTCGCGATAGTCACCGCTCCCGGCTGGCCTGCCTGTGACACGATATCGGCTTCGCTGGCGTGGAACTTGGCGTTCAGCACGCTGTGCTTAATCCCGGCACGCGTCAGTTCGTTAGAGACCACTTCTGATTTTTCAATCGAAATGGTCCCCACCAGCACCGGCTGGCCTTTTGCCGTACAGGTGCGAATATCTTCGATAATGGCATCGATCTTCTCTTTCTCGGTCATGTAGACCAGATCGGCCATGTCTTTACGCACCATCGGACGGTTGGTTGGCACCACGATAGTGTCGAGTTTGTAGATGGAGCTGAATTCAAATGCTTCCGTGTCCGCCGTCCCGGTCATACCGGCCAGCTTCTCATAGAGGCGGAAGTAGTTCTGGAAGGTGATGGACGCCAGCGTCTGGTTCTCATTCTGGATATCTGCGCCTTCTTTAGCTTCAATAGCCTGATGCAAACCATCAGACCAGCGGCGCCCCTGCATGGTACGTCCGGTGTGCTCATCAACAATGATGACCTCACCCTCTTTAACGATATAGTCAACGTCCCGGGTGAACAGCGCGTGCGCCCGCAGCGCGGCGGTAACGTGATGCATCAGCATAATGTTGGTTGGCGAGTAGAGTGACTCACCCTCCTCCATAATGCCCTGGCTGACCAGCAGCTCTTCAACCTTGACCAGACCGCGTTCGGTCATGTGCGCCTGACGCGCTTTTTCATCAACCCAGAAGTCGCCTTCGCCCTGGAAGTTATCAGAATCTTCTTTTTCCTGACGGACCAGGTGCGGGATGATTTTATTTACTTTGATGTAAAGATCGGAGCTGTCTTCTGCCGGACCAGAGATGATCAGCGGCGTACGCGCTTCATCAATCAGAATGGAGTCAACTTCATCCACCAGCGCATAGTGCAGTTTACGCTGTACGCGCTCTTCCGGACTGAATGCCATGTTGTCGCGCAGGTAGTCAAAGCCATATTCGTTATTGGTGCCGTACGTGATATCAGCCGCGTAAGCTTCACGTTTGGCAACCGCAGGCATGCCAGGCAGGTTGATACCGATGCTCAGGCCCAGGAATTCAAACAGCGCGCGGTTGTTCTCCGCATCACGTTGTGCCAGGTAGTCATTGACGGTCACAACATGCACGCCTTTACCGCTCAGCGCGTTCAGGTAGGCGGGCAGCGTAGCGGTCAGCGTTTTACCTTCACCGGTACGCATCTCCGCGATGCAACGCTCATTCAGCACCATGCCGCCAATCAGCTGCACGTCAAAGTGGCGCATACCAAAGACGCGCTTACTCGCTTCGCGTACGGTGGCGAACGCTTCCGGGATCAGGCTCTCCAGCGCTTCACCCTTCTCCAGACGGGCGCGGAATTCATTGGTTTTGGCCTTCAGCTCATCGTCTGACAGTTTGACGAACTCAGGTTCCATCTTATTGATGACATCTACCGCTTTGCGCATGCGGCGCAGTGTACGATCGTTACTGCTGCCAAATACTTTCGTTAACAGTTTGATTAACATGTTTAATTATTCTCTTATCAGCCGGTATATCGCGGCCGGTTAACTCTTAAAAAGGGGGAAAAGGAGTGTAATCAGGCAACGAAAGGTCCGGCGCGGATACCATTGCTGGTAGCCTGCCAGTCGGCAGCGGCATGCGCCATCGGAGGATGATAACAGGCGTCCAGCAGAGTCAGATGCGCGGGCTGAGGCTGTACAGGCGATGTCAGCAGCGCCTGCAGCGAATCAATCAGTGCCAGCTTCTGTACAGCCAGCGGCAGCGCAATCTCAGCTTCGGCTTCAGTAACCGGAGACAGGCTGAATGAGAGATGGCGGATCACCGTGCGGATAGCGTGCTGATGCCAGTAATCGACATTAGCGCCAGTCCGGCGGGCGCTCTCCTGCAGCCGGATCAGGTGATCAAAATGAACCACATTGCCGGTAAACAGACTGCTGACAGGAGAATCGTTAGCGGAAGGCTCGGCATTTTGCGCGCAGGCAGGCAGGCCAAGACTGGCCGCCACCATCCCCAGCAGGAGATGTGGCCAGAAATAGCGCCTGCCTAATTGTCGCCAGCGTGAAAAAATTCCGATCACAATCCGTCCGCAACGTTAATAACACATCCGTGCGGCTGACATGCTGTCAGCCCGCTTATATGAGCGCCAGATAATAGCACTTATGTACGGCTTCCACAGCAGAGATCAGGCGGCTTACAGCGGATTTCACGCTTTTCGTTCAGCATTTCATCAGACAGGACAGCATTTTGCGGGCGGGCTTCCACGCCATCAGACAGGCGAAAAAAAACGGCGGATACCGCTGACCGGAGAGAGTGTCAGGGTATCCGCCGTTTTTATTACAGGCTGTTAAGCCAGTACTAAATTAGGTGCTTTAAATGCCAGCGGCAGCTCAGCTTCATCTTCGAAGGTGGCCCATTCCCAGGCTTCCTGTTTCGCCAGAACAGCCTGCAGCAGCTTGTTGTTCAATGCGTGACCTGATTTAAACGCCGAAAAGGCGCCAATCACGTTGTGACCACACATAAACAGGTCGCCGATAGCATCCAGCATTTTGTGCCGGACAAACTCATCTTCAAAGCGCAGGCCATCTTCGTTCAGCACGCGGAAATCATCAAGACCTATCGCACAATCTAAACTACCGCCCAGGCACAGGCCTTTAGACTGCAGATATTCGATTTCACGCATAAAGCCAAAGGTGCGCGCACGGCTGATCTGGCGGACAAACGCCTCAGCCGAGAAGTTGAGCTGGTAACGCTGCGAGCTTGAATCGATAGCCGGATGTTTGAAATCGATAGTGAAATCGAGCGAGAAACCGTTATAAGGTTTGATCTCAGCCCACTTATCACCATCTTCTACCCGTACCGCCTGCTTAACGCGCACAAATTTTTTCGCGCTGTTAAGTTCTTCCACGCCCGCGTCCATCAGCAGATAGACAAAAGGTGCGGCGCTGCCATCCATAATTGGAATTTCCGGCGCATCGACTTCCACAATAATGTTATCGATACCCAGACCCGCCAGCGCGGCGTTCAGGTGTTCAACTGTTGAAATACGTACGCCTTCATCGTTCACCAGGCAGGTACTCAGCATGGTGTCGCGCACGTATTTTGCATCAGCCGGAAAATCAACCGGTGGATTCAAGTCAGTGCGACGATAGATGACCCCGGTGTTAGCCGACGCAGGGCGTAAAGTCAGCGTGACTTTCTTGCCGGTATGTAAACCGACACCAGTCGCCTGAACAATACGTTTTAATGTCCTTTGTTTGATCATCGCATTATCTCGCAATATTACCATCCGACCGCCAGTATAAATTACCAGCGGGCGAAGACTTTAGCACAAAGAGCGGGAAATCCCAATTATCAGCTTATTCTTAATCTGCCTGTTTACGCAGGAATGCTGGAATATCAAGATAGTCAGGCTCTTTACCGGAAGCGGCCGGCTGCTCATTCACAACTTTAGCTGCTGGCTTCTGCTCCTGCGGCAGCGGCGCCATGCCGTGCTGCTGATAGCGGTGGTCCATAACCGGCTGTGAAGCAGGTTTATTGGTCACCAGGGTGATTTCCGGACGCTTATCCATACCGATGCCGGTGGCCACCACGGTGACACGCAGCTCGTCGTTCATCTCTGGATCCAGTGACGTACCGATAACCACGGTCGCATTGTCAGAAGCGAAGGCGCGGATGGTGTTACCCACGGTTTCAAACTCATCCAGACGCAGATCGAAGCCGGCGGTGATGTTAACCAGCACACCACGCGCGCCAGAGAGATCGATATCTTCCAGCAGCGGACTGGAAATCGCCATTTCAGCGGCTTCTTCAGCACGATCTTCACCGCACGCCACGCCAGAACCCATCATGGCGTAACCCATTTCTGACATCACGGTACGCACGTCTGCAAAGTCGACGTTCATCAGGCCCGGACGGGTAATCAGTTCTGCAATACCCTGTACCGCACCTTTCAGTACATCGTTTGCCGCGCCAAAAGCGTCCAGCAGTGAGATACCGCGACCCAGTACTTTAAGCAATTTGTCATTCGGGATGGTGATCAGGGAGTCAACGTGTTTGGACAGCTCAGCAATACCCTGCTCAGCAAACGCCATACGTTTTTTGCCTTCAAAATTGAACGGCTTGGTCACGACGGCAACGGTCAGAATACCGAGATCTTTCGCCACTTCAGCGACAACAGGTGCCGCACCGGTACCGGTACCGCCTCCCATACCGGCTGCGATAAACACCATGTCTGCCCCATCCAGCGCAGAACGCAGTGCTTCGCGATCTTCTTCCGCTGAGGTACGACCGACTTCCGGGTTAGCCCCTGCGCCAAGACCTTTGGTGATATTGGTCCCGATCTGGATCGTCTGGCCGACCGCTGTCTTACGTAACGCCTGAGCGTCCGTGTTTACAGCAAAGAATTCCACACCTTCGATACGCTCGCGCACCATGTGCTCTACGGCGTTGCCACCGCCACCGCCGACGCCGATGACTTTAATCACCGCGTCATTGGTTAATTCCATAGGTTCAAACATGATTTCTCTCCGTTATGTGCCTGTTCGCCTGGAGATCATAAACATTGCCAGCATGATCTCCTTTTATCAAAATTAAAACTCTTTCTTCAGCCAGCTGTTGATTCGTTTAAACCAGTTGCCAACCGAAGCACGTTTTTCTGTTTCTGCATCACCGTTCAGGTGTGACTCTTTACCATAGTGCAGCAGGCCGACCGCCGTAGAGTAATATGACTCCTGAGCGTAATCGGTCAGGCCGGTAATGTTCAGCGGCTGGCCAATACGCACCTGCGTATGAAATACACGCTGTGCGCAGGCTGCCAGACCTTCAATTTGCGCCGCGCCGCCGGTTAATACAATACCGGCAGCAAGATGATGCTTCACACCCTGCTGGCGCAGCTGTTCCTGCAGTTGCAGAATCTCGTCGTTTACCAGATTCAGCAGTTCGGTGTAGCGCGGCTCAATGACTTCAGCCAGCGTCTGACGCTGCAGGCTGCGCGGCGGGCGTCCACCTACGCTTGGCACTTCTACATTCTCATCTTTGCCGACAATCGATCCCAGCGCGCAGCCGTGGCGGACTTTGATCGCCTCGGCGTCAGTAGGCGGTGTACCAAACGCGTAGGCGATGTCGCTGGTCACAACGTTCCCGGCATAGGGGATAACTTTGGTGTGACGCAGTGCGCCGCCGGTGTATACCGCGATATCCATTGTACCGCCACCGATGTCGACAACACAGACGCCCAGCTCACGTTCATCTTCGGTCAGGACAGAAAAGCTGGAAGCCAGTCCGGCAAAAATCAATTGGTCAACTTTAAGCCCGCATCGTTCAACTGCTTTCACGATATTTTTCGCCATATCGTTGTGACAGGTGATTAAATGTACTTTGGCCTGCATACGGACACCGGATAAGCCCACCGGGTTCTTGATGCCCTCCTGGTAATCAATGGCGTATTCCTGCGGAATAACATGCAGAATGCGATGCTCATCGCGTACACGCACCGATTTAGCCGTATGGACAACGTTTTCCACATCATCCTGAGTCACTTCCTCTTCGGAAATCGGAACCATCCCGATTTCGTTCTGACAGCTGATGTGTTTGCCCGATAAAGCCAGGTAGACTGACGAAATCTGGCAATCTGCCATCAGTTCCGCCTGATCGATAGCGCGCTGTACGCACTTCACCACCGACTCCAGATCGTTTACGCCGCCTTTGTCCATACCGCGCGACGGGCAGCTGCCCACCCCGATAATATTGACCATACCATCGGGCAGAATTTCTCCAACCAGGGCGGCAACCTTCGCGGTGCCAATTTCAAGTCCTACTACCAGTTTTCTGTCCGTTGCCTTGATCATTATGGTTTAGCCTGTGCCTGGTTCTGTTGCTGATTACTGTCCTGTGGCTCAATCGGTGCCGGAACCCAGCCTACTGCGGCGCCAGAGTCATAGCGTAGATCAACATAATCAACACGCTTGCTTTCATTCTGGCCCTGCAGCTGCAGCTCCGGATAGAGCTCAATAAAACGGTTCAGACGCTTCATGGTATCGCTCCGCCCCAGTTCGATTCGGATATCGTCCCCGGTGACCAGCTGCCATGAGCGACGCGCCGTCATCGACGCGACCTTCAGGGTAAACTTGCTGGCCTGGAGCACATCCCGCAGGGAGTGATAGCCCGCCAGCACCTCTTTTTCACTGCCTTCCGGTCCATAGAGCATCGGCAGATTTTCTTTGCCGACATGGCTGGCCGGAACGCTGAAGGAGACGCCATCGGCATCTACCATGTGCGAGTCGTTCCAGCGTGCAACCGGAACATACTCCACCAGATTTATCTTCAGCTCATCAGGCCACTGCTTACGCACGCTGACCTGTTTAATCCAGGGTAATCGTTCAATCTGCTGCTGAATGATATCCACATTCTGCGACATAAAGGTCCCGGGGGCACCCAGTGACAGAATCGCCTGGCGAATATCGTCATGCGTGGTGTAATGGGTTTGCCCCGTTACCACCAGCCTCGATAGCGGCAGACGTGAAGCGTCATTCATCCACTTCAGCACCACCAGACCACCGGCTATCATGGTGCCCAGCACCAGCAGCAGAAACACAATGCCAAACAGCCGTGCGCCGTTGCTGCGCCCGGTGCGGGCTCGCTCCTGAGGTTCGCGATTGCGTACGCGTAGCGCTGCCTGAGACATATCAGTCAGCCAGCGCCAGAATGCGCGTCACCAGCTGCGGGAAACTGTAACCCGCCTGCCGCGCTGCCATCGGGACCAGACTATGGCTGGTCATGCCCGGCGACGTATTTACCTCAAGCAGCTGAAAATCGCCTTTGCTGTCGGTCATGACATCCACACGCCCCCAGCCGCTGCAGCCCAGCGACTGCCAGGCAGCCAGCACCAGCTTTTGCAGTTCCGCTTCTTTTTCCGCACTCAGACCACTGGGACAGAAGTACTGAGTATCGTCAGAAATGTATTTTGCTTCATAGTCATAGAAAGCGCTGGCTGTTTTAATTTTAATGGATGGCAGGATTTCTTCCCCGACAATTGCCACGGTATATTCATCACCGCTTAAAAAAGCTTCAATCAGCACATCATTGTCATGGCGAAATGCTTCATCCAGCGCCGCTGGCAGGCTGTCAGCGTCGTCAACCCGGCTGATACCTACGCTGGAGCCTTCACAGCTCGGCTTAACAAACAGCGGTAAACCCAGCGCCCCGATAGCGTTCACGGTCTGCGCATCGATCCCCTGCTGATACTGTTCACGGGTCAGCCAGACAAATTTGCCTGACGGCAGTCCCCTGCCCTGCCAGAGCAGCTTGGTTCGCAGTTTATCCATGGTGACAGCAGAAGCCATCACGCCACTGCCCGTATAGGGCAGCTGCATAAAGTCCAGCACGCCCTGCAGCGTGCCATCTTCACCACCGCGCCCGTGCAGCGCGATAAAGGCTTTGGTAAACCCCTGCTGTTTCAGCGTCAGTACCGATACATCACGGGTATCCACACCGTGCGCATCAATACCCATTTCCTGCAGGCCAGCCAGCACCGCGCTGCCTGACTTTAGTGACACCTCGCGCTCTGCCGAGGTGCCGCCCATCAATACGGCGACTTTATCAGCCATGACGCGCCTCCTGACCCGGTACAGTCTGCAGCTGATTATCAGCCAGCCGGCGTGCAATTTTGCCGATATTCCCCGCGCCCTGCACAATCACTAAATCATCACCTGACAGCAGGGGGGCCAGCGCATCCGGCAGTGCGTCATGCTCAGCCACCAGAATCGGGTCGACTTTGCCGCGACTGCGGATCGCCCGGCACAGAGAGCGGCTGTCGGCGCCCGGAATCGGTGCCTCTCCGGCCGGATAAACCTCCAGCATCAGCAGCACATCCACCTGGGAGAGCACATTGGCAAAATCGTCAAACAGATCGCGGGTGCGGGTATAGCGGTGCGGCTGGAAAACCATCATCAGCTTTTTATCCGGCCAGCCAGCGCGCGCGGCCTTAATGGTGACATCCACTTCGGTAGGGTGATGACCGTAATCGTCAACCAGCATTGCGCTGCCCGGCTTGCCGTTTACGGCAGCCGTATCAAACTCACCCAGCACGTCAAACCGGCGTCCGGTGCCCTGGAAGCTCTCCAGCGCCGCAAGAATGGCCTCATCCTCAATACCCTCTTCGCTGGCGACCGCTACGGCCGCCGCGGCGTTAAGAGCATTATGGCGGCCAGGCGCATTCAGGGTGACCTGCAGCAGCGGCTTATCGTGACGGCGCAGAGTAAAATGTCCCTGCGCACCGCGCTGCTCATAGTTCTCTACCCGCACATCCGCATCATCGCTGAAGCCGTACGTAGTAATCTGGCGACCCACGCGCGGGATCAGGTCGCGGATCACGACATCATCCACGCAAAGCACCGCGCGGCCATAAAACGGCAGGTTGTGCAGGAAATTGATAAAGGTCTGTTTCAGGTTCTCAAAATCGCCCTGATAAGTATCCATATGATCCGCTTCGATGTTGGTCACAATCGCCACCATCGGCTGCAGATGCAGGAAAGAGGCGTCGCTCTCGTCCGCCTCAGCAATCAGGTAACGGCTGGTCCCCAGCCGCGCATGCGTGCCTGCCGCTTTCACCAGGCCGCCGTTAACAAAGGTCGGATCCAGCCCGCCTTCCGCATAGATACTGGTGACCATCGCGGTAGTCGTGGTTTTACCGTGCGTACCGGCAATGGCGATGCCGTGGCGGAAACGCATCAGCTCTGCCAGCATCTCTGCGCGACGGATCACCGGAATACGCTGCTCGCGGGCAGCCACCAGCTCCGGATTATCCTGCGCCACCGCGGTTGAAACCACGACCACGCTCGCGTCGGTGACGTTCTCCGGACGATGGTTAAAATAGATAGTCGCCCCCAGCGAAGCGAGATGCTGGGTAACCGGATTGGGCGCCAGATCGGATCCGCTGATGTGATACCCTTCATTCGCCAACACTTCGGCAATACCGCCCATGCCGGCACCGCCGATGCCAACAAAGTGGATGTGCCGGACGCGTCGCATCTCGGGCACAATTGAACGCAGTTTTGCCAGTTGTTGTGTATTCATCGCTCTCTGTTACCTGTTTTCCTGTTCGCACCCGCATACGGATGCAGGCCTATTCATCAGGCCCGAAAATTTACTTTGCAGCGCGCGCCACTTCACGGGCAACGCGTTCGGTGGCATCCGGGATCGCAACCTGACGGGCCTGTTCAGCCATGGTCAGCAGCGTCGCGCGGTCCCACTGGCGCAGCGTCTCCGCTACCCCTTCCGCAGTGAACTGCGGCTGCTCAAAAATTTTGGCCGCGCCCGCGTTTTCCAGCGGCAGCGCATTCCAGTATTGCTGGCGATCTTTATGCTGAAACGGCACGAAAATAGCCGGCAGACCTGCCGCCGCAATTTCGCTGACCGTCAGCGCACCTGAACGACATACCACCACGTCCGCCCAGGCGTAGGCAGCGGCCATATCGTCGATAAACTCGGTAACCTTATGCTGTGGCTGACCCGCAGCCTGATACGCCTGCTGCACTATCGCCTGGCCGCCTCTGCCAGTCTGATGCCAGAGGGTAATGGCATCGCCCAGTTCGGCAGCAACCTGGGGCAGCGTCTGATTCAGGATCCGTGCGCCCTGACTGCCGCCAACAACCAGCACCCGCAGCGGGCCGCTGCGATCGCGCAGGCGTTCAGCCGGCGACGGCAGCGCCAGCACATCGGTACGCACCGGGTTACCGACGATATCCGCCGCCGGAAACGCACCGGGAAACGCCTGCATCACTTTAGTGGCAATTTTTGCCAGCCATTTGTTGGTGAGTCCCGCGATACCGTTCTGCTCGTGAAGCACCACCGGGATACCGCAGCTCCATGCCGCCAGACCACCCGGCCCGGAGACATAGCCACCCATGCCCAGCACCACGTCGGGCTGCCACTGTTTCATGATGCGGCGGGCCTGACGCCAGGCGTTGATAATACGCACCGGGGCCAGCAGCAGCGCTTTGATGCCTTTGCCACGCAGTCCGCTGATGCGAATGAAGTCGATCTCAATGCCGTGTTTCGGCACCAGATCCGCTTCCATCCGGTCAGCCGTTCCCAGCCAGCGTACCTGCCAGCCCTGCTCCATCAGATGATGTGCCACGGCCAGGCCGGGAAACACGTGTCCGCCGGTTCCGCCAGCCATGACCATCAGCCGTTTGCTACTCATCGGGCACCTCGGGTAAACGCCTGCGCTTTCGCCAGGCGCGTTTCATAATCGATACGCAGTAAAAATACGATGGCGGTCGACATAATAATCAGACTCGAGCCCCCGTAACTGATCAGCGGCAGCGTCAGGCCTTTTGTCGGCAGCATACCGGCTGCCGCACCGACATTAACCAGCGCCTGGAAGCTAAACCAGACGCCAATTGAACAGGCGAGAAAGCCGGAAAAGCGCTGGTCAAGTTCAAGGGCGCGACGGCCGATCGACATCGCGCGAAAAGCGACGAAGAATACCATTAACAGGGCTAAAACCACACCGACATAACCGAGCTCTTCGCCGATTATCGAGAAGATAAAATCGGTGTGCGCCTCCGGCAGATACTCCAGCTTTTGCACGGAATTACCCAGCCCCTGCCCCCAGAATTCACCGCGGCCAAACGCCATCAGCGACTGCGTCAGCTGATAGCCGCTGCCAAACGGATCTTCCCAGGGATTCCAGAACGAGGTGACGCGGCGCATACGATAGGGTTCGGCGATAATCAGCAGCACCACGGCAAAGATCCCGGAGCCGATAATCGCAAGGAATTGCCACAGTTTGGCGCCCGCGAGGAACAGCATCGCCAGCGTGGTCACAAACAGCACCACCACGGTCCCCAGATCCGGCTGGGCCAGCAGCAGTACGGCGAGGATCACCATCACGCCCATCGGCTTACAGAAACCCCAGAAGTTATTACGCACCTCTTCCACTTTACGCACCAGATAACTGGCGAGATAGCAGAACAGCGAGAGCTTTGAGAGTTCCGCAGGCTGAATACGCAGCGGCCCCAGCGCAATCCAGCGCGATGCACCGTTAACCGAGCTGCCCACGACCAGTACAATCAGCAGCATCAGCACCGACGCTACCAGCATGGCGTTGCTGTAGCGCTGCCAGAAATCCATCGGAATACGCAGGGTAACCAGCGCCATACCGAGTGCCAGCAGGATATAAAACGCATCGCGCTTGGCAAAATAGAAGGGATCGTCGTTCAGACGCTGTCCTACCGGCATGGAGGCAGACGTCACCATGACAAACCCGATAATGGCCAGACCAAACGTCAGCCATAAAAGCGTGCGATCGTAAAGCACCACCGGCGCATCGTCGCCGTCGCGCGCGCCCATGACCCAGTCGCGCAGACGCACGGACAGGAAACTGGCAAGGGCAGTTCCGGGTATACGCATCAGCCTGACTCCTTCGCCAGCTGCGCGAAGAGATCGCCGCGCTGCTCAAAATTACGAAACTGATCGAGGCTGGCACAGGCGGGCGAAAGCAGCACCATGTCACCAGCCTGAGCCGCCGCGGCAATCTGTGCGACCGCCTGCTGCAGCGTTTCGGTTCGTGTCGCCACGTCTGGTCGCAGTGCGGCCAGCGCATCGCCATCGCGGCCAAAGCAGAACAAACGGACATTGTCGCCCTGCAGATAACGCGCAAGCGGAGAGAAATCCGCGCCTTTACCATCGCCGCCGAGCAGCAGCCAGAGCGTACCCGCTACCTGCAGCCCCTGCAGCGCCGCTTCGGTACTGCCAACGTTGGTGGCTTTGGAGTCGTTGATCCAGCGCACTCCGCGCGCTTCATGCACTAACTGGAAGCGGTGCGGCAGACCGCTATAGGTCGTCAGCGCTTTCAGGCTCGACGCGCGCGGGATAGCCACTGCATCCGCCAGCGCCAGCGCAGCCAGCGCATTGGTGTAATTGTGCTGCCCCACCAGCTTCATCTCAGCGGTGTTCAGGATCTTTTCGCCGCGAGCGCGCAGCCATGTGCTGCCCTGCTGCCGGGTCAGATGATAATCGCCCAGGTCGACGCCAAAGCTGATACAGCGCCGATCGGCACCGCGGACCGGCATGGTCAGGCCATCATCGGCATTGACGACACAAATCGCTGCGTTTTCATAAATACGTAACTTGGCGGCGCGATACTGCTGCATACCCAGCGGATAGCGATCCATATGATCTTCGGTCACGTTGAGGATCGTAGCCGCCGCCGCTTTCAGACTGTGTGTTGTTTCCAACTGAAAGCTGGAGAGTTCAAGAACATAGAGCTGCGCGGGCGATTTCAGCAGCGTCAGCGCCGGCAGGCCAATGTTGCCCCCGACGCCCACAGCCCAGCCCGCTGCACGGGCCATTTCGCCCACCAGCGTCGTGACCGTGCTTTTACCGTTGGAGCCGGTGATGGCTACCACCGGCGCCTGCGCTTCACGGCAGAAAAGCTCAATATCTCCCACAATCTCAATTCCGGCGTCCGCTGCTTCGCTCAGGGCCGGATGCGCCAGCGCAATGCCGGGGCTGGCCACGATCAGATCGGCGGCCATCAGCCAGTCGCTGTTGATACTGCCGGTATGACACGCCACCTGCGCCGGCAGCTTATCCTGGCCGGGTGGTGAGACGCGGGTATCCATAACGCGCGGCGTCACGCCCTGCCCCAGGAAGAAATCGACACAGGAGAGGCCGGTAATACCCAGCCCGATAATGACAACGTTTCTGCCCCGATAGTCAGCCATGATTAACGCACCTTCAGCGTAGCCAGGCCAATCAGCACCAGCATCAGCGAAATAATCCAGAAGCGCACGATAACGCGCGGCTCCGGCCAGCCCTTGAGTTCATAGTGGTGATGAATAGGCGCCATGCGGAAAATACGCTGGCCGCGCAGTTTAAAGGAGCCAACCTGCAGGATCACCGACAGCGTTTCAACCACAAACACGCCACCCATGATCACCAGCAGAAACTCCTGACGCAGCAGCACCGCCAGCGTGCCGAGCGCGCCGCCCAGTGCCAGTGACCCTACGTCACCCATGAAAACCTGCGCCGGATAGGTGTTAAACCACAGGAAACCGAGCCCGGCCCCGACGATCGCAGTACAGACAATCACCAGTTCGCCGGCATGGCGCAGATAGGGAATGTGCAGATACTCAGCAAACTTCACGTTGCCGGTTGCCCAGGCGACCAGCGCAAAGCCAGCGGCGACAAACACCGTTGGCATAATCGCCAGGCCATCGAGACCATCGGTAAGGTTCACGGCGTTACCGGTGCCCACAATAACGAAGTAGGCCAGCACCACATAAAACAGTCCCAGCTGCGGCATCACATCTTTAAAGAAGGGCACCACCAGCTGGGTAGCAGGCGTATCTTTGCCGGCCACAAACAGCGCAAATGCCACACCCAGTGAGATCACCGACATCCAGAAATATTTCCAGCGCGCGATGAGTCCTTTGGTATCTTTGCGCACCACTTTACGGTAGTCGTCAACAAAGCCAATGGCGCCAAAGCCCAGCAGGACCACCAGTACACACCAGACGTAGGGATTAGAGGGATAGGCCCACATCAGTACGGAGATCGTGATTGACGTCAGGATCATAATGCCGCCCATGGTCGGCGTGCCGCGTTTGCTGAAATGCGACTCCGGGCCATCATTACGTACCACCTGGCCAATCTGCAGCTTCTGCAGCCAGGCGATCAGGCGCGGTCCCATCCATAATGAGATAAACAGAGCGGTCAGCAGGCTGACAATGGCGCGAAACGTCAGATAGGAAAAGACGTTAAAACCGGAATAAAATGCGACCAGATGTTCGGCCAGCCAGACTAGCATGTTCCTTTCTCCTTCAGTCCCTGTACTACCTGCTCCATGGCGGCACTACGTGAACCTTTAACTAAAATAGTGATCTCAGGATGCTGCGCGAGCAGCGCCTGCAGATGCGCGATCAGTGCGGCTTTGCTGGCAAAATGCTGTCCTTTGCCGCTGCTGTCGCTGATAAAATGGCTGAGCTGCCCCGTGCTGAGCACGGCGTCCACGCCAGCAGCGAGTGCTGCGGCACCCACCTGACGGTGGCACGCTTCCGCTTCGTCACCCAGCTCGCCCATGTCCCCCACCACCATAACGCGGAAGCCTGGCATCTCACCCAGCACCTGCGCAGCGGCCGTCATCGATCCCACGTTCGCGTTATAGCTGTCATCCAGCAGCAGCTGTGTTGCCGAGAGACGAACCGGGAACAGACGTCCCGGCACCGGCTGCAGCGTTTTCAGGCCAGCCTGAATAGCCGTCAGTGGCGCATCTACCGACAGGGCCAGCGCCGCAGCGGCCAGCGCGTTAGCGATATTGTGGCGGCCCGGCAGCGGCAGTTCGATAGCGATCTCTCCGCGCGGCGTGTGCAGCGTAAAGCAGGTCACGTCAGGTCGCAGTACGATATCGCTGGCGCGAAACTCCGCGTCCGTCAGCGGTTGTGGCGAAAAGTGCCACAGCGTTCTGCCGGCAAAATAGGGCTGCCAGTTAGGGAGATCGTGACTGTCCGCGTTCACAATGGCCGTGCCGTGCAGCGGCAAACCGGCAAAAATTTCGCCTTTCGCTTTCGCCACGCCTGCCAGTGAACCAAAGCCTTCGAGGTGAGCCGCCGCCAGGTTATTGACCAGAGCGGTCTCCGGCTGCACCAGCGCGGTGGTATAGGCTATTTCACCCTGGTGGTTAGCGCCCAGTTCAATGACTGCGTACTGATGTGCCGGCGTCAGGCGCAGCAGCGTCATCGGCACGCCGTAGTCGTTGTTCAGGTTACCGGCAGTGTAGAGCGTTTCACCGCACTGGCGTAAAATCGCCGCCGTCATCTCTTTCACTGAGGTTTTACCCGAGGAGCCGGTCAGCGCAACAACGCGCGCAGTTGACTGCTGGCGTACCCAGGCACCAAGCTGGCCGAACGCAATGCGCGTGTCAGCCACCACTACCTGTGGCAGCGCAACCGGTAACGGCCGGCTGACCAGCAGCGCCTGCGCACCGCTGTTCATCGCCTGTTCAGCAAAATCGTGCGCATCAAAACGCTCACCCACCAGCGCCACAAACAGGCAGCCTGACGTGACTTTACGGGTGTCAGTGGTGACTTCATGCAGGGTTGCATCGCTGCCGTGCAGCGTGCCGCCGCTGATGTCAGCCAGCGTTTGCAGCGTAATCGGGATCATGCCATTACTCCCAGCAGTCGGGCGACCGTATCGCGGTCCGAGTAGTCGAGACGACGATTGCCAATAATCTGATAATCTTCATGTCCCTTACCGGCGACGAGCACGATATCGTCAGCTTTCGCCTGCATCACGGCACTGGTCACCGCCTGTGCCCGGCCTGGCACCACGCGCGCGCGGCCAGGATCAAGCAGCCCGGTCAGAATATCGTCCACAATCGCGGCGGGTTCTTCGCTGCGCGGGTTGTCATCGGTGATCACCACAACGTCAGCAAACTGTTCAGCAATCGCCCCCATCAGCGGACGCTTGCCTTTGTCGCGATCGCCGCCGCAGCCGAAGACGCACCAGAGCTGG
Source organism: Pantoea sp. UBA4549 (assembly GCF_002387285.1). NCBI lineage: Bacteria > Pseudomonadati > Pseudomonadota > Gammaproteobacteria > Enterobacterales > Erwiniaceae > Pantoea > Pantoea sp. UBA4549. The sequence continues at coordinate 156,376 of NZ_DGLH01000013.1, read as the reverse complement.
CCCTTACAGTGCAGACGCGCCGCTTCCAGCGCTTTCTCCAGCGCATCCGGAGTATGCGCATAATCCACCACAACGGTGGCTTTGCCCGGTGCGCTGAATACTTCCATGCGGCCGCATACCGGCTGCAGTTCTGCAGCGGTTGCCACTAAGGTTTCCAGCGGATAGTCCATGGTCAGCAGCGTAGCCAGCGCCAGCAGCAGATTGCTGACGTTAAAGGCGCCCATCAGGCGGCTGTTGAACGTGCCTTCACCCCAGCTGGAGCTGAAGCGCACGCGTGCACCATTGTCGTGGTACGTAACCTCAGTGGCGTTGAGCCAGCGCCCGTGCCAGCTGGCTGGCAGGTTATTTTCCATGGTCACGGCGACCGCATCGGGCAATTGCTGCAGCCAGCGGTAGCCGGTATCATCATCAGCATTGATGATTGCGTCACCAATCTGATGTTCAGAAAAGAGCAGCCACTTGGCTGACTCATAGCTTTGCATGTCGCCATGGTAGTCGAGATGATCGCGGCTCAGGTTAGTAAACACCGCAGCAGCAAACGGTAATGCCGCTACGCGGTGCTGTACCAGGCCGTGCGACGAGACTTCCATCGCCGCCAGGGTAGCGCCCTGCCCGACTAAGTCGTGCAGAATATGCTGAACCTCAACCGCCGATCCGGTGGTGTTCTCTGCTGGCAGCAGCTGGCCATACAGACCATTACCCACGGTGCCCATAACTGCGCCCGTCTCGCCCAGCAGGTTAGCCCACTGCGCGATCAGCTGGGTGGTCGTGGTCTTGCCGTTTGTTCCGGTCACGCCTGCCAGCTTCAGCTTGTTGCCCGGCTGCTGATAAAAACGCCCCGCCAGCGCCGAGAGGCGCTGCGGCAGCTGCGCCAGATAGATCACCGGCACGCCGTGTATTTCACGGATATCGCCGTCGCTGGCTTCGCCTTCCGCTTCGGCAATCACAGCAGCAACGCCCTGCGCAATGGCCTGCGGGATAAAGCGCCGGCCATCTGCATGATGGCCCGCTACGGCGATAAACAGATCGCCGGCCGCCGCCGCGCGGCTGTCCAGCGTCATGTCACGAAGGGGACGCGCCGGCGCGCCAGCCACCCAGGGGGCCAGTAAGTCGCGCAGGTTACGATCTGTCACTTGATGCCTCATTTCTGTTCTTCACTAATTCGTTTTTGTCCACGACAGGCAGTGCATCCGGCTCAATATTCATGGTGCGTAATACGCCGCCCATAATGGCGCCAAACACCGGCGCAGAGACTGCACCGCCATAATATTTACCGGCCTGCGGATCGTTAATCACCACGACCAGCGCAAAACGCGGCTGGCTGGCGGGCGCCACACCGGCGGTGTAGGCGATATATTTATTGACGTAGCGGCCATCGGGACCCACTTTTTTCGCGGTGCCGGTTTTAATCGCAATGCGATATCCTTTGATAGCGGCTTTTACACCACCACCGCCAGGCAGCGCCACGCTCTCCATCATATGCATCACCGTTCTGACCAGGTTCTCCGGAAAGACGCGCTCACCCGCAACCGGCGGATCCACTTTGGTAATGGAGAGGGGACGATTGATGCCATAGCTGCCAATCGTTGCGTAGACTCGCGCTAACTGTAACGGCGTTACCATTAGCCCGTAGCCGAAAGAGAAGGTGGCCCTCTCTATGTCAGACCACCGTTGTTTTTGAGGGTATAAGCCACTGCTTTCCCCGACCAGCCCCAAATTGGTCGGTTTTCCCAGTCCAAAGCGCGCGTAAGTCTCTACCAGCGCTGAGGAGGGCATCGCTAACGCCAGACGTGAAACTCCGACGTTACTCGACTTCTGCAAGACCCCGGTCAGGGTCAGTTCGTTATAGCGTGCCACGTCTTTGATCTCATGACCGTTTACGCGGTACGGCACGGTATTCAGTACGCTGTTCTCTTTCACCACCCCACGCTGCAGCGCGGTCATCACCACCATGGGTTTCACCGTTGAACCGGGCTCAAAAATATCGGTGATGGCGCGGTTACGCATGACATCTTTTGGCGTATTGCTGAGGTTATTTGGGTTGTAAGCAGGGCTGTTTGCCATTGCCAGCACTTCACCGGTGCTGACATCAACCAGCACCGCCGTGCCCGACTCCGCTTTGTTAAAGGCGACCGCATTGTTGAGTTCGCGATACACCAGCGCCTGCAGCCGCTCATCAATACTCAGCGTCAGATTGTGTGCAGCACGGCTGTCGACCGACGAGATATCTTCAATCACGCGCCCGAAGCGATCTTTACGCACCGTCCGCTCGCCTGGCGCGCCCGTCAGCCATTTATCGAAGCTTTTCTCAATCCCTTCGATGCCCTGCCCGTCAATGTTGGTGAAACCAATCAGATGCGCAGTGACCTGACCGGCCGGATAGTAGCGGCGCGACTCCTGACGCAGATAAATACCCGGCAGCTTCAGTTTTTTCACATAGTCGCCAATGGCCGGGTTAACCTGACGCGCCAGATAGATGAAGCGCCCTTTGGGATTAGCGTTGATGCGTGCGGCCAGCTGATCCAGCGGGATCGACAGCGCATCTGAGAGCGCTTTCCAGCGGCTGTCCAGAGTAACGCCGCCGTGACCAATCAGCTCTTTGGGATCGGCCCAGATAGCATTGACCGGCACGCTGACGGCCAGCGGACGTCCGGCGCGGTCGCTGATCATGCCACGCGCTGTCGGTACTTCCTGCACGCGCAGCGAGCGCAGATCGCCCTCTTTAACCAGCCGATCGGGCTTGATTACCTGCAGCCAGGCGACGCGCGACAGCAGCCCACCCAGCGCCAGTAAAATACAGCCGCACAGCAAAGCAAAACGCCAGCTTACAAAGCTGGCCTTATCTTCCTGTTTTTTTAACTTCAGCGTTTTGCCTGCGCCGCTCATTGAGGTCTGCGATTCCTTATTTCTGCACCACAATATTTTCCTGAGAAGGATCAACGTGCCGCAGCTGCAGCTTATCGGTTGCGATCCGCTCTACCCGGCTGTGATCGCCAAGCGCGTTCTCTTCCAGAATCAGGTTACGCCATTCGATATCCAGCGCATCACGCTCCAGCACCAGCTGTTCGCGCTGCGCCGTTAACAGGCGCGTTTTATGTGTTGTGGTCACGACCAGTACAGAAGAGACCAGTACGGCAATCAGTAACAACACCGGGATCTTGCCAAAGCGCAGCAGGTCTCCGCCGATCACGCCGGGCAGACTGTGCCGCTCATTGCCAATCATGGCGCGGTCCTTTCAGCAATACGCAGCACCGAGCTGCGCGCACGCGGGTTTTCCCGCACTTCTGCTTCACCCGGGATCAGTTTGCCCAGCGTTTTCAGCTCGCGTCCGCCCAGCGCTTTCAGCTGGCTTTCCGTCATCGGAATACCCGCCGGAACCTGCGGACCGCGGCTTTGATCGCGCATAAAACGTTTCACCAGGCGATCTTCAAGAGAATGGAAGCTGATGATGGATAAACGGCCGCCCGGGGCCAGAACAGAAAGCGCGCCTTTAAGAGCGGTATCAATCTCTTCCAGCTCGCTGTTAATCCAGATACGAATAGCCTGAAAGCTGCGCGTAGCCGGGTGCTTAAATTTGTCTTTGACCGGGGTTGCTGCGGCAATGACGTCAGCCAGCTCTTTGGTGCGCGTCATCGGTTGTTCCCGATTACGCTCTGTGATGGCACGTGCAATACGCTTTGCGAAACGCTCTTCACCGTATGTTTTCAGCACAAAGGCGATATCAGCTTCTTCTGCGTGCAGCAGCCACTCAGCAGCAGAGTGACCTCGCGTGGGATCCATGCGCATATCCAGCGGACCGTCGCGCATAAACGAGAAGCCGCGTTCGGCGTCGTCCAGCTGCGGCGAAGAGACGCCCAGATCAAGCAGGACGCCACTGATTTTCCCGGTTAGCCCGCGCGCGTCGACATAATCTGCCAGCGCTGAAAAAGGGCCGTGCACAATGGAAAAGCGCGGATCGTTGATCTCAGCGGCCGCCGCAATTGCCTGCGGATCGCGATCGATGGCCAGCAGCTGCCCATTCTCGCCAAGCTGCGAAAGGATCAGGCGTGAGTGGCCACCGCGGCCAAAGGTGCCGTCAATGTAAATGCCGTCTTCCCTGATATTAAGGCCGTTTACCGCCTCATCCAGCAGCACCGTGGTATGTTTAAAATTTTCCTGCATAGCTATAGCGATAAGTCCTGCAACCGCTCAGATAAAGGTTCCTGAGCTGAATGTTCTGCGTCAATATCATCCCTGACTTGTTGATACCAGGTCTGTTCATCCCACAATTCAAACTTGTTGAACTGCCCAACCAGCATCACTTCTTTTTTCAGTCCTGCGTGCTGCCTCAAGGTATTTGCCAGCAGCAACCGGCCTGCACTATCCATCTGGCATTCGCTGGCATGTCCAAGCAGCAGACGCTGTACGCGTCGTTCTGCCGGATTCATGCTCGATAAGCGAGCCAGTTTTTTCTCAATGATTTCCCATTCGGGCAGGGTATAAAGCAGCAGGCAGGGCTGGTGCAGGTCGATAGTAGAGACCATCTGACCCTGAGACTCTGCGATCAGTAATTCGCGATAGCGCACCGGAACCGCTAACCGCCCTTTACTGTCGAGATTGACTAACGTTGCCCCGCGGAACATGCCAGCCTGACTCCTCAGCTACCGTTTTCACCACTTTATCCCACTTTTTACCACGAAACGAGTTTACGGAGCCGATGAAAACATTGTCAAGCCGCAACGGCAGGTGAATATCACTCTTTACATCCCGGAAAAATAAGCGGAAAGCGAAATAAAAAAGCGCGCGGAATGGCAAAGCAAAATTAAACCGATGAATAACAGTATAAAAATATCTGCTCACTTCAAATATGATTAAATTTGATTCAGATTTGGCTTAAGTACGCCAGAGCAGGGTTATGCGACAGCGGCGGCATTTTAGGGGATTTCTGAAAGGAAGCCCAGCGCAAGCGCCTGTTGATGGGGATCAAAAATGACTAACTTTTACCCAGCAAGATTAAATTGATCTCTGTTTTGTGATAATTAATGGCTGTTATTTACGCTTTTTTACGTCGGATAATTAATTGCCCGCCAGATACTGAATAAAATGGCGGGCATTATCATGCCCGCTGACTCATTTTGTCAGACGGCTTAATTGCCCGCGATGAAATAAGTTACGGCGAATGCGTGTTAACCCGGGTTTAGGTTTACGTGGTTCATCAAGTGAAGCCAGCACCAGCTCCAGAACCCGCTCTGCCACATCGCGGTGCCGCTGTCCCACCGCCAGTACCGGACAATCAAGAAAATCGAGTAATTCATGATCGCCAAACGTGGCGATCGCCAGATCTTTCGGCAGTCGCCCTTCTCGTTTCAGCGTGACATCCATTACGCCCTGCAGCAGACCAAACGAGGTGGTAAACAGCGCATCGGGCATCGGATTTTCATCCAGATAGTGTTCAAACAGTGCGGCAGCCGCCGCGCGATCAAAACTGTTGCAATAGAGATAACTGACTGAACGCTCATCATCCTGCCAGGCTTCGCGAAAGCCCATTTCGCGCAGAAAACTCACGGAAAGCTCCGGCAGCGCGCCCATAAACAGCACGTTTTTCACCGGGAGCTGACGCAATTCAGCAGCCAGCGCGCGTGCATCATCCTGATCGGCCCCCACAACGCTGGTAAAGTGTTCACGATCCAGCGCCCGGTCCAGCGCCACAATCGGCAGCGGGTCGTTTATCCAGCGCTGGTAAAACGGATGCTCCGGCGGCAGCGAGGTAGAAACGATGATTGCATCGACCTGACGCTGCAGCAGATGCTCGATACAGCGCATTTCGTTATCAGGCTGATCTTCTGAACAGGCGATAAGCAGCTGATAGCCGCGCTGGCGTGCCTGACGCTCCAGATAGTTGGCAATACGCGTGTAGCTGGTATTTTCGAGATCGGGGATCACCAGTCCGATAGAGCGCGTGCGCCCTGCGCGCAGGCCTGCGGCGACCGCATTGGGGTGATAGTTATACTCACGCACCACCGCCATTACTTTCTCAACCGTTTTGTCGCTGACACGATACTGCCGCGCTTTGCCATTGATCACATAGCTGGCAGTAGTACGCGAGACGCCGGCCAGACGCGCAATTTCATCCAGTTTCACGATAACACCTTCATGTCGATAAGCCAGAGCTGGCGGAGATATCCGCAACGTAGCTGTGGATAAAATCTTTGTTACATCTAACCGCAGAAAACCGGCCTGAGCAACCGCTTTTCATCAGCAAACGAAGCCGGCGCATAAAATAAAAAAACCCGGCATTACGCCGGGTTAGAGTAAACTACGGTGATAACGGAGCGGGATTAACGCATGATGCGCTCGCCGCGTGACACGCCAACGATCCCCGAACGCGCCACCTCAACAATCTCTGCCACTTCCCGCACGCTGCTGAGAAACGCATCGAGCTTATCGCTGGTGCCTGCCAGCTGAACCGTGTAAAGCGTTGGTGTGACATCAACAATTTGTCCGCGAAAAATCTCTGCGCTGCGCTTCACTTCTTCACGGCCATATCCGCTGGCCTGAATTTTTACCAGCATGATCTCACGCTCAACGTAAGCGCCCTGCCCCAGTTCAGTGACGCGCAGCACATCCACCAGCTTATGCAGCTGCTTCTCAATCTGCTCAATCACTTTTTCATCGCCTACGGTCTGAATAGTCATGCGCGACAGAGTCGGATCGTCGGTAGGCGCAACGGTCAGGCTCTCAATGTTATAACCGCGCTGGGAGAAGAGTCCGACCACGCGGGATAAGGCGCCCGATTCATTCTCCAGCAGCACCGATAGAATACGACGCATAATTAAGTCCTCTCCGTCTTGCTCAACCACATTTCATCCATTGAGCCGCCCCGAATCTGCATCGGATAGACATGCTCGCTGCCATCAACCGTGACATCCACAAATACCAGCCGCCCTTTTGCCAGCGTATCCAGCGCCAGCTGCAGCTTCTCTTCCAGCTCGGCAGGATGCTGAATGGCAATACCGACGTGACCATACGCCTCAGCCAGACGGACAAAATCAGGCAGCGACTCCATATAGGATTGAGAATGGCGGCCGGAATAGATCATATCCTGCCACTGTTTCACCATACCGAGGACACGGTTATTCAGGTTAAGTACCAGCACGGGCAGATCGTATTGCAGCGCGGTCGACAGCTCCTGGATGTTCATCTGAATACTGCCATCCCCGGTAACACAAATCACCGTCTCTTCCGGCAGTGCCATCTTCACGCCCAGCGCAGCCGGCAGTCCAAAGCCCATGGTGCCAAGGCCACCGGAGTTGATCCAGCGACGCGGTTTGTCAAACGGGTAATAGAGGGCAGCAAACATCTGATGCTGTCCGACATCAGAAGTCACATAAGCCTCGCCGCCTGTCAGGCGGGCAACCGTCTCTATTACCGCCTGCGGTTTGATCTTATCGCTGCTGCGATCGAATTCCAGACACTTGCGGCTGCGCCAGGTTTCAATGTTCTGCCACCAGTCGCGCAGACTGTCGTGCTGCTGCTGTGTTTCACTCTGCGCCAGCAGCTCCAGCATCTGTACCAGCGTCTGTTTCGCATCGCCAACGATCGGGATATCTGCGCTGACCGTTTTGGAGATCGACGTCGGATCCACATCAATGTGCATGATGGTCGCATTCGGGCAATATTTTGCCAGATTGTTGGTGGTGCGATCGTCAAAGCGGACGCCGATGCCAAAGATCAAATCGGCGTTGTGCATGGTCATGTTGGCTTCATACGTGCCGTGCATGCCAAGCATGCCGACACACTGACGGTGCGTGCCGGGAAACGCGCCCAGTCCCATCAGTGAAGTGGTTACCGGAATATTAAGCTGCTCAGCCAGCTGGCGCAGTTCCGCTTCGCATCCCGACGTAATAGCACCGCCGCCGGCATAAATGACCGGCTTATGCGCACCCAGCAGCGTCTGCAGTGCGCGCTTGATCTGACCTTTATGGCCCTGCAGCGTCGGATTATACGAGCGCATGCTGACGCTTTCCGGCCAGGCATACGGCAGTTTATTCGCCGGATTCAGGATATCTTTAGGCAGATCGATGACTACCGGGCCGGGACGCCCGCTGGCCGCCAGCCAGAAGGCCTTCTTAAGCACCGTAGGGATCTCTTCTGTGCTTTTTACCAGGAAGCTGTGTTTGACCACCGGCCGGGAGATACCGACCATATCGCACTCCTGAAACGCATCATAGCCAATCAGCGATGAGGGCACCTGACCTGACAGGATCACCAATGGAATCGAATCCATATAGGCGGTCGCGATACCGGTGATAGCGTTCGTCGCCCCCGGGCCAGACGTGACCAGCACGACGCCAACTTCGCCGGTTGCCCGTGCCAGACCATCTGCCATGTGCACTGCGCCCTGTTCGTGACGCACCAGTACATGGTCAATTCCACCGACCGTCTGCAGCGCATCATAGATATCAAGCACTGCTCCGCCCGGATAACCGAATACCTGCTTTACGCCCTGATCGATCAACGAACGGACGACCATTTCGGCTCCTGACAACATCTCCATTTTCTGCCTCCAGGCGTCAGAAACAGCCGCGACGGGCAGCGCTGTCCAGCGCACGGTGTCGCATCTGTTCCCTTATCGCCAATTAAGATCAAAATCTTATGTTTATGCTCAGAAGAAGGAATTCATTTCCGCCTTCCAGATATCGGGAATCTACCTGAATGAATTCTTTTAAGAGTAGGACGATTACCATAACCGCAGAGCCTGCGGGCTGCAAACCGCCAGGCCCTGCGACGCGCGTTCCCGGACAAGTAAGCCTCTGATGTGCCGGGTCAGGGTACGATGAATAAACTGATCGGCAGGCATAAATTCAGAGGAATATGCTGGTCTGAAGATTATTTTCAGCGAGTTGTAAGAAATATATTTTTGTTATCGTCCGCTGCGTCAGCCCACAATGTTTTTAACACGGATCTTTCCCGCGTGATTAACGTTAAAAATCACTGCCAGCATTATATTATTCTGCCTTGCAGGCTAAGGCTTATATTTTTAACTATAGATAAAATTAAAATAAAATAGCAAAATCAGGTAGTTAATCGAGATAATCGCTTTATGATAGCGCGCATTATGTAGCGCTATAAGATGCAAGACGATATTTCTTCGCGATCCTCCATCCATGCCAATATTTACAGCAGATCGCGCTTTTAGCGTAAGTAAAATAGCCCCTGATGCAGGGTTGACATCACATCGCTAATCCAGTACCAATATGTACAGCACACATTTTATGGGGTCTGATTCATGTTTCGTTCTTTCCGCCTACTCGGTCTACTACTAAACGCATCCAGTTTGCGCGGTAGACTCGTGGGCGAAATCAACAACTGATTCCAACCCGCTGAAAGTTAAAAACCCGCGCCACTGCGCGGGTTTTTTTATGCTCGTTGCTCCGGCGAAGTTAATGCAAAAGGAAGATAACCATGAGCCAGCAAGTTATTATTTTCGATACCACTCTGCGCGACGGTGAGCAGGCATTACAGGCCAGCCTGAGTGTTAAAGAAAAATTGCAGATCGCCCTGGCGCTGGAAAGAATGGGCGTGGACGTAATGGAAGTGGGTTTCCCGGTCTCTTCTCCCGGTGATTTTGAATCGGTACAGACTATTGCACGTACGATCAAAAACAGCCGCGTCTGCGGGCTGGCGCGCTGTGTCGAAAAAGATATCGATGCCGCTTACGAATCACTGCGCGTTGCCGACGCGTTCCGTATTCATACTTTTATTGCCACCTCACCGATGCATATCGCGACCAAGCTGCGCAGTACTCTGCCGGAAGTGATTGAGCGTGCGGTGCACATGGTAAAACGCGCACGCAATTATACCGATGACGTGGAGTTCTCCTGTGAAGATGGCGGGCGCACGCCGATTGACGATCTCTGCCGCATGGTTGAAGCCGCCATCAGCGCCGGTGCTACCACCATCAATATTCCCGATACCGTTGGCTATACCCTGCCCGGTGAGTACGCCAATATTATCGGACAGCTGGTTAACCGCGTGCCTAACATCGACAAAGCGATTCTGTCGGTGCACACCCATGATGATTTAGGCATGGCCACCGGCAACGCTATTGCTGCGGTACTGGCGGGCGCGCGTCAGGTTGAGGGTACGCTGAATGGTCTGGGCGAGCGCGCCGGTAACTGTGCGCTGGAAGAGGTGATCATGGCGATCAAAACCCGCCAGCAGATCATGAATGTTCACACCGCTATCAACCATCAGGAAATTTACCGCACCAGCCAGATTATCAGCCAGATCTGCAACATGCCGATTCCGGCGAACAAAGCGGTGGTCGGCTCAAATGCGTTTGCGCACTCTTCCGGCATTCATCAGGATGGCGTGCTGAAAAACCGTGAAAACTACGAGATTCTGACGCCTGAATCGATCGGTCTGCACAAAATTCAGCTGAACCTTACCTCTCGTTCCGGACGCGCGGCGGTAAAACATCGTATGGAAGAGATGGGCTACAAAGAAGCGGACTACAACCTCGACGCGCTGTATGACGCCTTCCTGAAGCTGGCCGACAAGAAAGGTCAGGTATTTGATTACGATCTGGAAGCGCTGGCCTTTATCAATAAACAGCATGAAGAACCGGAGTTTTTCCAGCTCAACGAATTCAACGTCCAGACCGGCTCCAGTGTCACGGCCACCGCTTCAGTCCAGCTCGGCTGCGGTGAGGAGACCAAAGCGGATGCGGCCACCGGTAACGGCCCGGTTGACGCAGTCTATCAGGCAATCAACCGCATTACCGGCTTTGACGCTGAGCTGGTCAACTACAAGCTGACGGCGAAAGGTCACGGTGAAAATGCCCTGGGCCAGGTGGATATCGTGGTGAATTACAACGGACGCAAGTTCCACGGCGTAGGCCTGGCAACCGATATTGTTGAATCCTCTGCCAAAGCGATGATTAACGCACTCAACAATATCTGGCGGGCAAAACAGGTCGAAAAAGAACTGCAGCGTAAATTTAAAGAACAGAAGGAAACGGTGTAACTATGACTCATTCATATCATATTGCGGTCATGCCAGGCGACGGAATCGGCCCGGAAGTGATGGCGCAGGCGATGAAAGTGCTCGACGCGGTGCGTACCCGCTTCGGCATGCGTATCACCACCAGCGAATATGATGTTGGCGGTATCGCCATCGATCGTCACGGTGAACCTCTGCCGCCCGCGACCGTAGCCGGAGCTGAGCAGGCAGACGCCATTCTGTTTGGCTCTGTTGGCGGCCCGAAGTGGGAGCATCTGCCGCCGGCTGGCCAGCCTGAACGTGGCGCGCTGTTGCCGCTGCGCAAGCATTTCAGACTGTTCAGCAATCTGCGCCCGGCCGCGCTCTACAAAGGTCTTGAAGCATTCTGCCCGCTGCGCAGTGATATCGCGGCGCGCGGATTTGATATTCTCTGCGTACGTGAGCTCACCGGCGGCATCTATTTTGGCCAGCCAAAAGGACGCGAAGGCAGTGGCGCGCACGAGCGGGCGTTTGATACCGAGGTTTACCATCGCTTTGAGATTGAGCGCATTGCACGTAATGCGTTTGAAGCCGCGCGTAAGCGTCGTTGTCATGTCACCTCAATCGACAAAGCTAACGTGCTGCAAAGTTCAGTGATGTGGCGTGAGATCGTGAATGAAGTGGCAAAAGCGTACCCTGACGTACAGCTGGCGCATATGTATATCGATAACGCCACCATGCAGCTGATCAAAGATCCGTCGCAGTTTGATGTCCTGCTCTGCTCAAACCTGTTTGGCGACATTCTCTCTGATGAGTGCGCCATGATTACCGGATCAATGGGCATGCTGCCGTCAGCCAGCCTGAACGAAGAAGGTTTTGGTCTGTTTGAACCTGCTGGCGGCTCTGCGCCGGATATCGCCGGACAAAATATCGCTAACCCGATTGCCCAAATCCTGTCGCTGTCGATGCTGCTGCGCTTTAGCCTGAACGCCGCCGACGCCGCTGATGCTGTTGAACAGGCGGTAAGCCAGGCGCTGGAGGCGGGCCACCGCACCCGCGATCTGGCGGGCGACGGTCCTGCAGTCAGTACGGATGAAATGGGTAGCCTCATCGCGGGCTTTATTGCCGGAGAAAAATAAAAATGAAAAGCTTATACCAGAAGTTATTTGACGCACATGTCGTTCACGAAGCACCCGATGAAACGCCGCTGCTCTATATCGACCGTCACCTGATCCACGAAGTGACTTCACCGCAGGCGTTCGATGGCCTGCGCGCGCACGGACGTAAAGTGCGTCAGCCGGAAAAAACGTTTGCCACGATGGATCACAACGTTTCAACCCAGACCAAAGATATCAACGCATCGGGTGAAATGGCGCGTATTCAGATGCAGGAGCTGATGAAGAACTGCGACGAGTTCGGCATCCAGCTCTACGATCTGAACCATCCCTTCCAGGGCATTGTGCACGTCATCGGGCCGGAACAGGGCATGACCCTGCCGGGCATGACCATTGTCTGCGGTGATTCACATACTGCCACGCATGGCGCCTTTGGTTCACTGGCGTTTGGTATCGGCACCTCTGAAGTCGAGCATGTGTTTGCCACCCAGACGCTGAAGCAGGGTCGTGCCAAAACCATGAAAATCAATGTGTCGGGCGCCGCTGCGCCGGGCATTACCGCGAAAGATATCGTGCTGGCGATCATCGGTAAAACCGGCAGCGCGGGCGGCACCGGCTACGTGGTGGAGTTCTGCGGCCCGGCGATTGAAGCGCTGAGCATGGAAGGCCGTATGACGCTGTGCAACATGGCGATTGAGATGGGCGCAAAAGCGGGCCTGGTGGCACCGGATGACACCACGTTTGCCTACCTGAAAGATAAGCAGTTTGCGCCAAAAGGCAACGACTGGGAGCAGGCGGTAGCCTACTGGCGCACGCTGAAGTCCGATCCAGACGCCGTATTCGACAGCGTGGTGACGCTGAACGCTGCCGACATTGCTCCGCAGGTGACCTGGGGCACCAACCCGGGTCAGGTGATGGCGGTGGATCAGGCGATACCCGATCCGGCCTCGTTTGCCGATCCGGTTGAGCGCGCCTCTGCTGAAAAAGCGCTGGCTTACATGAACCTGCAGCCGGGCGTGAAGCTGACCGATGTGGCTATCGATAAAGTCTTTATCGGCTCCTGCACTAACTCACGCATTGAAGATCTGCGCGCCGCCGCGGCGATTGCTAAAGGGCGCAAAGTGGCACCCGGCGTGGTCGCGATGGTGGTGCCAGGTTCCGGCCCGGTTAAAGCGCAGGCGGAAGCGGAAGGTCTGGATAAAATCTTTCTTGAGGCGGGTTTTGAGTGGCGTCTGCCGGGCTGCTCTATGTGTCTCGCCATGAACAACGATCGCCTGAATCCGGGTGAGCGCTGCGCCTCGACCAGCAACCGCAACTTTGAAGGGCGTCAGGGGCGCGGCGGTCGTACGCACCTGGTCAGCCCGGCGATGGCTGCCGCCGCGGCGGTCTCCGGCCGTTTTGCCGATATTCGTGAACTGACTCAGGGAGCTTAAGCGATGGCGACTAAATTTACGCAGCACACCGGTATTGTCGCACCACTGGATGCGGCCAACGTGGATACCGATGCCATTATCCCGAAGCAGTTTCTGCAGAAGGTCACCCGCACCGGTTTTGGTGCCCACCTGTTTCACGACTGGCGTTTTGACGATGACGCCGGCACGCAGCCTACCGCCAGCTTTGTGCTTAACAAGCCTGAGTTTGCCGGTGCCAGCATTCTGCTGGCGCGCGAGAACTTTGGCTGCGGTTCCTCCCGTGAGCACGCCCCCTGGGCGCTGACCGACTTCGGTTTCCATGTCGTGATTGCGCCGAGCTTTGCCGATATCTTTTATGGCAACAGCTTTAACAATCAGCTGCTGCCGGTACGGCTGAGCGAAGAGGAAGTGGAGGCGCTGTTCCAGCTGGTTAACGCCAGTCCGGGCATGCGCTTCACGGTGGATCTGGAAGCGCAGACGGTCACCGCGGGCGACAAAGTCTATACGTTTGAGATCGACAGCTTCCGCCGCCACTGCATGATTAACGGCCTGGACAGCATCGGCCTGACGCTGCAGCATGAAGAATCGATAGCGCGCTACGAGCAGCAGCAGCCCGCCTTCCTGCGCTAGTTATTCAACGCCGCAACCAACGTCAGGTTGCGGCACGCTTTACGCGCCGGCCTCCGTCGCCGGCTTCACATCGCGCACCCGCGCAACCAGCAGCAGCGCCAGCACGGACATACCCAGCGCCACCTGATAAACCGATTCATGCCCGAAACGCTCGCTCAGGATCCCCTGCAGCAGCCCGGCCACGATCAGTCCGGTGGAGATGGAGGTGGTGAACAGCGTCGTTGCCGCGCCCGCCCGCCCGGGCATCAGATCCTGAAACCAGAGCATGCCAATGCCGGCGATAATACCGATAAACGCGGCATTGAAGAGCTGCAGCAGCATCAGCGCGGCTTTTGACGTAAACAGCACCAGCCCAAGATAAAAGAGAACCGCTGCCACACCCGCCAGCAGCATCAGCGCGCGCTTGCCGACGCGCTTCGCGTAAAAGCCTGCCAGCAGCATAATCGGGATCTCCAGCCCGGCGGCCGTTCCCATCAGGAGGCCCGCCAGCTTTTCCGGCAGCCCCAGCGTGTTGCTCATATAGAGCGGCATATCAATAAAGTACATGGTGTTGCACGCCCACATGATTACTGAGGCGATAAACAGCAGCATCACCTGCGTATCTTTCCACGGGCTGACCTGCAGCAGCAGCTGCTCCGGCGTCGCCACCACGCGCGGCACCGACGGCAGGCCGCGCCAGATCAGCAGCATACTCAATAAAAACATCCCTGCCACCACGGCGAACAGCGTCACGAAGCCGAAATTAAGCGCCAGCGCAAAAGAGAGCGGCGGACCAATGACCCACGCCAGCGACAGCTGTGCCCGCATCACCGAACTGAACATCACCACTTCGCGCGCGGATGCGTCCGCGTACTCCCGCGCCAGTGCAAATATCTGCGGCATCGCGACGCTGGCCAGCGCAGAGAGCAGCACGCCAAGGCTTATCAGCGTGGCGTAGTGGCGGTTAAACGCAAACAGCAGCGCGTTCAGAATGGCCATCAGGCAGCAAAAGAGGATCAGATGCCGCCGGTCGCCGCGCGTGTCAGAGCGCTTTGCTACCAGCATACTGATCACAATGCCGCCCAGGGCATTGATGGTGAAAAAGAGCCCGACCCAGAAGGGCCGCACCTGCACCTCGCGGGTCAGAAACAGGCTGAGGGTTGGTGCCTGCAGCGCACCCGCTACGCCTGCCATAAAGGTGACAGCCATAAAAGCGAGATAGACCGGATCGGGGCGGCGCTGCCGCGTTAACAGCGACTTCATGCAGTAGTCCCTTTGAAAAAACAGAAAAGAGTAGCGAAAGAGCGTAGACGATTTCACACCGCCATGAAAAAAGCCAGCAGAGAAAATCTGCTGGCGGTGTAATTGCACCCTACTCAGAAAAATGTGCCGCACAGGCGACACCGCTGGTTGAGCGCCACCCGAACCGGGCGCCTCCCGCTCTTCCATTGGCTGTCAGTATGCCCCTATTATAGAGAAACAAACACTGAGCGAAATCGTCATGGAGTTCCCCTTTTATGTCCTCAGCTCGTCTGCAGCAGCACTTTATTCGGCTCTGGCAGCAGTGTGAAGGTCAGGATCAGGCGACGACGCTTGACGCTCTGGCCAGCAGCCTGCACTGCTCACGGCGCCATATGCGCAATTTGCTTCAGGCGATGCAGCATGAGGGCTGGCTGACCTGGCAGGCTGAGGCGGGACGCGGAAAGCGCTCGCAGCTGCGCTTCTGCTGTACCGGGCTGGCGCTGCAGCAGCAGCGGGCTGAGGCGCTGCTGGATCAGGACAGTATTGACCAGCTGGTTCAGCTGGTGGGTGACAAAGCGCAGGTGCGGCAGATGATTGCTGCCCACCTTGGGCGCAGCGTGCGTCAGGGCAAACATATCCTGCGCGTGCTCTACTACCGTCCGCTGCAAAACCTGCTGCCCGCCTCACCGCTGCGCCGCTCGGAAACGCACCTGGCCCGGCAGATCTTCAGCGGCCTGACGCGCATAAATGAGGAAAACGGGGAAATTGAACCGGATATTGCTCACCACTGGCAGCAGCTTTCCGCACGGCAGTGGCGCTTTTATCTGCGCCCGGCCATCCGCTTTCATCACGGGCGCGAGCTGGAGATGGCGGATATCCTTGATTCGCTGCAGCGCAGCGCTGCCCTGCCGCTGTTTGCACATATTGCGCAGCTGCACTCCCCGGCACCCTGGACGCTGGATATCTCTCTGACCCAGCCTGACAGCTGGCTGCCATGGCTGCTGGGCAGCGTCAGCGCCATGATCCTGCCGCGCGAATGGCCGGCAATGCCCGACTTTGCCCGTCAGCCTGCCGGCTGCGGCCCCTACAGCGTGCTGCGCAATCAGCAGACGCAGCTGAAAATTGCCGCATTTGATGACTACTTTGGTTACCGGGCGCTGATTGATGAGGTCTCAATCTGGGTACTGCCGGAAGTCAGTGACGAGCTGGTCTACGCTGGCGTAAAGCTGCAGGGCAGCGAGGCGGATGAGATCGCGGAAGAGAGCCGTCTGGAGGAAGGCTGTTACTTTCTGCTGTTTGACCAGCGATCCGCCTGGGGACGCCATGCGCCGTTCCGCCGCTGGGTCAGCGATCTGCTTAATCCCGTTACCCTGCTGCATCATGCCGATCCCGGCTATCAGCGCTACTGGTTTCCCGCCTGGGGTCTGCTGCCGCGCTGGCACCATCGCCGCGATCGGCGGGCAGCGGATAAACCGGACGGTCTGACCCGGCTGACGTTAAGCTGGTACAGCGACCACGTTGAGCATGAAGGCATCGCCAGCGCGTTGCGTCCTCTGCTCGCGCAGCAGGGGGTGGAGCTGGTCACCCGGGTGGTGAGCTATGAAGCGTGGTTTGCCGGCGCCGGTGAAAGCGATATCTGGCTCGGCAGCGTTAACTTTACTCTGCCGCTGGAGTATGCGCTGTTTGCGCAGCTCTATGAGCTGCCGCTGATGCAGCACTGTATTCCGCTGGCGTGGCATGAGGATGCAGCGCGCTGGCGTGAGAAACGTCTGCCGCTGGCTGAATGGGCGCGCCAGCTGGTGGATCAGGACTGGCTGCATCCGCTGTTTCACCACTGGCTGCTGCTGGAAGGTCAGCGCAGCATGCGCGGCGTACGGCTGAACACGCTGGGCTGGTTCGATTTCAAATCTGCCTGGTTTGCGCCGCCGGCATTATGACGCTTTCACGCCGCCGCGGAAATGTCTACACTAAGCCGTTCTCAACGGGGTGCCTGCGTCGTCAGGCTGAGAGAAACCCGTCGAACCTGATCCGGTTAATACCGGCGTAGGGATTTGAGATGTGCCAGCCTCAGATCCTTTGCGACTCACCCCTATCCTCTCCTCAAGGAGCGCAAAGTGTTAAAGAACGTTCTGCCTGTCCTGCTACTGCTGTCTGCGCCGGTATTTGCTGCCAGACCCCTGCTCACTGTCTATACCTATGATTCATTCGCTGCTGAATGGGGGCCAGGCCCGGCGGTAAAGAAAGCGTTTGAAGCGGAGTGCGGCTGCGAGCTGCGCTACGTGGCGCTGGAGGATGGCGTCTCGCTGCTCAACCGTCTGCGCATGGAAGGAAAAAACAGCAAAGCCGACGTTGTGCTGGGACTCGATAACAATCTGCTGCAGGCGGCGGAAAAAACCGGCCTGTTTGCCAAAAGCCAGGTCGATACCGCGGCGCTGCAGCTGCCTGAGCGCTGGCAGAACGACACCTTTATCCCCTTCGATTACGGCTACTTCGCCTTCGTGTATGACAAAAACCGCCTGAAGAATCCGCCCGCGAGTCTGCAGGAGCTGGTTGAAAGCCCGCAGAAGTGGCGGGTTATTTATGAGGATCCCCGCACCAGCACGCCGGGCCTGGGCCTGCTGCTCTGGATGCAAAAAGTGTTTGGCGATCGCAGCGACGCGGCGTGGCAGAAACTGGCGGCCAAAACCGTTACCGTCACCAAAGGATGGAGCGAAGCGTACGGCCTGTTTCTCAAGGGCGAAGGCGATCTGGTACTGAGCTATACCACTTCACCCGCCTACCACATTATTGAAGAGAAGAAAGAGAATTACGCCGCTGCCACCTTCAGCGAGGGGCATTATCTGCAGGTGGAAGTCGCTGCGCAGCTGGCGGGCAGCAAACAGCCGGCGCTGGCGCAGCGTTTTATGCAGTTTATCGTCAGCCCCGCGTTCCAGCAGACGATCCCCACCGGCAACTGGATGTACCCGGTGATCAAAAGTGATTTACCGGCGGGCTATCAGGCGCTGAAGGTGCCACAAAAAGCGCTGCAGTTTTCACCGGCAGAAGTGGCTGACCAGCGCGCCGCGTGGATCAGCGCCTGGCAGCGGGCTGTCAGCCGCTAATGCCAGGCTGGCTGATCCCCGGCGCGCTGAGCGCGCTGCTGCTGTGTGCCGTGGCGCTGCTTGCCCTGGGGGCGCTGCTGACGGCGGCCCCGCTGCCGGACATGCGCGCCCTGCTCAGCGACAGCTATCTGCACCACGTGCTGGCGTTCTCTTTTGAGCAGGCGCTGCTCTCGGCACTCTGCTCGGTGCTGCCGGCTGTGCTGCTGGCGCGCGCGCTCTATCGCCGCCGCTTCCCGGGTCGTACGCTGCTGCTGCGGTTATGCGCGATGACGCTGGTGCTGCCGGTGCTGGTGGCGGTATTTGGCCTGCTGAGCGTCTACGGCCGTACCGGCTGGCTGGCGCAGCTCTGCATGCTGCTGGGCGTACCCTATCACTTCTCTCCCTATGGCCTGCAGGGCATCCTGCTGGCGCACGTCTTTTTTAACCTGCCGCTGGCGACGCGCATGCTGCTGCAGGCGCTGGAGAGCATTCCGGCGGAACAGCGTCAGCTGGCGGCGCAGCTTGGGCTGCGCGGCTGGAACCTGTTCCGGCTGCTGGAGTGGCCCTGGCTGCGCCGGCAGATCCTGCCGACGGCGGCGCTGATCTTTATGCTCTGCTTTGCCAGCTTCGCCACGGTGCTGGCGCTGGGTGGCGGGCCGCAGGCGACCACGCTGGAGCTGGCGATCTACCAGGCGCTGAGTTTTGATTACGATCCCGGCCGTGCCGCGCTGCTGGCGCTGCTGCAGCTTAACTGCTGTCTGCTGCTGGTGCTGCTCAGTCAGCGCTTCAGTAAAGCGATCCCGGCCGGCAGCCAGAAGCTGCAGGGCTGGCGCGATCCGCAGGATAGCTGGCGCGCGCGTATCAGCGACACGCTGCTGATTACGCTTGCGCTGCTGCTGCTGCTGCCCCCGCTGGCGGCGGTGGTCGCTGATGGCGTGCGCGGCGGTGTAGCCGGTGCGCTGCAGCAGCCGGCGCTCTGGCAGGCCACCCTGACCTCACTGCGTATCGCGCTGGGCGCGGGCGCACTCTGTGTGATCATGACGATGATGCTGCTGTGGAGCAGCCGCGAGCTGCGCCAGCGCCAGCATCGGGTGAGCGCACAGGCGCTGGAGCTGAGCGGCATGCTGATCCTGGCGATGCCGGGCATCGTGCTGGCCAGCGGCTTCTTCCTGCTGTTTACCGCCACCTCCGGGCTGCCGGCGCGGGCCGACGGGCTGGTGATCTTTACCAATGCGCTGATCGCCATTCCCTACGCCATGAAAGTGCTGGAAAACCCGATGCGCGATATCGCCGCACGCTACGCGCCGCTCTGCGCCTCGCTCGGTCTCTCCGGCCTCAATCGCCTGAAGCTGATTGAGCTGCGGCTGCTGAAGCGCCCGCTGGCGCAGGCGCTCGCCTTTGCCTGCGTGCTCTCGATTGGCGACTTTGGCGTAGTGGCGCTGTTTGGCAACGCCGATTTCCGCACCCTGCCCTGGTATCTTTATCAGCAGATCGGCGCCTATCGCGGTGCCGACGGTGCAACGACCGCCCTGCTGCTGCTGCTGCTCTGCCTGTTACTTTTTACTCTGATGGAAAAACTGCCGGGACGCCATGCTGACACTCACTGATCTTACTTACCTTTATCAGCATCTGCCGATGCGTTTCAGCTTCAGCGCCCGGGCGGGTGAACGGCTGGCGATACTTGGCCCGAGCGGCGCCGGTAAAAGCACGCTGCTGAGCCTGATCGGCGGCTTTCTGCCGGTCAGCCACGGCACGCTGCTGATCAACGGCTGCGATCACACCCGCAGCGTACCGGCGTCGCGTCCGGTATCGATGCTGTTTCAGGAGAACAACCTGTTTCCGCACCTGTCGGTGCAGCAGAATATGGCCCTGGGGCTGCATCCGGGCCTGAAGCTGACGCGTGACCAGCAGCAGCAGTTACAGGAGATTGCCCATCAGACCGGACTGCACGATTTGCTGTCGCGTCTGCCGGGCGAGCTTTCCGGCGGCCAGCGGCAGCGGGTAGCGCTGGCTCGCTGCCTGCTGCGCAACCAGCCGGTACTGCTGCTGGATGAGCCTTTTTCCGCGCTCGACCCGGCGCTGCGCCGCGAAATGCTGCAGCTGGTGCGCACGGTGTGTGACGCACGCAATATCACGCTGCTGATGGTGTCGCACAGTCTGGAGGATGCGCAGCAGATTGCCGCACGCAGTCTGGTGATTGTGGATGGCCGGATCGAGTGGGATGGTGAGACGGCAGCGCTGCTTCGGGGTGAGAGCAGCGCCGCCGCGCGCCTGGGCATTACGCCAGCTTAAGCGAAGAAGACTTTCCAGAGCAGCTGCAGGAAAACAGGCATCATGGGATGAAACAGCAGCGCGATAAACGCGGCGCTGCCCGCTACGGCCATCAGCGGCGCCAGCCAGCGCAGGCGCGCTTTCGGCAGGTAACGTGTGGCCCAGTCGCGCGTTTTATCGCTGCGCCACCAGCGCCAGAGCAGCCAGCCGCCCAGCCAGAGCAGAATGGTGACCAGCAGCAGCAGCCATTTAAAGCTGTCACCCTGCGCCTGCGGCACATCAATCGCCACACCGGCCAGGATCCCCGGCAGCAGATAGGCGGGCGGCCATAAAATACAGCCAATGATATTGGGCGGCAGAAACTTCCGCACCGGCAGCTCAAGCATCCCTGCCGCCAGCGGGATCAGCGGGCGTGTCGGACCGACAAAACGGCCCACCAGCACGGTAAACATGCTGTGCTGATGCAGCGCATGCTCGGTCTTATCCAGCAGGTTTTGATACTTTTTCAGATACTTCCAGCGGTGCAGCGGCCCCTGAAACTTCCAGCCAATGCCGTAGGAGATCCAGTCGCCCAGCAGGCAGCCAACCAGCCCCGCTGCCCACGCCGGATAGAGGCCAATCTGACCGCTGCCCACCAGCGCCCCCAGGCTGGCCATCAGCACTGTACCTGGCAGCAGCAGACCTACAAACGCCAGTGATTCAAGGAAGGTCACCAGAGCGACGGCGAACAGCGCGTACTCCAGCGATTGCGTAAACAGATGTTGAATCCAGGCTTCCATAGCTATCCTCTGCGGAATATGAAGGCTGGATTGTCCTGAGCCCGGGTCAGGGCGTCAAGCTTTTCCCGCTGCGCTGCAGAGAGTTGCCGACACTGTATAAACATCCATGATATACTGCACATAATTTCTTCTCCGGAGTCACCGTGACAGAACCGCGCGCAGGCTATCTGCTGACCCGCCACTGGCGGGATACCCCTTCAGGCAGCGAGATCACGCTGTGGCTGGCAACCGATGCCGGGCCGCAGCGGCTGGTGCTGCCCGCGCAGGAGTCAGTGGCGTTTATTCCCGAAGCGTTTCGTCGTCAGACCGAAGCGCTGATCCGCGATGAAACTCATGCCCGTCTGCAGTCGCTGACGCTGAAAGATTTTCAGCGCCGTCCGGTGTTTGGCCTCTATTGCCGCAGCCATCGTCAGCTGCAGCAGCTGGAGAAACGCCTGCGGGAAAACGGCATCAGCGTTTATGAAGCCGATATCCGGCCGCCCGAGCGCTATCTGATGGAGCGCTTTATTACCGCTCCGGTCTGGTTCAGCGGCGAGCCGCGCGGTGATACCCTGATCAACGCCCGCCTGAAGCCGCATCCTGACTACCGTCCGCCCCTTCGCTGGGTGTCGCTGGATATTGAAACCACCGAACGTGGCGAGCTTTACTGTATCGGGCTGGAGGGATGCGGTCAGCGTCAGGTGTATATGCTGGGTCCGCCCAACGGCGACGCCAGCGCGCTCAGCTTTGAACTGATCTACGTTGAGAGCCGCCAGCAGCTGCTGGAGCAGCTTAACGCCTGGTTCGTGCGGCACGACCCCGATGTGGTTATTGGCTGGAACGTGGTGCAGTTCGACCTGCGCGTGCTGCAAAAGCATGCCGATCGCTACGGCATTCCGCTGCGTCTCGGCCGTCAGCAGCAGCCGCTGGAGTGGCGTGAGCACGGCTTTAAACCTGGCATATTTACCGCCCAGCTCGCCGGTCGCGTCGTGATCGACGGCATTGAAGCGCTGAAATCTGCCTACTGGGATTTTCCCTCTTTCAGCCTGGAATCTGTTGCGCGTGAACTGCTGGGGGAAGGTAAAGCGATCAATAATCCCTGGCAGCGCATGGAGGAGATCAACTGGCGCTTTGCTCATGATAAACCCGCGCTCGCCACCTATAACCTGAAAGATTGCGAGCTGGTTACGCGTATTTTTCACCATACCGCCATCATGCCCTTTTTACTGGAGCGTGCCAGCGTTAACGGTCTGGCACTGGATCGCCACGGCGGTTCGGTTGCGGCGTTCAGTCATCTCTATATTCCGCGCATGCATCGCACGGGATACGTGGCGCCCAACCAGGGCGATGTAGCACCAGAAGCGAGTCCGGGCGGCTACGTAATGGACTCCCGCCCCGGCCTCTACGACTCGGTGCTGGTACTGGATTACAAGAGTCTCTATCCGTCGATCATCCGGACTTTCCTGATCGACCCCGTCGGGCTGGTTGAGGGCCTGGCGCACCCGTCTGACGCTGATTCTGTTCCCGGCTTTCGCGAAGCACGTTTCTCGCGTCATATTCACTGTCTGCCTGAGATTGTGGCGCAGATCTGGCAGGGGCGTGAAGCTGCAAAGCGAGACGGCAATGCGCCGCTCTCACAGGCGCTGAAAATCATCATGAACGCCTTTTATGGCGTACTGGGTACCAGCGCCTGTCGCTTTTTTGATTCACGCCTCGCCTCCTCAATCACGCTGCGCGGTCACGCCATCATGCAGCAGACGCGGGCGCTGATTGAGGCCGAAGGGTTTACGGTGATCTACGGTGACACCGACTCCACGTTTGTCTGGCTGCAGGGCAAATATAGCGAGGAGCAGGCGGCGGCCACCGGCGAGCGGCTGGTCACGCTGATTAACCGCTGGTGGCAGCAGCATCTGCAGCAGACGCTCGGCCTGAAGAGCGCGCTGGAACTGGAGTATGAGACGCACTTCAGCCGTTTTCTGATGCCCACCATTCGCAACGCCGAACAGGGCAGCAAAAAGCGCTATGCCGGGCTGACCGGCAGCGGCGCGCAGCAGCGTCTGGTGTTTAAAGGGCTGGAGTCCGTGCGTACTGACTGGACGCCGCTGGCGCAGCAGTTTCAGCAGCAGCTCTATGGCCGCATTTTTCGCGGAGAGCCCTGGCAGGCCTATATCCGTGAAACGGTCGCGCAGCTGATGGCCGGCCAGCTTGACGATCAGCTGGTGTATAAAAAACGCCTGCGGCGGCCGCTGCATGAGTATGAGCGCAATGTGCCGCCGCACGTGCGCGCGGCGCGTCTTGCAGATGAATATAACCGCAGGCTGCAGCGTCCGCTGCAGTACCAGAAAGGCGGTTCCATTCGCTATGTGATGGCGACCGCCGGGCCGGAGCCGCTGGAGGTGCGTACCACGCCACTCGACTACGATCACTACGTCAGCAAACAGCTGCAGCCGATAGCGGATGGCATTCTGCCCTTCGTCGGCGACGACTTTGCTACACTGATCACCGGGCAGCTGGGGCTTTTTTGACAGGTGACGAATGCCCTGCCATCCAGTACCATAGCGCCCTTCCTGTATTTCAGTATGAACAATCTGACCAGACATCTGTCTGGCGCTTTGTTATTGCCTGAGAGCGGGCGAACGCCTTCAAGTCATTCAGAGAATCGAGCAAAAAATATATGGTATTTACACTGGGTCAACGCTGGATAAGTGATACGGAAAGTGAACTGGGACTGGGCACGGTCGTGGCGCTGGATACGCGCATGGTCACGCTGATGTTTCCCGCAACCGGCGAAAACCGCCTCTATGCCCGTCATGATTCTCCGGTCACCCGCGTGATTTTCAATCCGGGTGATACCGTCACCAGCCATGAAGGCTGGCAGATGCTGGTTGATGAAGTGCGGCACGAAAATGAGCTGGTGACGTATATCGGTACGCGCTCTGACACCGAAGAGAGCAATGTGGTGCTGCGTGAAGTGATGCTGGACAGCAAGCTGGTCTTCAGCAAGCCGCAGGATCGCCTGTTTGCCGGTCAGCTCGATCGCATGGATCGCTTTGCCCTGCGCTTCCGCGCGCGCAAATATCAGAGCGAGCAGTATCGTCTTGCCGTCAGTGGCCTGCGCGGCATGCGCACCAACCTTATTCCGCACCAGCTGCATATCGCGCACGACGTGGGTCGCCGTCACGCGCCGCGCGTGCTGCTGGCAGACGAAGTCGGCCTGGGTAAAACCATTGAAGCGGGCATGATCATCCAGCAGCAGCTGCTGGCAGGGCGCGCCGATCGCGTGCTGATCGTGGTGCCGGAAACGCTGCAGCATCAGTGGCTGGTGGAGATGCTGCGTCGCTTTAACCTGCGCTTTGCGCTGTTTGATGACGATCGTTATACCGAAGCGCAGCACGACAGCGACAATCCGTTTGAAACGGAACAGCTGATTATCTGCTCACTCGACTTTGTGCGCCGCAATAAACAGCGTCTGGCACTGCTGGCAGAGGCGGAGTGGGATCTGCTGGTCGTGGATGAAGCGCACCACCTGGCGTGGAGTGAAGCGGCCCCGAGCCGCGAGTATCAGGTGATTGAACAGCTGGCGGAAAACACGCCGGGCGTACTGCTGCTTACCGCCACGCCGGAACAGCTGGGGCTGGAGAGCCACTTTGCCCGTCTGCGCCTGCTCGATCCTGACCGCTTTCATGATTTCAGCCAGTTTGTCGCCGAGCAGCAGCACTATCGCCCGGTGGCCGACGCCGTCAGCTCCCTGCTGGCGGATCAGCCGATCAGCAAAGAAGAGATGAACCTGATCAATGAGCTGATTGGCGAACAGGATATTGAACCGCTGCTGCAGGTTGCTAACAGCGATCGCGATGGCAAAGAGGATGCGCGTAAAGAGCTGGTGTCGATGCTGATGGATCGCCACGGCACCAGCCGCGTCCTGTTCCGTAACACCCGTAACGGCGTGAAGGGCTTTCCCAAGCGCGAGCTGCAGCAGATCCGGCTGCCGCTGCCGGCACAGTATCAGACAGCAATCAAAGTCTCCGGCATTATGGCGGCCCGCAAGTCGCCGGAAGAGCGCGCCCGGGACATGCTTTACCCGGAGCAGATCTATCAGGAATTTGAAGGCGACAGCGGCACGTGGTGGAACTTTGATCCACGCGTTGAGTGGCTGATGGGCTATCTCACCAGCAACCGCAAAGAGAAAGTGCTGGTGATTTGTGCCAAAGCGGCCACTGCGCTGCAGCTGGAACAGGTGCTGCGCGAGCGTGAAGGTATTCGCGCGGCGGTATTCCATGAGGGGCTCTCGATTATCGAACGCGATCGCGCGGCCGCGTTCTTCGCCTCACAGGAAGAGGGAGCGCAGGTCCTGATCTGTTCGGAAATCGGATCTGAAGGCCGTAACTTCCAGTTTGCCAGCCGGCTGGTGATGTTCGATCTGCCGTTCAATCCCGATCTGCTGGAGCAGCGTATCGGGCGTCTCGATCGAATTGGTCAGCTGCACGATATCCAGATCATGGTGCCGTGGCTGGAGAAAACTGCACAGGCGGTTCTGCTGCGCTGGTATCACGAAGGACTGGATGCCTTTGAGCACACCTGCCCTACCGGACGCGCTATTTATGACGCTGAATATAACCCGCTGATTGAGTTCCTGGCGGCACCGGAAAACCCGCAGGGTCTGGATGAGTTCATCCTGAAAAGCCGTAAGCAGCACGACACCCTGAAAGCGCAGCTAGAGCAGGGCCGCGACCGTCTGCTGGAGCTGAACTCCAACGGCGGCGAAGCGGCGCTGGCGCTGGCGGATACCATTGCCGCTCAGGATAATGATACTGAGCTGGTAAACTTTGCGCTCAACCTGTTTGATATCGTCGGTATCAACCAGGAAGATCGCAGCGACAACCTGATCGTTCTGACCCCTTCCGATCACATGCTGGTACCTGATTTTCCTGGCCTGCCGGAAGATGGCTGTACGATTACGTTTAACCGTAATCAGGCCCTGTCACGCGAAGATACGCAGTTCATTACCTGGGAACATCCGCTGATCCGCAACGGACTGGATCTGATCCTCTCCGGCGATACCGGCAGCTGCGCCCTGTCGCTGCTGAAAAACAAGGCGCTTCCGGTCGGAACGCTGCTGGTTGAGATGATCTATGTGGTCGAGGCGCAGGCGCCAAAACAGCTGCAGCTTACCCGCTTCCTGCCGCCGACGCCGGTGCGCATGCTGATGGACCGCGCGGGTAATAATCTGGCAGGTAAAGTGGAGTTTGAAAGCTTCAACCGCCAGCTTAACGCCGTTAATCGCCACACCGGCAGTAAACTGGTCAACGCCGTCCAGCAGGATGTGCACGCCATTCTGACGCAGGCAGAGCAGGCTGTGGTGCCGGAAGCGCAGGCGCTGATTGCCGCGGCGAAAGCGGAAGCGGATGAAAAGCTGAGCGCTGAGCTGTCGCGTCTTGAAGCACTGCGCGCCGTCAATCCCAACATCCGTGACGATGAGGTTGAGGCGCTGGAGAGCAATCGTGCGCAGGTGCTGGCAAGCCTGAGCGATGCGGGCTGGCGACTGGATGCGCTGCGTCTGATCGTCGTAACGCACCAGTAAGCGGGCGAGGCTGACATGCTGATGGAACCCTACAATCCGCCGCTCGAACCCTGGCTGCATATTCTGTATCAGGACGCGCACATTATGGTGGTCAACAAACCGAGCGGATTGCTGTCGGTGCCGGGCCGGCTGGAGGAGCACAAGGATAGCGTGATGACGCGCATCCAGCGTGATTATCCTGCCGCGGAGTCAGTCCATCGTCTTGATATGGCGACCAGCGGCGTGATTGTGGTGGCGCTGAACAAGGCGGCTGAGCGCGAGCTGAAACGCCAGTTTCGCGAGCGCGAGCCGTCAAAGCACTATGTGGCACGCGTCTGGGGACACCCGGCAGCGGAAAAGGGCCTGATCGATCTGCCGCTGATTTGCGACTGGCCCAACCGGCCAAAGCAGATGGTGAGTCATGAGCTGGGGAAACCAGCCCAGACGGAGTATGAGGTGCTGGAATATGCAGCCGATAACAGTGCTCGCGTGCTGCTGAGGCCCATTACCGGACGCTCACACCAGCTGCGCGTGCATCTGCTGGCACTGGGACATCCAATCCTTGGCGATCGTTTCTATGCGCATGAAGCGGCGCTGGCGATGGCTGCCCGTCTGCAGCTGCATGCGGAGTCGCTGACCATTACCCATCCGGCATTTGGCAACAGCATGACATTTCGTCAGCCAGCGGAGTTCTGACTCGCGTCACCCTGCCCTCTTTCAGGTAAAAAGGGCGGGATGGCCGGGTTATTTAAACCCTTTCTCTTTGCGGATCAGGTCATATGCGGCCTGAATCTCCTGCGCTTTCTGTTTCGCCATCTCCATCATTTCCGGCGGCAGGCCTTTTGCCACCAGCTTATCGGGATGATGTTCACTCATCAGCTTGCGATAGGCGCGTTTAATCGTGGCGTTATCATCACTGCTTTTCACGCCCAGTACGCTGCAGGCGTCTTCCAGCGTGGGTCCCCGCTGCGCCTGCTGCCAGCCGCCGCCTGAGGTGCCCGCGCCGCCAAACTGCTGCCCGCCTTCCATCATGCGCAGGAACTGATCGAACTGCTGGCGTGAGATCCCCAGCTCTTCGGCGATCACATACAGAACCTGCCGCTCGTTCGGATGCAGCGAACCATCCGCAAACGCCGCCTGAATCTGAATTTCCAGAAACATCCGAATCAGATCAAAGCGGCCAAAACAGGCGCTGCGCAGTTCACGCAGCTTGTTGCGCAGCGGATAGTCGCTCTGCTTGCCCTCGCGAAACGCGCGCTGAGCGGCGGTGCGGGCATCTCCGTGCAGCTGCATGCGATCCATAAACAGTGACGCAATCTGAATATCCGCTTCTGTGACGCGCCCTTTTGATTTGGTCAGATGACCCATGACCTGAAACGTCGTGCTGAAAAACAGCGTCTGCCGCGACTGATTATTGGCAAAGTATCCCTGCCCTCTTACGCTGCGCACTTTATCAATCAGATGACCAATGATCAGACCCAGGACAATGCCCCAGAACCCCGCGCCCGACATCACGCCAAGCGCAAGACCAATAACTTTTCCCCAGTAGCGCATAAACTCCTCAATTCGCCATGCTTGCGGCTGAAAATTGCATTATCATACCTGTCATTTATCTCCGCGCCTAACGGCAACGCAGACAGAAAAGGATTAACGCTGGCACTACGCCGGGCGGTAAGTTAGTCTCTGTCCGGATTGTCGGCATGATGCCAGTGTCCATGGAATTATCGAAACCGCGTATGAAAAAACGTATACCTACCCTGCTGGCGACCATGATTGGTGCCGCACTTTATAGTCAGCACGCGCTGGCCGACGATTTGATGTCGCAGTGTATGCTGGGCGTGCCAAGCTACAACCGCCCGGTTATCAATGGTGACGCTAACTCCCTGCCGGTAACCATTAATTCCGACTCGGCAAAAGGCAATTATCCGGACGATGCGGTGTTTACCGGCAATGTCGATGTGCAGCAGGGTAACAGCCGTCTGCGCGCTGACGAAATGCAGCTGCATCAGCGTCAGCAGGAAGGCCAGACCGCGCCGGTACGTACCGTGGATGCGCTGGGTAATGTGCACTATGACGATAACCAGGTCATCCTGAAAGGTCCGAAAGCCTGGTCCAATCTGAATACCAAAGACACCAATGTCTGGAACGGTAACTATCAGATGGTGGGTCGCCAGGGACGCGGCGATGCCGATCAGATGAAGCTGCGTGGCAATAACCGGTATACCATTCTCGAAAATGGCACCTTCACTTCCTGTCTGCCAGGCTCTAACAGCTGGAGCGTGGCGGGTTCAGAAGTGATTCAGGATCGTCAGGAAGAAGTGGCAGAGATCTGGAATGCGCGCTTTAAACTCGGCAATGTGCCGGTGTTTTACAGCCCTTATCTGCAGCTGCCGATTGGCGATCGTCGTCGCTCCGGTTTCCTGATCCCCAATGCGAAATATGGCAGTAATAACGGCTTCGAGTTTATGCTGCCGTACTACTGGAATATTGCACCGCAGGCGGATGCCACACTGACGCCGCACTATATGAGCAAGCGCGGTACGCAGCTGCAAACGGAATTCCGCTACCTCACGGTGTTCGGTGCCGGTCTGATGGAGCTGGATTACCTGCCGTCCGATAAGCAGTATGAGAAAGATCGCGCGGCGCGCTCTTCTATTGAAGACGATCAGGACTCTAAGCGCTGGCTCTTCTTCTGGCGCCACTCAGGCGTTTACGATCAGCACTGGCGCTTTGCGGCAGACTATACCAAGGTCAGCGATCCCTACTATTTCAACGATATCGACTCGAAATATTACAGCTCGACCAATAACTATGCGACGCAGAAATTCAGCATCGGCTACGCGGATACCAACTGGGATGCGACGCTGTCGACCAAAGATTTCCAGGTCTTCGGCAACACCAGTTCTGCCAACGTCTACCGGGCGGCACCGCAGCTGGACGTTAACGCTTACCAGAATGATATCGGTCCATTCGATGGCCGCGTCTATGCACAGGCGGTGAAGTTCACCAACGTCAGCAACCGGATGCCGGAAGCGACGCGTCTGCATATTGAGCCTACGCTGAATCTGCCGCTTTCCAACGGCTGGGCCAGCCTTGATACCGAAGCAAAACTGCTGGCAACGCACTATCAGCAGGACAATATCGAAAGCTATAACACGCGCTTCAATCCCGATGCCACCAACAATAACAGTGGCCGGCTGAAAGATTCCGTTAACCGCACGCTGCCGCAGTTTAAAGTGGATGGCCGTCTGGTATTTGACCGGGATATGGACTGGTCGCAGGGCTATACCCAGACGCTGGAGCCGCGCGTTCAGTATCTCTATATTCCGTATCGCGATCAGAGCAACATCTATCCTTACGACTCTACGCTGCTGCAGACCGACTATACCGGCCTGTTCCGCGATCGCACTTATAGCGGTCTCGATCGCATCGCCTCCTCGAACGAAGTGGCAAGCGGCGTAACAACACGCATTTATGACAACGATCTGGTTGAACGTTTTAACGTTTCTGTAGGTCAAATCTACTCGTTTACTCCGTCGCGTACCGGCGTAAACCAGACGAGTAAAGAAGATGATACCGGCAGCCTGGTATGGGCTGGCGACACATACTGGAAAATCAGCGATCGCTGGAACGTGCGTGGCGGACTGCAGTATGACACCCGTCTCGATAACGTTTCGCAGGGTAACACGGTACTGGAGTATCGCCGTGACGCCGACCGCATGCTGCAGCTGAGCTACCGTTACAGCAGCCCGGAATATGTCGCGCAGGCGCGTAACAACGCCAGCCTGATTAACAATCCGATTTATAAAAATGGCATTTCGCAGGTCGGTGCAACCGGCAGCGTACCGATTGCCGATGCCTGGTCGCTGGTGGGGGGATACTACTATGATACCCGCAACAGTCGTCCGGCAGAGCAGCTGGTAGGCGTGCAGTACAGCTCCTGCTGCTACGCTATTCGTCTGGGTTACGAGCGCAAGATTAACGGCTGGGAAAACAACGACAGTAAATATGACAACCAAATCTCATTCAACATTGAGCTGCGTGGCCTGAGTTCCAACTACGGCTTAGGCACTAATGAAATGCTGCGTCAGGGGATTATTCCCTATCAGCGCGCATTCTGATGTTGTGATGTTTGACAGGCGATCCCGCAGTGCGGAAACAATAATGGATAAAGTATGAAGAACTGGAGAATGCTGATTCTGGGTGCGGCGATGTCGGCCGGCACCGCTTTCGCAGCCCCACAGGTAGTCGATAAAGTCGCCGCCGTCGTGAACAACGGCGTGGTGCTGGAAAGTGACGTCGATAATATGATGCGCACGGTAAAATCCCAGGCGCAGCAGGCGGGTCAGCAGTTGCCTGAGGACCGTACGTTGCGTCATCAGATCCTTGAGCGTCAGGTCATGGATAACATTATCCTGCAGATGGGTGAAAAAGCGGGCCTGCAGATCAGCGATCAGCAGCTGGATCAGGCGATCCAGAACATCGCTGCGCAGAACCGTATGAGCGTTGATCAGCTGCGCAGTCGCCTCGCCTACGATGGCATGAACTACAGCGACTACCGTGCGCAGATCCGTAAAGAGATGCTGATCTCTGAAGTGCGCAACAATGAAGTGCGCCGTCGCGTCACCATTCTGCCGCAGGAAGTCGATACGCTGGCAACGCAGATGGGTTCACAGAACTCACAGGGCACCGAGCTGAACATCAGTCAGATCCTGCTGCCGCTGCCGGAAAACCCTACGCAGCAGCAGGTTGACGATCAGGAAGCGCTGGCACGCCAGCTGGTGGGAGAAATCAAAGGCGGTACCGATTTCGGTAAGCTGGCGGTGACCTACTCAGCCGATCCGCAGGCGCTGAAAGGCGGCAACATGGGCTGGGGTAAAATCGAAGAGCTGCCTACGCTGTTCTCGCAGGCGCTGAGCAGCGCGAAAAAAGGCGATGTGGTCGGTCCGATTCGTTCAGGTGTGGGTTTCCATATCCTTAAAGTTAACGATCTGCGCGGCGAGAGCAAAAATATCTCGGTCACTGAGGTACATGCCCGTCATATTCTGCTGAAGCCTTCGCCCATCCTGAGCGACGATCAGGCGCGTGAAAAAATTACGCAGCTTGCCGCTGACATTAAAAGCGGAAAAACCACCTTTGCCGCTGCCGCTAAACAGTTCTCTGACGATCCGGGCTCGGCTAACCAGGGCGGCGATCTTGGCTGGGCTTCCCCCGACATTTACGATCCCGCTTTCCGCGACGCACTGCTGAAGCTGCAGAAAGGTCAGGTCAGCGCGCCGGTTCACTCTTCATTCGGCTGGCATCTGATCCAGCTGCTGGATACGCGCCAGGTGGATAAAACCGATGCGGCGCAGAAAGAGCGCGCCTATCGTCTGCTGTTCAACCGCAAATTTGCGGAAGAAGCGCAGACCTGGATGCAGGAGCAGCGCGCCAGCGCCTACGTGAAGATCCTTGATGGCAACTGATAGCTATCGCGTTGCGATCACGCCCGGCGAACCCGCCGGGATTGGTCCCGATCTCACGGTGCTGCTGGCGCAGCGTAACTGGCCGGTCGAACTGGTCGTCTGTGCTGACGGCGAGGTGCTGCGGCAGCGCGCTGCGCAGCTCGGTCTGCCGCTTACCCTGCTGCCGTGGCACCCTGACCGCGCACCGCAGCCGCAGCAGGCAGGAACCCTGACGCTGCTGCAGATCGACACCGCACAGCCTGTGGTGCCGGGCCAGCTCTGCGTAGCTAATAGTGCCTACGTCCTTGAGACGCTGGCACGCGCCTGTGACGGTGCGCTGCAGGGCGAGTTTGCAGCGCTGATCACCGGCCCCGTACATAAGGGCGTGATCAACGATGCCGGCATTCCGTTTACCGGCCATACCGAATTTTTTGCCGATCGTGCCGGTGGCGACCGCGTGGTTATGATGCTGGCAACCGAGTCGCTGCGGGTGGCGCTGGCAACCACCCACCTGCCGCTGAAAGATGTCTCTGCCGCCATCACGCGTGAGAGCCTGCATGAAGTCATCACCATTCTGCATCAGGATTTACAGCAGAAATTTGGCCTGCAGCAGCCTCATATATTTGTCTGCGGACTCAATCCGCACGCTGGCGAAAGCGGACATATGGGGCGTGAAGAGATTGATACTATTACGCCAGCGCTGGACTCGCTGCGCCAGCAGGGCATCCGTCTGACGGGGCCCCTGCCGGCCGATACGCTGTTTCAGCCTAAATATCTGCAACATGCCGATGCGGTACTGGCGATGTATCATGACCAGGGACTGCCGGTCCTCAAATATCAGGGCTTTGGCCGCGCGGTGAATATCACCCTGGGCCTGCCTTTTATCCGAACCTCTGTCGATCACGGCACCGCGCTGGAACTGGCCGGGCTTGGGCAGGCAGAGCCGGGCAGCTTTATCACGGCGCTTAATCTCGCCATCACTATGATCAAGAGCAGTAATGAATAATCGCGTCCATCAGGGGCATTACGCCCGTAAACGTTTCGGGCAGAACTTCCTGAACGATCAGTACATTATCGATAGCATCGTCTCTGCTATTCATCCGCAAAAGCAGGAGGCGCTGGTCGAGATCGGTCCCGGTCTCGGTGCCCTGACCGAGCCGGTAGGCGAACGCCTGGACGCGCTGACCGTGGTTGAGCTGGATCGCGATCTGGCGGCACGGCTGCAGACCCATCCGTTCCTCGGTCCCAAGCTGACCATTTATCAGCAGGATGCGATGACCTTTGATTTTGCTGCGCTGGCGCAGGAAAAGGGGCAGCCGCTGCGCGTGTTTGGCAACCTGCCCTACAACATCTCCACGCCGCTGATGTTTCATCTTTTCAGCTATACTGGTTCGATCAAAGATATGCACTTCATGCTGCAGAAAGAGGTGGTTAACCGTCTGGTTGCCGGCCCGGGCAGTAAAGCATATGGTCGTCTCAGCGTGATGGCGCAGTACTACTGTCAGGTGATCCCGGTTCTTGAAGTGCCGCCGCAGTCGTTTACGCCGCCACCTAAAGTAGACTCTGCCGTGGTACGGCTGGTGCCTTATGCACAGCCGCCTTACCCGGTCAGCGATGTAAAGATCCTGAGCCGCATTACCACTGAGGCTTTTGGTCAGCGTCGCAAAACATTGCGTAACAGTCTGGGTCATCTGGTTGCTGCAGGTGCGCTGGAAGAGTTAAATATTGATACTTCGCTGCGTGCAGAAAACGTCAGCGTTGCGCAGTATTGTCAGCTGGCAAACTGGCTGGGCAACCATCAGGCAAAAACAGCGGAGAACTAAGTGCATGAGTGATATGGCGCGCGTCTGTGTTCAGGTACTGAGTCAGTATGTGGAATCGCAATCCTCACCGGAAGAGGATCGCTACGTGTTTGCCTATACCATCACTATTCGCAATCCCGGGCGCACGCGCGTTCAGCTGCGCAGCCGCTACTGGCTGATCACCAACGGCAACGGCCGTGAAACGGAAGTTCAGGGCGACGGTGTGGTAGGTGAGCAGCCTTTTATCGAGCCGGGTGGCGAATACCAGTATACCAGCGGCGCGATTCTGGAAACGCCGATGGGCACCATGCAGGGTCACTATGTCATGATCGATGAAGAGGGCACCGCCTTTAATGTCGATATTCCGGTGTTTCGCCTCGCCGTACAAACCCACATTCACTGATCCCCCCGCCCGGCTCGTCCGGGCGGCGTGTTTTACCGGACTGATATCATGAGTACATATCTGATTGGCGATATCCACGGCTGTTATGATGAGCTGCGCGCGCTGCTGACGCAGGTAAACTTTGATCCACAGCAGGATGAACTCTGGCTGACCGGCGATCTCGTGGCGCGCGGCCCCGGTTCACTGGAGGTGCTGCGCTACGTAAAATCACTGGGTGACAGCGTACGCATAGTGCTGGGCAATCATGACCTGCACCTGCTGGCGGTTTTTGCCGGCATCAGCCGTAATAAACCGAAAGACCGCCTGACGCCGCTGCTGGAGGCGGACGATGCTGATGCGCTGATCAACTGGCTGCGGCGCCAGCCGCTGCTCCAGGTTGATGAAGAGAAAAAGCTCGTCATGGCGCATGCCGGCATCACCCCGCAGTGGGATCTTGAGACGGCAAAAGCGTGCGCGCGCGAAGTAGAAGCGGTGCTCTCCAGCGACAGCTATCCGCTGTTTCTGGATGCGATGTATGGCGATATGCCCAACAACTGGACACCGGAACTGAGCGGCCTGGCGCGTCTGCGATTCAGTACGAATGCACTGACGCGCATGCGTTTCTGCTTTCCTAATGGCCAGCTGGATATGATCTGCAAAGAGGCCCCCGACTCTGCTCCACCGCCGCTGCGGCCCTGGTTCAACGTGGCGGGTAAAATGGGCAGCGACTACACGCAGATTTTCGGCCACTGGGCCTCGCTTGAGGGCAAAGGCACACCTGAACACGTTATTGGGCTGGATACCGGCTGCTGCTGGGGAGGCACGCTGACGCTGCTGCACTGGGAAACACAGCAATACTATGTGCAGCGCTCCCGGCGTGAAGCCGCACTGGCCGCTGAAGGTGCCGCCGCGACTCCTCCGCTGAGCAACACGCCATAAAAAAGCCCCGCGATGTCAGCGGGGCTTTTTCTGATCTTCATAAAGGATAAATCAGGGCGGGTGCACATTGATGCGCACCTGACAACGATCAGCGGCGGCGGTCCAGAATCTCAAAGCAGTAACTGTGCGAATTCTGCGCATCTGCATCATGAAACTCGCTGAAAGCCGACTGCCACTCATCCGGCTCATAATCAGGGAACTGTGTATCCCCTTCCACTTCGGCATCAATATGCGTCAGATAAAGACGATCGGCGCGGGGCAGCATCTGCTCATAAATACGGCCGCCGCCAATCACCATGATC
Organism: Pantoea sp. UBA4549; assembly: GCF_002387285.1. NCBI lineage: Bacteria > Pseudomonadati > Pseudomonadota > Gammaproteobacteria > Enterobacterales > Erwiniaceae > Pantoea > Pantoea sp. UBA4549. Next base: position 120,498 of record NZ_DGLH01000013.1, on the reverse strand, counting down.
TCTTCTGCGTCACCGGCAGCCTGAATCGCCGCTTCCGGTGAAGTCACCCAGGTCACGCCTTCGTGGGTACCGGGCTTGCTGCTGACCACAATATTGAGCCGGCCCGGCAGCGGACGGCCAATCGACTCAAAGGTCAGACGTCCCATAATCACGGGTTTGTTCAGCGTGTTGCGTTTGAACCAGGCGAGATCGGCGGGTAAATGCCACGGCATGGCGTTTTCCATACCAATAATGCGATCCGCAGCCAGTGCTGCGATCAGACTAATCATGATTAAAAACCTGCTGGAAAAAATTGGCGCAATGATACGTAAAGGCGAAAGTTTCGTCGATAGGCCAGCCGTGCTATTTGCGTAAAGCTCTTTTGCCGCCAGATTCAGGCTGTCAGGCAGAGCTTTACACCGACTTTACTGCGATTAACGGAGAGAGCCGCCACGATCGCCTGCGCCACTGGCACAACTCAGGGGTGTTACCGGCAGGTTTTCAGAGAGAGTGTAAAGAAAAACGCACTGAGCGGCTCCGCAGGGAGCCGCTGCAGTCATCAGAAGTCGTAACGCAGACGTACCAGGTTCACGTTGCCCAGCGACTTGCTGGTATCGGAGGTAATGACATACTCATAATCAACGCGGAAGCCGTAGTCGAGCTGCGCACTGACGCCCACGCCATTATCGATACGCTTATAGTGACGTCCGTTGACGAACTCCAGACGATCGCCCATCACATAAGGCTGAAGGGTTTTCACCGCATACTCGCCTACAGCAAATTTATAACCGGCAAAATACTCGATGCCCCAGGCGTCATCCGCAAAGTAGCGTGTTGCGCTTTTCAGGCGGGTTGGTGCAAAGTTCTGATACCAGCCGGCGCCTGCCGCCAGCGTCCAGCTGTCTGGCGTCCAGCTGACCGAGGTGCCCCAGATATGCTGATCGTAGCGCTCGCTGTCGCCGGTGCCCGGATTACGCACGGTGGCACGGGTATAATTCCACGCGGTGCCCCACGCCAGCTCATCGCTGATGTGATAGTTCACGCCCAGCGACCCACCGCCGTTGCGCTTGTAGCGCAGGCCGTTGCCCGGCAGATATTCGGTATCCTCAAACAGATAAGAGGCGTACAGATCGGCGGCGCCGGCACGGGTTTTGTACTTCAGCATTTTGCGTGAGCGATAGCTGCCGTCGTAATCGCCGTTGATACCGACGCCGGAGCCCTGGGCCAGCATATCGTAATCCCAGATATCGGTTTTTGCGCCAACCACATCGTAATAGACGCTGTTCTGCTGACCAAAATAGAGTTCGCCGAGGCTGGCACTTTTAAAACCGGTATAGAGCTGACGGCGTGAGGTATCGCGTGCGCCGCTGGCATAGTGGTGATCCCAGCCCCACCAGGCCGGGAAATTAACGCCCAGCTCATAGTAGCCTACCCAGCTCAGATCCTCTGCGATCGCGTAGTCTGCGCCAAAGCGGAAGCGCGAGCCGCCGTCGTAGCCGTTACGCTTGTAGGATGTGTCATTTACGCCATTCTGATGCATAAACTGCGGGCGAATGCTGCCGCCCACTTTAAAGCCAAGGCGCCCGAGTGCGCTGTCTGCCTGAGGATCCTGCTTCAGCAGAGTAATTTCTGCCTGGCTGGCGAGAGGCGCAGCCATCAGCAACGCAGCCACTGCGCTAAGAGTTAAAGCACGCATTTTCATTTTATATTTTCCGGTGAAGGTAAAGGCTCTATGGTTGAGCGCGCCAGATAGTACGGTGCCCTTACCGGATGGCGGGTTATAAATTTGTGCGAAAAATCTTAAAAAGGCAGTCAGCAGCACCAATAGCTAAAAGTTAAGCCAAATCAGCAGGTTTGCTACGACCGCTCTGTTTCAGGCAAAAAAAAACGGCCCCGTCCGGGGCCGCTGTTTCTTACGGGTGCTGCGCTTATTTGCCCTTCAGCTGCGCATGCATCTCCTGCACTGAAATGACTTTCTCTGTGGGATCGGCATTCAGAGCCATCGCGGTCGCAAAGCCACCGTTCAGCGTGGTGTCATAGTGCACTTTATACTGCAGCGCGCTGCGGCGAATCAGCTTGGAGTCCTCAATCGCCTGACGTCCCGCCGTGGTGTTAACGATGTAGGTGTATTCGCCGTTCTTCAGGCGATCCTGAATGTGCGGGCGTCCCTCATGCACCTTATTGACCAGGCGTGGATTGATACCGGCTTCACCCAGCACCACCGCCGTACCGTGGGTAGCGTCCAGCTCAAAGCCAAACTTCTGCAGCTTCGCCGCCAGATCGACGATGCGCTTTTTATCGCCTTCACGCACCGAGAGCAGCGCACGACCGCTTTTCTTCATGTTGCTCTGCGCGCCCAGCATCGCTTTACCGAAGGCTTCAGCAAAGGTACGGCCGACGCCCATCACCTCACCGGTGGAGCGCATTTCCGGTCCCAGAATCGGATCGACGCCCGGGAATTTATTGAACGGCAGCACCACCTCTTTCACCGAGTAGTAAGGCGGAATGACCTCTTCCGTCACGCCCTGCTCCAGCAGGGTTTTGCCCGCCATGACGCGCGCCGCCACTTTGGCCAGCGGTACGCCGGTAGCCTTGGAGACAAATGGAACGGTACGTGCCGCACGCGGATTCACCTCAATCAGGTAAACCTCGTTATCTTTGACCGCAAACTGCACGTTCATCAGACCGCGTACGTTAAGTTCAAACGCCAGCTTCTCAACCTGCTGACGCATCACGTTCTGGATTTCACTGCTCAGCGTATAGGCGGGCAGAGAACAGGCAGAGTCACCGGAGTGCACGCCCGCCTGCTCAATATGTTCCATGATGCCGCCAATCAGCACCCGCTCGCCGTCGCAGATAGCATCCACATCCACTTCCACCGCATCATCCAGGAAGCGATCCAGCAGCACCGGCGCATCGTTAGAGACGGAGACTGCAGTCTGGAAATAGCGCTTAAGATCCACTTCGTCATAGACAATTTCCATTGCGCGGCCGCCCAGTACATAGGAAGGACGCACCACCAGCGGATAACCGATACCGGCGGCTTTCTCTACCGCCTGCTCCAGCGTGGCAACCGTGGCGTTAGCCGGCTGTTTCAGTTTCAGACGATCGACCGCCTGCTGGAAACGTTCACGGTCTTCAGCACGGTCAATGGCGTCCGGGCTGGTACCAATAACCGGTACCCCCGCCGCTTCCAGCGCACGAGCCAGTTTCAGTGGCGTCTGGCCACCGTACTGCACGATAACGCCTTTTGGCTGCTCGATACGTACAATCTCCAGCACATCTTCCAGCGTGACCGGCTCAAAGTAGAGTCGGTCGGAAGTGTCATAATCGGTTGAGACCGTTTCCGGGTTGCAGTTAACCATGATGGTTTCATAACCATCTTCACGCAGCGCCAGCGACGCATGGACGCAGCAGTAGTCAAACTCAATACCCTGACCAATACGGTTTGGCCCGCCGCCCAGCACCATGATTTTGTCACGATCCTGATTCGGGTTCGCTTCACACTCCTCCTCATAGGTGGAGTACATGTAGGCGGTATCGGTCGAGAACTCAGCGGCACAGGTATCTACGCGCTTATAAACCGGGTGCAGATTGTACTGCTGACGCAGCTTGCGGATTTCGCTTTCCGCCACGCCTGCCAGCGCTGCCAGGCGCGCATCAGCAAAGCCTTTACGCTTCAGAGCACGCAGGAAACCGGCATCGAGTGCGTTAACCCCTTCACGTGCAACCTGCTCTTCCAGCCGCACCAGCTCTTCAATCTGCACCAGGAACCAGCGATCGATATTGGTAAGATTAAAGACGCCATCCACCGACATACCGGCACGAAACGCGTCAGCGACATACCAGATGCGATCTGAGCCGGCATCTTTCAGCTCGCGGCGGATCCGGGTCAGCGCGTCGGCGTCATCCAGATCCACTTTCGGATCGAAGCCGTTAGCACCAACTTCAAGGCCGCGCAGCGCTTTCTGCATCGACTCCTGGAAAGTGCGGCCAATCGCCATCACTTCACCCACTGATTTCATCTGCGTGGTAAGGCGATCGTTAGCGCCGGCAAACTTCTCAAAGTTAAAGCGCGGGATCTTGGTCACGACATAGTCGATAGAGGGTTCAAACGACGCCGGCGTGCGACCGCCGGTGATGTCGTTCATCAGCTCATCAAGCGTAAAGCCAACCGCCAGCTTAGCCGCGACTTTAGCAATCGGGAAGCCGGTGGCTTTGGACGCCAGCGCGGAGGAGCGCGATACGCGCGGGTTCATTTCGATAACGATCAGGCGGCCATCTTTCGGGTTCACCGAGAACTGTACGTTAGATCCCCCGGTTTCAACGCCAATCTCACGCAGTACCGCCAGCGAGGCGTTACGCATGATCTGGTACTCTTTATCCGTCAGCGTCTGCGCCGGCGCCACGGTGATAGAGTCGCCGGTGTGAATGCCCATGGCATCGAAGTTTTCAATTGAGCAGACGATGATGCAGTTATCGTTTTTATCGCGCACCACCTCCATCTCATACTCTTTCCAGCCAATCAGCGATTCATCAATCAGCAGCTCGTTGGTCGGAGAGAGGTCGAGGCCACGCTCACAGATCTCTTCAAACTCTTCGCGATTGTAAGCAATACCGCCGCCGGTGCCGCCCATGGTAAAGGAGGGACGAATAATGCACGGAAAGCCAACCTCTTCCGCAACCTTCAGCGCCTCTTCCATGGTGTGAGCAATACCCGAACGGGCGGTATCAAGACCGATGCTTTTCATTGCCACATCAAAGCGACGGCGATCTTCTGCTTTATCGATAGCGTCAGCCGTGGCACCGATCATGGTCACGCCAAACTCTTCCAGCACGCCCTGGCGCTCCAGCTCCAGCGCACAGTTCAGTGCGGTCTGCCCGCCCATGGTTGGCAGTACTGCATCCGGACGCTCTTTTTCAATGATTTTGCGCACCACTTCCCAGTGGATTGGCTCAATATAGGTCGCGTCGGCCATTTCCGGATCGGTCATGATGGTCGCCGGATTGGAGTTAACCAGAATGACGCGATAACCCTCTTCACGCAGTGCTTTACACGCCTGCGCGCCCGAGTAGTCAAATTCACACGCCTGACCGATAACGATCGGGCCAGCGCCAAGGATCAGGATAGATTTTATGTCAGTACGTTTTGGCATCGGAGGCTCCTGATTACTTCGCGTTTGAACGGTAGGCTTCAATCAGTTCGATAAAGTGATCGAACAGCGGCGCCGCATCGTGCGGGCCAGGACTCGCTTCCGGATGTCCCTGGAAGCTGAAAGCGGGTTTATCGGTACGATGGATCCCCTGCACGGTCTGGTCAAACAGCGACACATGCGTCACGCGCAGATTTGCCGGTATCTGGCTCTCATCGACGGCAAAGCCGTGGTTCTGCGCGGTAATCATCACGGTATTGTTATCGAGATCTTTCACCGGATGGTTGCCGCCGTGATGGCCCAGCTTCATTTTGACGGTTTTTGCGCCGCTGGCCAGCGCCAGCAGCTGGTGACCCAGGCAGATACCAAATACCGGGATCTCTGTCTCCAGAAATGCCTGAATCGCGCGGATAGCGTAGTCACACGGCTCCGGATCGCCCGGGCCATTGGAGAGGAAGATGCCGTCCGGATTGAGTGCCAGCACCTCTTCTGCTGGCGTCTGCGCCGGTACCACCGTCAGGCGGCAGCCGCGATCTACCAGCATGCGCAGGATATTGCGCTTGGCGCCGTAGTCATAGGCGACCACGTGATATGGCAGTGCGTCAGCGGACTGCTGCTCAGGCAGGCCGTCCTTCAGCGTCCAGCTCCCCTGCTGCCAGGTGTATGTTTCAGTGGTGGCCACTTCTTTCGCCAGATCCATGCCCTTCAGCCCCGGGAACGCCTGCGCTTTTTGCAGCGCCAGCGCTGCATCCGGCGCGTCACCCGCAATGATGCAGCCGTTCAGCGCACCTTTTTCACGCAGCAGACGCGTTAGCTTGCGCGTATCGATATCGGCAATGCCAACAATGTTATTACGCTGCAGCCAGGCAGAGAGGCTCTCTTCACTGCGGAAGTTGCTGGTAATCAGTGGCAGGTCGCGAATGACCAGGCCCTGAGCATGGATCTGATTCGATTCATCATCTGCGATATTGACGCCAACGTTGCCGATATGGGGATAAGTAAGAGTAACAATCTGGCGGGAATAGGAGGGATCAGTAAGGATTTCTTGATAACCGGTCATTGACGTGTTGAAAACGACCTCACCCACTGCCGAACCCGTAGCCCCGATGGCCCGACCGTGGAATTGGGTTCCGTCTTCCAGAACCAAGAGCGCTGACTTAATCAAAACATCCTCCAGGGAATAAACAGTCATAATATATGCATATTAATTCATAATACTGGCCTGAATCAATGTAAAAACCGCCTGACTGCTCGATTTTTGGCAAATTGCGCGCATTCTAATGATCCCCCCTGCTGATGTCTAGCCGGAAAGGCGGTTTTTTTATGTTTTTCGGAGGCTATAACAGAAACAAAGCGCAAAGAGGGTAAAAACAGCACCTTAACAGGTTGATTAATCGGTTGCCTGACATAAATAAAAGCCAGCCGGCCTGATGCACATAATATTTTTGACCAAATGGTCAAATTTAACTTTAGCAGCGCAGAAAAACCCCGGATAACATCTAAAAAAAGAAGCATTGCAGAAGAAAACCTATGAAGAGCTGTTTTTTACATAAAATAAAGGGCAATAATTATATTGCCCTGTCAATCAATGCACTAGCGACTGAAAAACCACATCACGATGGCTCACAACACTTAATTCACACTAAATTCAGCACATCACGCATGTCATAAAGCCCATTTTTACCGCTTCTGACCCATAAAGCAGCTTTTATCGCGCCTTTTGCAAAGGTCATCCGGCTGGATGCTTTATGGCTAATCTCTATGCGTTCGCCAGCATCAGCAAACAGAGCAGTATGCTCACCTATGATGTCGCCGGCGCGCACCGTGGCAAAGCCAATAGTCTGCGCTTTACGTTCGCCGGTGTGACCCTCACGCGCGTAGACCGCATGCTCCGCCAGCGTCCAGTCCATCGCGTCCGCAATGGCTTCTCCCATTGCCAGTGCCGTTCCTGAAGGCGCATCAACCTTGTGGCGGTGATGGGCTTCAACGATTTCAATATCCGCATATTCCCCCATCACTCTGGCCGCCTGCTGCAGCAGATTGAGCATCAGGTTGACGCCAACGCTGAAGTTTGCAGCGAACACAATACCGATCTCCTCTGCCGCTGCACGGATTGCGGCTTTTCCGGCATCGTCAAAACCGGTTGTGCCAATCACCATCGCTTTATGATGCTCGCGGCAAAAGGCCAGATACTCCAGCGTGCCTTCCGGACGGGTAAAGTCGATCAGCACATCGAACTCGTTTACCACGCTCAGTAAATCATCGGTAATGATGACGCCGGTTTTACCTATGCCCGCCAGTTCACCCGCATCTGTCCCCAGTAGTGAAGAGCCGCTACGCGCCAGCGCGGCCCCCACCGCCACGCCTTCCGCCTGATGCGCGGCCTGAATCAGATTTCGTCCCATGCGGCCCGGCGCACCAACAATAGCTAAGCGGATATCACTCATATTTATTCATTCCTGATACAAAACTATGCATGCAAAGCGTAAACAGGTTAACCATCAGCTAACCGTCACGCCACAATAAAAAAGGGATATAAGAATTTCAGGACAGCGATAAAACATTATCAGTAAAAGCAATCCCGGCGGCTGGTTGTGACGAGGCATGCCGCCGTACATAAAGAAAAGGCCGAACAATGTCGGCCTGAGACGGTATAAAATGCGAAGCGCTTATTGCACGTTACGCACGTCAACGCGCAGCTCTTTCGGCACTTCGAATACGATATTTTCTTCGCGGCCGATCAGCTCAATGGCTGCTTCACCACCGAGTTCGCGCAGGCGCTGGATCACCTGCTGTACCAGAATATCGGGCGCAGAAGCACCTGCCGTGACGCCAATACACTCTACGCCGGTTACCCACTCCTCCTGAATATCGTCCGCTGAGTCGATAAGCTTTGCCAGCTTACCCGCACGCTGTGCCAGTTCAGCCAGCCGGTTAGAGTTAGAGGAGTTTTTTGAACCGACCACCAGCACCACTTCAGCGTCCTGTGCCAGCACGCGTACCGCTTCCTGCCGGTTGGTGGTGGCATAGCAGATGTCATCTTTACGCGGTCCGATAATGGCCGGGAAGCGCTGACGTAAGGCGTCAATGACATCTGACGTGTCATCAACTGACAGCGTCGTCTGCGTCATGAAGCAGAGGTTGCTCTCATCTTTGACGGTCAGCTTAAACACATCTTCCGGAGACTCCACCAGATACATGCCGCCATTGGGATTGCTGTATTGCCCCATGGTGCCTTCGACTTCCGGATGACCGGCGTGACCGATCAGGATCGCTTCAACCCCTTTGCGGCTGGCACGCGCCACTTCCATATGGACTTTCGTCACCAGCGGACAGGTGGCATCAAACAGCATCGTCAGATCGCGCGCTTTTGCTTCGGCGCGCACCGCCTGCGAAACCCCGTGTGCTGAGAAGATCAGAATGGCACCATCCGGCACTTCACCAATCTCTTCGATAAAGATCGCGCCACGCTCGCGCAGGCTGCTCACCACATACCGGTTATGCACAACTTCATGACGCACATAGATTGGCGCGCCATACATCTCCAGCGCCCGCTCAACGATGCTGATAGCGCGATCCACACCGGCGCAGAAGCCGCGCGGGTTAGCTAACAGGATTTGCATTGTTATCCTCCAGCGCCGGGTCGATCTCAAGGACTTCAATATCAAACCGGACAGGCTGCCCCGCCAGCGGATGATTGAAATCTACGGTAATTGAGTCACCGGAAATCTCGCGGATCACGCCAGGCATCTCGCTGCCGCCCATGCCGCTGAACAGCATGATTGCGCCGATTTCCGGCTCGCCCGCGTCGATAAAATCGCGGCGCGAGAAATACTGGATCAGATCCGGGCTGCTGGCGCCAAACGCATCTTCCGGTGCCAGCGTGAAGGCGAGCTGATCGCCCGCTTTGCACCCCAGCAGCTCGCGCTCCAGCGCCGCCGACAGGCTGCCGTCACCCAGACGGAACAGCGCAGGCTTGCCGTTAGCACGGGTGGATTCGGCGGTGGAGCCATCCTCCAGCTTTAGCGTGAAATGCACCAGCAGCGCGCTATCGGGCTGAACTGTCTCTGTCATCGGTTACCCTTACTCTCTCTTTCACCATGCCCGCGCCTGCACCCGTTACCGGCGTGCAGGCAGCAGACGTCAGGATGTTGCTTTTTTGCCATTGGGGCTGAAAAACCCTTCCAGCACGACCAGCGCCGCGCCGATGCAGATGCCGCAGTCAGCGATATTGAAGGTGGCGAAGTGCCAGTTACCGACATAAAAGTCGATAAAGTCGACGACAAAACCGTGCCAGGCGCGATCGAACAGATTACCGAGCGCACCGCCAACAATCAGCGCATACGCGATATTGCTGAGCCTGTTACTGGCGCGGTTGCGGTACATCATCACCAGCAGCGCCACAACAATCGCCACGGCAATGCCGGCAAAGAACCAGCGCTGCCAGCCACCTTTATCCGCCAGGAAGCTGAACGCGGCGCCATAGTTATGCGCGTAGAACAGATTCAGAAACGGCATCAGCGGCTGCGTTTCATGCAGCATCATGTTGTTCATGACCCACAGCTTGCTGGCCATATCGATGCCGATCACCACCAGCACCAGCCAGATCCAGCGCAGTCCGGTTGAACTGAGTTTAGTCATCAGGCAAATTTCCGTACTTCACCGTCGCCGGCTACGTTGGAATAACAGCGGCCGCACACGTCGGCGTGCTCCGGATTCTGGCCTATGTCGGTAGTATAGTGCCAGCAGCGCGGGCACTTCTCGCCTGCTGCTTTATGCAGGGCAATTTTCAGCCCTTTCAGCAGATCGCTCTGCTGCGCGTCGTCACTCGCCGCTGCATAGCCAGCTACCGTGGCACCCGACGTCAGCAGCACAAAACGCAGCTCGTCGCCCAGAGCCTGCAGCTTCGCACCCAGCTCAGGTTCCGCATAGAGCGTAACCGTCGCCTCCAGCGCACCACCGATGCGCTTGTCGCTGCGCGCCTGCTCAATCGCTTTATTGACTTCACCACGTACTTTCAGCAGATCGGCCCAGAATGCATCGTTCATCGGCTCATCTGCCGCAAGGCCGAACAGATTGTCATACCACTCTTCGGTGAAGACATACTGCGCGCGTTTGCCCGGCAGGTGACCCCAGATCTCATCGGCGGTGAAGGACATGACAGGCGCCATCCAGCGCACCAGCGCTTCCACGATGTGCCACAGCGCGGTCTGACAGCTGCGACGCGCCAGGCTGTCGCCTTTCGCCGTGTACTGACGATCTTTAATCACATCAAGATAGAACGAGCCCATCTCAATAGAGCAGAAGTGCATCAGGCGCTGCACCACTTCATGAAAATCGTAGTTCTCATAGGAAGCAACGATATCCTGCTGCGCCGCCAGCGCGCGTCCTACCGCCCAGCGATCGACCACGACCATCTCTTCCGGCGTGACGCAATCAGTGGCCGGATTGAAGCCTGCCAGATTGGCCAGCAGGAAGCGTGCGGTGTTGCGGATACGGCGATAGCTGTCGGCTGCGCGCTTCAGGATCTCATCCGATACCGCCATTTCGCCGGAGTAGTCGGTAGAGGCGACCCACAGACGCAGAATGTCTGCGCCGAGCTTATCCATTACATCCTGCGGCGCCACGGTGTTGCCGATCGATTTTGACATCTTGCGGCCCTGACCATCCACGGTAAACCCGTGAGTCAGCACCTGGCGATAAGGCGCTTTGCCTTTCATCGCTGTGGAGATCATCAGGGAGGACATAAACCAGCCGCGATGCTGATCGGAGCCTTCCAGATACATATCCGGCGCGTGTCCCTCAAACTCCGGGCGTGCATCGACCACCGAGAAGCTGGTTGATCCGGAGTCAAACCACACATCCAGCGTATCCGGCACTTTCACGTAAAGATCGGCATCATCGCCCATCAGCTCGCGCGGATCGAGATCCCACCACGCCTGAATGCCATCCTGCTCCACGCGCTGTGCCACTTTCTCCATCAGCTCCAGCGTGTCCGGGTGCAGCTGCTCGCTCTCTTTGTGCACGAACAGCGCCATAGGAACGCCCCAGGTGCGCTGGCGCGAGATGCACCAGTCAGGACGGTTAGCGACCATGGCTTCGATACGCGCCTGGCCCCAGTCCGGGATCCACTGCACGCCTTTGATCTCTTTCAGCGACTGCGCGCGCAGCCCCTGCTGATCCATGCTGATAAACCACTGCGGTGTTGCCCGGAAGATAATCGGCGTTTTGTGGCGCCAGCAGTGCGGATAGCTGTGCAGCAGTTTCTCCACGTGCAGCAGCGCACCCTTCTCTTTCAGCAGTTCAACGATCATGTCGTTAGCTTTAAAGACATTGACGCCATCCAGCGACGGGTATGTGCCCGGCAGATAGGTGCCATCGGGTGCTACCGGGTTAGCGGTCTCAATACCATATTTCTGACCAATGACGTAGTCGTCCGGACCGTGCCCTGGCGCGGTATGCACCGCACCGGTACCCGCTTCCAGCGTAACGTGCTCGCCCAGCACCACTTTTGACTGAACCTGGGTCAGGAACGGATGCTGAAACAGCTGCAGCTCCAGCGCTGCGCCCTGGCATTCGCCCAGCACCTGCCACTCGCTGATGCCGGCGCGCTTCATCACGCTCTCCACCAGGTCTTTAGCGAGGATCAGGCTGCGACCGTCAATCTGCACCAGCTGGTATTCAAATTCCGGGTGCAGTGAAATTGCGCGGTTAGCAGGCATGGTCCACGGCGTGGTGGTCCAGATCACCAATGAAACTGGCCCCTCAGAGGTGCTGACGCCAAAGGCGGATCGTACCGCATCGGCATCCAGCGCGTTAAACATCACGTCGATAGAGGGAGAGGTTTTGTCGTAATACTCAACTTCCGCCTCCGCCAGCGCTGAACGGCAATCCATGCACCAGTGCACCGGCTTCGCGCCTTTATGCAGATGGCCGTTACCGATGATTTTACCCAGCGCACGGATGATATTGGCTTCGGTCTGGAAGTTCATGGTCAGATAGGGACGATCCCAGTCACCCAGCACGCCAAGGCGAATAAAATCTTTTTTCTGCCCTTCTACCTGCTCGGCAGCATAGCTGCGGCAGGCGGCCCGAAACTCTGCCGCGCTGACTTTCTCGCCCGGCTTGCCAATCATCTGCTCAACTTTATGCTCAATGGGTAAGCCGTGGCAGTCCCAGCCCGGGACATAGGGCGAATCGTATCCCGCCATGCCTTTCGACTTAACAATAATGTCTTTCAGAATCTTGTTAACAGAGTGACCAATATGAATATTGCCGTTTGCATACGGAGGGCCATCATGCAGGATAAAGGTTTTTTTCCCTTTTTTGGCGGCGCGGATGATGCCGTAGAGATTGTCATCATACCAGCGCTGCAGCATGCCCGGTTCGCGTTTGGCCAGATCGCCACGCATCGGGAACCCCGTTTCCGGCAAATTCAGGGTAGATTTATAGTCACTCATCAGATTCTCGATTCCGTCTGTCGGTCATTAAACCGGTGTTTGTAGCCCAAAGAATTGGCGGGCTGTCACCACATCTTTTGCAATTTGTTCTTTCAGCGCATCCAGCGAGGCAAAGCGCTGTTCGTCGCGGATCTTCTGTTTCAGCACCACCTCAATATGGCGGCCATAGAGATCCATATGTGTGTCAAGCAGATGAACTTCAAGCTGCTGACGTAAACCTTTTACCGTCGGGCGGGTACCGATGTTGGCGACGCCCGGCACCGGCTGTGCGCCCAGCCCCAGCACTTCCACGGCAAACACGCCTTTAACCGGCGTCACCGCGCGGCGCAACGGCAAATTAGCGGTCGGGAAACCTATGGTACGGCCCAGTGCATCACCGTGCACCACGCGACCTGAAATGCTGAAGGGATGGCCAAGCAGCTGCTGCGCCTGCGCAAAGTCATCCTGCGCCAGCGCCTGACGGACAGCGGTACTGCTGATGCGCTTGCCGCTGTCGCAGAAGGTCTGAGTGCTGATGACCTCAAAGCCATACTCCGCACCCGCTTTCTGTAATAACAGGAAATCCCCTTCGCGACCAGCGCCGAAGCGGAAATCATCGCCCACCGCCAGAAAACGCACGTCGAGTTTTTCCACCAGCAGCTCGCTGATAAAGCGCTGGGCCGGATAGGCTGCAAACTGACGATCAAACCGGATACAGAGCACGGCATCAACGCCGGCCTGCTGCAGCCAGCTCAGTTTTTCACGCAGCCGCGTCAGACGAGCAGGGGCTTTTTCGCCGGCAAACAGCTCCAGCGGCTGCGGTTCAAACAGCATCACCACCACCGGCAGATTGCGCTTACGTCCTTCGGCAATCAGCTGCGCCATCAGTGCCTGATGACCGCGATGCACGCCATCGAAATTACCAATGGTCAGAACGCAGCCGCGATGCTGCTGTTTCAGATTATAAATACCGCGGATTAACTTCATGGCTGACTCAAACCGGTGGAAATCGGCGGATTATACCCTTGAATAGCGCTAAGGTTAACCCGTATACACGCCTTTCCTGCGCTGAAGCGCCCTCTGGCCCGCTGTTTAGCGACAAATCACCGCACGTACTGAAGAAATTTGTTGCGAAATACTGTATTCAGCGCGGGGTTGCTGGTAGAATCTTGCGCCATCAATTACGTAAGCGGGTGTCGTGGTTAAAACGACGCTTATTTGCACAAATCCATTGACAAAAGAAGGCGCAAAAGGCATAGTCCTCGGCCTTTGATTTGTCCATATAGAACACATTTGGGAGTTGGACCTTGGCTAATATCAAATCAGCTAAGAAACGCGCCGTAACATCTGAGAAACGTCGCAAGCATAACGCGAGCAACCGTTCTATGATGCGTACTTTCATCAAGAAAGTATACGCGGCTATCGCAACCGGCGACAAAGCTGCTGCGCAGAACGCATTCAACGAAATGCAACCAATCGTGGACCGTCAGGCTGCTAAAGGTCTGATCCACAAAAACAAAGCTGCACGCCATAAAGCAAACCTGGTGGCTCAGATCAACAAACTGGCTTAATCGCCTGTCTGTTTATCGCTTTGTAGAAAGAACCGGCTTATAGCCGGTTTTTTTATGCCTGTCGTTTGCCGGCAGCGTAAAAAGGAGGCTGACGCCTCCTCTCCGGTTAACGCAGCTTAACGCGCAATAGCGTATAGCCAATCACCGCTGACAGCAGCGAGCCGCTGAGAATACCCAGTTTCGAGAAGGTCACCAGCTCTTCATGCGCGGCGTCAAAGGCCAGCGAACTGATAAAGATAGACATGGTAAAGCCGATACCGCACAGCACGCCTATGGCCATGATATCGCGTATCGTTGTCCCGCCCGGCAGCGCCGCCAGACGCAGTTTTACGGCCAGCCAGCAGAACAGCGTAATACCCAGCGGTTTACCAATCAGTAACCCGAGGATAATCCCCAGCGGCTCTGGTGAGAACACATCACCAAAGGTGATACCACTCAGTGAAATCCCGGCGTTAGCAAACGCGAACAGCGGCAGAATCAGCCAGTTCACCCACGGCATCAGACCGTGCGCCAGATGCTCTGCCGGTGAATGCCCCTCTTTCTCTTCCAGCGGTACAAAGAAGCCGACTACCACGCCTGCCAGCGTGGCGTGCACGCCTGATTTCAGTACAGCCGTCCACAGCACCATCCCGACCAGCATATAGACGGCGATATTCCGCACGCCACAGCGGTTAAGTATGGCCAGCACCACAATCGCCGCTGCCGCCACGCTCAGTGACAGCACAGAGAGATCGCTGGTGTAGAAGAGTGCGATAATCACAATCGCGCCGAGATCGTCGATGATGGCCAGCGCCATCAGGAACACCTTCAGCGCCAGAGGAACACGACTGCCAAGCAGTGCCAGCACGCCCAGAGCAAATGCGATATCGGTCGCGGTAGGAATCGCCCAGCCGTTGCGCGCAATCTCATTGTCATGATTGAAAAACAGGAAAATCAGCGCCGGCGCAACCATACCGCCGAGGGCAGCAATGACCGGAAAAATCGCGCGATCGCGACTGGCCAGCTCGCCGCTGATTAATTCGCGTTTCACTTCCAGACCGATCAGCAGAAAGAACAGCGCCATCAGCGCATCGTTGATCCACAGCAGCAGGTTCTTGCTGATATCGAGTGCGCCAAAGCGGATCTGCACCGGCTCAGCGAGAAAGCTCTGATAGCCAGCGGCCGTCTCTGCACTGTTTGCCAGAATCATGGCCGCGACCGCAGCGAGAATTAATACCATGCCGTTGCTGGCATCACTTTCTATAAAGCTTTTCAGCAACGTTTTAATCGAACGGGGCTTATTCACAACTCCTCCTGAGCAAAAACAATTTGTTAAGGAGTGTAACCGCGTTAACCCTGTGATAAAAGCCGCTTGCCGCGTCTTTACGCCAGTTTAAAATTAATAAAAAAGCGGAGAGTCACCTCTCCGCTTTTCGTGTGTTGCCCTGACGCTGAATCAGCGCGTCAGGTCATCAAAGAACTTCTTCACGCCGTCAAAGAAGCTTTTTGAACGCGGGCTGTTCTTTTCACCGCTCGGGCCACCAAAGCTCTCTTCCAGCTCGCGCAGCAGCGCTTTCTGTTTATCATTCAGGCTGACCGGCGTTTCCACCACCACCCGGCACAGCAGGTCACCAACGGCGCCGCCGCGCACTGATTTTACGCCTTTGCCGCGCATGCGGAACAGCTTGCCGGTCTGGGTCTCAGCAGGCACCTTCAGCTTCACACGGCCATCCAGCGTGGGCACTTCAATCTCCCCGCCCAGTGCCGCCATCGCAAAGTTGATCGGCACTTCGCAATAGAGGTTATTCTCTTCACGCTCAAAGATAGGGTGCTTCTTCACCGAGACCTGAACGTAGAGATCGCCCGCTGGTGCGCCATGCTCGCCCGCTTCCCCTTCGCCACTCAGACGAATGCGGTCGCCGGTGTCCACGCCCGCCGGGATTTTCACCGACAGCGTTTTCTGACGCTCAACGCGTCCATGACCATGACAGGCGTTGCACGGATCTTTGATGACCGAGCCGCGGCCGTGACAGGTCGGACACGCCTGCTGCACAGTAAAGAAGCCCTGACGCATCTGCACCTGACCCGCGCCGTGGCAGGTCGGACAGGTTTGCGGCTGCGTGCCTGCTTTGGCACCGCTGCCATGACAGACATCGCACTCTTCCAGTACCGGGATGCGGATCTCTTTGGTCACGCCGCGTACCGCTTCTTCCAGCGTCAGCTCCATGTTGTAGCGTAAATCGGCACCGCGTGATGCACGCTGACGGCGACCGCCGCCAAAGATATCGCCAAATACGTCGCCAAAGATATCGCTGAAGTCTGCGCCACCGCCGCCGAAGCCGCCACCACCAAAGCCGCCGCCACCGCCGCCCTGTTCAAAGGCTGCGTGACCATACTGGTCGTAGGCCGCACGCTTCTGTGCATCCGTCAGAATTTCGTACGCTTCCTTCACTTCTTTAAATTTTGCTTCGGCTTCTTTGTCGCCCGGATTGCGGTCCGGGTGATATTTCATCGCCAGGCGCTTATAAGCCTTTTTGATTTCACGCTCATCAGCCGATTTTGAGACGCCTAAGATCTCGTAAAAATCACTCTTAGCCATTTTGTTCTGCCCTTAACATAGTTGCACGGGCGTGGAGAAACTCCTACGCCCGTGCTGGTTTCAACGGCTGTCAGGCCAGCCGTCGCGCCCGGTCAGGGGCAATTATTTTTTATCTTTAACTTCTTCGAACTCAGCGTCGACCACGTCATCTTGTTTCTGTGCTGACGCGTCACCAGCGTCCGCTGCGTCTGCCTGGCCCTGCTGCTGTGCCATCTCCATCAGCTTGCCGGAGACTTCCATCAGCGCCTGCATTTTCGCTTCAATAGCCGCTTTGTCTTCGCCTTTCAGCGCGGTATTCAGCTCAGTCAGTGCAGCTTCAATAGGTGCTTTGTCTTCTGCAGAGAGTTTGTCGCCTGCTTCATCCAGCTGCTTACGGGTGCTGTGCGCAATCTGGTCGCCCTGGTTGCGCGTCTGTACCAGCTCTTCAAACTTGCGGTCAGATTCAGCGTTCGCTTCCGCGTCACGCACCATTTTTTCGATTTCGTCTTCGTTCAGACCAGAAGAGGCTTTAATGGTGATCTTCTGCTCTTTACCGCTGTTTTTATCTTTCGCTGACACATGCAGAATACCGTCGGCATCGATGTCAAAGGTAACTTCGATCTGCGGCATACCGCGTGGCGCAGGCTGGATCCCGTCGAGATTAAACTGACCCAGCGATTTGTTATCACCGGAACGTTTACGCTCACCCTGCAGCACGTGAATGGTCACGGCAGACTGGTTGTCTTCAGCAGTAGAGAACACCTGGCTGTGCTTGGTCGGAATAGTGGTGTTCTTGCTGATCAGCGCGGTCATGACGCCGCCCATGGTTTCAATACCCAGCGACAGCGGCGTTACGTCCAGCAGCAGAACGTCTTTTACATCACCTGCCAGTACGCCACCCTGCACGGCAGCACCGACCGCTACGGCTTCATCCGGGTTCACGTCTTTACGTGGCTCTTTGCCGAAGAACTCGGTTACTTTCGCCTGCACCATTGGCATACGCGTCTGACCACCCACCAGGATGACATCGTTGATGTCAGAAACTGACAGGCCAGCATCCTGCAGTGCCACTTTCAGCGGCTCAATGGAGCGGGTGACCAGGTCTTCTACCAGAGATTCCAGTTTCGCACGCGTCACTTTGATGTTCAGGTGCTTAGGACCGGTTGCATCTGCCGTGATGTATGGCAGGTTAACATCGGTCTGCTGCGCAGAAGAGAGCTCGATTTTTGCTTTCTCAGCCGCTTCTTTCAGACGCTGCATAGCCAGCGGATCGTTGTGCAGATCGATACCCTGGTCTTTTTTGAATTCGGCTACCAGATAGTTAATCAGGCGACTGTCGAAGTCTTCACCACCCAGGTGGGTATCACCGTTGGTTGCCAGAACTTCAAAGGTTTTTTCGCCATCAACGTCGTCGATCTCGATGATAGAGATATCGAAGGTACCGCCGCCCAGGTCATAAACCGCGATAGTGCGGTTGCCCTGGCCTTTGTCCAGACCGTACGCCAGCGCTGCTGCGGTTGGTTCGTTGATGATGCGCTTAACATCCAGACCTGCAATACGGCCTGCATCTTTGGTCGCCTGACGCTGTGCATCGTTGAAGTAAGCCGGTACGGTAATGACCGCTTCAGTCACCGCTTCACCGAGGAAATCTTCCGCGGTTTTCTTCATTTTTTTCAGCACTTCAGCAGAGATCTGCGGCGGTGCCATTTTCTGGCCTTTCACGTCCAGCCAGGCATCACCGTTGTCAGAACCTGTGATCTTGTACGGCATGATTTTGATATCACGCTGTACTTCTTCGTCCTGGAAGCGGCGGCCAATTAAGCGCTTAATAGCAAACAGGGTATTCTGCGGGTTGGTCACTGCCTGACGTTTAGCCGGCTGACCTACCAGCGTTTCGCCATCTGCGGTATACGCAATAATTGACGGCGTGGTGCGATCGCCTTCAGCGTTTTCCAGGACGCGTGCTTTGCCGCCGTCCATGATCGCCACACAAGAGTTGGTTGTACCCAGGTCAATACCAATAATCTTACCCATCTAAACGTCTCCCACGTAAATTCTTTGTCAAATTGGGTTGTGATGCAGAGATGTGGTCGTTACCGCCACTTTCAACTGCGTCTGCAGGCTTTTTGCTGCTTCACAACGCCCGATGACAAGTAAATGGGGCCGCTTCGATGCGCATCAAGGGTTAAAAGCAAAAAATATTTCGATTCTTTTACCCCAACGGGGCAAATGGCGGGAAAATGTACAACACCAGCGGCGGAGCAGCACTGCCCCGCCGTGGCACGATCAGGATAATGAGCGGGAGGAGTGCACCGTGGTCTGACGCGCATCACGCCAGAGCCAGCAGCCAACGCCTGTACCGATAGCGGCCAGCGCCAGCACGTACCAGGCCGGTGCCATGGGGGTCAGCTGCATCATCAGCGTCACGCTGATGGGCGTCAGGCCGCCAAAAATCGCGTAAGCAACGTTGTATGAGAACGAGATCCCGGTAAAACGCACCGCTGCCGGGAAAGCCCGCACCATCACAAACGGCACCACGCCTACTACGCCGACGCTCAGCCCCGCTACGCCATACCAGAAGAACAGCATCTGCGGCGCGCTGCCGGTGTTTTGGAAAAAGTGCCAGCTGCAGAAAGCCAGCAGCAGCGATCCCGCTATTAGTGTACGCGCCGCACCCGCGCGATCCACGATCCAGCCTGCCAGCACGCACCCGATCAGCAGCATCACCGTGGCGAGGCTGTTAGCCTGCAGGCTCAGCGCAGCCGGTACGCCCTGCTTCTGCATCAGTGCAGGCGCCATTAAAATCACTACAACAATGCAGGCGGAGAGCAGCCAGGTCAGCAACATTGAGATCGCGATACTGCGCTTATGGTGCAGCAAAATAGCCTGCAGCGGCAGCCGTTCAGACAAGGTTTTACGCTGCTGCATCTGCTGAAACACCGGCGTTTCATGCAGCCAGCGACGCAGGTACATCGCCAGCAGGCCAAACATACCGCCGAGAAAGAACGGCAGTCGCCAGCCATAATCACGCATTTCCGCCGGAGAAAAAGTCGTGTTAAGCAGCGTTGCCACCAGCGAACCCAGCAGAATACCGGCGGTGAGCCCTGCGGTCAGCGTGCCGCAGGCAAAGCCGGTACGCTTTTCCGGCACGTGCTCGGCAACAAATACCCAGGCACCCGGGACTTCACCGCCGATAGCCGCGCCCTGCAGCATCCGCAATAGCAGCATCAGCAGCGGCGCAGCAATACCGATGCTCGCATAGGTGGGCAGTGCGCCCATCGCCAGCGTCGGCAGCGCCATCAGCAGAATGCTCAGGCTGAACATCTTTTTCCGGCCAACTTTGTCACCAAAGTGCGCCATGACAATGCCGCCCAAAGGGCGCGCCAGATAGCCGGCAGCAAAAATGCCGAACGTCTGCACCTGACGCAGCCAGTCAGGCATATCCGGCGGAAAAAAGAGTTCGCCAATAACGGCAGCAAAGAAGATAAAAATAATGAAGTCGTAGAATTCCAGCGCCCCGCCAAGGGCAGCCAGCGACAGGGTTTTATAGTCCTGCCGGTTAAGTCGATGCGAGGTGAGCGAGTCCATAACGGTGCGGTATCCAGAGCCGGAAAAGGTAGGGCAGACGTTACTATACCGGCAAACCCGCACCACGCCAGCAAGGCTGAATTTTATGCCTGAAAAGCCTTATTTTCAGAGGTTTGTCTCACGCCGTGCGCTTTTCGGGCGAAATGCTGCTACCACTGCCGCATGCGTCTCGATATACGGTCCTTCCAGCAGCTGTAAGCAGTAAGGCACCGCAGCAAAAATTCCGGGCACCCTGACGCTGCCATCCTCCGCTTTTACCCCTTCCAGCGTCTCTTTGATCGATTTCGGCTGACCGGGCAGATTCAGGATCAGCGACTGTTTGCGGATCACCCCCACCTGCCGTGACAAAATGGCGGTGGGAACAAACTGCAGGCTGATTTGACGCATCTGCTCACCAAAGCCGGGCATTTCGCGATCCGCTACCGCCAGCGTCGCATCCGGCGTTACGTCACGTCGTGCCGGCCCGGTACCGCCGGTGGTCAGCACCAGATGGCAGAAGCGTTCATCCACCAGCTCGCAGATCGCCTGCTCAATCATCGGTTGTTCATCCGGTACCAGGCGTGTCTCCAGCTCGAAGGGCGTTGCCAGTGCACCGCTGAGCCAGCTCTCCAGGGCCGGAATGCCCTGATCCTGATAAATGCCGTTTGCTGCGCGATCGGAAACGGAAATTAATCCAATGCGTAAAGTGTCCATAAGAGTATCGCTGTGGTTAGCCGCGTGGCGGCAAAAAAAGAGAGATGCAGAAAGGATAATACAAAGCGCAGAGCAGAGAAATGCGTAATACCGTGGCGGCAAGGTACCGCCACGGCGTCAGGCTTACAGCAGTTCAGTAAGCATCTTTTCAAGTTTGCCCTGATCAACGGCAAAGTTGCGGATACCTTCCGCCAGCTTAGTGACCGCCATAGGATCCTGATTATGCTGCCACAGGAACTCCGCTTCGGTCATTTTCGCCGGACGTTCGCTGATCTCACCGCTGTAGCTCAGCTTGCGCTCAACGCTGCCTTCGCTCTCAGCCAGCTCTTTCAGCAGGCCCGGAGAGATAGTCAGACGGTCGCAGCCCGCCAGTTCGATGATTTCGCCCACGTTACGGAAGCTGGCTCCCATCACCACGGTTTCATAGCCATGCTGTTTGTAATAGCTGTAGATTTCAGACACGGAGACCACGCCTGGATCTTCATGCGGCGCATACTCTTTTTTATCGGTGTTCTGCTTGTACCAGTCGAGAATACGGCCCACGAAAGGAGAGATCAGGAAGACGCCTGCTTCCGCACAGGCGCGTGCCTGCGCGAAGGAGAACAGCAGCGTAAGGTTACAGTTGATCCCTTCTTTTTCCAGCTGCTCCGCCGCGCGGATGCCCTGCCAGGTTGAAGCGAGCTTGATCAGAATGCGATCGTTGCTGATGCCCGCGTCGTTGTAGAGTTTAATCAGGCTGCGCGCCTTCGCGATGCTCGCTTCTGTATCGTAGGAGAGACGTGCATCCACTTCTGTTGAAATACGGCCCGGGATCAGTTTGAGGATCTCCAGCCCGATATTGACAGCCAGTTTGTCAGAGACCAGCGCCAGCTGCTCTTCCTTGTTGCTGCTCTGCTCACGCGCCCAGCCGATCGCTTCATCAATCAGCTTGCGGTATTCAGGGATCTGGGCAGCGTTGAGGATCAGGGAAGGGTTCGTGGTGGCATCCTGCGGCTGATAGAGCTTCATCGCTGCAATATCACCGGTGTCGGCGACCACGGTAGTCAGCTGACGCAGGGAAGTAAGTTTATCCGTCATGGTTCTCTTTTCTCTTTAGTTGACTGTCAGGGTATAAAAGGCTGAATCGATAATATCACGCGCAATCAGCGGCGCAACATCGTGGCGTGCCCTTTACGATAGCGCTAACAAATAGGAGCGATTTGCCGATTGATGCCGCTTTTTTGATACACTCCGCGCAATAAATTTTCCGTTAATGTCCTGATATTTAAGCAGGCGCACAAGGAGACCCGGTATGCTGATGGTGATTTCACCCGCGAAAACGCTGGATTATGAGAGCCCGCTTGCCACCCCCCGCTTTACCCGGCCTGAGCTGCTGGAAAAATCGCAGCAGCTGATTGACGTTGCGCGCGCCCTTTCGCCGGCTGATATCGCTTCGCTGATGCGTATCAGCGACAAGCTGGCGCACCTGAACGCCGATCGCTTTAACCAGTGGCAGCCGCACTTTACGCCGGAAAATGCGCGTCCGGCTATTCTGGCATTTAAAGGTGACGTGTATACCGGCCTGCAGGCGGAACGTTTTAGTGAAGCGGATTTTGATTTTGCCCAGCAGCATCTGCGTATGCTCTCCGGCCTGTATGGCCTGCTGCGGCCGCTGGATCTGATGCAACCCTACCGGCTGGAGATGGGTACCCGCCTGGCCAATCCGGCTGGCCGCGATCTCTACAGCTTCTGGGGCGATACGCTTACGGAAACGCTGAATCGTGCGCTACAGGCGCAGGGCGATCGGGTGTTGATCAATCTTGCTTCAGACGAATATTTCCGGGCAGTAAAGCCGGCGAAACTTGATGCCGATGTGGTGAAGCCGGTGTTTCTGGATGAAAAAGATGGTCACTATAAAGTCATCAGTTTTTACGCCAAAAAAGCGCGCGGGCTGATGAGCCGTTTTGTGATTGAGCATCGTCTGACAGAGGCAGAACAGCTGAAGCAGTTTGACGTGGAGGGATACCGTTTTGATGCGCCAGCCAGCCAGGGGAATGAGCTGGTGTTTAAGCGCCAGCAGCAGGCATAAATCGTTTTATGCCGGGACGTCATCACGTTTCGTGTGCACATCAGTTCGGGCGTCATGAATGGCGTCATCACGTTTCGTACGCGCATCAATCCGGGCGTCATTAATGACGTCATCACGTTTCGCACGCGCATCAACCCGGGCGTCATGAATGGCGTCATCACGTTTTATACGCGTATCAACCCGGGCGTCATGAATGGCGTCATCACGTTTTATACGCGTATCAACCCGGGCGCCATGAATGGCGCCCCTACAGGGGGATGGGATATCCGTAGGGGGCGCATTTATGCGCCCCTGGCTGCCATGAATACGCTCCGATCCGTTACCGCAGCAGGAATTTGCGCAGTGCGGCAAACTCTGCCGGCATCTGGTGAGACAGCAGCGGCAAATCGGCACGATCGGCCAGCGCCTGCGGCAGCGTAAGCGTCTGTCCCAGAATCTCCTCTACGCTCTCGCGGAATTTTGCCGGATGCGCCGTGCCGA
Organism: Pantoea sp. UBA4549; assembly: GCF_002387285.1. NCBI lineage: Bacteria > Pseudomonadati > Pseudomonadota > Gammaproteobacteria > Enterobacterales > Erwiniaceae > Pantoea > Pantoea sp. UBA4549. Next base: position 96,970 of record NZ_DGLH01000013.1, on the reverse strand, counting down.
GGAACAATCCATACTCACCTTCCTGCAGCTGATCGCGCAGCAGACGATAAGCGATGGCCGCGTGCGGTTCGGAGAGATAACCCAGATCGGCCAGCTCGCGCATCGTGGCCTGCGTCGTCTCATCAGAAACCGCACCGTAAGCGAGATCGGTCAGACGCCAGGTTTTACGGCGGAACAGCTCTTCCACGCGCGGCCAGTTATTGGGCTGGCTGACATCCATGGCGTTTGACAGGGTAGCCACGGTGGCATTCGGCTGCCAGGCCCCGTTGCCGAGAAAGCGCGGTACGGTGTCATTGGCGTTGGTTGCGGCGATAAACCGTTTGATGGGCAGACCAAGCGATTTTGCCAGCAGGCCGGCGGTAAGATCGCCAAAGTTACCGCTGGGTACCGAGACCACCAGCTGATTGCGCTGCTCCTGCGGCAGCTGTGCGACCGCCTCAAAGTAGTAGCAGATCTGCGCCAGCAGACGACTGATGTTAATGGAGTTAGCGGAGTTAAGGCCAATCGCTTTTTTCAGCTCCTCATCATCAAACGCCTGCTTAACCAGCGACTGACAGGTATCGAAATCGCCATCAATCGCGATAGTTTCAATATTGCCACCCAGCGTGCAGAACAGTTTTTCCTGCAGGGCGCTGATTTTGCCCTGCGGATAGAGGATCACCACGCGCACGTTTTCCATACCGTAGAAGGCGTGTGCCACGGCGGCCCCGGTATCACCCGAGGTGGCGGTCAGGATGGTGATCTGCTCATCTGCGCCAGAAACGTAGGAGAGCATCTGCGCCATAAAGCGGCCGCCGAAATCTTTAAACGCCAGCGTCGGGCCGTGGAACAGCTCCAGACAGGCGATATCTTCGCTGACCTTCGCCACCGGAGCCGGAAACGTAAAGGCCGTTTTGACCCGCTCAGCCAGCTGATGCGGGGTGACTTCATCTCCGATATAAGCAGACAGGATTTTGCTGCTGCGGCTGACAAAGTCCATCTCCAGCATCGCATCGATGTCAGTCAGTTCAAATTCCGGCAGCTCCAGTGGAAAGAACAGCCCCTGCTGCGAGCCCAGCCCCTGTTTCACTGCCTGTGAGAAGCTGACCTGCTCGTTGTGATCCTTAAGATTATAGAGTTTCATACGTTATCCCAGTTTACGTGCGCCAGCCGTATCAAGACGGCAGATATGGACGAAGCCTTCTTCATTCTGCAGATAGTGCTGGTTCAGCCAGTCTGCCATCCGCTGCGCCGTTGCCCTCTCATTGCAAACAGCGAAAAGCGTCGGGCCGGAGCCCGAGATACCGCAGGCCAGCGCGCCGATGTCGGCTGCCGCCTGCCGTGCTGCGGCGAACCCTGGCAGCAGTTTAGTGCGGTACGGTTCAGCCACCACATCCTGCATCAGCTTAGCCGCCAGCTGCGGCTGCCGGGTATGACAGGCATGGATAAAGCCCGCCAGCAGGCGGCCATGCTTAATCACATCCTGCTTACGATATTGCGCCGGCAGAATCGCCCGCGCTTCCGCGGTCGAAACCTTGATGCCGGGATACGCCATAACCCACAGCCACTCATCAAAACAGGGCACCTGCTGGCTGATAATCCCCTGCTCTTCAATCATCAATTGTACGCCGCCCAGGAAGCAGGGAGCCACATTGTCATAGTGAACGCTGCCGGAAATACGCCCTTCCAGCTCGCCCATCAGCGCCAGCAGCGCGGTATCGCTGAGCGGCTTGCCGCAGAATTCGTTCATCGCCATCAAGCCCGCTACCACCGAGCAGGCGCTGGAGCCGAGACCGGAGCCGATCGGCATATTTTTTTCCAGCGTCATCGCCACCGGCACCTCTTTGCCGATTGCCTGACAGAAACGCTCCCAGCACTGATAAACAATATTTTCTTCAGGATCGTCAGGCAGTTTGCTGACAAAACGACCACGATTCACAAGGCTGAAACGATCGGCCGCTTCGACGGCCACACAATCGCCCAGCAGCGATCCATCCACCGGCGACACCGCAGCCCCCAGCACGTCAAAGCCAACGCTGACGTTGCCAATGGAGGCCGGTGCATAAATTTTTACCATTATTAAACTCCTAACTTCCACGACAGCGTACGCAGCAGATCGGCAAATACGCCCGCTGCGGTAACATCATTCCCTGCACCATACCCGCGCAGCACCAGCGGAATTGGCTGATAGTAGCGGCTATAGAACGCCAGCGCATTTTCACCGTTTTTCACTTTGCACAGCGGATCGTTACCGTCTACCGCCTCAATCTTAACGCTGCAGCGCCCATCTTCTGCAATCGCTCCGACAAAACGCAGCACTTTGCCTTCGTCACGCGCCTGAGCGACGCGTGCTGCAAAGGCGTTATCCAGCTCCGGCAGACGCGCCATAAACTGATCCGCATCTGCCAGTTCAGTCAGGCTCGCAGGCAGAAGCGGTTCGATATTGATATCGCTCAGCTCCAGCTGATGGCCCGCCTCACGCGCCAGGATCAGCAGCTTGCGCGCCACATCCATTCCCGACAGATCGTCACGCGGATCGGGTTCGGTAAAGCCCATCTCGCGCGCCAGCGTAGTCGCCTGCGACAGCGACATTCCCTCATCCAGCTTGCCGAAGATAAAAGAGAGCGAGCCGGAGAGAATGCCGGAAAATTTAATCAGCTCATCACCCGCGTTCAGCAGGTTCTGCAGGTTTTCAATCACCGGCAGACCGGCGCCGACGTTAGTGTCATAAAGAAACTTGCGGCGCGATTTGGCGGCGGCAGCCCGCATCTGCTGGTAGTAATTCCACGAGGAGGTGTTCGCCTTTTTGTTAGGCGTCACCACATGGAAACCTTCTGCAAGGAAGTCTGCATACTGGTCGGCCACCGCCTGGCTGGAGGTACAGTCGACGATCACCGGATTGAGCAGGTGATACTCTTTTACCAGCCGGATCAGACGTCCGAGGTTAAACGGCTCACGCGCTTCACTCAGCGCGCCTTTCCAGTCACTCAGATCGATACCGTGGACATCGGTCAGCAGCGCGCGTGAATTCGCGATCCCGCAGACACGCAGATCGATATGTTTGCCTTTCAGCCACGCCTGCTGGCGATGCAGCTGATCGAGCAGCGCACCGCCCACGCCGCCCACGCCGATCACAAACACTTCAATCACCTGATCGGTGGCAAACAGCATCTGATGCACAACGCGTACGCCGGTAGTCACATCGTCATTACTTACCACAACAGAAATTGAGCGTTCGGAAGAGCCCTGGGCGATCGCCACGATATTGATATTGGCGCGCGCCAGCGCTGAAAAGAATTTGGCGGAAATGCCGCGCAGCGTACGCATGCCGTCGCCTACTACTGAAATCACCGCCAGCTGCTCCAGCACATCCAGCGGATCGAGCAGACCCTCTTTCAGCTCAAGATGGAATTCTTCTTCCAGTACGCGCCGCGCGCGCGCCTGTTCACTCTGCGGCACGCAGAAGCTGATGCTGTATTCAGAGGAGGATTGTGTGATCAGCACCACGGAGATGCCGGTACGTGACATCGCGGCAAATACGCGCGCGGCCATGCCCACCATGCCTTTCATTCCGGGACCGGAGACGTTAAACATCGCCATATTGTTAAGATGAGTAATGCCTTTAACCGGATTCTCATCATCACCGCCTTCGCCGCCAATCAGCGTGCCGGGCGCCTGCGGATTGGCGGTATTTTTAATTAAGCAGGGGATCTGAAACTGTGCGATCGGTGCAATGGTGCGCGGATGCAGTACTTTGGCACCAAAGTAGGAGAGCTCCATCGCTTCCTGATAAGACATCGACTTCAGCAGGCGCGCATCGGGTACCTGGCGCGGATCGCAGGTGTAGACCCCGTCAACGTCGGTCCAGATTTCGCAGCAGTCAGCGCGCAGACAGGCGGCCAGCACGGCAGCCGAATAGTCGGAACCGTTACGCCCCAGCACCACCAGCTCACCCTTTTCATTACCGGCGGTGAAGCCCGCCATCAGGATCATATGATCGGCCGGGATCTGGCTGGCGGTGATACGGCGGGTGGATTCAGGAATATCCACGGTGGATTCCAGGTAGTGCCCCACGGCCAGCAGCTTCTCAACCGGATCGATAACGGTTACCGGATAACCACGCGCCTGCAGCAGCGCTTCCATAATGGCAATCGACAGCTTTTCGCCGCGACAGATAATAGCCGCATTGACCGCATCCGGGCACTGCCCCAGCAGGCTGATACCGTGCAGCACCTGCTTCAGCTGAGCAAACTCCAGCGCAACAAAAGTGCTCATGCGATCAACGTCAAACCCCGGCTGGGCCGCCGCGAGTCCCTGCAGGAGATCGGCAAAAATGCGCTCAGCGTCACTGATATTCGGCAGGGGATCCTGGCCGCTGATGGTTTTTTCAATCATCGCTACCAGGTGATTAGTAATTTTTGCGGGTGCAGAGAGCACGGTGGCAACCTGTCCCTGCTGCGCATTGCTTTCCAGAATGTCCGCCACGCGCAGAAAACGCTCTGCGTTGGCTACTGAGGTTCCGCCGAATTTCAGCACTCGCATGGTTAAAGCTCTCCTGAATTTTTGCCGAAAAAAAAGCCCGCACTGTTGAGGTGCGGGCTTCTTTTTTATTTTTTCCTGTATGCGTCAGCCCGCACCGTTACCTGTGGTAATGGTGGTGGTAATAATTGTTGTGGTGTTCAGGCTGTCGTTACGCATTAAGATTTTTCTGTCTGTCTTTGTCTTGTCCGTCTGCCTTCCAGAAGTAAAGCAAAGCACACGTTAAGTCAACGAATTTGTCTTTTGCGGGTGAACCTGCAGCCGGGCAGTGCTGCGCTGAATCGGGCAAATGCTGTTAAGATCGTTTACGACAAACGCGAGATGCCCGATCAGCAGCTACCAACTCAGGGTTTTTCCGAGTAATTCTCTGCCAGCTTTTTTTCCACATCGTGCAGCAGCCGGTGCAGCATTGCGCTGTCGCGCTGCTCCAGCAGACCGATGCGCTGCTCGATCCAGTCCACCATTTTAGTGTCATCGCTCACCTCCAGCGTGGTAAGCAGCTGCTGAAACCGCTGACGCAGCGCCTGCAGCTGCAGCGCATTCGCCGTTTCTGCCGGGGTGACGGTGACCTGATTAAGTGAAGCGAGCTGATAGCAGTAGACCATGACCGCCTGCCCCAGATTCAGGGAGGGATAATCCGCCGCCATCGGGATACCGGTCAGCAGGTCGACCTGATCCAGCTCCTCGTTTGTCAGTCCGCTATCTTCACGTCCAAATACCAGCGCAATGCGCGGCAGCCACTGCCGCTTTTCCTGCAATATAGTCTCAACCTGTGCAGGCGTAGCGTAGTAGCGAAACTTCGCCCGGCTGCGTGCAGTGGTGGCAACAGAAAAATCGACATCGGCCAGCGCTTCACTCAGCGTGGCGTAAGTCCGGATACTGTCGAGGATTTCACCGGCGCCGTGCGCAACACGTCGCGCCGCCGGATCCTGCCATGCGTCGCTGGCGACAATGCGCAGCTCAGTAAAGCCCATGGTTTTCATTGCGCGGGCAGCGGCACCAATATTTTCCGGGCGGGCGGGTGAAACCAAAATCAGGGGAAAAGACATAATTTTTCCGGTAGCAAATTAACACTGTGCGCTATGGTGGCATGCAGTGATAAAAATACCAATTGTTATGCAGTGATAAAGCGGAATGTTAATAATGTTAAACTGCCGGAATAAATTGTGCTGAAGACATTTGTCACTCTCAGGCAAATATTATGGCGTTATAAAACATAAACCCTGTTAATTCATTGCACTACGCCAGCTATTTATGCAATTTGCACGCGTTTAAAACCGCGGGTTAAATGTAGCGAAAATGCTGCTTTTTGTGAGCTAAGCTGGCAATACAGGAGAAGTTTTTCATAAAAGTGTTAACGTGCTACACTTGCTTTTGATATAAGTCAACGAAGCGTTGTTTTTATGCTTATCGGTTGTTGCTGGTGCTGTTAGGTTGCTGTTAATGCGGTTAGGATAAACGCTATTCCGATCCCAACGGGGCGCACAGATATTCATTCTGACCGGCTGAGCTGACACTGACGTTGACCTGATGGATGGTATATTCCGAAGATTATTTCGTACTCCGGTTGCGCAGACGCCTATGACACATTTTTATTTTGTCGCGGCAACGGTTGTACGCCCTGTTTTCGATTTGTTGGCAAATTTTAGGTAGCAAAACATGCAGACCCCGCACATTCTTATCGTTGAAGACGAACTGGTCACGCGTAACACGCTAAAAAGCATTTTTGAGGCGGAAGGTTACGTGGTCTATGAAGCCACTGATGGTGCTGAAATGCATCAGGTTTTAACAGACAATGACGTAAACCTGGTGATTATGGATATCAACCTCCCAGGGAAAAATGGATTGCTGCTGGCGCGCGAGCTGCGTGAACAGGCAAACGTCGCGCTGATGTTTCTGACCGGTCGCGATAATGAAGTGGATAAGATCCTCGGCCTGGAAATTGGCGCTGATGACTACATCACTAAACCTTTTAATCCGCGTGAGCTGACCATTCGCGCGCGCAATCTGCTGTCGCGCACCATGAACCTGGCCATGCCGGGTGAAGAGCGTCGTCAGGTTGAGAGCTATCGCTTCAACGGCTGGGAACTGGATATTAACAGCCGCTCGCTGATCAGCCCAAACGGCGAGCAATACAAGCTACCGCGCAGTGAATTCCGCGCAATGCTGCATTTTTGCGAAAATCCGGGCAAAATCCAGACGCGTGCCGACCTGCTTAAGAAGATGACCGGTCGCGAGCTTAAGCCGCATGACCGTACCGTGGATGTCACGATTCGCCGTATTCGTAAACATTTCGAGTCAACACCCGATACGCCGGAAATCATCGCCACCATCCATGGCGAAGGCTATCGCTTCTGCGGTGAACTGCAGGATTAAGTTAAACAGTAAAAAAACGCCCGTCCGGGCGTTTTTTTTAACGGCTTTAATGCCACGGCATAATGGGCACCGCGCTCAGCGCGTTTTTCGGTGATCCATCCACGACCTTATCGGAATAGCTCAGATAGACCAGCGCGTTGCGTTTCTGATCAAAAAAGCGCACCACCTGCAGCTTTTTGAACACCAGCGATGTCCGCTTGCGAAACACCACTTCTCCCTGCGCCTTGCCTTGTGCGATTTTCTCGCTAAGCTCTACAGGCCCTACCTGCTGGCAGGAGATAGCCGCATCCGATGTATCTTCAGCCAGCCCCAGTCCCCCTTTGATGCCGCCGGTTTTTGCCCGGCTGATATAGCAGGTGACATTTTTCACGTCCGGATCGTCGAACGCTTCGACCACGATTTTATGATCGGGGCCGAAAATTTTGAATACGGTGTCAACAGAGCCGATCTCCTCCGCCAGCGCGACGGGGGTGAACATAAAAGTTGCCAGCGTGACTATAAGAGCGCGATTTATTGTCATTGGGTTACCATTGCAAAGGAAAGAGATGTGGCGATAATGTACCGTCACCAGATAAAAGAACCAAACCTGAACGGGTTATCACCCGCATTGATATAGCACACTTGATCAACACACAAGCGCCGCGCGTTTGTGCATTTAGTGCTATTATTCGACGACTTCATCGTTGCGCCACCAGAGAGTTATGAGGATGTTTTATGGACCAAGCCGGTATCATTCGCGATTTGCTTGTCTGGCTGGAGAGCCATCTGGATCAGCCGCTTTCACTTGATAACGTTGCGCTGAAAGCGGGTTACTCCAAATGGCACCTGCAACGGATGTTTAAAGAGGTTACCGGACATGCCATCGGGGCATACATCCGTGCGCGCCGTCTCTCCAAAGCCGCGGTGGCGCTGCGCCTGACCAGCCGCCCTATCCTTGATATCGCTCTGCAGTATCGCTTCGATTCACAGCAGACCTTTACGCGCGCGTTTAAGAAACAGTTTAATCAGACGCCTGCCTGGTATCGTCGCTCATCTGAGTGGAACTCTTACGGTATCCGCCCGCCCATTCGTCTGGATAACCAGCCCGTGCCAGAAGCACAGTTTGTCACGCTGCCGGAGACGATTCTGGTGGGGCAGACGCAGAGTTACACCTGCGCGCTGGAGCAGATCTCCCGCTATCGCGATGAGATGCGCGTGCACTTCTGGAAGCAGTTCCTGCTGGAAACCGATACCGTGCCGCCGGTGCTTTACGGCCTGCATCAGGTACGCGCCAGCCATGAGAAAGATGATGAGCAGGAGATCCTTTATACCACTGCGGTTCCGGTCGATCAGCAGGCGCTGGACATGCAGTCTAACCAGCGCGTGACGCTGGAAGCAGGAGACTACGTGCAGTTCAGCTATGAAGGGCCGCGCGTCGCACTGCAGGAGTTTATCCTGATGCTCTACGGCACCTGCATGCCGATGCTGGGATTAATCCGCCGTCAGGGCCAGGATATTGAGCGCTTCTATACCCACGGCGGCAAAAAGCGCAGCGAACCGCCGGCCGATATCCGCTGCGAATACCTGATCCCGATCCGCCCGCAGCCCGTTAATTAATCGCCCAAGAAGCCTGCAGGGGGCGCATTAATGGCGTCATCACGTTCCGTACGCGCATCAACCCGGGCGCCATTAATGGCGCCCCTACGGGGAATGTGGGGGGCGCATTAATGCGCCCTGGCCGCGGTAAAAACATCATCACGTTCCGCATGCGCATCAACCCGGGCGCCATTAATGGCACCCCTACGGGGAATGTGGGGG
>NZ_DGLH01000013.1:57898-88168 GCF_002387285.1 Pantoea sp. UBA4549 | reverse complement strand
TTAACCCGGGCGCCATTAATGACGTCATCACGTTCCGCACGCACATCAATCCGGGCGCCATTAATGGCGTCATCACGTTCCGCACGCGCATTAACCCGGGCGCCATTAATGGCGCCCCTACATTTTCCGTAGGGGGCGCATTAATGCGCCCCTGGCAGCTCATCCAGTGCCGGAGCGTCAAGATGCGAGACATCACCGGCGGTTTCTACGATCCAGCCAGAGGCCAGCCAGGCGCTCTGCTGATGATCCACGCGTGAAATTGAGCAGTTGCGCAGGCGCAGCCGGCGTTCCGCGTGCGCCGGTAACCCCAGAATGGTACTGACCAGCGCACCCAGCGCCATACCGTGGCTGACCAGCAGCGGCCGGCTGCCAGCTGGCAGATCGAGGCAGGCATTCAGCGCATCGTGCATGCGTGCCGCCAGCTCGCTCATTGACTCACCGCCAGGAATGCGCCCCGCTTCTGTGCCATCCACCAGCGCCTTGCGCCAGCGCTCTTCTTCGGCCGTCAGGCCATCAAGCGGACGCTGCTCCAGACAGCCCATATTGAGCTCGCGCAGACGTGCATCCAGCGTAACCGGGCAGCCGCAGGCGTCAGCAATAATTTCTGCCGTACGCCGGGTGCGACCTAAATCGCTGGCGATGACGTGCGTAATGCCCAGCGTTTTCACCCGCTCACCGACCTGACGTGCCTGCTGTTCACCTTTATCCGTCAGAGCACTGTCGGACTGCCCCTGAATGCGTCGGGCCGCATTCCAAACCGTTTCACCGTGACGAACAAGATAGACCTGTAACATGCGTGATTTCCGTTATACTGCGACAAATTTGCCTTGAGGGTTCAACCCATTATGTACCATGTTGTCGCAGCCACCACCAATCCGGCAAAAATTCGCGCGGTTGCGCAGGCGTTCAGCGACGTTTTCGGTGAGGGATCGTGCCATATTCGCGGGGTAGCGGTCGAGAGCGGCGTGGCGGCTCAGCCGCTCAGCGATGCGGAAACGCGTCGCGGCGCACGTCAGCGCGTAGTTAATGCCCGTGCGGCCGCGCCAGAGGCGGATTTCTGGGTGGCTATTGAGGCGGGCATTGAGAGCGACTGCGCGTTTGCATGGATGGTGGTGGAAAATACACAGCAGCGCGGTGAATCACGCTCTGCCAGTTTTACGCTGCCGCCGGTTGTACTGGCAGGGTTAGCAGCCGGGCGCGAGCTGGGCGAGGAGATGGCACGCCTGACTGGCGTAGAGAATATCAAACACAAGGGCGGCGCGATCGGCGCCTTTACGCAGGGCCTGCTGACCCGCTCCAGCGTCTATCATCAGGCGCTGATCCTCGCACTCTGCCCGTTTACTCATCCGCTTTATCAGCAGTAATTAGCCGGGCTTCCAGCCAGCGTCTGAGTTCAGGCGGCGCTTCTTTCAAGCTGTTGGAGCCTCGCGTTATCGTTGCGATGCCCACGCCCAGCTCGTTTTTCAGCTCACGCTGGCTGATATCGCCGTTGATTAACGCTTCAATGATGCGCAGCCGCGTACCGAACGATTCACGTTCGTCGGGCGTCATCATCAGCTGCAGCATCGGCAGTGCCAGGTCATCAGCAAATGCGTGCTGCATCAGGTCGATAAAACGCAGCCAGTGATCGTCAGCGGACTGTTCAGAAAGGGATGAAGGCATAGCGGCTTCCGTACTCATTAACGAGTACGGAAGCATAACACACTCAGTAACGCTGATTCCACTCGCTGTCGCTGAGAATCTTGTCAGGTTTACCCATGAAGTAACGATAATAGGCGTCATACGCCAGCACGTTCTTCACGTAACCCCGGGTTTCAGAGAACGGAATCGTTTCAATAAAGGCCACGGCATCCAGTTTGCCTCCGCTGTTGTTGCGCCAGCTGCGCACCCGTCCCGGGCCGGCATTATAAGCGGCAGAGGAGAAGATGCGGTTCTGCCCGAACTGCTGATAAACATACTCCAGATACTGCGTGCCAATCTGGATATTGGTTTGCGGATCAAGCAGCTGGCTGCTGTTCACGTAGCCGGGAATATTGTACATCTTCACGGTATGCGCGGCCGTGGCTGGCATCACCTGCATTAATCCGCTGGCCCCGACCGGGGAGCGCGCTTTCGGGTTCCATGCGCTCTCCTGACGCGAGATCGCCATGGCGTAGCTCGGATCGATCGCCTTATCGCCGGTATATTGCTGATACAGATTGCGCCACGCCAGCGGGAAACGCTCTTTCAGGCTATCCCACATTTTTGCACTGATCGTGGCCTGCACGCTCAGATCCCACCAGTCCTGCTGGTTCGCGTAGTGCGCCAGCATCTGCTGCTGGGTGCGGGTTTTACTGACAATCAGGTTTGCCCACTCGCTGCGCGCGAGGTTATCCATGCCCCAGTACATCAGCTCACGTACGCGCGCCATCTCCGGCCCCTGCACGATGCTGTTGTCCGCAGCCGGCGCGTCATCAATTTTCAGCGGATAGTCGGTGCCAAGCCGCTGCGCCGCGACCATCGGGTAGAAGCCGCGCTGCTGCATCAGCTTACGCAGGATCTCATCCGCCTCCTCTTTACGTCCCTGCGCTATCAGCAAATCGGCCTGCCAGTACTGCCACTCATCTTTTTCTTTCGCTTCCGGCGGCAGTCGCGCAATCCAGGTGTTCAGGCCGCGGCGGTCGTTTTCGCTCAGCGCAAGGCGCACGCGACGCTCCATAAGCGCGGTGGATTCACTGTTCATCACGACGGCATCACGCCAGCGCGCCTGCTCTGAGGTCAGGTCGGCTCCCATCATGCGCCATACCACAGCCTCTTTCAGATCCTGTTCTTCTGCCTGACTCATCTTCTGCGCGTTGACCAGCTGCGGGATCATCATGCGCGCGTTATCCATATCTTCGCGCGCCACGCGCGCAAAGGCGTAGCTGGTGGCCATGCGGGTAAAGTCGGTCGGCCCCAGCGTGGCGGCAAAGGTCGTTACGGTCTGCGGGTTCTGCTGCAGGGCCAGCAGTGCGCTGGCGGTGGTCTGATAATCTGCCGGCAGCATTTTCGCCAGGTAGTTCACCAGGCTGTCGTTGCCCGCCTTCATTGCCAGCCGGATGCGCTCCAGAATGGTAATCGGCGAGAGCTGGCCTGACGCCTGCCAGACCGAGAAGAGCCGGTCACAGTCGGCGGGCAGTGCCGATCCGCGCAGCCAGATGCTTTTCGCACCGGCAAACGCCGTTTGCTGCTGGCCGGTGGCCCATTTAGCGTAATACCAGTTGCAGCGCGCCTGCACCGGCTTTGGCTCATCCGGACTAAAACTCAGGATCCCCTGCCAGTCCTGCCGGTGCGCCAGCACGTTCACAAACCGCGTCTGCAGCGATTTTGCCGGCGGCAGCGTCGGATACTGCTGAATAAAGTTTTTGATCGCCAGCCCCGCTTCCTGATCGAGATCCTGCGCCAGCAGGCGATATTGCAGATAGGGATAGAGCGGATAATCCTGCAGCGTCGGCATCAGCTGCTCAACCTGGTCCATCTGTTTGTTATCCCAGGCCTGCTTGATCTGCGCATAGCGCTGTCGTTGCTGATCCAGCGAGTCGGCCCATACGCTGCCTGCCGTGCTGACCAGACACATCCCTATCATCCAGTTACGCCACTTCTCCACTCCGCTCTCCTCTCTGCTTCGGTCCAGCGTATGCCGGACTCCCTTCATGCTAACCAGGGCTTTCATCTCTCGCCACGTTCTTAACAAAATTTACCTGGTAAGTATGTTCCTGCCACCCTAAGCCGCTTGTGCACCTGCAACGCAGTTTACGCCACCGCGCCTTTAAGGCTACTATTAGCCACCCGCTGCTGACGGCGCCGCAACCGCCTGAAACCTGTCAGGATTGTCTCGCTCAGAGGCTAAATGGCAAACCGCATCCGCTGCTCTGCGGCAGAACACCACTTTTACCGAGATGCTTATGGAAACCCGGCGCGACGAACGACTCAATAAGCTGGCCCAGGCCCTGAAACGCACCGATAAGCTGCATCTGAAAGAGGCGGCGCAGCTGCTGGGCGTCTCTGAAATGACCATCCGCCGCGATCTCAGCGAACCCGCCTCGCAGGTGGTACTGCTCGGTGGCTATGTGGTCAGCGATCCAAAAAGTCATGTCGGGCACTATTTTGTCTCCGATCAGCACGGGCATAACGCCGCACGTAAACGTCGGCTGGCGCAGGCCGCCGCCGCGCTGATTCGTGAAAATGATACGGTGTTTTTTGACTGCGGAACCACGCTGCCCTACGTCATCGATGCTATTCCGGACACCCTCCCCTTTACGGCTATTTGCTGCGCGATGAACACCTTTCTGGCGCTGAAAGAGAAGCCCGCCTGCAGCGTGATCCTCAGCGGCGGCGAGTTTCACGCTGACAATGCGGTGTTCACGCCAGTCGGCAACCACTCCATTCTTGATGACCTCTGCCCGGCGCTGGCGTTTATCTCAGCAGCCGGCGTGGATCTGCAGCAGGGGGCAACCTGCTACAACCTGAATGAGCTGGCGATGAAGCATCACGCCATGCTGCGCGCGCGCGAACGGGTACTGGTGGCAGACAGCAGCAAATATGGCAAGGTGCTGCCCGCGCGTATCAGCGCACTGCACCGGTTTGAGCGGCTGGTCAGCGACAGCGCTCCTGACGACGCGCTCAGTGCGTGGCTGACAGAGCAGGCGATAGCCCTGCATCTTCCCTGAGCGTTGTCAGCGCGTACAATTACGCAGCAGTGCGCCTGACATCACGCCTGTCACGCAAGTTTCACCGTGGCGCGGCTGTGATTAGGCCGCGAAAAAAGCTAAACTTCAGCATCTGACGTTCCACTATTTACAGACCAAGAGGCTCATCACAACGTGGCTCAATTCGTCTATAGCATGCATCGCGTCGGCAAAGTGGTACCGCCGAAGCGTCACATTCTGAAGAATATCTCTCTCAGCTTCTTCCCGGGCGCCAAAATCGGCGTTCTCGGCCTGAACGGCGCGGGTAAATCGACCCTGCTGCGTATCATGGCCGGTATCGATAAAGATATCGAAGGGGAAGCACGCCCGCAGCCGGGCATTAAAGTGGGCTATCTGCCGCAGGAGCCACAGCTCAACCCGGAACACACCGTGCGTGAATCGGTTGAAGAAGCGGTGGCAGAAGTTGCTGGCGCCCTGAAACGTCTGGATGAAGTCTACGCGCTTTACGCCGATCCCGATGCAGACTTTGACAAGCTGGCTGCCGAACAGGGTCGTCTGGAAGAAGTGATCCAGGCGCACGATGGCCACAATCTGGAAACCCAGCTCAACCGTGCCGCTGACGCCATGCGTCTGCCGGAGTGGGATGCCAAAATCGGCAACCTGTCGGGTGGTGAGCGCCGTCGCGTGGCGCTGTGCCGTCTGCTGCTGGAAAAGCCGGACATGCTGCTGCTTGATGAACCGACCAACCACCTGGATGCGGAATCTGTCGCCTGGCTGGAACGCTTCCTGCACGACTTTGAAGGCACCGTGGTGGCGATCACCCACGACCGTTACTTCCTCGATAACGTAGCGGGCTGGATCCTGGAGCTGGACCGCGGTGAAGGTATTCCGTGGGAAGGCAACTACTCCTCCTGGCTGGAGCAGAAAGATCAGCGTCTGGCGCAGGAAGCGTCACAGGAAGCTGCACGCCGCAAATCCATTGAAAAAGAGCTGGAGTGGGTTCGCCAGGGTGCGAAAGGCCGTCAGTCTAAAGGCAAGGCGCGTCTGGCTCGCTTTGAAGAGCTGAACAACAGCGATTATCAGAAGCGTAATGAAACCAACGAACTCTTTATTCCGCCTGGCGCACGCCTCGGCGATAAAGTGCTGGAAGTGAAAAACCTCAGCAAATCGTATGGCGACCGCGTCCTGATTGACGATCTGTCATTCTCGCTGCCAAAAGGCGCGATTGTCGGGATTATCGGGCCGAACGGCGCGGGTAAATCGACACTGTTTCGTATGATGTCGGGTCAGGAACAACCTGATTCCGGCAGCATCGAGCTGGGCGAAACCGTGAAGCTGGCGTCGGTCGATCAGTTCCGTGACGCGATGGATAACACCAAAACGGTATGGGAAGAAGTCTCTGGCGGTCAGGACATCATGCGTATCGGTACCACCGAGATGCCAAGCCGTGCCTATGTCGGACGCTTTAACTTCAAAGGCACCGATCAGGGCAAACGCGTGGGCGAACTCTCCGGCGGTGAGCGCGGACGTCTGCACCTGGCGAAACTGCTTCAGGTAGGCGGTAACCTGCTGCTGCTGGATGAACCGACCAACGACCTCGACATCGAAACCCTGCGCGCGCTGGAGAATGCCCTGCTGGAGTTCCCGGGCTGCGCGATGGTGATCTCGCATGACCGCTGGTTCCTGGACCGTATTGCCACCCACATCATCGATTACCAGGATGAGGGCAAGGTTGAGTTCTTTGAAGGTAACTTTACCGAATACGAAGAGTATAAAAAACGCACCCTCGGCGCGGATGCGCTGGAGCCGAAGCGTATCAAATACAAGCGTATGGCGAAGTAATCTGCTGATAAAAAAGGCGCCTCCGGGCGCCTTTTTTATTGTGCTCAGGCGCTAATTGCCCAGCCGCTCTTTTACCAGCTCCACACAGCGCAGGAAGCGCGCATCGTAGTTGTCCTCCTGCACGTGCACAAACTCAACGTTATTTTCCCGCAGCATGGTCACCAGAATGGACTGAAACTCACGCCGGTCCACTGAGCTGCCGAGGCTGCGCAGGCCGTCCGCCACCCACGGCACGTTGTTCTCCAGCAGGATCACCAGGTCAAACCGGTACTCATCGATCAGCGCCTGTACAAAGGGGTGTTCGCGCCCTTCATACTTCAGACAGAACGCCTGAGTGGTAATAAAGTCGGTATCGATAAAGGCGACTTTATTCGCATATTTCACGGCAAAATCGATGTACTGCGCCTGACCCAGCGCAATTTTATCGTAGTCCGAGTACTGCAGCGCCATTTCATCGCCGCCGAGGTGAGAGAAGACATAGTCTCGGCCATACTCCCAGGCGCTGGTGGTGTTGAAGATGTTCGCCAGCTTGTTGACCAGCGTGGATTTGCCGCTCGACTCGCCGCCCAGGACCGCCACGGTGCGCACAAAGAAAGGCTTCACTTCCGTCGGAATATATTCCCAGTAGCGAAACGGATCCTGACGGATCTGGCTGCCGCTGATGCTCATAAACGATCGGTGTGGATCGATGACCCGCGCCGGGATCCCCAGATACTGCTGATACATCGGCGCATCCGGCTCTTCGCTGGTATAGACGCAGTCGGGCACAATCCCCTGCTCTGCCAGAAACGCACTGACGCCTGCGCTCCAGACATCCCAGCCGTGCGGATAGGGTTCGATTCCCTCTTCGTTGAACGAGTGAATACGAATGTTTTTCTGGTATTTGAATGTCTGCAGGAGCCAGCGCAGCCGATCGCTGACGGTGGGCTGCTGCGACATGGCGCTGCTCTCAAACAGCGCACGATCGCGCGGCTCGTCGTGGCCCATAATAATATGCAGCTCATCCACCTGACTGCAGGCGCGCTGAATCAGATAGATATGACCGGTGTGCAGCGGATAGAACTTGCCAAATACCACGCCTACGGTTTTTTCACGACGCGGAAACTCCAGCCCGAGAAAGTGATGCAGCGCCGCCAGTTTCTGCGCGCCGGGGCTTTTTATTTTCGCGTTAAGCAGCTGGCTCAGGTAGCCTTTGGTCATTCCGCTGGCGTCAGCCACCTGCTGCAGCGTATGGCCCTGCTGGCGAATCGCGGTCTTCAGATAGTCAAATGCTGACACTCAGTGTCTCCTGCGTGCAATAAAGGATGATGCGGCCCTGGCTGCGTGCATCGTCTGAACCAGGGGCGCATTAATGCGCCCCCTACATATCGCCAGGGTGGCATTTATGCCGCCCCTGCAAAATTATGCGCATCCTCAAACGCAGGGGCGGCATTAATGCCGCCCTGGAAAGTTATGCGCATCCTCAAACACAGGGGCGGCATTTATGCCGCCCTGGAAAGTTATGCGCATCCTTAAACGTAGGGGCGGCATTTATGCCGCCCTGGTTGCGTGCATCGTCTGAACCAGGGGCGCATTAATGCGCCCCCTACATATCGCCAGGGTGGCATTCATGCCGCCCTGGCGAAATTACAGCTCATCCAGAATGGCCAGCGCATCCGCCAGCTTCTTCGCGCTGTAAACCTTCATGCCATCAATCGTTTTCTTCGGCGCGTTGCCGGCCGGCACAATGGCGCGCTTAAAGCCGTGCTTCGCGGCTTCAGAGATGCGCTCCTGACCACTCGGTACCGGCCGGATCTCGCCCGCCAGCCCGACTTCACCAAAGATCACCACATCCTGCGGCAGAGGGCGATCGCGCAGACTGGAGACCATCGCCAGCAGCAGCGCCAGATCGGCGCTGGTTTCCGTGACTTTGACGCCACCTACCACGTTAACAAACACATCCTGATCTGCCATCTGCAGGCCGCCGTGACGATGCAGTACCGCCAGTAAAATCGCCAGACGGTTCTGCTCCAGCCCCACCGCAACACGGCGCGGATTGCCCATCATCGAGTGATCCACCAGCGCCTGGATCTCAACCAGCAGCGGCCGGGTGCCTTCCCAGACCACCATCACCGAACTGCCTGACGTGATCTCATCGCCGCGTGACAGGAAGATAGCCGAGGGATTGCTGACCTCGCGCATCCCCTGCTCCGTCATGGCAAAGACGCCCAGCTCATTCACCGCACCAAAGCGGTTTTTATGGCTGCGCAGCGTGCGAAAGCGCGAGTCGGCGTCGCCATCCAGCAGTACCGAGCAGTCGATACAGTGCTCCAGCACTTTCGGACCCGCCAGCGAACCATCTTTGGTCACGTGGCCAACCATGATAATCGCCACACCGCGCGTTTTGGCAAAGCGCGTCAGATAGGCGGCGGTTTCCCGCACCTGCGCCACGCTGCCGGGTGAAGACTGAATATCCGCCATGTGCATCACCTGGATAGAGTCGATAACCATCAGCTTCGGCTCTTCCTGCTCGGCAATCAGGCAGATCTGCTCAATACTGGTTTCGGACAGCATATTCAGGTTGTCCGTGGGCAGTCCCAGCCGGTGCGCGCGCATCGCCACCTGCTGCAGCGACTCCTCGCCGGTGACGTAGAGCGTCTTCATGCTCTCTGCCAGCTTGCACATCACCTGCAGCAGCAGCGTCGATTTACCGGCACCGGGGCTGCCGCCAATCAGGATAGCGCTGCCCGGTACCACTCCGCCGCCCAGAACGCGGTCAAACTCTTTAAACGTGGTGGTGAAGCGCGGCAGCGCCTCAAGGCTGATCTCCGAGAGCTTCTGCACCCGGCTGCTGCCGGCGTTACCTGCATAGCCGCTCAGGCGCTCATTGCGCGCAGCGGCAGGCGAGGCAGCAATACGCACCTCGGTAATGGTATTCCAGGCGTGGCAGGCGCTGCATTGCCCCTGCCAGCGCGGATAGTCTGCGCCACATTCGTTGCACACGAAGGCGCGTTTTGCCGCTTTGGCCAAATCAGTTCCTCAGTTAACGCTCTTCATGAATCAGGCTGCCGGTCAGGATGCAGAACACCCCCATCAGGTCAGCGTGACGGATAGTGACTTCCGTCTGCTCATTCACTTTTGGTTTAGCATGATAGGCGATACCCAGCGCCGCGCGTTTAATCATCGGCAGATCGTTGGCGCCGTCGCCAATCGCTACCGTCTGCTGCGGCGCGATGTCAAAACGTTGTGCCAGCTGATGCAGGGTATCCGCTTTATATTGTGCATCGACAATCTGTCCAATGACTTCGCCGGTAAGCTTGCCGTCGCGCATCTCCAGCTCATTGGCGACGGCAGCGGCCAGATGCAAGGTCTGACGCAGGTGATCCGCATAAAAGGTAAAACCGCCGGACGCAATCGCGACCTGCCAGCCCAGCGCCTGCAACTTATGTACCAGCGTGGTCAGCCCTGGCATCAGCGGCAGTGCGTCGCGCACCTGTTTAAGGATAGCCGCATCGGCGCCAGCCAGCTGCGCCACGCGCTCACGCAGGCTGGCTTTGAAGTCGAGTTCGCCACGCATCGCCCGTTCGGTGACCTCAGCCACCTGCTCACCACAGCCCGCCAGTCTGGCGATCTCATCAATGCATTCGATCTGGATCGCCGTTGAGTCCATATCCATCACCAGCAGCCCCGGCGTTTTAAGGTGCGGGATTTTACCCAGCGGTGCCACGTCGAATCCGGCATCATGCGCCAGCCGGGTGGCACGCGGCGTCAGCGAGCCAGCCAGCCGGATCACCTGGTACTCGTCAACGTTCCACGCGCTGACAATCACCATGGCAGCGCCCAGCTGATGCTGGTAATCGGTCAGCTGCTGTTTATCGAGTCCGCGCCCATACAGCAGCCAGCCTGTGCGGCCGGCACGGTAGTCCAGCGGCATAACTTCATCACCGCTCAGGGAGAGGGGTAAACCCGGCCAGAGTGAGACATCGGCGGGCAGATCGCACCAGGTAAGACGATTTGGCATTACAGCTCCTGTAGGGACAACAAAACCACGCAAGAGGCTACCTTGTCTGCGCGGGTTCTGGCAACATAATTGCCAGCCTTTCTGCTGCTATGTCACATGGGTTTCTGATGGTTAAAACTGCACTGAAATTTCGCCTGCATCGCACGGTGATTGTTCTTATCTCTCTGGCGTTGCTGGTGGTGCTGATGCAGGGTGCCTCATGGTTCAGCCTGGGTCATCAGATGGCGCGCTCTGAGCAGGTTGAAGAGCTGGCTCATACCCTCACCCGGCAGGTGGCGTTCAGCCTGAAGCCCCTGATGGATAACAGCGATGACAACCGTACGCAGATTGCCGCCATACTCGATCAGATGACGGATAACAGCCGCATCCTTGATGCCTCTGTCTATGCCGATGATGGCAGTCTGGTGGCACACAGCGGCGAAACCATTAACGTACGCGACCGTCTGGCGCTGGATGGCAAACGTGCCGGCAGCTACTTCAATCATCAGATTGTGCAGCCGCTGGAAGGCAAAGAGGGGCCGCAGGGTTTCCTGCGCGTGACGCTGGATACGCACGTGCTGGTCACCGAATCCCGTCAGGTAGACAACACCACCAATATTCTGCGCCTGATGATGCTGCTGGCGCTGGCGATTGGCATTATCCTGACCCGCACCCTGCTGCGCGACCGCCGCACCCGCTGGCAGCAGTCGCCCTTCCTGCTCACTGCCAGCCGCGAGGTGAAAGAGGATAAAGAGGAAGGGTCAGCAGAAACGATCGACACAGAAGAAAAGAAAAAATAAGCGCCGGCCTGGCCCGATACCGCTTTTATTTTACAGGCCTGACAACGCCAGGCCGCTGTTTCTGCCTGGCTTGCTGTTTTTTACACGCTTTCGCTCTGCTAAGCGGTAAGAATGGCCTGAAGCTGGGCGAGATTGTTGACCTGGAAATCAGGGGTAATATCCGCAGGCAACGGGCGCGTGCCGTGATCGATCCAGCAGGTCTTCAGACCCGCATTCATCCCCCCGAGAATATCAGACTCGGGCGTATCACCGACCATCAGTACGCGCTGCGGCGCCGGATTGCCGAGCAAGGCCAGCGTGTGGGCAAAGATCTTCGCGTCCGGCTTGGGCACGCCAACCTGCTCTGAAATCACCAGCGCATCGAACATATCGTGAAAGCCCGTGCGTTCCAGTCGCGCCTGCTGCAGGGCCGTAAAGCCGTTGGTGACAATCGCCATTTTGACGTGGCCTTTAAGGCTCTTCAGCAGTTCAGGCGCGCCTTCCAGCGGCAGGCAGATTTCTGCCATAGCATTAAGGAAATCGCTGTTTAAGATGTCCGGCTCTACGCTGAGTTTCTCTCCCCAGAGCGTAAAGCGCTGCGTCTGCAGCTGTGCGGCAGTGATGGTGCCGTTCTGGTAATCCACCCACAAAGGCTTATTGATCGCCTGATAATCGGCGTAATCGCGATCGCTGAACTGCACATCGTAGCGGGTAAACATGCGCTGCAGCCCGGCAAAGGCGTCAAAATGAAATAGCGTATCATCAGCATCAAACAGGATGCAGTCCCAGTCGTTTAACATGGTACTCCTTAATCAGCGGTCAAAGTGTCAGCGCCATAATGACGGCGTCTTCCCGTCCGCCTGCGGTGGGATAGTAATTGGGGCGTACGCTGACCTGATGAAAATCCAGCTGCTCATACAGAGCAATCGCCGCGCGGTTTGACGCGCGAACTTCCAGCCAGAGGGTCAGGACATCACGCTGCTCCAGTTCGCCGATCAGCCTCTGTAATAGCTGACGCGCATACCCGCGACGCTGAAAGTCAGGATCAACGGCGATGTTAAACAGCGACGCCTCATCCAGCACAACCTGCGTAATAGCAAAGCCGGCAAGGCGTCCGTCACTGCGCAGCCCGAAATTGAGAAAACGTTCACCCTGATTGCTGGCGAAGGTCTGTTCGCTCCAGGGAAAAGCGTGCGCCCGGCGTTCAATGGCGAGCAGCTGCGGCCGATCGTCAGGCGTGATGAGCGAGATAGTGGTCATGGTTACACATCTGTTGCCACAGCGCGCGCCTGGCTGCGCCGCTGCTAATCAGTTCATTAAGGACGGCGCTGGTGAACACCACACCGTTAAAGCTGTGCCCGCTCTCCACGCCCAGCAGCCAGCCGGGACAGGCTACCTGCTCTGGCAGCATCGGCAGCTGCTCCGGCGTCAGCGTCATCACCTGCGCAGGCGGAATATCCAGCGCCCGCAGCACGTCCCGTATCAAAGGCTCATCCAGTGCCGGCGGATGTTCCGCTACCAGCAGCAGGCGCGTATCGGGTGCCAGCCTGACGGCGATCTCCCCTTGCAGCACGCGCGGACGCCGCAGCTGATACTGCGTGATCCCCATCTGCTGCAGAAGCCAGTCGCGTCTTGTACTCATGCTGTTTTCCGCTATGCCGTAAGTAATGCGCGCTATGCTAGCAAACCCGTCGAACATGCGCCAACAAAGCACTATAATCCCCGCTCTGATTTAACAGGAGCGTTCCATGTCTGCTTTTACCCCGGCCAGTGAAGTTATTCTGCGCCACAGTGATGAATTTACCACCCGCCACGTGCTGTTTGCGGGTGACCTGCAGGATGACCTGCCCGCCCAGCTGGAAACCGCGCTCAGCCGCGTTCATACCCAGCAGTATCATCACTGGCAGAACCTGAGCCACCGGCTGGGCGATCGCGCCGTATACAGCCTCGTGGCCAGTGCGGCTGATGTGACAGACTGCACCACCCTGATTTACTTCTGGCCAAAAAATAAGCCGGAAGCGCAGTTCCAGCTGCAAAATCTGCTCGCGTTGCTGCCTGTGGGCAGCGATATCTTTGTGGTGGGCGAAAACCGCAGCGGTGTGCGCAGCGCCGAAGGCATGCTGGAGCAGTGGGTGACGCTGGAGAAAATTGACAGCGCGCGTCGCTGCGGCCTCTATCATGGTCAGCTGACGCAGCAGCCTGAGTTTGATGCCAGCCAGTTTGGCAACACCTACCTGCTGGATGGGATGACGATCCATACGCTGCCAGGCGTATTCAGCCGCGATGGTCTGGATATTGGCAGCGATCTGCTGCTGTCGACGCTGACGCCGCATACCAAAGGAAAAGTGCTGGATCTCGGATGCGGCAGCGGTGTCTTAGCGACCGCGCTGGCGCAGCACTCGCCGAAGGTGCGTTTGTGGCTGTGTGATGTGCACGCTGCTGCCATTGAGGCGAGCAAAGCCACGCTGGCGGCAAACGGGCTGGAAGGCGACGTGTTTGCCAGCAACGTTTTTAGCGACGTGACCGGACGCTTCGATCTGATTATCTCCAACCCGCCGTTCCATGACGGCATGCAGACCAGCCTTGATGCGGCACACAGCCTTATTCGCGGCGCGGTGAAGCATCTCAACAGCGGCGGCGAACTGCGTATTGTGGCGAATGCTTTCCTGCCTTATCCGCAGATACTTGATGAGACCTTCGGCAGCCATGAAGTGCTGGCGCAAACCGGTCGCTTTAAGGTTTATCGTGCGGTATATGGCCGTGGCGCGCGCGGACGCTAAGCGCCTGATACGGCGATAAAGCGTTGCTTTTTCCAGCAGTCGGTTTATCGCCGTAAAATATCTGTTGACGCATTGCGTAAAACCTCTAGAATGCGCCTCCGTGGTTAGCAATACTGTAAAGTGTTGCCAGGTATGCGAAGGTGGCGGAATTGGTAGACGCGCTAGCTTCAGGTGTTAGTGTCCTAACGGACGTGAGGGTTCAAGTCCCTCTCTTCGCACCAATAATCACAGAGTTTATATCGCGTGCACTGCGCGAAGGTGGCGGAATTGGTAGACGCGCTAGCTTCAGGTGTTAGTGTTCTTACGGACGTGAGGGT
Source organism: Pantoea sp. UBA4549 (assembly GCF_002387285.1). NCBI lineage: Bacteria > Pseudomonadati > Pseudomonadota > Gammaproteobacteria > Enterobacterales > Erwiniaceae > Pantoea > Pantoea sp. UBA4549. The sequence continues at coordinate 73,804 of NZ_DGLH01000013.1, read as the reverse complement.
TCAAGTCCCTCTCTTCGCACCATGCGGTGATATAAACAGACAACACGATGCGAAGGTGGCGGAATTGGTAGACGCGCTAGCTTCAGGTGTTAGTGTTCTTACGGACGTGAGGGTTCAAGTCCCTCTCTTCGCACCACTGTTGTCACCTCTCCCCCGGCAGTTAATTCCCTGAATCACATTCTTTTGCTTATCGCGCGCTGCGTGATGTTGCTGTTTCTGCACGCGGTTAACCCGGATAAAAATTCACTGACGCAGCCGTAATGCCGCCAGCCAGTGCTATGCAGGATGGCAGCAATATGTAGTGCCGCAGTCGCTGATGAAACAGCATGACCAGCGTCAGCAGAAGCATAACGATCATAATTGCCCGCCACTGCGCATACCCGGGTTCCCATAGCGCAAACAGCGGCATCGCGGTACAGGGCAGCAATATCCCCCAGCCGCTATCCAGGCGCTTACCCATTACCCAGCTCACGCCCCATAAGCCACAGGCTGCCAGCATTGCTGCAATCATCATCACACTCCTTAATGATAAGAATTACCATTATCATATGACAATCATTCTCATTCTGCAGCGAATTTTTCACTGCATGACAGAAATACTGGAAAATGCTAAATTGCCGCCGATAACACACCTGATAACAACATGAAACGTGCTGACTATCCGTATAGCAGAATTTACTCTGCAGGGTAGCGCTTTGATATTTCAGGGCTGTCACGGGTAATAACAATGAAATTAAACGCTTACGATGACCTGAAACACAGCAAATATCGGCTTTCACTGATGCTGTTTTTATTTCTTAATATCGCCGTTTCACTCTTTTGTCTGCTGCCCTGCCTGAACGTTCAGATACCGGTATTTACCCTGCCCGCGGTGCTGGTCGCCGGTTTCAGTACAACGCTGCTGCTGCTTTGCCTGATCGTGCCCGGCCTGCGCTTTTCCGTATTAACGCCGGTTGCGCTGCTGCTGGGGCTGCTATGGGCATGGCATATTGATCAGAAATATCATCTGATCTCTGCGTTTGAGAGCAGCTATTTAATTATCAGTTTACTTAGCGTCTTTTTTATCAGCGCTATTGCTCTGAGCGATTATTTAACTGCCTTTTGCCTGCATATTACGCCGCCGGTGCTGACCGTCCTGCTGCTGGATAACGGACAGCATCTGATGACCATTCTGTTTACTATCACGCTGCCGCTAATTGGCTTTTCCCTGCTTCACCTGATGCGCCGGCGTTTTGATCATTTCACCCGCCAGCTGATCGGCCAGCTGTATGAAGAGAAACAGAGCTTCAGCGCGCTCAGCATGCTCGACCCGCTGACCGGTCTCTATAACCGGCGGGGACTGCAAAACCGGCTGGAAACAATTCTGGAGAACCATGCCGGCAGCCACTTTATCCTGCTGCTGGATATCGACCATTTCAAAGCCTATAACGACAATTACGGACATGCGATGGGCGACCAGGCGCTGAAACGGGTTTCGGCCGCGATCCGGGACGCCGTACGCTCGCGCGATGTGGTCACCCGCTATGGCGGCGAGGAGTTTCTGGTACTGCTGACAAATGTCAATGCGTCGATAGCCCTGAAACTCGCCGAGCGTATCCGGCAATCGGTGCTGGAACTGGAAATCCCCCATCGCTCCAATACCGCGGTATCTACTCACGTTACCGTCAGCACCGGTATTGCTCCGATGGCAGCGCACGATTTCGACCGCGCCGTCGCCAATGCCGACCGCGCGCTGTATGTGGCTAAAAACCAGGGGCGTAATACCATCCTGGCCTGGGAGACGCTGCCGGCACGCCGGCAGGCAATCAGCGAACCGTACTAAGGTGATGAATATAACGCTATAGCAATCTTATGCTGCTGCTATCTTGCTCACTCAATCAGGAACGATTATCATTTGTTTTTCGTTTCCCGTTATCATTCAGGATTGGCATGGCTACGATTACGCGTCAGGCGCACCGCTTCAGTGAGCAGTCCCCGATCTTCATGCAGCGCGATCGCACGCTGGTACGTGCGCTGCAGGAGCTGATACGTGAGCAGTGCAGCGACCGTCAGGCGTATGTCAGACTGGGAGAACCTGCGCCCGAAGGCGCTTTGACGCTGGCTGAATGGTCGACACCCGGGCACTATCAGCGGCTGATGCAGCGCTACGGTGACTATCTCTATCACAGTCATCCTGATACGCCACGGGAGGCGAAGCCGCTGCAGTCACTCTGGGCGCAGTGGTATTTCGGCCTGCTGGTGCCCACGCTGATGATAGCGCTGCTGCATGAACCGCGTGCGCTGAGCTGCTCGCCTGAACATATTCGCGCTGAGTTTCACGAAAACGGGCATCCCGCCGCCTTCTGGCTGGATGTGCAGGAGGATGAGCCCGCGCGCTTTCTCTCTGCTCCGCAGCGCATGGCGCGCCTGATCCAGACCTGCCTGCAGCCCGCCGTGGAAGGCATGACGCAGCACGGCGACATTAACGCGCGCCTTATCTGGAATAACATGGGGTATCTGATCTACTGGTTTCTGGGTGAACTCCGGGCGCAGCTGCCTGCCGCGCTGATCGACCAGCTGGAAGAGATGCTGTTTTTCACGCCGTCGCTGCCGGACGGCAGCGATAACCCGCTTTATCGCACCATGATCGTACGCCACGGCACGATGGAGCGGCGCAGCTGCTGCCAGCGTTACCGGATCCCTGACGTCGATCGCTGCGGTAACTGTACACTGAAAGCGCAATAAGCACGCGCACGCCGTAAATTCTCCTTTTCTCTCGTTTACACTTTTTTCGCCTTATGGCAGCGTTCAGGTTCAGTTTTTACCGGAGAACACCATGAGCCTGGAGTCGGTACAGCAGTTCTTTGCTGAGCATGCGCCGGATATCGAAATTATTGAAACGCCTGAAAGCACGGCCACCGTGGCGCTGGCAGCACGCGTTCACGGCGTCTTACCAGGACAAATCGCCAAAACGCTGTCGCTGAAAGTAAAAGAGCAGGTCGTGCTGATTGTCACCCGCGGCGATGCGCGTCTGGACAACCGCAAACTGAAAGCCGCACTGGGCGCTAAAGCGCGCATGCTGAGCGTGGATGAAGTGGTGAACTGGACCGGCCATCCGGCAGGTGGGGTCTGCCCTTTTGGCCTGGAAAACCCGCTGACCGTATACTGCGATACCTCTCTGCGCAGCTTTGATGAGGTGCTGCCCGCCGCAGGTTCGGTGCGCAGCGCGGTCCGGATCTCTCCGCTGAGAATGGCGGAGCTGACTCACGCAACCTGGGTCGACGTCTGCGAAGTGCTGTGAGAGCGCAAAAATTATCGCGCCCTCACTGTCTCATTTCAGAGCCGGTGTGGCAGACGGATAAAGGCCTGTTCAAGCATATCCAGCAGCAGCGCATTATCAACTCGCTGGATAACATGAACCAGCGCGCCGGTCTCTGGCGGAATACCCACGTCGAGGCGCAGCGGCGGACGGTAACGCCAGCTCTTGCCGCGCGTTGCACCGGGACGCAGCTCAATATCCACGAAATAATCCGCCCCTTCCGCCACGCGCTGATTCAGCAGCCAGGCCACTACCAGCGCATCATGGATCCAGCAGCCAGGCAGCTGCCGGGTCCGCATTGAGTAGTCGATCCAGGGTCCCAGCGTCTCCCGGACAAACTGCGTCAGCGGATGCGGCGGTGCCGTAATGCGCGCGAGATCGTCGCGGGTCAGCAGCGTCTGCGTAGTCGCATCCATCGGCACCAGCGTGATGGTGGCGCCGCTGTGCAGTACCTGATGAGCCGCCTCCGGATCGAGGCCAAAATTGGTATCTTTGATGTAGTCATCAAGCGCAAATACGCCGCCCATGATCACAATCTCTGCTACCGCTTCAGCCATCTCCGGATAACGCTGCAGCGCCTGCGCCACGTTAGTCAGCGGCCCGATAGCAACCAGAGTAAACTCTCCCGGATTATCGCAGATTAACTGCCCCATCACGCCGGCAGCGTCATTGCCGTCCGCCGCCATGACGGCGGGCTGACGTACGCCCTGCCACAGCGCAGCCAGCGCCGGGTCGGCCAGATTATCCAGACGCGCCCGCCACGGCAGCGGATCTTCGCGCAGCGCCTGCAGCGCCCCCTGCACTACCGGAATATTCATCCCGAGACGTTTCAGCAAATCTTTTGCCACACGGGCACCCGTCGCGCTGGGCGTGTTACCGGTGACCGTGGTGATCAGTTCCGGCGACAATGCAGGTGATGCCAGCGCCAGCGCGATAGCCAGTCCGTCATCGGTATTTGCCCCTGCGATGCCATTCCCCGGATCGCAATCAATAATCACTCGTTTCATAATGTTTTATCGTTATTGTATTTAAGGCTGCAGGCAGCCACAGGATTCACCGGTTTCGATGTAGTGCGGCAGCTCTGCCATCACTCCCTCATCCGGCTGGTTTTTCAGCATAGCAATAGCGCGCTGCGCCAGCTCAGACAGCGGCTGCCGCACCGTGGTCAGCGAAGGCACGTGAAACGCGGCCTGTGTGGTACCGTTAAAGCAGACCAGCGCCACATCCTGCGGCACGCGGATCCCCTGCTCGGCAAACGCACGAATACAGCCAATGGCCTGTCCTTCATTACTGGCAAACAGCGCACGCGGCAGGCGCCCGCTGGCGATCATGCGCTGCGCCGCGTCATAGCCCCCCTGCCGCGAGTAGTCAGCCGGGAAAATCAGGTTTTCATCAACGGGCAGTCCCTGCTCCTGCATCGCATCCCGCCAGCCCTGAATACGATCCTGGGCGTTAAACATTGCCAGCGGACCGCTGATCATCCCCACCTGCTGGTAGCCGTGACTCAGCAGATGCCGGGTTACATCGCAGGCTGCCAGCCGCTCGTTCATGCTCAGCACGCTGACGCCGGGCCGCGGAGCAATGCGATCCAACATCAGCAGCGGCGTACCGCTGGCCTGTATCACATCAATATAAGGATGACGATCGACGCTGTTGTAAAACAGTCCGTCGATCTGACGGTTAAGCATTCCCTGAATCAGCTCCAGCTCACGCTGACGATCGTCACCGGCGTCGCCCAGCAGCATAATATGGCCGTGGTTAAGCGACTCCTGCAGCAGCACATGCGCCATGGAAGCAACAAACGGGTTAGCAATGTTCGGCACAATCAGACCAAAGGTTTTGGTGGTGCCGGAGGCCAGCGCGCGCGCTACGGCGTTAGGCCGGTAGCCCGTCTGCTTAATGGCAGCCAGCACCCGCTGACGGGTCGCTTCTGCGACCGGGCGCGGCCCGTTATTGATCACATAGCTGACCACGGCTACCGAGGTACCGGCGACGCGGGCGACATCGGTACGGGTTACGTTTCCGCCGGGAGATTTTGCCAAATTAGCCTCAATATAAATGCCGCTGGCCGGATTCACCGGCCAGCGTTATGTCAATGGTCCTGCCTGCGCCTGCGCGTCAGATAGCATCCTCCGGCAGATTAAGGTCACGACCGCGCGTTTCCGGTGCGACAAACGTCGTCAGAAATCCGATAGCGGCCATTGCGCTAAAGTAAACGGCGATCGGCCACCAGTGGCCGGTCCATGAGAGCAGCGCTGCCGCGACCAGCGGTGCAGTGCCGCCAGAAAGAATCGATCCCAGCTCTTTTGCCACCGCCATCTTGGTATAGCGGTGTTTCACGCCAAACATCTCGACGCCCCAGGCCGCCTGCACGCCAAATATCCCCAGCGACGCGAGCGCCATGCCGACAACGATAACCGCAATGATAATTGTCGGATCACGGCTATCCATCAGGCTGAAGGCGGGCCACGCATAGATCATCAGCAGCAGGCAAAAGCCCCGATAGGTAATGCGGCGACCAAAACGATCGGAGAGCCAGCCCGCAAAAGGAATAATCAGAAAGCCCAGCAGCGAGGCGATAAACACCGCGGTGGTCGGTACAGATTTATCCAGCATCAGCACTTTTGCTACGTAACCGACAATAAAGCCCTGAGCCAGATAAGAGGGGCCATTCTCACCAATGCGCAGGCCCACCATAGTCCAGAACGCCCGCGTACGCTGCCAGACGCTGCGGCTGTCTGTTTCAGTGTGTGCCTGAGCCAGCGTTTCACTGCGCTGCGCCTGCAGTTCAGCCTGCTGACGCTCAAACACCGGCGTTTCGCGCAGATGGCGGCGGATCCACAGCGCCACGATGGCGATCAGCACGCTGCTCAGAAAAGGAATACGCCAGCCCCAGGCCAGCAGGCTCTCTTTATCCATCTGGATCACCGCCAGCCAGACCAGAGAGGCGATCAGCGTGCCGCTGTTGGATCCCAGCGCAATCACGGAAGAGACCAGGCCGCGCCGTTCAACCGGTGCATACTCGCCCAGCATCACCGTGCCGCCAGAGAGCTCCGCCCCTGCTCCTAATCCCTGCGTAAAGCGTAGCAGCACCAGACAGGCGGGTGCCCAGAGTCCAATCGTTGCATAAGACGGGATCAGGCCAATCAGCGTGGTAGAGGCGCCCATCAGAATAATCGTGCTGATCATCACGACTTTGCGCCCTTTGCGATCGCCAATCCAGCCAAACAGCAGTGCGCCTATCGGGCGGGCAACAAAGCCGACTGACCAGGTAGCAAAACTGGAGAGCAGTGCCATAGCCGGTGTCGCTTCCGGAAAAAAAATGTCGCCAAAGATGATACCCGCCGCCAGACCATACAGGGCAAAGTCGGCATACTCCATCGCCGTACCGAGCCAGCAGGAGAAGGTTGCGCGCCAGAAATCTTTCCGGCCAGCGGCAGTTTGCAGTCGTTCATCGGCCGCGGTGAGGTGTGGTGAGTGCTGTGCAGTGGGATGATGTTCCGTCATAACCCTTTCTCTTAGTGAAGTGAAAACAGTAAACGCCCTTCCATGGGTCTGTTCGCTTGCGCAGACAAGCGGAACGTCCCGGTGACGACGTTCGACAGGCAAATCCTGAAAGATCAGTAAGGAATTCCCTGGTGTTGGAATTCATCTCTCTGCTGCGTTTCGCCGATGTTTAATTCACCGATCGTATTAGCACAGCAAATGTAACCTGGTCATTTCGGGTCTGTAGCCGCGTCTGGCACCGTGAGTTATCACTGGGGAGACAGTCTATCTACGCGCGTAGATAAATCAAGCGGCAAAAAGAAAAATTAGTTAGATTATTTTGACTATCCTCCCTGACTGATACCAAAAAAACACCATAATTCAGGCAATTGCATGCGTTTTAATTAAGCAAAAGCCGTATTAAAACGCAGCAATTGATATCCGTAATTTATCAATAGCAGCACACTGCCTGCTATCGCGCCGCCTTTATGCCACCTGCAGATGACACTAAAATGACAGCGGCTGCCTCAGCGCAGCGTAAAATAACTTAACGCCTCACAGCCTGTGCCCGCCTGCGGCGTGGCGATGACCTTTCGCTGCGCCAGATCGATAACGCTTAACGACCCCTCACCCTCATTGGCAATAAGCAGCGTGCGGTTATCTTCACTGAAACAGCCATCGCCGGGCCGGCACCCCACACGAACGGTGCCGGAGGGAGTAAGCAGATCGTCAAACAGCGTAACCAGTGATTCATCACGCCCAATCGCAACCAGTCGTTCACCACTGGCACTGAACCGCACAACATGGCAGGGCTGCTGGTGCCCGGCCAGCGTAATGCGCTGCCGGACCCGGTGGCTCTGCCGATCGATCACGTAAAGCAGCGGTGCGTCGGCGGCGCTGGCAACCAGATAAGGATGTCTGGGCGAGGCAGCAATACCGGCTATCGGACCAGGCAGCAGAATGTTATCAATGACGCGTCCTTCTGCCTCACATAAATCGATTACCGTGATGCTGGCATCCTCTTCATTTTCCGTGAACAGTTTGCGTCCGCTGGGTGAGAGCGTCAGCCGGTGCGCGTGATGCGAAGGCAGCGGTATGGTTTTCTCCACGCGATCGGTGTGCGGATCGATGACCGCGACCGCCGCGCTGTTTTCACAGCAGAGATAGACTTTGCCGTCGCGACCCAGCTGCCCGCTGTGTGGCGACTGCAGTGGCGTAAGGTCGATAAAGCCGCTGATCCGGCGCTGACGCAGATCGATAACAGCAACTTTATGCCCGGGATGTGGGTTAGCGCCGTGCATGCCGCTGCCATAGAGCGGGACATAGGCTTTCTCCAGCGCGGGCAGCATCAGCAGCTCATGCGGGCACGGCGGAAACGCATTCAGCTCCTGCTCAACGGTAAAGCGTTCCGGATGCAGAAACAGCACCCGGTTACCCTGTTTATCAACGGCTATCAGGCCGCGGGCAGATGACTGCATAATCACTCCGTAAACAGAATGCCTGACTAAAGCGTAGCTAAGCTGCATGACGAAGGTAAATTTCGCTCTGATGCCAGGCTAAAATCCAGCAAGGATAATCGTTCATTTCTTGCTGCAATTTTCAGATTGCCGCACCTTACGCAGCCCGCGGGGAATAATCTTAGGATTAATCCTGGTAAGGAAAATTAAACTGTGAAATTCATCACGCTGTTATTTTGTTAAATTTTTATTGATAACGGCTGCTTCATTTTCCGCTTTATCTGAAAGAGAAAAAAAGTATTAGCGCAATCGCGAAGAATGTTTTATTAAGCTCAATGTAATACTTTTACACACAGCCCCCGTAAGGAAACATAAGAGCGTCTAAGGCGCCAGCATCAGGGACTCCTTGCCCATAATCACAATAATCAGGTGCATCATGTCAAAAAAACGTCTTCAGCCGGCGCGCGCGCTCTGGCACAACTGGAAAAGAATAGCGTTTACCGGTCAGTCATTACTGCAGAAAAAACAGCATAATGCGCTCTGCGCGCCGGAGTATGATCCCAGCGAAGAGGACAATATCGTGTTACTTTCTGGTGAGAAGACGTTGCCAGATATCCCGAAAAAAGTATGGCTGTACTGGGATACAGAATATTTACCAAAATCGCTGCAGGCGAATATTGCTAAAATACGCCGCGATAATCCTGACCACAGCGTTCACCTGTTAAATAAATATTCTGTAAAAGAAGTCCTGCCCGATTTTATATTTACTTCAGCGCAATTAACGGCACAGCAGAAAAGCGAAGTGATCAGGCTTGAGCTGTTATTACGCTACGGCGGCATCGCTATCGACTGCGCTGCGCTGCTGTTTGAAGATCTGAGCTGGGTACACAGCGCCCATCAGGAACGTCCGATGGATGTGATCGGCTATTATTGCGAACGCTCAACGCTGAATTATCTCGCACCTGTTATTGAGAACTGGTTCCTCGCTGCTGCGCCAAATAATCCCTTTATTCGCGAATGGCAGAAGCAGTATGCGCCGATTAAACATCAGGGTGAGCAGAGCTTCTTTAACGAAATGCGCAAGCGTGATGACTTTTCGCTGCTGACGCAGAGAATAGCTGAACCGGCACAGCAGCCGGGTGCGCTGGCGCAGCAGGCGGCCATGCGGGAATACCGCCGCGTTAATCTCTTTTTGCGTAAATGTGAAGCCAGCGCCTTTTACTATCAGCGCCTCAATAACTGGAAAAGCGACGCCTTTACGCATGCCATTCTGTTTCATCAGCGTCCGCATACGCCACCGCCGGTTATTAAGCTGGATGGCCACGCACAGCTGCATCTCGACTTTAACCTGCGTCTGGGGAACTACAACCGCAGCAGCCTGCTGGGTGCCATGATGCAGCCTGTCGCACCGCTGAGCGTGGCGCTGCCCTCACCCGTCAATAAAGCGAGCGCGTAGCCAGTGGATAAAGGTCGTCACTGCACGCGGCACCTGTGCCGCGTAAGGACGCACCACCCAGAGGCGGTCGGCGAAGGCGTCGATTGCCTGCCACGATGACAGCACCGGCTGCAGCGCGCCGCTTTCCAGCGCTGCGCGGGCGCTGAAGTCGGGCAGCATGGCAATGCCTGCACCCTGCAGCGCGGCATCCCGAATCGACTCGCTGTTGTTCGTGGCAAAATTTCCCTGAATTTTCACCGTCAGCGTTTCACCGCCCTGATGCGACTGAAAGCGCCACTGCGGCGCATCGGGACCGCGCGGATACCACAGGCAGTTATGCTGAAGCAGCGCGTCCGGCGTCTGCGGCACGCCGTGCTGTGCCAGATAAGCGGGCGAAGCCACCAGCAGCGCGCGCGTGGCGCACAGAGGCAGCGCGACGTGCGTTTCCGGCAGCGACTGGCTGTGGCGGATAGCAAGATCAAACCCTTCGCCGCCGAGTGACACCAGGCGGTCAGTCACATCCAGCTGCAGACGAACCTGCGGATATTCCCGCAGAAAGTCGCCGATAATCGGCACCAGCTGCTGCCGGGCAAACGCTACCGGCGCGCTGATGCGTACCTGCCCGCGTACCGGCCCCGCCTCATCGCGCACGCGATAAACGCTTTCCGCTATCCGGGTAAAGGGCTCACGCAGCTCGCCAGCCAGCTGTTCGCCGGCTGAGGTGAGCCGCACGCTGCGCGTGGTGCGCTGAACCAGCGCTACCCCGGTCAGCGTCTCCAGCTCTTTAATTTTCTGACTCACTGCCGCTTTACTCACATCCAGCCGCTCAGCGGCGCGGGTAAAACTGCCCTGCTCCGCCAGTACCGTCAGCCAGTAAAGATGTGTCCAGAGCGCCTCCGTTTTCATCCCTTTGCCCGCCATTGTTCAAAATAGTGAACAATCAGTTTATCGCAGACGCTTTTTCTTTGCGCGTACAGCGGGCAGCATAGCCACATCTGTCTCTGCTTTTTTGCCACTACTGCGAGGGTTTACCGATGCCATTACTCACTTTTGATCTGATTCAGGGCCGCTCTGAGAGTGAAGTTCGTACTTTGCTGGATGCTGCCCATCGCGCCGTGCTTACCGCCTTCGGTGTTCCTGAGCGGGACCGCTATCAGATTGTTCACGAAAACAAAGCGTATCAGATGGTTTTTCAGGATACCGGGCTGGGCTTTTCGCGCACGGATAATCTGGTTATGGTGCGGGTCTACACCAGCCCGCGCAGTGAGGCGCAAAAAGCCAGTTTTATGGCAGAACTGGCGCGCGAGCTGCGCGAAAACTGCGGCGTGCAGGGGCACGATCTGATGATAAGCTTTATTACCAACAGCAAAGGCGACTGGAGCTTTGCACAGGGTGAGGCGCAGTATCTTACCGGCGCGTTATAAACCACCATCTGCCAGATATGCCGCCGCGCTTATCATCCCGCCTGGCGGCACGATTCCGAATGTACCGCACAAATCCCGCCGGACAGGTTGCAGCCCGGTGACAGCCAATATAGATTGACGCAAACCCCCTGAGAGGGCGCGCAGCCACTGGCGCTGTGCTATTCATCTATCGTGAGGATTTGCCGTTGGCATTGCTTTCAATTGTGCTGTTTCTGACCGCCATTATCGTTTACAGCTGTAAAGCCGGACGCAATACTTTCTGGTTTATCCTGATGCTGCTGCTGCTCACGCTGTTTATTGTGCTGAATGCCACGCTGTTCGCCAGCAACTATTTTACCGGTGACGGCATTAACGATGCAGTGATCTACACGCTGACCAACAGCCTGACGGGCGCCGGCGTCAGTAAATATGTGGTGCCCGCTATCGGGCTGATTATCGTGCTGTTTCTGCTGTTCTGCTTTCTCTCATGGATTTTGCGCCGCCATAAACGCCCGCATCATCTCGGCTGGAGCCTGCTGGCGATCGCCTGTGCCGCCGGATCGGTACAGACCACGCCGGCGTTTCGCCAGGTTAAAGATCTGATTGCCTCCCACGCACACGCGGGCGACTCCGATTTCGCTACCTGGTATATTACGCCGCAGAAACGTATCGAACAGCCCGCGCTTAACCTGGTCTATATCTACGGCGAGAGTCTGGAGCGCACCTATTTAAATCAGCAGGCTTTTCCCGATCTGGCGCCAGAGCTGAGCCGCGAGCAGGCGCAGAGTCTGGATTTCAGCCATACGGCCCAGCTTCCCGGCACCGACTACACCATTGCTGGCATGGTCGCTTCGCAGTGCGGCATCCCGCTGTTTGCCCCTTTTGACGGTAACGCCTCAGCCGCGCTCTCCAGCTTCTATCCGCAAAGCCTCTGCCTCGGCGATATTCTCAAAAACAGCGGCTACGAGAACTGGTTTATTCAGGGCGCCGATCTGCGCTTTGCCGGCAAAGACACCTTTCTGCTCTCGCACGGCTTCGCTGCCGCGAATCTCTATGGCGCGCAGGAGCTGAAAAGCCGCGTGGCCGATCCCGACTACCGTAACAACTGGGGCTTTTACGACGATACCGTGCTGGACGAGGTGTTTGAAAAATATACTGAACTGTCACAGCAGAATAAACGCTTTGCCCTGTTCACCCTGACGGTGGATACCCATCACCCTGATGGCTTTATCTCACGCAGCTGCCGGCGCAAGAGCTATCAGTATGACGGCAAACTGAACCAGTCATTCAGCGCCGTCACCTGTTCGCAGGAGCACGTGGCGCGCCTGATTGAGCGTATCAAAGCCTCGCCGTGGTTTAAAAACACCGTCATCGTCGTCAGCTCCGATCATCTGGCAATGAACAATACCGCCCATCCCTATCTGATGAAGCTGCCGCGCCACGATCTCTTTATGGTGATCCGCGGCGACCAGCCGCAGGCGGCGGTGCGCGATGCCCCCCGCAGCACGCTGGATAACGGTGCCACGGTGCTGGAGATCCTCGGCGGCGACAAAGCGCTGGGTCTTGGCCGCAGCTCACTCTCCACGCCGTCGCTCTCCACGCAGTTTGACGACATGGCGAAGAAGGTCAGCAGCTGGAAAGCCGATATTGTGCAGCTGTGGAATTTTCCGGCCAGCATGAAAGATTTCACCATCGACCAGCAGAAGAATACCTTTACCTTCTCCGGCGCCACGTTCCGCCTGCCGATCCTGTTCCGGCTGGGCAATAAGCAGGTAGAACCGCTGCCGGAGGGGGAGTATGCCGCGCCGCTGCGCTATCAGCTGGCGGATTTTGCCGCGAACGACAAATTTGTCTGGGCTGACCGCTGCTTTAAAATGGCGCGACTCTGGAAGCCGGAGCTGGCGCTCTCTACCGATCTCTGCCTGGCGATGGGCCAGATGGGCGGTCAGCCCAGCGTGGTGCGTATCGATCAGCCGCTCTGGCACGGCAAAACGCACTTCCCGCCGCTGCGCGTCAGCCCGGAAACCTGGCGGCTCAACCAGCAGCAGATCCGCATTGAAGATAATGACATTCGCTACGATGCCGACAGCTTTGTGCTGAACGTGCCGGGCGCCCCGCACAGCATCCGGCGCTTTAGCGGCATCTCGCGTCCGGAGAGCTGGGGACGCTGGTCAAACGCCAACCTGGCTCCGGAGGTGAATATTGAGTATGCCGACCCGCTGCCGCCGCGGTTTGATCTGGTGATCACCGCGCGCGCGTTTGGTGCCAATGCGCAGCAGCCAATTCCGGTACGCGTAGGCAGCGAGGAGCACGTTCTGCGGCTGGGCGATACTTTCTCAACCACCACGCTGCACTTCAGCAATCGCGACGGCAGCCATAATCTGGTGATTGTGCCACCGGCACCGCAGCTGTCGAATCAGGATAATATTGTGGGTCAGGCGCCGCGTAAGCTCGGCATTGGCATGGCAGAGATCCGCATTGTGCCACGGCCCTGAGCGCGGCCTCAGTCGCGCTGGCGCAGCGTCTCCAGCCGCTCCCGCTGCGCGCCATCGGCGCTGAAATTATCCGGCGCCAGCCAGCGCTCAAAGGCGTGCTTTAACACCGGCCAGTCGCTATCGATAACAGAGAACCAGCAGGTATCGCGGCTGCGGCCTTTATACACCATCGCCTGACGGAACACGCCCTCGGGCTGAAAACCGAGCCGCAGCGCCGCCTGGCGCGACGGCTGATTGCAGCTGTCGCATTTCCATTCGTAGCGGCGATAGCCGAGCTGGTCAAACGCATATGCCATCAGCAGAAAGTGCGCCTCGGTTGCCATGCGGGTACGCTGAAGCAGCGGTGAAAACACCACATAGCCTACTTCCATTACGCCGTGCTGCGGCTCGATACGCATCAGGGCGAGCGTCCCTACCGCCTGCCCGCGCTGCAGGTCAATCACGGCAAAATGCAGATAATCGGGAGTATGCTGGCAGGCGGCGGCGAACGTCAGCCACTCATGCTGCGATGCCGGACGCTCCACGGGCAGCCAGGTCCAGCTGCGATCGTCTGCGGCCTGCGCATGCGCGGCGCTGAGATCGGACGCGTGGCGTGGCGCATCCAGCGGCTCAAGGCGACAGTAACGCCCCTGAAGCGTAATGCGCTGCGGACGCGGGCGCGGCTGCCAGTCAGGTAATGCAACACCCGTCGGCTGGCCAAATGCATTAACGGTCGGGGCCATTTTTCCTGCCTCTGAAATAAAACAGGCGGACCCGGTGGCCCGCCTGCTGGCGTTATCCCTTAAAGAAGATGTCGCCCGATTTGCCCATCACGATTTTGCCGCTGTCATCGGTGATCTGAATATAGTTGGCGTTGATGTAAGCCCAGTGAGCACCGGCCTGCGGAGCGGGCAGATGACGCGCCTGCCAGTCAGTGATGGTGTACTCTTTTTTGCGATACTCTTCCGGTACCACATCGCCGACCTTGTGCTCTTTGTAGTCGATAATGATGGTATGCAGATTGTAGTTGTTGGCGGCGGAAGGCTGTTCGCCGGTACCGTTGTTAGACGGGCGAACCGGCGCGTCGTCGCCTGATGCAGCAGGGGCCTGAGCGGCTGGCGCATCGGCGGCGGGTGCTGGCGCGGCGTCAGGAGCCTGCGCGTCCGGCTGCTGCACCTGAGGCGGCATTGGTACACTATCGGTCTGCTCATCCGCTGCCAGTGCGGCTGGCGTCAGGCTGAGCGCCCCCAGAAACAGGCTGGCTGATAAAAAGGTTAGGTGTGTCCTGCGCATTGGTGATTCCCACTCTGATGAATAGTCTGATGTCCATTTACTGACAAGCGCACCGGGCCAATGGTTCCCGCTGCCGTGCAGCGCTCGTCGCGTCATGCCACAGCATACCTCAGCCTGGCCCGATTCAGGCGCGCTAAAATTGCAAATAATCGTGATAATGCCGCTATAATCGCGCCATGAGATGCGGGCCTGGCCCGTACAGAATATTACGTGCAGGAGAGAACCGATGAATCAGGGGCCGTTAACGGAAAAAGAGCTGAACTGGCTGGATGACATGCTGGAGAAGTATGGCAATGCGCACTCCGTGGTGGATACGGCCGAGCTGGATGGGATGCTGACTGCCCTGCTCTCCGGCCCGAATGATATTGAACCCAGCGAGTGGCTGGTGGCGATGTGGGGCGGCCAGAAGCATATCCCTAAATGGGCTAATGAGCGCGAAATGGATCGCTTTATGACCCTGACCTTTCAGCACCTGAATGATATTGCTGAGCGTCTGGCCGAGTTTCCGGAGCAGTTTGACCCGCTGTTTGGCCTGCAGGAGATGGAGGGCCAGGAGTTTACCGTGGTCGAAGACTGGTGTTACGGCTATATGCGCGGCGTCGCGCTGGACGCCGACTGGTCACAGCTGCCCGACGCGCTGCAGCCGCAGCTGCAGGCAATTGCCCTGCACGGCAGCGAAGAGCAGCGTGAAGCGCGCGAGGCGCTTGACCCGGACGCGTTTGAAGCGAGCATGGAGGCGATCCGCCCGGCGGCGCTGGAACTGCACGAATACTGGCAGGCCGAGCGCATGGCGCAGCCCGACCCCGAGCCACAGCTGCCGTTCTTTGCCGGTGACAAAACCGGCCGCAACGATCCCTGCCCGTGCGGCAGCGGCAAAAAATATAAGCAGTGCTGCCTGAATAAATAACCTGCGTTGGGGTCGCATGATATCGCACTTAATCCAACCCGGGCCGCATAAATGCGGCCCCTGGGGGTATCGCACCCAATCCACCCCGGGCCGCATTAATGCGGCCCCTACATTGGTATCCGCAGGGGCGCCATTTATGGCGCCCTGGCCACA
>NZ_DGLH01000013.1:24119-57834 GCF_002387285.1 Pantoea sp. UBA4549 | reverse complement strand
CCATTCATGGCGCCCTGGCCACACCGCGCGCCTGGCCCCGGGTCGCATTAATGCGCCCCCTACATTGATATCCGTAAGGGCGCCATTTATGGCGCCCGGGCCACACCGCGCACCTGACCCCGGGCCGCATAAATACGGCCCCTACAAACGCCACCACAGGGGCGCCATTTATGGCGCCCTGCTCCCATACGGTCTGCAATCAGGGGGCGGGTCTGACATCGCTGACCAGCACCGGCAGCTGCCAGGCGCCGCCGGCGCGGATGGCGCGGCACATGCCGGTGGTGGCGTCGCTGCTCTGTACAAAATTGCGGCCATCCCAGACCCATGCAGCGGTACTCCAGCAGTCGCCAATGCCGCGGCCTTTCTGCGCTTCGCTGATCGTCCCGGCGTGATAATCGGAGCCGGAGTCGGTGATCAACTGCGGCGGCCCCTGCAGCGCGCGATCCATCAACCAGTAGCCATACCCTTCGTTATAGGCACCGCGCCAGCAGAGGGCGGCGATCAGCACATGGTCCGTATCCACGGTGGTCAGCGTCGGCGGCTCTGCGCCCTCTTCCGGCTGATCGTCTGCCGGTGCAAGATTATCGCAGCTGTCATCATCCGTCAGCGTAGCGATAAGCGCCGGCTTGATCCGCGCCAGCTCCTGCGGCGTCAGCGGACGCGGCTTTGCCTCAACGGTTCTGGCCTGGATAATCACCGGCAGCGGTACCGCAGGCGGCACGCTGCTTTCCGGCTTGCTGCCTTTACGCACCAGTGCACCCGGCGTGCCGATGCGCCCCTGCGCCTCATCCATTTTCAGCAGCACGGCAAAGGCACCGTTTGCAGAGAGATCAAACGGCTCGGCACCGCCACGGAACTCCACGCTGCCGCTGCCTTTAATGGCAGTAATAATCGACCGGGTCTGCGCATCGGTCAGCGTCCACTCATCATTATCGGCTTTTGCCAGTTCACCCAGCGGGCGATCGTCGATCCAGAGCGTCAGCGCGTCGACCTGCTTTGAGTCATCATCACCGGTATCCGCCAGCACCACCCGGCCATGCGTCGCCGTATCCGGCCCGCCCGCCCGCGTCAGTAACACCGATCCCCCCGCGCCCTCTTCCGCGCTGTAGCCCGCCGCACGACAGGTCAGCGTGTTATCGCACGCCAGCTCCCACTCTTTATGAGCAAACGAGACGCCTTCTTCAGCTATCGCCGGTACCATCAGGGCGTTAAGCAGAGGAAGCGCCAGCAGCAACCGTATCTTCATGGCATGTTTTCCATCAGAATAAAGCGGTCAGTGTGAGGATTTTTTGCAGGCAGGAGAAGTGAATTTTTGCAGCGGCAGAGACGCACAGATGTCGCCTCTGCCGCTTAGTGCTTAGCGGGCCAGTTCCGCCTGCGCGTCAGCCAGCTCTTCACGCGCCTCAGTGAGTTTGCGCTGCTGTTTTTCAATCTTATCGCGGCGGCCGCTGGCCTGCGCTTTCTGCAGATCCGCTTCGCGCTCAGACACTTTCTGCTGCTTCTCCGCCACTTTCTCCTGCTGTGACTGCAGCAGACCCGCATCAGTGCAGTGCTGCTGATTTTCGCGCAGCGCTTTCTCCAGCCCGTTAACGCGCGCTTTATTGCCATATTCGCGCGCCATCTCCAGCTCCTGCTGGATCGCCTGCTGTTTCTGCTGACAGCCACCGGCAGCCTGTGCGGCGGTGGCAGAAAACGCTGCTGCCAGCGTAATAAGTGCAATCGCTGTTTTTTTCATGGTTTCATCCTGAAAGTCGGGTAATGCGCTCATTATACGGCGAGTTCTTAAGAGGTTCTTAAAGGCACAGCGCTGCAAAGAGAAAAAAGGGGCTTATTTTGATTAAGATCAGGATTGTCACTGAATGGGGGGCTACCGTAACGGTCCTTTCCGGGATGTCTCTGTCTCCGGTATTTCAACGGCAGTACGCTTTTAACTTCCGGTAACCGCTGACGCTGGCATCAATAGCAGCAAGGCAATCTTTTGAACGCGGTTAATCAATGTGTGTGGCAGGCTGAGTTAACAGCCACGCTGCCACACGCTCAATAATGTCCTGCCTGAAAGCTAACGTGCCTCAGAAAAGATAGCGCGCACCCAGCGTAAACTCGTTTGATACCAGGCGTGCTTTCATTTGTTCATCTTTCAAGCCGCGGACATTGGTGAAGTTATTGTAGCCGCTTACAATTTTTCCCAGATCCACATAGCGGTACCCCAGATCGAGGGTGAGTGGTTCAAGCGCCGTATAGCTAATCCCTGCACCCAGCGTATAGGTCAGGTTGTTCTGTGTCGCTGACGCATATTCGCGCGTCGTCACGCCCTGCCAGCCACCCGCCCTGATTTTGCTGACGCCGAGGCCTGCCGTGCCATACAGCGAAAATCCGTAACCCAGAGCATAATCGCGGTAGACATTAAGCATCAGACTTTCGGTTTCTGTCTGCAAATGATTAAAACTGGAAGGGAAAAGAGTGGAGCCACTGGTGTACTCCGTTTTTTGCCGGAAACGGTACTCCGCCTCGGTACGCCAGCCATTGCCAAACTGATATCCGGCAGCCAGGGCTGCGCCGTCCAGATGCTCTTTCTCGTTGCCGCTGACAAATTGACCGACCCCGGGGCGACTGCTGGTATTCAGTTCGCTGGCCCGCTGTGTGCTTTGCAGGTATTTTGCAGAACCGTAATACCCCGCCGGGAGATGAGCATCGGCCAGAGCATGACCCGCGGTAAAAGCCAGCGGCATAAGGAATAAAACAGAAGTGGTTTTCATACGTCTCTCTTAATTGATTCAGGTGGGGAAAATCATCCGGCGCTGAGAGCGCTCTGATTATTTTTCAGTGCGTCGAGCGCGCACTGCTGATCCAGATGACCACCCGGTGCGCCGCCTACGCCGATCGCACCCACCACGTCCTTACCGGATATCACCGGTACGCCGCCGGCCAGCAGTAAAAATCCGGGAATACTGGCTAAATGCGCGGCACCGGCATTGGCCTGCGCGGTTTTCATGACCTGCTCTGTGGCATTACGCGTACTGAGGGCGGTGTAGGCTTTCATCCGGCTGGCCTCCAGCGTATGAGGACCGGCATTATCCATGCGTTTGCTAACCAGCGGCACGCCGGCGCGATCGACGACGGTGACGGCGATAGCGTATTGGCTGGCATGACAAGCCTGTATCGCGCTTTGCGCCAGTTTATCGGCCAGGGTCAGAGAGAGTGTTTTAACGGTCAGCGTATCGGTAGCTGAGCTGGCGAACGAGGCCAGGCTGCTCAGTACAACTGCGGTGAAGAACAGGCGTTTCATGATAAGGAGCTCCTTGCTTATCCCATGTTGACGATCCACAGGATAAAAGGAGTACCGGCGGTAAACTATTGGCGTAACTACCAGGCCTGCCAAGTAAAATTACTTAGTCACCTGCAGTTTTTTTCCACCGCGCCAGTTCACCATACGCGCTTATCAGCCTGGAGAGTGAGTGCACATCGAGCTTATCGAAAATGCTGGCGCGATGCGCTTCAACGGTACGTGGCGACAGCGCATACCGTCGGGCAATCTCTTTACCCGACTGCCCCTGCATAATCTGCGCAAAAACTTCGCTTTCGCGCGCGGTCAGCGTACTGAGGCGTTCCTGCATCAACTGCAGCTTCTGCCGCTGCTTCTGCTGTTGCGCCTGCTGCTCCAGCGCCCCGCCTACCACTTCAAACAGCAAGTCTGCATCTATCGGCTTGGTCAGAAACTCAAATGCCCCGTTTTTGAATGCCCGGCGGCACAGGTCGATGTTGCCATGCCCGGTCATGATGATCACCGGAATTACCAGCCCCTGCTGTTGCCATTCGTCCAGCAGCGTAAGCCCGGTTTTACCCGGCATACGAATATCCAGCAGCATGCAGCCGTTGAGTAAGGAGAGCTCTCCTGCTTCCCGCTGAAAAGTTTGCGCGCTATCAAATGTTTTCGTCTGCCAGCCGACCGTACTTAACAGCGCGCTGAGAGAGGCGCAGATGGCCGGTTCATCGTCGATAAGATAAATTGCCTGCGTCATCTTTTTTCCTGGTGAGTCGCGGGTAACCACAGAGTGAAGCAAGCGCCCTGTCCGGCAATGTTCGCGACGTCAATTGTACCGTTAAGGCGCTGAATCAGAGTATCCGTTAACGCCATACCTAACCCAATCCCATTGGGCCGCGTGGTGAAAAACGGCATGAACACCTGTTGCAACGCTGGCACAGAGAGGCCAGGCCCGCCGTCGCTAATGCTGAGCCGGATACCGCCATTTAACGCGGCGGCTTCCAGTCTGATCCAGGCTGTACCGGCTTTATTTTGCCGCTGGGCCTGCAGCGCGTTATGAACGATGTTATGCAGGATCTGTTCTATCCAGAGCGGCGGGGCAACCAGCGCCGGCAGATCCGCCGGAATATAGCTGGTAACGGTGACTTTATCATGCCGGATTTCATTCTCTAAAAGCGTGATCACCTGCCGCCAGAGCGACTCAAGCACAATCGGCTGCCAGTCAGCCTGCTCGCTGGTCAGCTTTTGCCGAAACTGCTGTAACAGCGCATCGGTCCGCTTGATCTGAACCACGGCCGCTTCCAGCAGCGGCGGCACCGGCTCCGCTTTCCCCTGCTGCAGCCAGCGCAGCGCCGTTTGGGTGTAACTCAGCGTCGCGGTGAGCGGCTGATTAAGTTCATGCACAATACCCGCCGTCAGCTCACCCAGCGTATTCAGGCGGGTCAGTTCCGCATAATGCGCGCGTAAATCAGCAATATCACGACGGCGGCGGTTGATGCGGTACTGATCGATCAGATACAGCGTCGCGCCCCAAAACAGTCCGGGCGAGAGGATAAGCCACCACGGCAGCGCTCCCCAGGCAGGGTTGTCACCGGCGCTGAGCAAAAACGATTGTGAAGGGCTGACGATGGTTTTTTGCCACTGCCAGTGTTGTGCGTGACTGCGTGTTCCGCGCGTAATCACAGGCTGACCCTGCCACGTCATAACAAGCTGCCGGAAGCGCGTTTTCTCCGACAGATTGTCGAAAATGACATTCAGGTCGATCAATAACGAGCGCCTGTCGATATTCAGCCAGTAGCGGCCGTCCGGCTCAATGACGATTGTCGGACGCGGTATATTGTCCGGGCGGGCACGCCACTTAACAATTTGCGGGAACAGCGTTTGCACCTCACGACTGTACTGGCTGGCTGGCAACAGCTGAATGATAGCGTCATGCTGCGCCAGCTTTACCGTCACATCGCGATATAAAATGCGAAACTCAGCGCTCTTCTCTTCATATTGCTGCTGCAGGAAATAGAGAGTTAACCCGCTGCCGGAAAGCAGGGTCAGGAGCATCCAAACGACAATTTTCAGCATGTTTCGCCAGGCCAGGTGCGGGTTTATTGGGTCAGTTAAATCAGTGGATGATAATTTTTTCCTGACAGATCGGAGCTGGCTCTCTGTCCGCAGTCACCGCTCATTCGCATAGATTACGGGAATTGTTATTCCACCAGAACCCCTGGAATTTGCCATAAGTATCATTTTTCGCTCAACATTCACCTTCTGGCTTACGTCGTGCCAGAAGTGAGCCTGACGGGCTTTGAGCCAGCAAATCTCAGACGAATTGATATCAGGGAAAATATACCGTTCAGGGTAGCGCAGGATCCGTGAACAATAGTCGTCACTTCAGCGCTGGTTACTTGCATGCCATTCGCGGGCAATTATTTCAAAAGTATACGCTGCAATGGTATCCGGATTTTAACGGGCAACGTTGGATGGCTCAACGGATGGGAATTGCTGCAACCATTGATTTTAGAGGGATAACTGAACTTTGGAGGGTTCCTGCAAGTACTGATGGTGCCGAAGGCCGGACTCGAATTCCACGCCCAATAGACTGATATCAATATTGTTTAGAAACAGGAATAACTAATTATACCCGCACTTGTACCGACGAGTTAAAATCCGTACAAAATAGATATCACTAGTGGATATAAAGCCATACCAGTAGAACACCGATTTGGCTGTCAAAGCAAGACTCAGGCAGGCAGGAGCGTTTTCTTCAGAGGCTCCAAAAGTTTGGTCTCGATATCGACTTGCTCGTAGTTCTCAATAAGAGCACGGACGAGATCATCAAGCGTCCAGAGCGTCAGCGGTATCGTCGAACGGTCGGCTTCATAACGAGCATCTTTCGTAAAGCCCCCGTACAGACATAAAGCCCGCGATCGTCTTTATGGCGACCGCCGATAAAGCTGCGTATCTGTTGGCTTCCCATCAGTTCCCTGCGGTGCTTTACTTCCACGATGATACGCGGATTTTCAAAACCGAACCCATCAGGTGAAGCAATGATATCTTTCCCCCGATCGGCTCCCGCAGGTGAAACCTGCGTTTTATAGCCCATACTGCGTAAAAATCCGGCAACAAGATTTTGTATCTCGTCCCAATCAAGAGAATTGATACGATCTTTGATACCCTTAAACGCCAGCATCTCATCGTGTGAGAACCACACTACTCCCACCCTCATAACACCTTTAAACTATTCAACCGCACAGTGTCTGTCAGTCCTGCTGGGACGGGTAGGCAGGAGCCAATACTATTTTTGCCAACTCCTTGATTGCTTTCGACGATAACGCTCTGGCCCCCTCAGGGTCAGGATGATTGCCGACAAAGAAAACTGAGATTTATGCTGGCAGAGCTGGTGTCTGCACCACTGTTTTTTTCTGGCACTGCATTTTATGTAAAAATGATTGCGATGGAAAAAAATACTGCCTGACTTGTGGTGTTGTGACCCCAGTTTCTATTTAAAACAGTTTCCTGCAAAAAACTGCTCGTAACCACCTGATATATTATTACCGCATAAATGATAAACACTACTGATCAAACTTGGCTGGGTAAGGATCTTCTTTATCTTTATCCTTACAAGGATGCCGTAGCCATTTTTGCCAACCTTGAGGATCCTCCTGAATATCAATTTCGCTGTCAAAATCCTCCAGCTCGCAACTATCTAACTTCTCTTCAACACTGTGTTTATGGCGTATAAATGATGCCAACTGATCCTGGTCGAAGGTACCTGCAAGGTAGGGATAATTGATAATCATCTCAGCCGCCCCCTGGACTTGAAGCATTGTATTGATTCGACCAAAGAGGCGATCAACCCGTCCATTCCTCTGCTCGTTATCACCAGGAGTCCAGGCGATGCCATAATGATGAACTTGATGGCATTGAAGATGAAGATTCACGCCTTCCTGCAACACAGAGGTTGCTACCAGCACATTAGGGAAGAAAGGTGAATTAAATCCACGAATTAAACGTTCGCGATTTTGTGACTGCCCGCTGGCATACCAACTTGGACTACTCAAGCTAGTGAACTCGCGCCAAGTATATTGAGTATTATCTAGTTTCTGACCAACAATTTTTACGCATAGCGTTTCGAAAGTTTCAATGGCAGCCACAAAATAACGTAGCATCAGTGATCCATTCAATTTTGGGGTGACCCATTCTACAAAATGCTGATATCGCTGCTGGACCTCACCTGTTTGAGGTCGACGGTTGAACTCTGTAAACCAGCAATAGAGCTCAATGATCACAGGGCTGGCAAACAGGTAACCCGTGCGAAGATAGTTGGCAAAGTTCTCAATAATTGCCATACCGTTAGGCTGGTCACGCCACTTAATCAATTGCTCTTTTGCTGGCCGCGACAGCTCATGAAACATCAATCCCCAGGCTGTGGGCAAAGCACTGATATATTTGATTTTCTTAGCTGATGTCGACTGCTGCAGCCGGGCATCTCTCGCGGCATCACCATAGCTATCACGTTGACGTTCACCAGACTCTTTGCGGTAATGATAATGATAGGTCCCGGTCGTACCATCCAATGCAGGCTCAAGAAATAATGAAAAGAGGCTTTCAGGGCGACGGAAACGCAAACTAACGTTGGCGCAGTCGGTACTGCGCAGGCCCGTTTTCTTCATAACAAATAGCTCGGCAATTTTACTTGAAAGCTTTAGCTCGTTATCCGTTTCAGGCTCATCTGTCTCTCCGTCCTCCAGCATATGCTCATCAAAATCGGACTTTTCATTGGATTTTTCCGATAAAAGCTTAACAAAAATATCTCGGGACCAACCCGACTCTCGCCATTCTGCCAGCGCCTTTGCAGGTAGCTGCCAGACATTCATCAATCGCTCAGCCATTATTTCATCATAACGTGCGTTGATGCGCTGAGTAATTTCGCGCACAGATGGTATTCGACGAACAAAAACCAAATGCTTACTACAATGTAGCGGCTGAGACTGCTTGAACGGATCACTGGTAAAGCAGGCCTCTACCAGCGCGTCGTATTTGGGGTGATCTGGAAAGCGGTTATAGATATCGTGAAACTGCCGGGTCAAGCTATTGAGCAGAGCAGAATCCGGCGCGTGGTTGAAGTCATTATGGATTTGTCCCTCTTCATCACTACTATTATCCCGCTCACTTGCGGTACTGCCCGTTGATTCAAACCCTTCAAGATAGCCATATAGCATGCGCCTGCCGCCACCTGCCTTTTTCTCTTTGTCCAGTTGAACCACGAGTTGTTTCTGATATAGAGCAAAAAACAACTCAGCATCCATCTTATTAGTAAAACTGGAAATGCTAGCGCGCTCATGACGATATTCATATTTGCTGTGGCTGCTCTCTCTGCCCTGCATTTTGCGCAGTCTGCGGATGGCAAAATCATTCATCAGCGCACGGACATCATCCTCTGCATAACGTTTTGGCATATCACTGAAGTAGCTAAATATGTCATAAAGATTTCGCGATGCTGAGTGATTAGGGGTTGCCGTCAACAGCAGTACATTGCTCCCCAGCCGGTCCTGCGCATCACCAAAGAAGGCCTGAGCGGCGGCGGCGCGCTGTGATCCGCTTCGGTTACGAAAGTAATGCGCCTCATCTATTATAATTAAGTCAAAACCTTCTTTTCCAAGAGCTTGCTTAATTTGCTGACGATATAACACACCATAAGACGCGGCAGCGTTTAAAGCATCTTTTTTTTCATCTGGAGGGACCAGACCGCTTAGTGAATGGATAGTAGTAAGGTAAAAATGGTGAGAATTTTTCTCCACAGCGGCCGCCAGCTCCGCCAGTCTGCCATGAATTTGTGGGGCATATTTTGTCTTGCCCTCTAAAGAGGTAAAGGCATTATGTTCAGCCCGATAGTGTATCTCTGTGAAAATGCAAAATTCTCTCTCCCAATTATCACAGAGCGTCCTGTTAGGTGCCATAATCAGAATGCGTGCATCAGGTTTTGCCTGCCATAACAACAACATTACTCCCATCGCCTGATAAGTTTTCCCCATGCCGACTTCATCAGCAAGGAGTGCCAATCGTTGTTTATTCAGCAAATTCCACAACCCAGCCACCCCCTCAGCCTGCTTCGCCGCCATGCTGGAAGCACCGGATTGATACTGCCAGTGCATATCAGTCGCATCGAAATTCATCGCGGCTGAAACCTCAACCGGAGTAATGTTCTGTTTTAACTTATTCGCCATAACTACAGTCTTCCCTGATAGCTGCGAGATAACGCAGGCTAGCGGCATCGCTAGTTAGAGGTGGAATTACAACCTGTAGAGACTCCCACAAGTGCACAGCCACAGATATGGCTTCAGCCCCTTGTTTGTGACGGATGCTTTTAACACGCTTTCTTGCCAGAGCGGCCAGAGTGTTAACTTCTTGGGCCAGAAACCAGTTAAATACTGACTGAGTCGGTTGATTTATACGCTCCCTGGCTATTTCAGCCAATTCCTGTAAGCAACCTGGTTCACTGAACAAACGACAATACAGCTGAGTGCCATCGTCCGCGTCTGCTAGCCAGTTGCGCCGTTGTTGGATAGCCTGAAAGAGGCGGAAATAGCTAGTGGCATCTAAATTCATGACTTGCGCCACCCCTTCACTTTGCTCTTCATCCTGCGCTCCAGCACAGCGCAGCATAAGGCGATCACTCAATGCTGGATCCGCTGAATTCAGATAGCTGTTAAGTAAGTCATCTAGCGACTTAAAGCTCAACGCACGCCGGTGTTCAATACCGCTTTCAACGATCATGCCCTGCCAGTCGGTTATTCCAGTTCTACGAAGGGTATAAAAGGGGTTATCCAATACGGCATTGCTTTTTAATACCGTCAATTGCTGCGGCGATTTCAGACCTATACCGGTAGCTTTCCATACCAATTCATTTGCCCCGTTGATACCGGGCAATATCAGTTGATAACCTGACGCAGGCTTACCACCGAACCATTGCCCGGAAATCTGATACTCACATCGAGTCCAGTCAAAAATAACGCTCAGATCGAAAGGTAGAAGTTCATGCGGCTCCAGCGCCTCTTCCTCCAACAATGCTTCACAGGCGAAATTCTCTTCATTAACATCATCCCATTCTTTGCCGCAAATCGAGATGTTACGAGAGACCGGATGCACAATTCCCGCTTCTACATTCCAGTTTGCCTCAGGTAAGCTGCTGCAACCCGGGTTGGTGAAATTCCAGGACCCCACGGCAAGTTGCATACCGGTATTGCTTTTCGCCAGCCAGAGCTTGGCGTGGGTCATCAATGCCCTATCGTCCTTGGGCACTGGAGAGCGATACAAGGTAAGCTTTTTATTTGTAATCATTGCCTGAATACTGTCACTCCATCGAGTGCGGATATAACGTCCCTCAACCAAATCCGGAACCAGTTCTACGAGCACTTCATGCCCAATATTGTCGATAAACCCTGCTAAATCCTCAGCAAGATAAGGCGACCAAACACTGAGTGTATGAATCTCACCGCCGTTTTTTAATGCATCTAGCAGTGTGCAACCAGCCAGACTGTGAATAAATGACCAATCAGGATCATCACCGAGAAACTTGCGACGGGTTGGGAAAAATTCTCCGTCATTCAGACTGTTATCAATTGTGGTAAAAAATCGTTTTACCTGCTGGTATTGGGCATTACTCGCAACACAACGAAAATCCACAGTTTCTTGATTTCGCCCCCACCCACTAAGCGTAAGGTTGGCACTGCCCGCACCCACAATAATCTTTCTGTAGTGATCTTCGAGATAAAATACTTTTGGGTGAAACAGCCCGCGCTCTTTATCCAGATAAGACTCTTCGCTTTGAGCCAGCTTACGCACCGACACCGGATATACCGCAATGGAGGTACGTTTCGGCTTTTCTTTCGCAATCATGCGCGGATCGCAGTAGATGCGGAAATCAATACCACTCTCATTCAGCGCACGCTGCAGACCTTCGTAATCCATACGACTAACGGGCGGGTCCATACCCAACACAGCAGGAAGTACCCACGTTTCAACAAAAGAGATATCCAGATTAAAGGTGGTGAGCCAGACACGTTTCAACAATCCCATATCAGCAATTTGCTTTTTGAAGACATCTAACAGCTTCATGCAGAATGCCCCCATAAACCGTTCAGCAAATGTCTGAACTGTGGTAGATAATAACGGTTTACCCAGTCGCTATTCTGACGATCTTCGCGTAGCGAACATGGTGGTACCTGCAGCAAAATATCATCACCTTCAAGCATGAGCCACGGGAACTGCCCCCTCGTCTCCATTATCTTGTGATGATAATCCAGCAAGCCTCGAACCTGATCTTCCAGCGACGGCATACTGGCCAGTGCTAATAGTTGCCTAAATCGTCTGTCGGGCGTACCGGAAAGCGAGGAAAGGAGCACATCATTTTCCAGAAGCTGAGTCGCCCTTTGTGGCAGATCAAGTTCAGTCAGACCGCGCACCTGCCAGAATTGACGAAATTCTGCCAATGTCTGACTACTCTGTCGGCGTAAGCCTGAAAACATCAGGTCGATCAGGGATAAAAATGGCTCCGCCTGACTGATATGTTGTAACGCCCTAAGGTCACTTTCATTCATTTCAGGCACACTTTTTGCCTCTTGCATGGCACGTTTGAAAACTTCAGCATCTGTAAGCTCTAACTCATCCGAACGCTCCTGCTTGAGTACCCGATAAATAGCACCTGCCGCATATTTATCTAACCCCGTTCTTTGTAGCCAAAATTCCCGCGAATAATCCCCGACCATTTTCGGATCGCGGAATGCCTTTACACACGCCTTTTTTAGGCCGACAGGAATATCTTCGTAAAATGGGTTCAAATCGCGCTTATGCGAAACCTGCATTAGCGATTGCATATAAGTTATGGCCGCTGCATGTAATTCTTTCAGTTCTGGTACATTTCGAATAAATGCCTCTGCGGCTTGCCACACAGGCTTGTTTTCCGGTAGATCATAATGATAATCAGCAGAGAAAAACTGCATTTTCATCATTGGCGATTTATAGCGACCATTGGTACCAAGAGCGATCTGATTAGTCAGTAACTCACTACTTTTTTCATGACCAAAAAATATCTGAGGATTTTTATTTGCAGCGTTCCATTTAGGTCGGGCTTTATTAATACCTTGCACACCAGTGAGAGTGACGCCTCTTTTTTCAGCCGCCAGCATAGAGTAGATATAGATATTTTCCAGATGGATCAGACAGGCAACTCTAAACTCCCGTAATTGCTTTTTGGGATACAGACCTTTCATCGCGCCTGAAGTTTGCAGCTTTTCATCGACCAGTAGCTGGCGCAATACGCTGTGATGCAGCAGATTCAGCGTGTATTGCCGTACATCATTTGCGATAGAAGTAATACGGCTATGAAAGATGTCCTGCCCCCAAGACGACCAGATGACTAATTGCCCAAGCGGATCAACATTCAACTCACCCGTTAGCGAGTCATCGTATTCAGTCAGAAATTTCTCGATGTACATCTCGTTTCGTCAGTCGCTTATGCCCACAGGGCTAACCACACGCAATCTGTGCACTGCGAAAGCCCTTCCATGTTCCACTTTCTTTCCTGGCACTTACCAAATCAGCAAATCAATGGCCGATATTGATAAGTGCTAAAATACAGATAACCAGAAGCTGTAGCTTCTGGTTATCTGGCTGGATTACTCGCTTTCAGGCTCCAGTAAAAAACTAGGTTTACCGTAAGACGAAACAAACAATCCTTTTACCGCGCGCGTTGCAGCCACATGGAGCAACGCTCGTTCATTAAATAATGCATCGCGCTGTTCTACAGGGTCATCAGATGCAATTGCTTTGACTTCCGGCACAACACCATCGTTGATGCCCGCAAGAAACACATACTGGAACTCCAACCCCTTAATGCGGTGCATCGTTGCCATACGCACACCAGGGCGTTGATCACTATCACCACTATCCTGACCTAAATTATAGGTCTCGATTCCAGCATCATTCAGAGCAGAAGCATAACGCTCGTAAGCATGCTTCGTACGAGCGGTAATGCAGATATCCTGGGAACGGACATCATTGGCTAACAACGCCTGAATTTGCTTGATAATCGTCGCAGCCTCTTCTTTAAAATCTGAAGCATGAGTGATCATGGGTTTTTCACCATGAAGCAATGATAAATAATCGTTGCTGGCATCAGTTTCACCATCCAGGTTGTCAACCTTAACGCCGGTTAACAACCCGACAGCAAACTGTCGCGTCTCTTCTGTAGTCCGGTAGTTAATTTTCAGTTTTTTACTACGGCGCCCACGAACGTTAATCCCACACTGACCTAGAACGACTTTATTGCGGTAAATACGCTGATGTCCATCACCCACGATAAAGAGATCGTTAGGAGACTCTGGAACCAGGCTACGAATAAGGGTAAAGGCCGGTGCGCCTATATCCTGAGCTTCATCGACTACGATACTGCTATAAGGCAATTGCACCTGTTTTTCTTTAAACAGAATGATAGCTTCATGCATGGCATCTCCCATCTCTCGCAGTTTGGCTCGCGCCATTTGTGCCCGGAACTCTTCAAACACAGGCCAGATTTTCGCGCGCTGAATACGTGATAACGCCGTGCCACGACCAATACGGCTCACCTTCAGATATTCTTCACGACTGTAAACTGCATTCGGCTGAACAACACGTTGCCACTCTTCAGAATAAAAGTTATCCGGTAATCCCAATTCAGCAGGGACTTGCTGCAAGGCATAGTTCCAGCATTTACGTCTTCCTTCATCGCTGTCATACACCACGCGGAAATCATATCCATGGCGTTTCAGTTGCTCGCTCATCCAGGCATCAATGTTAACAACTTCAATACGCGCCATCTCCTCACGACTACACAAACGCTGGAGGTTGGCGCGAATATCCGCCGCCAGGTTACGGGTGAAGGTTGTGAACAGAACTTTTTTACCGGGTTTATCGGCCAGGCGTTGGGATAACCAACGAGCACGATGCATCGCAACAACTGTTTTTCCCGTGCCTGCACCACCCAATACACGTACCGGACCATTTGCCGGAAACTCCACCAGTTTTCGCTGGCTCGGGTGCAGGAATACACGCCATTTTTCCAGTGGCGCATTGAGCATTTGCAGTAGCTCCTGTTCATTTTCAACGACATGGAAACGACGTTTACTTCGTTCCATCGCCTCAATAAAGTCGTTGGTATCAACAGGCTCATCACGGTGATCGTTAAACTCCTCCAGCACTTCCTGGTAATCCAGACCTTCTGCCAGCCAGTGTAGGGGTTCCCAGGCTTCCGCAGGCATCACACTTTCCAGCTGATTCAGCCCTGCAGTATCTACAAGAGCCATCACTTGCTCAATAAACACAGGAGGAATGCCCAGCGCGAGGATCTGCTCTGCCGTATAAGCAGCAAAGAGTTTGGGTTTATCAACAACGGTCGGCTCGGGGGTAGGTTTGATATAGCTGGTATCAATCACCTGAATCGCACCGGTTACAGGGTGAATCGCACATTCGTGTCGCCGCGCCCAGTCGTAGGCTTCGTCGTGCTTATCCACCCACATCAGCATATACAGAGCACCCTGCTCAGGTTTCAGGACGATCCCCCGGTAGGTTTGGTCAATACGCACAGAATGCACATTATTGCTGCGTGCATCGTGGATCTTTTCGTAGTTCAGCCCATTACTCGTCGGATCCTGGCGGAACTTGGAGATGAATTCCTGGACCTTTTTTTGCTGCGCTTTAGGAATCCGCGCAAAAGCCCCCAGAAAACCATCAGAAAGTGCCACCTTTGGCGTTGGAATCGTCATTTGTCACCTCCGGACAGATGCTGCAATGTATTTTCGTCAATTGGCCCGAAAGCAACGTGCCAACCCTTACTTTCGAATAAAGCAGTAAAGCTCTGATTATCGATAATCAGGGCTTGCTTTTGTAATGGCCAGGCGAGATCGGCTTCCGCAATAATTTCGCCATCGTCATCCTGTAATTCATATCCGACTGTCGGTGCCGGAAGCGATAACGACTGAAGCAAAGCGATTTCTTCTGCGCTCAATAAACCAAACTCAAGTATATCCGCCCAGCTCTCGTCAGGCTGAATATCCACTACCACCGAAGTCTGCATTTTTACCGCTTCAGGCTTCTGCGGTAAATGGACCGCTTTACGGCTGGTGAATGTCATATCTGGCAGGAACTGCAGTAAATTCACCATCCACCAGAAACCATTAAATCCGGCTTCATAGCCATTATCCTGGGGATAACGATCGTCAAAGCAAATATGCAGCCTCAACCAATTTCGCATTTGTTCAATGCTTGTCGTTGATTTAATGGCTTGTTGCGGTACAACAGCTGCCAGCTCAATGAACTGTTGTGATGAACTACAGCTATCCAGTAAACCTCCAAATACAAAAGGTTCATCAGGCAAAAGTGCATTCAACCGATAAGCGGGAGCGTTCTCCTGCATTTCATAGGCATACTTTTGTTTGGCTCCGGTATCCTGCGACTTTTTAGGATCCAGCCACACCCAAGCAAAGGCAGCAGCCATTTTCTGCCATAGCA
This sequence comes from Pantoea sp. UBA4549, assembly GCF_002387285.1. Lineage (NCBI taxonomy): Bacteria > Pseudomonadati > Pseudomonadota > Gammaproteobacteria > Enterobacterales > Erwiniaceae > Pantoea > Pantoea sp. UBA4549. The sequence continues at coordinate 42,032 of NZ_DGLH01000013.1, read as the reverse complement.
GAGTTTTATTACCGGGATCAGATAGATAATCGAGTAGCAGTGCAAAACTGTTTCTCTCCCTGAATGAACCTTCAAGCGTAGCAAAGTTTGTATCATGGAACGGGTTATAAAACTTAGGCTGTTTCATATCCGGGTTATGACCAAGCCCCATAACATTCTGTACATGTTTAATACCTTGTTCTTGAAGGTCTGCCCAGGTCACTGTCCATACCCAAAAATTACCGCTGTCTTTAATCGCCTGCCGTTTTTGGACATCATCCGACACGCTATCTTTATGAAAAGCAAAACCATCCAGGAAAAGTGCTACCGGTTTTATCTTTTCTGACTGCATCAGAGGATAGAGCACATAATCTGGTCGGCTAAGGATGCCTACTCCTTCTTTAACCCCTAAATCAACCTGTGCTTTGAGATGCCAGCTCATCGCCGGTTCTGTACGGGTATTAATAATCCAGCCTGCATTCTGATGGGCATAACTCCGGCTCACGAGAAGATTTTTGTTATCCTGCAGGCAGTGAATGAACCGTTTTTCCAGTTCACTCCCCATCATGGCATCAAGCGAAATGTTTTTGATGGAATCAATAACGCGTATAGCAGCACTGGCCTTCAGGATTTTCGCCAGTAAGAGACGCGCCTGATCTCTTGATACATACTTCATACGCCCGCGGTCACGGTAAGCGTAAACACAGCGATAGCAGCCGTCTTTATGCGTATCATGGTTGCAGCTGCATTCCGCTAGCGCCTTGTAAGCCAGCTCAAGTAATTTCAGCAGGTTGTCAGGTGTACGCATCAATTCTTTGAGTGAGCCGGTTCCCCCTGGTACGGTGTCGTAAATCACCAGATACTGACGCCAGGATTCGCCCTCATTTTCCGGCTCGCGATACACCACGCCTTTCAGATGATCCACGTTACCTTTGAAGTAATGTTTAAGCCCAAGCTGAATGGCTGCCCCCAGGGAGGCTTCCACCACGCGATCGTTGCTGTAGCTGGTCACTGGCAGCAGGATACGCAATGCCTCAGATTCCAGTTGGCGATAAAGGTAGAGATAATCTTCAAACTTCGCTTTTTCGGGTTCAGCGCGATATTTACAGCTCAGGTCATGACGTGGTTCATGATCTCGAGGGCGCTGCACCATGCCGCAGCCGAGGCAAACTTTAAACCCGGTGCGTTTCTTTGCCTCTCCTGCGATCATCAGCTCATTGGCATCATCCGCCATTTTGCCAAAGTTGATATCTCGCAGAGTCACTTTGCTCAAAAACTCAAAGCCAAACGGGATTTCTCCTTCATCAATAGCATAAGCTGCCGATACATCCTCTTTTTCGAAGCTGACCAGTAGCTGTCGCTGGAAGAATGCCGGTTCGCGACTATCGCTCTCATCACTGATCTGGCTGTCACGCGCGCTTGAGCGGGCATAAACCTGACGAAGCTTCAGTAATGTCGTTTTTTGCCCGGCATCAGCCCAACCTGGTGTGCCACATTTTGGACAGTATTTATGCTGATCGCCGGTCTGATCGATATTCTCGCTGTAGTTACAGTGGCTGCAAATACGCCAGTTTTCAGGCTCAGACACTTTCAGATCAATCTGTTCGATTTCAACTTTATGCCCACCCGCATAGAAGTTATTCAACGGGGCAAGCTCAGCCAACGCCGTTGAAGCCGGACGTTCGTATTCGTAGGTCGTGTTCTGATACTCACGCGTTTCCCCACCGTCCTTGCGCCGCCACAGCACAGAACGCAGCGTAATACCGGCCTCCGGGAAGGCATAGTTGGGAAGTAATCCTTCATCGGTGAGGAAATTAAGCGTTTGCTTGTTATTGATCTGGTTCACCAGCGTCATTAGCGCCTGACGTTCCGAAGTCAACTCGCGCATATCGCTGTCAAAGTTTTGATCGTGCGGGTCGCTATCCAGCTTGTCGATACTGCGCTTGAGTTTATCAATTCGGGAACGCAACGATTTGCGATCCTCCACCAGCAGTTTTAATGCTTGTTCGATACGTTGAACCAGAGAACGCTGCCCTGGTGCCCCTTGCAAATATGACAGTAACTGTAGACGAGTGTCTTCCGTAAGATCAGGGAAGATGGATGAGAACTGCTGAGCAATATACACATGATGCTGATCAATATAACGCAGGAAGTTATAAGGGAACCCAGACTTGTGTCCAAACTCCAGCTCGTCCAGCATCTGCTTCACGTTTTTGCTGATAGCAGATGCCGGGACGCCGGTTTTCACCCAGTTGTCCATGCAGAATGCAGCCAGCTGACGCTCCAGGATAGCCGTTGCGTTCAGGAACACACCAGGGGCCTGTACCTGCCCTTGCATCATCTCCAGAGGCTCTTCAAAGAAGAACTGATCGTGCGGGTTCCCCTCAGCCACAGTGATGTTAAGTGCATTGCCGTCTTTACGCCCGGCACGACCAATACGCTGTAAGTAATTAGCCTGCGCGGGTGGAACAGAACAGAGTAATACCGTAGAAAGGTCACCCACATCGATACCCATCTCCAGCGTCGGTGTTGCCGAAAGCAGGTTGATATTCCATGGCTGATTACCGCGGTAGAACGATTGTTCCTTAGCCTCACGATCTTCACGGCTCAGTAATCCGGTATGCTCTGCCCCCTGAACACGAGCGATGTCCATATTATCCCAGTGCCAGGTCACTGTATTTTCAGTTTCCTGATAGCGGCCTTCACAGCGCAGAGAAAGACATGGCGCGTTTCGCCAGTGCCACCCCTGATCGGCCGGTGCCCGAACAACCTCACGACAGCAAGAGCAGTTTAGCTGAACAACATCGCGGCTCACCACCAGCGCCGAAGGTACTAGCCCCCATGCTTCTTTGCCTTTTGTATCAAAATCTTTTACCAACCCGGCCATTTTCAGTGCCGCAAACAGACGTCGTAAAACCGTCTCTGCCAGGCTGCTGATAAACAGATTATTACCGTTGCTGAGTGTGCGGTTGATCCAATGCTGATACCAGCTGGGGTTGGATTTCGCACCAATCAATCGATGGAAGCCATTTATTTTTTCAAACGAGGCATAGGCCGGTTTACGCGTTTTCGGACCAATAGATGGCATATAGCGTGAAGTTCGCTCCTTCTGCGTCATCATAAAGGTCTTACCCTCACGACGATAACTTTCGAACGCCGGATGCAGAACAGCTCCCGCCTGCCGCTGATGCCAAAGAACGCCAATCACCAGGTGTGCCACCTGCTCAACGCTGACCCCAACCATTTCATCACCCAGCTCTTCGACAAGCTTTTGGTGAAGCGCCGTTATCGCTGAATTGAAACGTGCAACATCAATTCCTGCAGCTGCGTAACCGGTGGCCTCCAGCGTACGTCCAATTCGTGCGCGTAGGGTAAATTCGCTGTATACCTCCCAGTCGAGACGAAGAGAAACCAGCTCCGGTAAATCGGAACTCTCTGCCAGCTGGCCTTCGTTCTTCAACGTCTGGTAATCGTTCATCCACTGCATGTTGGGCGCGATGAAGCTCGCGGCAAAATGGGCATCATCCGGTGAACGTTCACGCGTCTGCTGGCAGACACGTGCCGCAAAGGCATCCAACGGTAGCGTTTCTTTTTCACCCAACACGCTGGCGATTTGTCCGCGTACCATCAACGGCCAGGTTCGGGCGGTAAAGAAACTGGCGCGGTGTGCGGCATCCTGTACCGAGTCAGAAAACGTAATCAGTTTTTTATGTTCGTTGAACTGGCTGCCATAAAGCTGATGGATCATCACCGCCGACAGGCTGGCTGCCTGTGACCCAAGAATCGAAATACCCTGTTTGCTGTTGCAGTACGGGCATTCGTTGGCAAATTCCAGCTCATCCTTACGCTCTTTGAGCATATCCGGGATAAGTACTTGTAGCAGACCAGTATGGCCACAATGCCCGCACTGCACGTTAGATTGCTTATTGAGCTTTAAACAGGAAGGGCACAGCTTCTGGTAAACACCGCTGACAGGTTTATCGTTGTTATCCGGGAAGGCCAATACAATAGAACGGCCTTTTTCGAAGAACTGACGATAAATACCGTCCAGATCAGTTTCGAGTTGAACGCTCTGACCATGGCGCAGGCTCGCCCACCCGGTAGCATGGCAGTCACGACAGTGAATAACGGGAAGATAATGTTCGCGATCTTCCACCGCGACATCATCAGCAAAAACAAGCTCAGGTGTTTTTGACACGCTGGCAACCAGGCGGCGCATCTCGCGCAACCACAGCTGAGAACGTAGTTGCACAAAAGGCAGTACGGGCCGCGCTTTGTTCACCTGTAGGCGCTTTTCCCGATCTTCCTGTTTTTCTGGAACCTCCAGGCGTGCCTGGGCAATTAGTGCCAGAATGCTTTGCAGCACGCGGGTTGTATGCCCGGCGCTTTCCGCCAGCATCACCTGGAGATTTTCCAGGCACTGCTGTTCCGACAAAATTCCCCCCTGCAAATCCTCAAGGAGTACGTGCAGGATGCTGTGGCGACGTAACAATGAGCCCAACTCAATACGCTTTTCACGTCCGAGATCGCTGTCCAGATCGGCAGGTAATTGCAGTGAACTATCCGGAAACCATAGTGGAATTTGTCCGTTCAGATAATCTACCGGGCTGGCGTACGTTTGCGGATCCAGCGCAGCGCTGACATCCTGGCCCGGATACTGACTGTACTCGATGGTATAACCTTGCAGATATTCCGCCGCCGTGTAGCGATCTTCGCGAATAACCGCGTCATCGCTAAACGGCTGATCAAAGATCGTTTTCGCGTAATCGAGTAGTTGCCCCAGTTCATCACCTACGGTAGCCGACGTCCCCACGCAGGCAAAACGCTTGTCATCGACACCGATATGATGCTTTAAGCGGCGCACCAGGCAGGCCAAATCCGACCCCTGCGCACCATCAAACGTATGCAGTTCATCCACCACCAGATAACGCAGTGACCCTGGCTGGTTATAGCGCCAGAGCTTCTGATCGCCGGGGCGCATCAGCAGGTAATCCAGCATCTTATAGTTGGTCAGCAGGATATCCGGCGGGTTCTCGCGCAGGGTATGTTTGCAGGTGATGACTTTATCCGCAGACATCTTTTTGCTGGGCTCGATTTCACTGTCGCCGACAAACAGCCCGACAGTCACTTTGCCATGCAGCTGCGGATCGCTGACGATGGTTTTAGCGAAACGGCTGGCCTGATCGGTTGCCAGGGCGTTCATTGGATAAATGATGATCGCTTTAACACCGGCCTCTGATGCCCCAGCACAATGGTTAAGCAGCGGGAACATAAAACATTCCGTTTTACCGGAACCCGTCCCGGTCGCCACCAGCGTCGGCTGAGGCGTCTCGATACCCAGGCGTTGGAACGCCTGCGCCTGATGCGCGTGCGGCGGGAACGGCAGCGTCAGGTTGGGAAAGAAATTCAGCGATAAGTCACTTTTACGAAACGGCAGCTGAGCGGAAAGATATGGCCCTTTCAGCAGCGTTTCCGGCTGGGACAGAAATTGCTCCAGCATCGAGACGTTATTATTTTCTTCACCATTAAACAGCGGGCTGTTAAGCGGGAAGGCTGCCCGTAAAAAGGAAGCAACGCTGTCGGCAACCTGCCGACTGACAACAGAAGGCAGCATCACGCGCTCTCCTTATCTTGTGCAAAGAATGCCCAGGCCACTTTGTAATCATCTTCGCGGTCGGGTTTGATAAACGGAGCCTGCCAAGTGACGGTTCGGCGCTCGCCTTCATCGCTGCGGGTATAGTCATCAAAAGTGACGCTGACGGTACCGGCTTGCAGATGCTTGACATCATCCCAGCCGATAGCTTGATCGGTGCAGTCGCCGCCGGTCCAGTCAGGACTATCGACGTTAAAGACAAAGCCATTTTTCAGATCCGCTTTACGCGCGGTACGCGGCAGGCCGACGCCCACCAGCCCTTTGCTTGGGGTAAAAATAATGCGGCCGTTTTGATCGTACCAGGTGTCCGCTTCGTACTGACGCATGACCGGGAACTGAACGCGATAGATGGTGAGCAGTTCTTCGAGAGTTAACCCTAGCGCCTGCGCCACCAGCACGTCGATTTCCACCAACGCCTGACGACGGCTGTAGTCGGAGCGTAAAGCGCAGTTACGCTGCCACTCTGGGGTCAGGTTAGCGAAGAAATCCTGGGGAAGTTGTGGGAGATCGCGGCTCCAGCGCTGGGTGTTGAAGTCTGAGTTATAACAGGATCCCCAGAGAGCTGCATAATCATTTACCAAAGATACCAAACATAGGGCTCGGGTATGCAATGCTTTACGGTAGACAGCTTTAGTTATTAATGGCAGCTGATTAAGCATTGAAATATTAGCATGCCCGGAACCTGTACTTTTAACTCTAAAGTCTAGCGGTAGCGATATAGTCTGACAAAAGAAATCCAAGAGTTCTTTTTGGTTTCTAAAAACTGTACTTAAACAGGTGTGAATATGGCTTACTCCCGGAGGCACGATTGTAGTAATCAGTGTTCTTTCAGATGAGGAACCAATCATTTCGCGATTCACAAAACGATAATAATCCGTCACCTTTCTCGGCTCGTCTTCATCCTGTTCTTTCCACGAAACCCGTGGAGTGCGCTTTGCATACTCCTGGGCAGCACATGCAGGAATGTAGTTAGTGCGCGGCAGATAGTCATCGGGTAGGGTTAACAGGTCCAAACAATCGTAATCGCTGTTTAACGTACAGTTTTTGCGTGGAGTCTTGTAGAACGGCGTTCCAACAAAGAAGTGCGGGCCAGATAAAATCCATTGTGGGGCGTTCTCAGAGAACTGCGTCTTACGTTCAATAGTGCCGTCTTTCTGCTGGTTTGTTTCGTGCCACATTTCCAGAGACAGATACTGCCCCTGCAAATCACCTAATCTCTTCGGCTGATTAGCAAACTTTTCCAGCACAGCAACAAGTTGTTCTGCGTGCAAAGCTGGCAAACGTGCCTGCCAGGCTGGTGTTCCTTCGCTGTCATACAGACGAGCAAATAAAGAGAGCTCCTTCAAACCAACATGAATTAGCCGTGAATGGTGGCCTGAGGTATTCCAGGAAACTTTGATTTTGCCTTCAATTTCCTGCTCATCTTTGATACCAGGAACAGGGCCTGCATTGTTGTGTTCAAAAGAGGCATCAATAGCGCTTACTGCGTAAACATTTGACATATTAATAAAGGACGGCGTTGTATTCTGCGGTCCATATACGTTAATGCTGAACATCGTTGCATGATGCACTTCAGCAAAAAGACTCAATTCGTTATGAAATTGAAAATGTGTCCTCAGCCTCGGATATACCGCCGCACGTAATTGCCCACCTTTCGGGTCATCATAAATCCCTTCCGGGTGCAGGAATCCAGCCACACCTTTCTGCGCCCCTAAGCGCCATGCCTGCGGCAGGAAGCATTTATACAGATTAGTCTGCACACCGCGTAGTACAGGGTAGTTCTGCTGCGCATTCAGGAAGTTTTGCATCCCTTCGCAACCCTCATACTCGTTGCGCCAGGCATTTTCGAGCAGCGGAATTCGATTGAAGGTTTCATGACGCAATGTCGCCAGCTTCGAAGCACTTAATCGACCTAGAACAAACTCCGGCTCGTAATCGCCCAGCACGCCCGCTTCCTGCCATTCGACCTTCAGCCACGGGGGATTTCCGAGCATCAGGTCAAAGCCGCCGCGTTCGGCAAACAGATCGCAGAATTCCAGATCCCAATGGAAGAAACGGTGCTGTTTCTTCAGCGCATCAACAATCGCCAGACGCGGCAAATGGCGGAACAGCACATCGGTTTTCAGGCGACCAGCACCGGAAAACAGCGAAGACTCTTCACGCACCATACCCTCGTCGGCAAACAGATCGCCGGTGGCCTGTTCTGCGGCTTCAGTGACTCTTTCCGTGACGACAATACCATCGAGCAGAGTCTCCATCTCCATCAGCCACATACCGCGATCGGGCAGTTCATCCGCTTTGTCGATCGGCCAGAACCACAGCGCACACCAGTAGTCCATCACCCAGCGCAGTTTCAGATAGGTACTGTTATCTTCGAGGCGGCCGCTGAAGGTTTCATCTTTGCTGCTTAAAGAAGAGCGAGCTTGGTTCGTATTTTCCGCAGGCCAAACCGGATAATTATCGGCGGTTTTCTGGCGCTCAGCTTTCAGCTGCTGACGGAACGTGTTCCAGAGCGCTTCCACTTTGCCGCTGATGCGCTGCACATCGGCAATCTCATGCGGTGCAAAGCTTTTGGTAAACTCTTTGCGCCAGCTGTCCAGCGCTTTGAAATCATCCGGATAGCGCTGTTTGACGGTTTTGTCGCTGTAGTTGGCCATACCGCTATCCGGCAGTAGGAAGTGGAAAATCTGCTTCTCCTCGCGTGGAATATTCATCGCCAGCTCGGCCGGTTCGCTGTTAAGCCAGCTCGGATCTTTCGCTTTTTTGTAGGTCAGCTCGCTCTTGTTGAACACCTGACGCCGCGCCCCAACCAGCGAGTTGCCGCAGTGCAGCTGGTAGCCAAACCACGGCACAAATGCATCGCCGCTGATGGCGTTCAGCCACAGCGACACTTCCGCCAGCTCCACCGCCACCGGGTTTAAGTCCACGCCGAATACGTTGTTGTCGGCAATGTACATCTTCACCCGTTGCAGCTCCTGGGTGTAGCGATCCTGAGGAATGCGGCGACCTTCCGCCTGCTGTTTGTGGAACAGGTAAGCTTCCGCGAGCTGATTGATGGCTTCGTTAAGGAATGCCGCGCTGCCCATCGCTGGTTCGCACACGGTGAGGTTTAATATGGCGTCGGCTTTGGCGTGCGGATCGGTAATCGGATCAATTTGCTCATTAAACAGCTCTTTCAGGGCATACTTGACTAACGAGCGGGTCAGCACTTCTGGAGTGTAGTAAGAAGCGGATTTTTCGCGGTCGCGCCCGGCCATGCGATAGATAAAACTGCCTTTACGGTGAATACGCAGGCTGCCGTCTTTTTCGTAAACCTTCTCATCTTCATTGTATTTGCCGATCTCGTCTTTGCTGACGAAATAGCCCGTCTCCAGCTCGTTAAACTCTTCTCCGGCTTTTTTCACCTCGTAGAGATCGTCGCTGGCGAAGAATCCGCGGTAGGAGAGCAGCGCTTCATACACTGCACCTAACTGGTTGATACCCAATTGGCGATAGGAGATACGCCCCCGGCGATTAAAACGTCCTTTACCCGGGCGGCTTAACGACATCGCCTGAATAATTTGTTGCAGGGTTTCGTTGCGGAACACCACACGGTTAAGAATACGGGTGTTATTCGCTTCAAAAAGATGGCTTTCCAGACGCGGCACGCTGAACTGATGGCTGTGAATAGTGATCCGGTCGCCGCTCTCCAGGTCGCCCTGCATTTTCACGCCGCCGCTGTAGCCGTCACGCACCAGTTTGAACAGCATATTCAGGCTATCGTGAAAGTAGCGCCCGTTGCGATCTTCTTCGCTGGTCAGCGGGATCATCTCCAGATCGCGCAGCGTTTCCAGACTGTATCCCTGCAGATAGGTTTTGGCGGTCATCGGCGCATAGCCCAGTTCCGGGCGCGCTTCGATATAGAACAGGAACAACAGACGATACATATACCGCAGGCATTCGCGGCTCAACTCATCCGGGTTAATAGCACGTTTCCCGGTATAATAAGCCAGCTCGTTGTCGATGAGATAACGCATCGCTTCATTACCCAACAGCTCAATGCTCTCACGCAGGGCATATTTCAGATCTTCCGACACGCCAAACGCATGTTTGTGCGAATTGTCATCCAGCGAGTCGAGGTATGGCGCACCGCTGCCGGGTAACAGCGAGTCTTTGTGTAACAACACCGACGTCGCTTTCAACGTATCCGTTTCACGACGGCTTAAAATTTCTTCAAAATCAAAACGCAGCAGACGGTTTTGCGCCCACTTAGTACGATCCAGCAATAACAGCTGGCGATTGCCAAGCAGCAGTACAAAACGCGGCGGTTCATTTTGCGTGAAGACCACCGTGGAGAGCAGATCCTGCCAGCTACGGTATTCGCCGTTCGCTTTTTTACGCAGACTGTCGCGCTTATGTTTATCGGTATCTGCCGGGAACTGCGCGGTCAGCAGCGACAGCGCCAGTGGATCCAGCGTTCCTTCATCCTGATCATGTGCTTCAACAATCCACAGCCACGGGCTGCCGTCGGTACTGTTGTAACGAGCCAGTACCGGCAAAGGCGTATCGTCATCCAGCATCTGAATGTGCGGATTGAGTTCATAACCCAATGCCTTTAACAGCGGCTGCCAGCGACTGCGCTGATCGGCTAGACGCAGCGGGATCTGGCGCTGTTTTTCATGTTCAGTGAGTTTACGGAAAAACTCTGTAGCCAGGCTGTTAAGCTGGTTCCAAGGCGCGCGGTAGGCCGCCTCAACCTCTTTGCCCTGTTCACGGGCTGCGCGTTCAGCTTCGCGAGCGGCATTTTCCTGGTTAATCCAGGGTTCCAGTACATCGCGAATATCGCTGGTAAAGACTTCGCCCAGATAGTGGTTAGAGTAAAACTCGTTTTCGTTATTAATACCGACCAGCGCCATGATTAGCCCTCCGCTCCGGTGATTACAGCAATAACCTGGATGTATGGCTCTTTTTCGGTGGTCATGGTGTCCTCAATCCATTGGATGTAGCTGTCAAAATTGTGTTCGATTTCGCGCTGACGTTGTTCTTTGCGGCTCTGTTTCACTGAAAGCTGCTGTTTATTATCGGCAAAATCCAGCTCCAGTTGACTCAACTGACGCCCACGCAGAACGTCCAGCTTTTGCAGATGCTCATTGAGCTGCTGATTGATATGCTCCTCAAAAGCATTTCGATCGTGAACAAACACATCCCGCGCATGGGCGATTGCCGCTTCCAGCAGATCCTGCTGACGCTGGTGGTTACGATCTTTACCACCACTGTTAGTCAGTTTGCTTCTCAATTGCGGATGTCGTTTCAGGAACTCAGCAAAGGGCAGGCTACCGCTTAACGTTTCGCGGTTAAAGCTCACCACCAGCCACGGGTTCACCATCGGGTGCGACTTACGGTTCGGGAAAAGCCCGGAAAGGATGAAGTGATCCTCATCAGGCTCAAACAGGTGCGGCAGGCGCATCACCGGTGCCTGGTGGCGACCAAAGGCGGACTGAATTTTGTCGTCTAACCACTGCACGACCGGGTTAATTTGCCAGAGATACTGCACATCGGGCCAGGCATGTTGCTCACCGCGCGCACGCGAAATGGCTTCCGTGATAACGGTTTTGTCCTGGCTTAGATAAAGCTGCCAGTTTTCCGGCGCAATTTCCGGCGGTAACTGGTTAAAGCGACGGCGTAACTCCTCCGGTGCGACCAGCGATAAGGTATTATCAGGCAAGGTATCGTATTGCACGGTCTGGCCGCAGGCCTTCAGATAGCCTAGCGCTTTTTCGCAGTATGCCTGCTCAGTATCAAACAGACTAATATCGCTTTCGGTCACGGTCGAAGCATCGCTGGACACTACGCTACAGATTTCGCCAAACAGGTCGTTTCCAGTATTTTCAGTGACATGGCTATTCAATAGATCATCGAACAGGCTGGCGCCATCGTCCTGCATCATGAATTCAGCAACCTGCTCTTCTTCCTCTTCCTGCGTAAATTTGCCAGTAAATTCGGAGCTGTCACCGATATTCTTCTGCGCCTGTTCGTCTTTATTGATCAGCACTTCCAGCACGCGCATATCACCGTTGATCTGCGGTTCACTGGCTTCAGTCAGCAAGTAACGGATCTGTGGCTGGTGTTTTTGTCCGTAGCGGTCAATACGTCCGTTACGCTGCTGGAATACCATCAGCGACCACGGAATATCGAAGTGAATCATTTTATGGCTGAGGTGGTGCAGGTTGATACCTTCAGACGCGACATCCGAGCAGATTAGCAGGCGCAGCGGAGACTGGTTTTTGCCAAACGCTTCAACGGTTTCCATCAAAACTGTATCGCCCTGATCGCCTCGCAACGTGGCAATTTGATCATCTTTCAGCTTAAGATCGAAACGCAGTTGCTGCTCAAGGAACTCGAGAGTTTTGATACTCTCGGTAAAGATCACCAGACGATCTTCCGTGTTATTCGCTTTCCAGCGAAGATCGTTACGGATGGTCTCCAGCAACAACTGATACTTGCTGAACTGACTGGCATCAATATTATTGAGTGCCAGCAGCAGTGACTCTAATTCGTTAATCTGGCTCTGACTGCTTATTTCTTTGCGGTTCTCAAGCCGCTTCACGCGGTTAGCCACCACGCTGGCACATGCCATTGGGCTGGAGAATAACGCTTTTTCGAGCGTGATTTTAAACAGGCGGCCTTTGTTTAACTGCGAGTCTTCATCATCGTCGTCACGGAACTGACTCTCAACCAGACGACGATAAGCTTCCTCTTCGGCCCCGGTCGCCGGGTGCGTGAGTTTGACGATATTACGTTCCGGAAACTCGCCAGACATCTGATCTTTTACGTCTTTTTTAAAGCGACGCACGACCAGATTTTTATCGGCAAAATCGGCGTATTCATACTCTTTCGGATTGGCAATGGCCGTCGGGTCGAGCATGTTCATAAGGCTGGCAAAACTTTCAGCCTTACCGTCATGCGGCGTGGCCGAGAGCATAATCAGCGTATCGCTGCGCCCGGCAAGTAATTTTGCCAGTTTGCTGCGCAAGGAGCTGATTCCACGTTCAGCGACATTATGCGCTTCATCGATAACAATGATATCCCACCAGGCGTTTTCTAGGTGGTGGCGATATTCGATGTCCTGTTTCAGGGTATCGATGGAGATAATGGTCTTATCGAAATAATGGAACGGGTTGTGGTTGGTTGGGATGCGGTTACGTACCTTTTGCAAGCCAGCAGAGTCAAGCCGCGTCAACGGAATAGCAAAACGGCTCCAGAACTCTTTCTGGAATTGCGTGAGCATGGATTTAACTGCCAGCACCAGAATGCGTTTGCCACGTCCACGGCGAATCAGCTCTGAAACCAGAATACCGGCTTCCAGCGTTTTACCCAGCCCTACCGCATCAGCAATTAATATCCGCTGGCGCGGCTGCGCCAGCGCCATACGCGTGGGATCGAGCTGAAAGGGCATGGAGTCCATCGCAGCCTGATGTCCAAAATGGACTTTGCTGTCAGTCGGTACGCGTTGGCGTAGTTGGCTCTCTATGTACAACTGAGACGCCTGGTAATTGGCTGACTCATCTTCCACTAGGTTTGTTTTTGCTGGATCAAGAATCTCGACTTTTTGCTCCAGCTTCGTCAGAAACAGCCCTTCTTTACCGCGTACCAGCTCCGAAATGCCATCACAGGTCAGCAGATTGCCACCATCTCCACTGTCATCCGCCCGGCGAATGCGCCACTCTGCATCACGAATAACCACCCGCATTCCAGGTGCATAATTTTGCTTATTCATCGGTTTTTCTGTCTGTATGAGGCAGTGGTGATAACACTATCCCGAGCGATATGTCGCTGCACACTGCGATAAAAAAGAGGGCTTTAAAGATAACATGAAGGGTGGCGTCAGGAGGGATAAAATGGAATGTAATACGCAGAAATTATTTAGAAATTTCAAATATCAACAATTAAAAAATGAGCCAGTTCAACCCAATCTCACTAGGTCGGTAGGGGAGTATCCGTTGGATCTGCGATGATATAACTCTTCAACCCATTATTTTGTACTATAACCAATGCCCTGCATGTTGCCAGGCGCTCGACCTGATTTGGTATTCGTTCTGAAAAATCGAAGAATGTGTCACCTGTACAAATCTAGTAACTCAGTCCCATATCGAGCAAAACATAATATTCACTGCCATCATTGTCAGTTCACGTCTGCGATTCACGAGGCTAGTTTTTACTGATGAAGGCCAATCGTTGTTCATGTCTCAAAACAATATTTCCAGTAAAGATCAACAACCCGCCTCCTTAGCAAATCCTGTCGATTTGCTTTAATTCAACAGAGATGGCAAGCCCTTCACTCGACATTGCCTCGATTAATTTTTGCATAGTCAAACGGCGTAATCCCCTTCTCCCGGTTCGCATCAAGGAAATCCGCCCACCACTGCAACATCAGCTTGCGCTCATCCAGATGCCCCGCTTTAGGGATATACGCCGCCCTCACCGAATTGCGTTCCATATGGCTCATCTGCCTTTCCACAGCATCCTTCAACCATAGTCCTGACTCAATTAACGAACTACAGGCCATTGTGCGGAAGCCGTGACCGCAAACCTCAACTTTAGTGTCATAGCTCATCACCCGTAGCGCACTGTTTACGGTATTCTCGCTCATGGGCTTACGCGGATCGTGATCGCCAATAAAAATCAGCTCATGTTCGCCACAGAACTGTTTTATCTGCTTCAGGATCGCCATCGCCTGCTTTGAAAGTGGCACCAGATGCGGTGTACGCATCTTTGAACCTCTCTGAGAATGTTTCACATCAGCAATTAGCTCTCGCTCAGGCGGGATGGTCCACATTGACATTCAAAATCGATTTCTGACCAGCGAGCAAAACGCAGCTCATTGGATCGAATAAAGATAAGCAGAGTGAGTTTTGTCGCCCAGCGGGTTAACGGCCTGCCGGTATAACTGTCTATTTTCTGAAGTAATTCAGGGATGCGTTTTAACTCCAGCGCCGGACGATGTTGTCGGTTACTGGAAACAATCGCCCCAGCCATCTCTTGTGCCGGGTTATAATCAATTAACTCACTTTGCACTGCATAACGCATGATGGCCGTAGTGCGTTGTTGGAGACGAGAAGCCATATCAAGACGTCCAGACATCTCTACGGCTTTAATTGGTGCTAATAAATCGCGAGTTTTTAACTCAGTAATATTACGTTCACCAATCGCTGAGAAGAGATTATCTTCCAGGCTTTTTAGCACACGATGAGCATGATCTTCAGACCACTTTTTATTGGTGCCATGCCACTCGATCGCCACTTCTTTGAAGGTACGTGATTTACTCTGTTCAACCTTATCATTTTTCTTTTTGCCTCCCGGATCGAGACCATTCGCTAGCAACTTACGCGCTTCGTCACGACGTGCTCTGGCATCCGCCAGTGTGATTTTAGGATAAACCCCAAGTGCCAGCATCTTTTGCTTGCCGTCAAAACAGTACTGCAAACGCCAGTACTTAGAACCATTAGGATGGACAAGAAGGTGCATGCTGCTGCCATCGGTCAGCTTATGTTGCTTATCCGTTAGCTTGGCTGTTCTGACTTTGATATCTGTTAGAGCCATGCTTATCTCCTCCCTGGTGGTACAAGCATTATCGAACCGGAAATACCATTATGTGTACCAACATCGTTTGGTAGATGTACGTTGAAGTCGGCTGGCTTTGAGAGAGTTAATATAGCGGGAATGAAGGGTAGATATTGACTTTGAGACACAAAAAAAGCCGCTTATGAGCGACTTAGCTGTAACCTTTGGTGCCGAAGGCCGGACTCGAACCGGCACGTATTTCTACGGTTGATTTTGAATCAACTGCGTCTACCGATTTCGCCACTCCGGCATGGATAAGGATACGGAAAACGCTGGCGATTATACCGTTACCCGTGGGGTGTGCAACCGCTATTGAGCAGTGCGTGCGCTGAGCGTTGAAAAAAACAGCGTCATCATCGCCTCTGAAACCAGAACACTCTCAATCTGCATGGCCCTGCCCGCTTCTCCGGAACTTTCTGAGATCCTGTGCCTCTTATCCTGCATTATCGGCGTCTGAAAGACGGAACCATGAGGTTACACATGAGTAAATCAATGCAACGCGGCGTTTGGGCATGGGGTATGGCAGCAGCACTGGTCGCGGGCAGCGCATCGGCGGCGAGCTGGCAGGATCAGCTGAGCAGCGCTGCTTCTCAGCTCTCGCAGCAGCAAAACAGCAATACCACCACCAGCAGCAACGGCGCGCAGAGCGGCGGGCTGTCGCTCTCCACGCTGACCGGCCTGCTGAACGGCGGCGATAAAGCGGTAAGCGCCAGCAATATGACCAACGCGGCGGGCGTGATGGAGTACTGCGTGCAGCATAACGTGGTGGATAACAACGTGAAGTCGGTGAAAGAGCAGGTGCTGAGCAAACTCGGCCTGAGCAGTCCGGCGGCGCAGGAGCAGAAAACCGATTATCAGCAGGGTATCGCGGGCCTGCTCAACACCGGTAACGGCCAGCAGCTTAATCTGCAGAGCCTGAGCAACTCGCCAATGGGTGAGAAGCTTAAAACCAAAGCGTGTGATGTGGTGCTGAAGCAGGGTAAAAAATATATCGGCATGTAATCAGCGCCGTGTGCCGGGGCGCTGTCCCGGCCTTATCGTGCTGATGAATGAGATTTTTTATGGCCGGATGCGTACGCTGCTGGCCTCCCCATGTTTTTCCGGGCGTCCTGACGCTATAGTGAGATTTTGCAGCAAACAGGACAGCGCGCATGAAAGGCATCAACATAGCGATTTACTTCGATCCCGATCTGATTCGACTCTGCGTACATGAGCAGGATGACAGCTACCTCAACCAGACTTTTCAGTATGACGACAGCGTCATTGAAGAGATCTATCAGTGGCTGGAACAGTACACGCCAAAGCGCACCCATATCTGTCTGATTGAGCACGACACCGCCGATATCCTCGCCGATGAGCTGACCGATAACGGCTATCACGTTCATCAGGTGAGCCAGCATGACCTGCTGAGCTGGTTCGCCAGCGAGCCGCCTGCTACGCCGGATGGATCGCCGGTGCGCGCCCTGCTGCGCTATCTCGAGAGCGAACGCCCGGCGGAGTATGAGTCGCGCACGCCGCAGATCGAAGCGCTGATGGATCTGCTGGATGAACTCGATGCGCTGGAGGGCGTGGATGAGGTTGAGGATGAAGATGGCCTGCCGGACAACGTGCTGCGCCTGATGAAACAGAAAAAAATCAGCGCTGAAGATGCCGCGCAGCGCCTGCTGCCGGATGTTAATGAGCGCATCCGCGAACACCTTATCAGCTACCCTGAACTGATGACGCCCGAGCTGCTGGAAGATTTTTTCCCCGAGATGATCGAAGCGCTCGACACGCCCAAGCACTGAGTAATACGTCCTGTCGCAGGGCTGCGCATGCGGCCCTGCCCTGCGGAGATGCATCATGCTGGAACTCTTCAAAGCGATAGGCCTCGGACTGGTGGTGATCCTGCCGCTGGCAAACCCTCTGACGACCGTGGCGCTGTTTTTAGGGCTGGCGGGCGAGATGAATTTTCAGGAGCGTAACCGTCAGGCCCTGCAGGCGTCGGTCTATGTGTTTCTGATCATGATGGTCGCCTGGTACGCCGGTAACGCGGTGCTGCACACGTTTGGCATCTCGATTCCCGGCCTGCGCATGGCGGGCGGGCTGATCGTCGCCTTTATCGGCTTTCGCATGCTGTTTCCGGCAAAGCCGGTCGGCCATTCGGTAGAAGCGCGCCATAAAAAAGATGAGCAGGATGCCAGCGACGATCCGCGCGAGACGGTGAATATCGCCTTTGTGCCGCTGGCGATGCCCAGCACCGCCGGTCCGGGTACCATTGCGATGATCATCAGCTCAGCCTCAACGGTGAAAGCCGGCGTCGATTTTCCCGCCTGGGTGGTGATGGTCGCCCCGGTGCTGACTTTCCTGGTCGTGGCGCTGATTTTATGGATTTCCCTGCGCAGCTCCGGCGCGATTATGAAGCTGGTGGGTAAAGGCGGCATTGAAGCGATTTCGCGCCTGATGGGTTTTCTGCTGGTCTGTATGGGCGTGCAGTTTGTGATTAACGGCGTGCTGGAAGTGGTGCGCACGTTTCATTGAGTTTTGTGCGGATATCGGCCGGGGCGCCATTAATGGCGTCATTAAATCACGTGCGGATATCGGCCAGGGCGCCATTAATGGCGTCATTAAATCACGTGCGGAAATCGGCCAGGGCGCCATTAATGGCGCCCCTACGGGGGATGGATATTATTGAATGTCGT
>NZ_DGLH01000013.1:0-23977 GCF_002387285.1 Pantoea sp. UBA4549 | reverse complement strand
TGGCTGAATTCAGGCGTCGTTAAATGTCGTGCTGGTATCGGCCAGGGCGCCATTAATGGCGCCCCTACGGGGGGATGGATATTATTGAATGTCGTACGAACCCCGCAGGGGGCGCATTTATGCGCCCCCTGGCTGAGGATATTATCCGGGCGTTCCCGTATAGCGGTTAATGCAGGGTTTTGCGGACGTCGGCGACCTGCTCTTTGGTCACGGCCGCGGCGCGGTTGCTCCAGCCCTGGCGAACGAAGGTGGCGAGCTGTGCGACCTCTTCGTCGCTCAGGCGCTGGCCGAAGCCCGGCATCGCCAGCGTTGACGGCGCTTTAGCCGTTGAAGGCTGCTGCGCGCCGACGAGGATCGTGTGGATCAGCCCCGTCGGATCGCCTGCGTTCACGATCGTTGCCTGATCCAGCTCGGGAAAGATCCCCGGCGCACCCTTGCCGGTCACGAAGTGGCAGGCGCCGCAGTTGTCGAGATAGAGACGCTCGCCTTCGCTCAGGTTCTTCGCGGCCGTCAGTTTCGCTTCGGTCTGCTGCTGCGCCTGCACGTTGTAGGCCTGCAGCGGCGGATTACCGCCGAGGAACTTCAGGTATGCGGCAATCGCTTTCAGATCGGCGTCGGTCATATGAGAGCTGGAGTGCTCAATCACCGACTTCATCTCACCGCCTACGGCAGCTTTATCGTTCCGCCCGGTCTGCAGGTAATCGATCACCTCCTGCTCGCTCCAGTGCGGCATGCCGCGCAGCGACGGCACATCCCAGTTATTCAGGCTGCCGCCGGCGAGGAAAATTTTGTCGCTGCTGTCGAGCGATTTCTCATTCATGCCGAGACCGCGCGGCGTGTGGCAGCTGCCGCAGTGGCCAAGACTCTCGACGATATAGGCACCGCGATTCACTTCAGCAGAGGCGCCGCCAATCGGCTGAAACGGCTTGTCGGAGGTAAACGCCCAGTTCCAGAAGCGCATACCCCAGCGCTGGCTGAACGGAAAGCTCAGCTTCGTCTCCTGCGGCTGCTCGCTGCTCGGCTTTACGCCCTTCATAAAGTAGACCCAGAGCGCGTGCATATCGGCATCGCTGATCTTCGCATAGTCCGGGTACGGCATGGCCGGATAGAGGCGTGAGCCATCCGGCAACACGCCTTTACGTACCGCGTCAGAGAACTGCTGTTCGCTGTAGTTGCCGATGCCGTGCGCTTTGTCCGGCGTGATGTTGGTGGAGTAGATCGTGCCCAGGTTCGACTCAATCGCCAGCCCGCCCGCGTACGCCGCTTTACCTGCCACGCTGTGGCACGCCATGCAGTCACCCAGCCGCGACAGATACTCGCCCTGCTTAATCAGGGCCGCTTCATCTTCTGCCTGCGCCTGCAGCGCCACGCCGCTCAGCGCCAGCGCTGCCAGTAATGCTAATTTTTTCATCTGCTTATGCCTGTACCAGTGGGCCGGGGTTCTTCAGATACTGCTCTTTGATCGCCTGCGCCGCCATCAGGGTGATCGCACCGATGGTATCGGTCGGGTTCGCCTGGAAGTTTTGCGGGAAGGCGTTGCCGCCCGGCACAAAGACGTTATGCACGTCCCAGCTCTGCAGGTATTTGTTCAGCGCCGAGGTTTTCGGGTTATCGCCCATCACCGCGCCGCCCACGTTGTGGGTCGAGACATATTTAGTGATGTCAAAATCAGCGCCCATCGGCAGGAAGCTCATGCTCATGCTGTCCGGGTTCAGCTCTTTGGCAATGTCGCCCACGATGCCTTTCAGATGCTGCTGCAGCTTCAGCTCGTTCTCTTTCCAGTTAAAGGTCATACGCAGCAGCGGGTTGCCGCGATGATCGGTGTAGTGCGGATCGAGATCGAGATAGATATCGCGATAAGACTGGCAGGTGGTGGTGATGCTGATCTTCATCGAATGGTTGTACCACTGCTCCAGCCCCTCTTTGTATCCCATGCCCCAGGCAGGCGTGCCTTTCGGCAGCGCAGCGGCCATCGGCGTACCGGTCGCCTGCGAGCTGTGGATCTTGGCGCCGCCGAGGAAGCCGAGGCCCGGGCCGTCGAAGTTGCCTGGCGAGATGTCATTGAACATCTGGCCGGTCGCGCCGGCGGTGGCGTAAGAGTTGAAGTTCTTGTCTTTAAAGAACAGCGTGGCGCCGCCGTTGGAGAGAAACGCATAGTTGCGCCCTACCACACCCTCTTCGGTGATCGGGTTATACGGCTTGCCGATACCGGATAGCAGCATCAGACGCACGTTGTAGAGCTGGAAGCTGGAGAGCACCACAATTTTGGCTGGCTGGAATACTTCGTTGCCATCCACGTCGTAGTAGATCACGCCTTTTGCGGTTTTGCCATCCTCGTGCAGCACGACTTTAACCACTTCAGCGTTCACTTCGTAGGAGAAGTTCGGCAGACGCTTCAGCGCATCCATCACCGCCGTCTGCGGTGATGCTTTGGAGTAGTTCAGGCACGGATATTTTGAGCAGTAGCCGCAGTAGTTGCACGGTGCAATCTGGTTGCCGTAAGGGTTTTTCCACGCGCGCGATACGCAGGCTGAAGGGTTCGGGAACGGGTGATAGCCGAGCTTCTTCGCCGCCTCTTTAAACATGACGTTGTTGAGCGTGTCGTCCAGCGCCGGCAGCGGGTAAGGCTCTGAGCGCGGCCCTTCAAACGGATCGCCGCCTTCGAGGATCTGACCACGCAGGTTACCGGTAGTGCCGGACTGCCCGCAGATCAGCTCAAACTTATAGAAGTAAGGCTCAATCTCTTCCCAGCTGAACGGGAAGTCCATAACGCGCATATCATCCTGCAGAATGCCCGGTTTATACGCCTGATCAACATAGGTTTTCAGTTTGATATCGGTCGGGGTCGGACGGATCAGTACTGCCGTCCAGTGCATACCTGCGCCGCCCACGCCGGTGCCGGGCGCAAAGGCGCCCCATTTGCGGGTAGGCAGTGCAGTCTGATCCATATTGTAACGCACCGTCACCGCCACCTCTTTCGGCGTGGCGAAGACTTTGTTACGTACGTTATAGGCGTATTCATCGGCCGGCTTCGGGTAGGCGAAGTCCGGATAGTCGCGCTCGCCGCCGCGCTCCAGCGCGCGCACCTC
The DNA here is from genome assembly GCF_002387285.1 of Pantoea sp. UBA4549. NCBI lineage: Bacteria > Pseudomonadati > Pseudomonadota > Gammaproteobacteria > Enterobacterales > Erwiniaceae > Pantoea > Pantoea sp. UBA4549. Next base: position 20,888 of record NZ_DGLH01000013.1, on the reverse strand, counting down.
GAGTCCGGCCAGCGCCAGCTCGATACTCATCAGCGAGCCGGCCCAGCCGAGGCCGCATACAACGACATCGACTTCTTTTTTTGTAATCTGTGCCATGTTAATTCTGTCTCACATACCAAATAGGGAAATTCAGGCGCGCTGGCCCAGCAGGCTGACCGGCCCGAGCGGATACGGCACGTTGTGCTGCTTCACCCATTCGGTAAAGCTGGCGCGGGCGCCCGGGAAGCCGATAGCGATCCACGCTTTCATGCCTTTATTGCCGCCATACATCGGGTCGGCAAGATAACCATGTTTGGTATCAGCCAGCAGCTGGCTGAAGAACTGTGAGGCTTTCAGCGCCGGCTCGCCCAGCGCCGCAAAATCGAGACCATCATTCTTGTTGATACGGGTCAGCACGGCATCTTTCTCTTCCGTGCTCAGCTCGTGGAAGGCTTTCTGATAGGTCGTCTGCGTCCACTGATCCACCAGCTTGATGGCGGTGCGGTACATCTGCTGCGGCGTAAACGGGATCTGATAACCCATGGTCGCCGGGGCGTGCACATCAAACGGTCCCTGCAGGTAGATTTCTGCACCGAACTCCGGCGTGTGCAGCTGCTGGTCGATAAAAATCGGCACGTTGGTTTCCAGCGCGCCGGGCGCCTTGCCGCTGCCGCCAGCCGGGATCAGACGGTCGGTTGCTGCCAGGATAAACTGCCATTCACTGGCGCTGAAAAAGATCGGTTTATAATCGGCGAGTTCCGGCGCGGCCATTTCTGCCGCCTGCGCGGCGGTAACGCCTTTTAATAGCAGGTCGCTGACCGGCAAAGCCAGCAGCGCCCCGAGTAAAAATTTACGTCTGGTGGTGGGTTTTTCTAACAGCATGGCGCGACAATTCTCACTAGCTAAGAAAGATAATTTATATTTTTGTTAATGACGTTATAAATCGGCAAACAAGCGGGCAATCTTATGGATACAAATATTTCAGGATGTAAAAATTAAATTAAAAATGTTTTTTAAGTGAAGAATGGTTATTTTTTTACGGTGTATACGGTACGTAGCAGTGCCACTTATTAACTGAAATTGTGGTTTAAACCCGCTAAAAGCAGGGGTTTTTGGCGCTTTATCTTGATATAACGCTGAAATCGCTGCATTGAAGAAATAATCGCCCGGCGCAACTGTTGAAAATAAATCACACTTAACATGCAGTTATTGTGAGCGTAAATATTCAGCTTTGTTAACTTTGAGCCAGATTTCTCTCTATCTGCGTTTTATTTATCCAGCTGGCGTATAAAAATCAGGCACAATAATTAATTTCGGGTATTAATTTTATATTCTGGCAATGCTCAGCATAAACCGGCTTATTGATGTGGTACCGCCTGTCTTTATTTGCCGGGAGGATGACGTCGCTCCCAGCGCCCGCATCTTTGCCTGTAACCTTCCGGTGGCCTCTGCTTTTTCAGGCGATCAGTTGCGCTACCGCAGGCTGCGCTTGCTATCCTTGGTGTCATAACGCATTGCTGAAGAGCGAGAGATTATGACCACTCCCCTGCTGATTGCTCAAACCCCCGATATCCGGCTGTCGCTGCTCCCGGCGATGGCAAACCGTCACGGGCTGATCGCCGGCGCCACCGGCACCGGTAAGACCGTTACGCTGCAGAAACTGGCAGAATCCTTTTCACAGGCCGGCGTGCCGGTGTTTATGGCTGATGTTAAAGGTGATTTAAGCGGCATTGCCACCCCCGGCAGCGCCTCTGAGAAACTGCAGGCGCGGCTGGCGCAGATTGGCGTCAGCGACTGGCAGCCGCAAGGCAACCCGGTGATGCTATGGGATATCTTCGGCCAGCAGGGCCATCCGGTACGTGCCACCGTTACCGATCTGGGTCCCCTGCTGCTCGCCCGTCTGCTGGGGCTGAATGAGGTGCAGTCGGGCGTGCTGCAGATTATTTTCCGCATTGCGGACGATCAGGGACTGCTGCTGCTCGATTTCAAAGATTTGCGCGCCATGACGCAGTATATCGGCGATAACGCCAAAGCCTTTCAGACGCAGTACGGCAACATCAGCAGCGCATCCGTGGGTGCGATCCAGCGCGGCCTGCTGGCGCTGGAGCAGCAGGGAGCAGAGCATTTCTTCGGTGAGCCGATGCTCGATATCCGCGACTGGATGCGCTGCGACGAGCAGGGACGCGGCTATATCAATATTCTCGCAGCCGAAAAACTCTATCAGCTGCCCAAACTCTACGCCACCAGCCTGCTGTGGCTGCTGGCGGAGCTGTATGAGCAGCTGCCGGAAGCGGGCGACCTGGATAAACCGAAAATGGTGTTCTTCTTCGATGAGGCGCATCTGCTGTTCAGTGATGCGCCGCCGGTGCTGCTGGAAAAGATTGAGCAGGTGATCCGCCTGATCCGCTCCAAAGGCGTTGGCGTCTGGTTCGTGACGCAGAACCCGTCAGATATTCCGGATAAAGTACTGGGCCAGCTCGGTAATCGCGTGCAGCACGCCCTGCGCGCCTTTACGCCGCGCGACCAGAAAGCGGTAAAAAGTGCCGCTGAAACCCTGCGCGCTAATCCGGCGTTCGATGCCGTAACGGCGCTTCAGGCGCTCGGTACCGGTGAGGCGCTGATCTCTTTCCTCGATGAGAAAGGCAGCCCATCCATCGTGGAACGCGCTATGGTGATTGCTCCCGGCTCACGCATGGGGCCGCTGACGCAGGATGAGCGCAACGCCCTGATCAACCACTCGCCGCTTTATGGCAAATATGATGAGGAAGTCGATCGCGAGTCAGCCTTTGAGCGGCTGCAGCAGGGCGTCGCCACTGCACCGCAGCAGTCGGCGGCACCGGACGTTAAAGGCGCTGACGTGAAGGTTGAGAGCGGTATTCTCGGCGGCCTGAAAGAGATTCTGTTTGGTACCACCGGACCGCGCGGCGGTAAACGCGACGGCGTGGTGCAGAGCGTGGCCCGCAGCGCAGCGCGCCAGGTGACCAGCCAGATCGTGCGTGGCGTGCTGGGCAGCCTGCTCGGCGGTCGCCGCCGTTAAGGACTCTCTGCTAAGATCGGGTTATGGATAAATATCAACAACTGAAGCGCAGCAAACAGCTGGCGCTGGCGCTGCTGCTGGCGGCAGCGGCAACCTTTATCGTTACGCTGTTTCTGCCACCCAATTTCTGGGTACTGGGCGTTAAAGCGATCGCGGAAGCGGCCATGGTCGGCGCACTGGCCGACTGGTTTGCGGTGGTGGCGCTGTTTCGCCGCGTGCCGCTGCCGCTGATTGCGCGCCATACGGCCATTATTCCGCGTAACAAAGATCGCATCGGCGAGAACCTTGGTCGCTTTGTACAGGAGAAGTTTCTCGATACCGATTCGCTGCTGGCGCTGATCCGCCGCAATAATCCGGCACAGCTGCTGGCGCAGTGGCTGAACGCGCCGGGCAACGCCGATCGTGTAGGGCGTCATCTGCTGCAGGTCATGCGCGGCTTTCTCGATCTCACTGACGATGCACGCATTCAGCAGTTTATGCGCCGTGCCGTGCATCGCGCGCTGGATAAGGTCGATCTGACGCAGTCCAGTGCGATGATCCTCGACAGCCTGACCAAAAATAACCGTCATCAGGCGCTGCTGGATGCGGCGATTGAACAGCTGCTGCAGCTGCTGCACAAACCCGGCACGCGTGAGTTTATCGCCCTGCAGATTGTGCGCTGGCTGCAGCGTGAACATCCGGTTAAAGCCAAAGTATTGCCGACCGAGTGGCTGGGCGAGCACAGCGCCACGCTGGTGGCTAACGCGGTGGATTCGATTCTCGATGAAGTGGCACGCGATCAGGGGCACGAGCTGCGTCTCGGCTTTAACCGTGCGGTGCAGCGGCTGATTGACCAGCTGAAAAACGATCCGGAGATGGCGGCGCGCGCAGAGTCAGTTAAGCAGTGGCTGAAAGAGGATGAGTCGCTGAATCGCTATATCGGTGAGCTGTGGCAGGATCTGCGCGCCTGGCTGAAGCGCGATCTCAGCAGCGATGATTCCCGCGTACAGGAGCGGGTACGGCTGGCGGCGCTGTGGCTGGGAGAGACCCTGCTGGCCGATGAGGCGTTACGCAGTTCGATGAATCAGCATCTGGAGGATGCGGCGCGCAGCGTGGCACCGGAGTTTGCTGCTTTTCTGACGCGTCACATCAGCGATACGGTGAAAAGCTGGGATGCACGTGATATGTCGCAACAGATTGAGCTGAACATCGGGCGCGATCTGCAGTTTATCCGCATCAACGGCACGCTGGTCGGCGGCACCATTGGCCTGCTGCTTTATCTGCTGTCGCAGTTGCCCGCGCTTCTGCAGACGCTGCGCTGACCGGCAGAGGCTGAGCCAGGGCGCCATGATTAACCCAGGGTGCCATGATTAACCCAGGGCGCCATTAATGGCGCCCCTGCGTTTATCTGTAGGGGCCTCATTAATGAGGCCCTGGTTCAGGCCGAATACCAAAAAATAAGGGCGCCATAAATGGCGCCCTGGATCTGTCCCGCTTAGCGTCGTTTCAGCAGCAGATAGAGGCTGATAGCGAAGAAAGCGCCGCTGGGCAGGATTGCCCCCAATATTGGCGGCAGGCCGTAGACCAGGCTCAGCGGACCAAAAATCTGATCCAGCACGTAGAACAGGAAGCCGAAGCTGATCCCGGTCACCACGCGCACGCCCATCGATACGCTGCGCAGCGGGCCGAAGATAAAGGAGAGCGCCATCAGCATCATGACCGCCACGGAGAGCGGCTGGAAGATTTTACCCCACATATTGAGCTGATAACGGCCCGACTCCTGCCCGCTCTGCTTCAGATATTTGCTGTAGTTATACAGCCCGCTGATTGAGAGCGCATCCGGGTCCAGCGCCACCACGCCCAGCTTGTCCGGCGTCAGGTTGGTTTTCCACTCGCCGTTCAGGCTCTGCGAACCGGTGATCTGCTTTGGATCGGTAAGGTCTGACTCATCGACCTGTGCCAGCTCCCACCGTTTACGCGCCTGATCCCAGGTCGCGGTGGCCGCATAGCGCACGCTCTGCAGACGGCGGGCGTCGTTAAAGCGGTAGATGCTGACACCATCAATCTCATTGTCGCCTTTAATGCGTTCAATATAGATGAAGTCGTTGCCATCCTTCGCCCAGAGGCCGTTCTGCGTGGAGACCAGCGATCCGCCGTAAAGCTGCTGCGCACGGAAATTACGTGCCATCTGCTCGCCCTGCGGCGCCACAAACTCACCGACGGCCATGGTCAGCAACACCAGCGGGATCGCGGTTTTCATGACGGAAAGCGCCACCTGCAGGCGGGTAAAGCCGGACGCCTGCATCACCACCAGCTCGCTGCGCTGCGCCAGCGTACCCAGGCCCAGCAGCGCGCCAAGCAGCGCCGCCATCGGGAAGAAGATCTCGATATCTTTTGGCACGCTCAGCAGGGTGTAGTAGCCCGCGTCCAGCGCGGAATACGCGCCCTGCCCGGTTTTGCGCAGCTGATCGACAAACTTGATAATGCCCGACAGCGACACCAGCATGAACAGCGTCATCATGATGGTGTTGAAGATGGTTTTACCGATATAGCGGTCAAGAACCTTAAACATCACACCGACCCTCCGCGGCTGAAACGCGCCCGCAGACGACGCATCGGCACGGTATCCCAGGCGTTAAGCGCGACTGCCAGTGCCAGATACGCGATGTTGACGGTCCACATCCAGATCGCCGGATCGAAGCGCCCTTTGGCCGCATTGGAGCGCAGCGAACTCTGTAGCAGGAAGAAGATCAGATAGAGCAGCATCGCAGGCAGCATCGACAATACGCGGCCCTGACGTGGATTGACCACGCTAAGCGGCACCACCATCAGCGCCATAATCAGCACCGAGAAGACCAGCGTCAGACGCCAGTGCAGCTCGGCCTGGAACTGCGGCGTTTTGGTGTTGATCAGCGTAAGCAGATCGGCCTGATCGGCGTCGTTAGGATCGAGCGTCGCTTCTTTGTAGCCCACTACCGCCTGATAGTTCACAAAGTCAGTGATGCGGAAATCACGCAGCAGCGCGGTGCCCTCAAAGCGGGTACCTTTATCCAGCGTCACCACCTGTGAGCCATCTTTACGCTGCTCCATATGGCCGCTGTCTGCCAGCACCACCGACGGACGCGCGTTGCCTTTGGGCCGCAGCTGCGCCAGGAAAACGTTGCCGAAGGTGTTGCCTTTCACATTCTCGACAAACAGCACGGTATTACCGTCGCTTGAGGTCTGGAACTGTCCCGCAGCCAGCGCAGCAGCGCCCGGATTAGCCTTGGCGTTCTGCGTAACCTCATCCTGATAACGCGATGACCAGGGGCCGAGCCAGATAACGTTGACCGCCGCCACCAGCGAGGTCATCAGCATCAGGATCATCGCCGCCTTAACCAGTAACCCTTTACCCAGACCGCAGGCGTGCATCACCGTAATTTCACTTTCGGTGTATAGCCGGCCCAGCGTCATTAAAATCGCCAGAAACAGGCTTAAGGGTAAAATAAGTTGCGCCATTTCAGGCACACCGAGTCCTAACAAGGTCAGAACCAGATTTGTGGGGATTTCGCCATCCACCGCTGCCCCTAAAATCCTGACTAACTTCTGACAAAAGAAGATCAGCAGCAGGATAAACAGGATAGCCAGCTGGCTTTTGAGCGTTTCCCGAACCAGATATCTAATAATGATCACGCTTAGTACGCCTGTGAAAACTTGTCTTTTTGCAGGAAAATCGCTAGTTTCAACGCTTATCAGCCATTTTTCTTCATCAATGGCCGTATTGGTCGCTAAAATGGTCTGTTAATGCGTCAGGGTGGTGAAAAAACATCACATTGTCACCCCACTCATTATGACCAGCGGCGTTAAATTGTCATGGCGTCGCGCCAAATAATGGGTGACGAACGCGCTACATTCTAACGACAGCTACGGCCGTTGTCTTTAAGATTCAGGAGAGTGCATGGAGTTCAGTGTAAAAAGCGGCAGCCCGGAAAAACAGCGGAGCGCCTGCATTGTTGTAGGCGTTTTTGAGCCGCGCCGTTTATCGCCCATTGCCGAACAGCTGGATAAAATCAGCGACGGCTATATCAGTGCGCTGCTGCGCCGTGGCGAACTGGAGGGCAAAGTCGGTCAGACGCTGCTGCTGCACCATGTGCCGAATATTCTCTCTGAACGTATTCTGCTGATTGGCTGCGGCAAAGAGCGCGAGCTGGACGAGCGTCAGTATAAGCAGGTGATCCAGAAGACCATTAATACGCTGAATGACACCGGCTCCATGGAAGCAGTCTGCTTTCTGACCGAGCTGCATGTTAAAGGCCGTAATACCTACTGGAAAGTGCGCCAGGCGATTGAGACCTCGAAAGAGGCGCTCTACAACTTTGATCAGCTGAAAAGCAATAAAGTTGAGCCGCGTCGCCCGCTGCGCAAGCTGGTGTTCAACGTGCCAACGCGTCGCGAACTCACCAGCGGTGAGCGCGCCATCCAGCATGGCCTCGCCGTAGCAGCCGGTGTGAAAGCAGCAAAAGATCTCAGCAATATGCCGCCAAATATCTGTAATGCGGCCTATCTCGCCTCGCAGGCTCGCCAGCTGGCGGATGCTTACAGCAAAAACGTCACCACCCGCGTTATCGGCGAACAGCAGATGAAAGAGCTGGGCATGAATGCCTATCTTGCGGTCGGCGCCGGTTCGCACAATGAGTCGCTGATGTCGGTCATTGAGTACAAAGGCAACAGCGATCCTGACGCGCGTCCGATTGTGCTGGTGGGCAAAGGGCTGACCTTTGACGCCGGCGGTATCTCTATCAAGCCTGCTGAAGGCATGGATGAGATGAAATATGATATGTGCGGCGCGGCCTCGGTTTATGGCGTAATGCGCATGGTGGCAGAACTCAATCTGCCGCTGAACGTGGTAGGCGTGCTGGTGGGCTGTGAAAACATGCCGGATGGCCGTGCGATGCGCCCGGGCGATGTCCTGACCACGATGTCAGGCCAGACCGTTGAAGTGCTGAACACTGACGCTGAAGGCCGTCTGGTACTGTGCGACGCCCTCACCTACGTTGAGCGTTTTGAGCCTGAAGTGGTGATTGACGTGGCGACCCTGACCGGTGCCTGCGTGATTGCGCTGGGTCACCACGTCAGCGGCCTGCTTTCGAATCACAACCCGCTGGCGCATGAGCTGATCAGTGCTTCTGAGCAGTCAGGCGACCGCGCGTGGCGGCTGCCGATGGCCGATGAGTATCAGGAGCAGCTGGAGTCGAACTTTGCCGATATGGCGAATATCGGCGGACGTCCGGGCGGTGCAATCACTGCGGCCTGTTTCCTGGCCCGCTTTGCACGCAAATATAACTGGGCGCACCTTGATATCGCCGGTACCGCATGGCGCTCCGGTAAAGCCAAAGGCGCTACCGGGCGTCCGGTGCCGATGCTGTCGCAGTTTCTGCTGAACCGTGCAGGCCTGAACGGCGACGATTAACCGGTATCGCGCGTCCAAACGGTGCGGTGTTTGACCAGGGGCGCATTAATGCGCCCCCTACGGCGGCATTCCCGTAGGGGCGCCATTCATGGCGCCCGGATTGATGCGCGCGCGGAACGTGATGACGCCATTCATGGCGCCCGGGGTTGATACGCGTACGGGACGCGATGACGTCCAAACGGTGCGGTGTTTGACCAGGGGCGCATTAATGCGTCCCCTACGGCGGCATTTTTCCCCGTAGGGGCGCCATTCATGGCGCCCGGATTGATGCGCGCGCGGAACGTGATGACGCCATTCATGGCGCCCGGGGTTGATACGCATACGGGACGCGATGACGTCCAAACGGTGCGGTGTTTGACCAGGGGCGCATTAATGCGCCCCCTGTGGCGGCATTCCCGTAGGGGCGCCATTCATGGCGCCCGGGGTTGATACGCGCACGGGACGTGATGACGTCATTAATGGCCCCTCTGCGATTGATACCGGCCTTAATATTGGACGCACGCCGCGCGCTGACGCACAATGCTCTCTGTTGTTACTGATGGAATTTAGCCCGCCATGAAAAACGCCACCTTCTATGTTTTAGAGTCAGAAAGCGCCAGTGATGGCCTTAGCGCGATTGAAGCGCTGGTGTGCGATCTGGCTGCTGCCCGCTGGCGTGAAGGTAAACGCATTCTGATCGCCTGTGAAAGCGAGGCGCAGGCGAACCGGCTTGATGAGGCGCTGTGGCAGCGTCCGGCAAACGCCTTTGTGCCGCATAATCTGGCCGGTGAAGGTCCGCGTTATGGTGCGCCGGTAGAACTTGCCTGGCCACAGCGGCGTAGCAGCGCGCCGCGCGATCTGCTGATCAGCCTGCTGCCGGCGTTCGCAGATTTTGCCACCGCTTTCCATGAAGTGATAGACTTCGTACCGTATGAAGAATCCCTGAAACAACCGGCGCGCGATCGCTATAAAGCCTATCGCAGCGTTGGTTTCCAACTGAAAACGGCGCCACCACCCCCGCCGCAAACGACATAGCAGAAATGGACAAGACATATAACCCGCAAGATATCGAGCAGCCGCTCTACGAGCACTGGGAACAGCAGGGCTACTTTAAACCAAATGGCGATACCAGCCAGGAAAGCTTTTGCATCATGATCCCGCCGCCGAACGTCACCGGCAGCTTGCATATGGGTCACGCCTTCCAGCAGACCATCATGGATACCATGATCCGCTATCAGCGCATGCAGGGTAAAAATACCCTGTGGCAGGCGGGCACTGACCATGCCGGTATTGCGACGCAGATGGTTGTGGAGCGTAAAATCGCCGCTGAAGAGGGAAAAACGCGTCAGGATTATGGCCGTGACGCCTTTATCGATAAAATCTGGCAGTGGAAAGCGGAGTCCGGCGGCACCATCACCCGCCAGATGCGCCGCCTCGGCAACTCCGTGGACTGGGAGCGCGAGCGCTTTACCATGGATGACGGCCTCTCCAATGCGGTGAAAGAAGTGTTTGTGCGCCTCTACAAAGAGAACCTGATCTACCGCGGCAAACGCCTGGTAAACTGGGACCCTAAACTGCGCACCGCTATCTCCGATCTGGAAGTAGAAAACCGCGAAAGCAAAGGCTCGATGTGGCATATCCGCTATCCGCTGGCGGATGGCGCGACCACCGCAGACGGCAAAGATTATCTGGTTGTCGCCACCACCCGTCCGGAAACCCTGCTGGGCGATACCGGCGTTGCGGTTAACCCGGAAGATCCCCGCTATAAAGATCTGATCGGTAAAGAGCTGATCCTGCCGCTGGTAGATCGCCGCATTCCGATCGTCGGTGATGAGCACGCCGATATGGAAAAAGGCACCGGCTGCGTGAAGATCACCCCGGCGCACGATTTCAACGACTATGAAGTGGGTCGTCGTCACAAGCTGCCGATGATCAACATTCTGACCTTTGACGGCGATATTCGCGCCCGGGCAGAAGTGTTCGACACCAACGGTGAAGCAAGCACCGCCTGCTCCGATGAGATCCCGGCTGCGTTCCAGGGCATGGAGCGCTTTGCCGCGCGTAAAGCGATTGTCGCTGCCGTGGATGAGGCGGGCCTGCTGGATGAGATCAAGCCACACGACCTCACGGTGCCGTACGGCGATCGCGGCGGCGTGGTGATTGAACCGATGCTGACCGATCAGTGGTACGTGCGTACCGCGCCGCTGGCGAAAGTCGCGGTGGAAGCGGTTGAAAACGGCGATATCCAGTTTGTGCCGAAGCAGTATGAAAATATGTACTTCTCCTGGATGCGCGATATTCAGGACTGGTGCATTTCACGCCAGCTCTGGTGGGGTCACCGCATTCCGGCGTGGTATGACAATGACGGCAACGTCTATGTCGGCCGCACCGAAGAAGAGGTGCGTCAGGAGAACAACCTGGCCGCAGACGTGGCGCTGCGTCAGGATGATGACGTGCTGGATACCTGGTTCTCCTCCGGCCTGTGGACCTTCTCTACCCTTGGCTGGCCGGAGAACACCGAAGCGCTGCGTACCTTCCACCCGACCAGCGTGCTGGTGAGCGGCTTCGACATTATCTTCTTCTGGATCGCGCGCATGATCATGCTGACCATGCACTTCATCAAAGATGAGAACGGCAAGCCGCAGGTGCCGTTTAAGACCGTCTATATGACCGGTCTGATCCGCGATGAAGAGGGACAGAAGATGTCGAAGTCGAAAGGCAACGTCATCGATCCGCTCGATATGGTTGATGGGATTTCGCTGGAAGCGCTGCTGGAGAAACGTACCGGCAACATGATGCAGCCGCAGCTGGCGGAAAAAATCCGCAAGCGTACCGAGAAGCAGTTCCCGGACGGCATCGTGCCATCAGGCACGGACGCCCTGCGCTTTACGCTGGCCGCGCTGGCCTCAACCGGACGCGATATCAACTGGGATATGAAGCGTCTTGAAGGCTACCGCAACTTCTGTAATAAGCTGTGGAACGCCAGCCGCTTTGTGCTGATGAATACCGAAGATCAGGACTGCGGGCAGCAGGGCGGCGAGCTGAAGCTGTCGCTGGCGGACCGCTGGATCCTGAGCGAGTTCAACCGCACGGTGAAAGCGTACCGTGAGGCGCTGGACAGCTATCGCTTCGATATCGCGGCCAATATTCTCTATGACTTCACCTGGAACCAGTTCTGCGACTGGTATCTGGAGCTGACCAAGCCGGTAATGAACAGCGGCAGCGAAGCGGAGCTGCGCGGCACGCGTAACACGCTGGTAACGGTGCTGGAAGCCCTGCTGCGTCTGGCACACCCGATTATTCCGTTTATTACGGAAACTATCTGGCAGCGCGTAAAAGTGCTGAAAAACATCGATCATGACACCATTATGCTGCAGCCGTTCCCGCAGTATGACGCGGCGAATGAGGATGCCGCAGCGCAGGCAGACATTGAGTGGATGAAACAGGCGATTGTCGCGGTACGTAATATCCGTGCTGAGATGAACATCGCGCCGAGCAAGCCGCTGGATGTCCTGCTGCGCGACTGCTACGCTGACGCACAGCGTCGCGTGGAAGAGAACCGTAACTTCCTCTCCCGTCTGGCGCGTCTTGCGAGCCTGACGATCCTGCCAGCGGGCGAGAAAGGCCCGGTCTCTGTGACCAAAATCGTTGAGGGAGCAGAACTGCTGATCCCGATGGCCGATCTGGTCAACAAAGAGGCGGAGCTGGAGCGTCTGGCGAAAGAGCTGCTGAAGCTGGATGTTGAGATTGAGAAGATCCAGACCAAGCTGGCGAACGAAGGCTTTGTGTCGCGTGCACCGGAAGCGGTGGTCGCGAAAGAGCGCGAGCGCGTGGCGGAGATGGAGCAGTCAAAAGCAAAACTGATTGAACAGCAGGGCGTGATTGCGGCATTGTAAGCGCTTAAGACCTGTTCGCTAACCGAAGCCGGGCTCTGCCCGGCTTTTTTATTACCGGAATTCTGCCATGAGCACCCTCACCTCACTGAATCTGCAGGTCCGCCCGATCTGCGCCGCGGACAACCTGCCGATTGCACAGGTGATCCGCACGGTGTCAGCCGAGTTTGGCCTGACCGCGGATAAAGGCTATACCGTCGCCGATCCTCAGCTTGATCGCCTGTTTGAACTCTACAGCACGCCTGCAAGCGCCTACTGGGTTGTGGAGCTGGAGGGCAAGGTTGTGGGCGGCGGCGGCATTGCGCCGCTGGCGTGCAGCGCACCCGATATCTGCGAGCTTCAGAAAATGTATTTTCTGCCGCAGGTGCGCGGGCGCGGTCTGGCACGTGAGCTGGCGCTGCGCGCGCTGGCGTTTGCTCAGGCACAGGGATTCCGCCGCTGCTATCTGGAAACCACCGCCAGCCTGACGCGGGCGATTGCGCTTTATGAAGCGCTGGGATTTACGCATATTGACCGCGCCATGGGCTGTACCGGTCACGTCGATTGCGAAGTGCGGATGCTTAAAACGCTGGCGTAGAGAGCCCTATTCAGAACGCAGGCACGCCGCTGTGAAAACGCAGTTCCGCATCCGGCTCGCCGATCAGGCGCGCTTCCGCCGCGCCGATCGCCTGTACGCGCGGTGTAATATCGCGCGGCGAGATCTGCGCCGCCAGCGCAAGATAATCCTGATAGTGACGCGCTTCTGAACGCAGCAGCGAGATATAAAACTTCTCCAGCTGCGCATCCAGATGCGGTGCCAGACTGGCAAACCGTTCGCAGGAGCGCGCTTCAATATAGGCGCCGCAAATCAGCTTATCCACCAGCGTATCGGGCTCATGGGTGGTGACTTCACGCAGCAATCCTTTGGCGTAGCGGCTGGCGGTGATTTTGCGGTAAATCAGGCCGCGCGCCTGCATGATCTCCCATACCTGGTAAAAGTGGTGCAGCTCCTCTTTGATCAGCAGCACCATCTTCTCTACCATCTCATCTGCCCACGGCAGCTCGTTGCGCACGATAACGCTTTTGGTCAGATTTTTATGCGCATTAATGAAGTCGCTGCTGTGCGCTTCGCCAAAAACAAACGCCTCATAGGGTTCAAGCCACGCCAGAATGGCCTCGCCGCTCGGTTTATCCGCCACATATTTCCGGATCAGCCACACGGCGGTCTGCGCAGCTTTCAGCTCGCACACCATGTGATCGGTCAGCAGCAGCGTAAGATTTTCCGGCTTGCGTGCCTCCAGGATCCACGCCTCAGGCGTGCGGCAGTGCAGGAACTGGTGAATAGGGGCTAATAGCGGAGCGTAATTCATTGGTGGTCTTTACAGGCAGGTAAGTGAAACGGGCGACAGACGCCGCCCGGTACGATCAGTGACGGACGCCGTTATCCTCGCCGTCATCGTCCATCTCTTCATCTTCGTCTTCGTCATCTTCCGCGTTGGGATCTTCGAAGTAGGTGCCCCAGCCGTCATAATCAACGTTGTATTTGCCCACCAGATTCACCAGCTGCTCAACCTGTGCATCGATCAGTTCAGGTTTCAGCGCAGATTCGCTGAGGATATCCACACACATCACCGTGGTGCCATCTTCCAGCTCCAGCTCTTCCGGCTCGGTGACTTCATAGCCCAGCTTAAACGCATCAACGGCGGCTTTTTCCAGCGAGTCGAAGTTGTTGCAGGAAAGATGGTGTTCAATGGTGTAGAGCGCATCCGGATCGCTTCCGTCATCCAGCAACTCTTCGATGATCAGACGCGTCTCTTCGCGCTGTTCTTCCAGCAATGCTTCGTATGCCATGGGTAAGTCCTCAAAATGGTGGCAGTGAATGCAATTATTTTCCCATACTGCCTCGCGCGCCACTACACAAAACAGAAAGTTTATTTGCGCCGGGGTTGAAAATGAATATTCATACGGTTAGATTGAATTTTAATTCATTATCAAACGGCTTACGGAGCAAAGCATGAGCCAGTTATATTTGAAACATTTCTTGCGGTTACTGGATTTTACCCCGGCAGAGATCGCCAGCCTGCTGTCGCTGGCCGCTGAATTGAAACAGGCTAAAAAAAGCGGCAGTGAACCCCGCTACCTTACCGGCAAAAATATCGCGCTCATCTTCGAAAAAGACTCGACCCGTACCCGATGCTCTTTCGAAGTTGCCGCTTACGATCAGGGTGCGAATGTGACATACCTCGGGCCAGGCGGCAGTCAGATTGGTCATAAAGAGTCCATGAAAGATACCGCCCGGGTGCTGGGACGCTTCTACGATGGCATTCAGTATCGCGGCTATGGTCAGACCCTGGTGGAAACACTGGCTGAACATGCCGGCGTGCCGGTGTGGAACGGCCTGACCGATGAGTTTCACCCTACGCAGCTGCTGGCCGATCTGCTCACGATGCAGGAGCAGCTGCCGGGTAAAGCGCTGAGCGACATGACGCTGGTGTATGTGGGCGACGCACGCAACAACATGGGCAACAGCATGCTGGAGGCCGCCGCGCTGACGGGGCTGGATTTGCGTCTGGTCGCCCCTGAAGCATGCTGGCCGGAGACGGAGCTGGTAGAGACCTGCCGGGCAGCGGCGGCGCAGACCGGCGGAAAAATTACGCTGACGGAGAATATTGCCGAAGGCGTACAGGGTGCAGACTTTATCTATACTGACGTCTGGGTCTCAATGGGCGAGGCGAAATCGGTATGGGAAGAGCGTATTGCTCTGCTGCGCCCCTATCAGGTTAACCGCGCGATGCTGGCGCTGACCGGTAATCCGCAGGTGAAGTTTCTGCACTGTCTGCCCGCTTTTCATGATGATAAAACCACCCTGGGCCAGCAGCTGGCCGCACAGTACGGGCTGGAAGAAGGAATGGAAGTCAGCGACGAAGTATTTGAGTCGGCGCACAGCGTCGTGTTCGACCAGGCGGAAAACCGCATGCATACCATTAAAGCGGTGATGGTGGCCACGCTGACCCAGCGCTGATTAACGCCAGGCAAACGTTTACTTAGCGCTTGCTGCCCGCCTGTGAATGCGTATAATGCGCCACAATTTGCCGGAGGAAACATGCCACAGCGCCAGCCACATTTTGCTGCTCCCGTCCGCCTGAACGCAGGCGGCACCGCTATTTCTTTCCGCTATTCACCGATCGTTATAAAGCCCCTGTAAAGGGGCTTTTTTTTGTCCGCTATCCGGCAGCACTGAGGAGAAAGCTATGGCTAACCCGCTATATCGCAAACACATCATTTCCATCAACGACCTCAATCGCGATGAACTGGAGCTGGTGCTGCACACCGCTGCCCGGCTTAAGGCGCAGCCGCAGCCTGAGCTGCTGAAGCATAATGTGATTGCCAGCTGTTTTTTCGAAGCCTCTACCCGGACCCGCCTCTCATTTGAGACGGCGATGCATCGCCTGGGGGCATCGGTGGTCGGGTTCGCCGACGGCGGTAACACCTCGCTGGGCAAAAAAGGCGAAACGCTGGCCGACACCATCTCCGTGATCGGCACCTACGTTGACGCTATCGTGATGCGCCATCCGCAGGAGGGTGCGGCGCGTCTGGCTACGGAATTTTCAGGCGGCGTACCGATCCTCAATGCCGGTGATGGCGCGAATCAGCATCCGACGCAAACCCTGCTCGATCTCTTTACTCTCCGTGAAACGCAGGGACGGCTTGATAACCTCAGTGTCGCGATGGTCGGCGATCTGAAATATGGCCGCACCGTGCACTCGCTCACGCAGGCACTGGCGAAGTTCACCGGCAACCGTTTCTATTTCATCGCCCCGTCTGCGCTCGCCATGCCCGCTTATATCACCGATATGCTGGATGAACAGAACATTGTCTGGACGCGGCACGACAGCATTGAAGAGGTGCTGCCTGAGCTGGATATTCTTTATATGACGCGGGTTCAGAAAGAGCGTCTCGATCCGTCAGAGTATGCCAACGTAAAGGCGCAGTTCATTCTGCGCGCCGCCGATCTGCATGGCGCGCGCGCCAATTTGAAAGTGCTGCACCCGCTGCCGCGTGTGGATGAGATCGCCACCGATGTCGACAGCACGCCCCACGCCTGGTATTTCCAGCAGGCGGGTAACGGCATTTTTGCCCGCCAGGCCCTTCTGGCGCTGGTACTGAATAGCGAACTGGCAGAATAAGGAGCAATCGATCATGACTCAGGATAATAAACTGCAGGTAGAGGCCATTAAACGCGGCACGGTCATCGACCATATTCCGGCACAGACGGGGTTTACGCTGCTGTCGCTGTTCCGCCTGACAGAAACCGATCAGCGCATTACCATCGGCCTTAACCTGCCTTCCGGCGAGATGGGACGTAAGGATCTGATCAAAATTGAGAACACTTTTCTCACAGAAGATCAGATCAACCAGCTGGCGTTCTATGCGCCGCACGCCACGGTGAACCGCATCGATGAATATGAAGTGGTCGCCAAGATTACGCCAGCGCTCCCGGCGCGCATTGAGCAGGTGCTGACCTGCCCGAACAGCAACTGTATCAGCCGCAGCGAGCCGGTTTTCTCCAGCTTTGCCGTAAAACAGCGTGATGACGATATCCACCTGCAGTGCAAATATTGCGAGAAGTCGTTTGCCCGCCATGTGGTACTGGGTCACTGGTAATCATCTGACCGCTCCCTATAATGGGAATCCTGGCTTACGCGGCAGGCGTCCCGCCGGTCGCGCACTTCTGAGGAGAAACGATGTCTCGCGAAATCAGTACGGAACAGGCACCCGCCGCTATCGGTCCCTATGTGCAGGGCGTGGATCTCGGCAGCATGATTATCACCTCCGGACAGATCCCGGTTGATCCGGCAACCGGTGCGGTCGCGGAGGACGTGGCGGCACAGGCGCGCCAGTCGCTGGAGAACGTAAAAGCGATTGTTGAAGCCGCAGGCCTGCAGGTCGGCGACATTGTCAAAACCACGGTCTTTGTCAAAGATCTCAACGATTTTGCCACGGTTAACGCCACTTACGAGGCGTTCTTTACTGAACATCAGGCCAGCTTCCCGGCGCGCTCCTGCGTGGAGGTCGCCCGCCTGCCTAAAGATGTCAAAATTGAGATTGAAGCGATCGCCGTACGTCGCTGATCCCCTGTCCCTCTGCCTGTCGGGAGAGGGACTCGCCACTTCCTTGCGGCATATCAAGCCATACGCGATTAATCCCCGCTCAGCCACAACATATAGCCATTACACTACCTGGAATATCTATATATAGTCCAGGGAGCGTGTATGCCGGTAACAGTAATAAAGCGCGACGGCTGCAAAGTAGCGTTTGACACACAGCGGATTGAACAGGCCATCGCGGCGGCGGCAGAGGCCGTGGCGCAGTACGATCCCGCCTGGTGCCGGGCACTGGCTGAAGAGATCGGTCAGCGGCTGGCCACCCAGGCAGAAGTCGATATTCATGAGATCCAGCAGGCGGCGGAAGACGCGCTGCTGCATGCCGGCAAGCCGGCGGTGGCGCGCGCGTGGATTGAGTATCGTCACGACCGCGATCGGGCGCGCGAGCAGCGCAGCAGGCTGCATCATGCGATCAGGGGGTTAGTGGAGCAGACCGACACGGCGCTGCTGCATGAGAACGCCAATAAAGACAGTAATGTGATCCCGACACAGCGCGACCTGCTGGCGGGCATCGTGGCAAAACATTATGCGCAGCAGCATCTGCTGCCGCGTGCGGTCACAGAGGCGCATGAGCGTGGCGAGATCCACTATCACGATCTCGATTACGCCCCTTTCTTTCCGATGTTCAATTGTATGCTGGTCGACCTGCGCGGCATGCTGACGCAGGGCTTTAAAATGGGCAATGCGGAGATTGAGCCGCCCAAATCGATTGCCACCGCGACCGCTGTCACCGCGCAGATCATCGCGCAGGTCGCCAGTCATATTTATGGCGGCACAACCCTAAACCGTATTGATGAAGTGCTGGCGCCGTTTGTGGAATTAAGCATGGCGAAGCATCGCCGGATTGCCGCGGCGTGGCAGATCGAAAGCGCTGAAGCGTATGCCCGCGAACGCACTGAAAAAGAGTGCTTTGACGCGTTTCAGTCGCTGGAATATGAAGTCAATACGCTGCACACCGCCAATGGCCAGACCCCCTTTGTGACGTTTGGCTTCGGGCTTGGCACCTGTGAAGCCGCGCGCATGATCCAGCGGGCGATTCTGCATAACCGGATCGCCGGACTGGGTAAAAATCATAAAACGGCGGTATTTCCCAAGCTGGTATTTGCCATCCGCGACGGGATAAACCGGCAACCAGGCGACATGAATTACGATATCAAACAGCTGGCGCTGCGCTGCGCTGCTAAACGTATGTACCCCGACATCCTCAATTATGACCAGGTTGTGGCGGTGACCGGCTCATTTAAAACGCCAATGGGCTGCCGCAGCTTCCTTGACTGCTACGAGGAGCAGGGAGAGCCGGTACATGACGGGCGCTGCAACCTTGGCGTGGTGACGATCAACCTGCCACGCATTGCGCTGGAGGCACAGGGAGATGACGATCGCTTCTGGCAGCTGCTTGACCAGCGGCTGGCGCTGACGAAGCAGGCGCTGATGACGCGTATCGCGCGTCTTGAACGGACCAAAGCGCGCGTAGCGCCCATTCTCTATATGGAAGGTGCCTGCGGCATACGGCTGCAGGCGGATGAAGAGATTGGTGCCCTGTTCCGCAACGGGCGGGCGTCGGTTTCGCTTGGCTTTATTGGCCTGCATGAGACGCTGAATGCGCTGAGCGGGAACAGGCAACACCCTTACGATTCACCCGAACTGCGGGCAAAAGGGCTGGCCATTGTTTCCCGCCTGCACGCGGCGGCCAGCGCGTGGAAAGCGGAGAGCGGGTACGGCTTTAGCCTCTACAGTACGCCGAGTGAGAACCTGTGCGATCGCTTCTGTCGCCTCGATGCAGCGGAATTTGGTGTGGTTCCGGGCGTGACCGATAAAGGCTACTACACCAACAGTTTCCACCTTGATGTAGAGAAGAAGGTGAATCCGTACGACAAAATCGATTTTGAAGCGCCCTATCCGGCGATCAGCAGCGGCGGCTTTATCTGTTACGGCGAATATCCCAGCCTGCAGCATAACCTGAAAGCGCTGGAAGATGTCTGGGATTACAGCTACCACCGGGTGCCCTACTACGGCACCAATACGCCGATTGATGAATGCTACGCCTGCGGCTTCAGCGGTGAGTTCAGCTGCACCAGCAAAGGCTTTACCTGTCCCGCCTGCGGCAATCGCGATCCCGCCCGGGTTTCCGTCACGCGCCGCGTCTGCGGCTATCTTGGCA
Source organism: Pantoea sp. UBA4549 (assembly GCF_002387285.1). Lineage (NCBI taxonomy): Bacteria > Pseudomonadati > Pseudomonadota > Gammaproteobacteria > Enterobacterales > Erwiniaceae > Pantoea > Pantoea sp. UBA4549. The sequence continues at coordinate 1,267 of NZ_DGLH01000013.1, read as the reverse complement.
GCCCGGATGCCCGCCCCTTTAATGCCGGTAAACAGCAGGAGGTGCAGCGACGCGTGAAGCACATGAGCGGCGGGCTGCCAAAATGATGCGTATTCATGGCTATTATGACATCGACGTAGTGAACGGGCCGGGTACGCGCTGCACGCTGTTTGTCGCGGGGTGCGAGCATCAGTGCCGGGGCTGTTATAACCCGCGCACCTGGCGTACCGACACGGGCACACCGTTTACGCTGCAGATGGAAGAACAGCTGATTGCCGATCTCAACGATACGCGCGTGCCGCGTCAGGGCCTGTCGCTCAGCGGGGGCGATCCGCTGCATCCGCACAATGTGCCGCATATTCGCCGGCTGGTGCGCCGCGTACGCCGCGACTGTCCCGGTAAAGATATCTGGCTCTGGACCGGCTATGAGCTGGCTGAACTTTCTGCCGCCCAGCGGGTAATACTCGACGCTATTGATGTACTGGTTGATGGCCGGTTTGTTGAGGCTGAAAAGGATGCAAAGCTGCAGTGGCGGGGCAGCCGGAACCAGACAATCTGGTGGTTGCGTCTGCTGCCGCTGACGCCGCCTGCAGAAGACATTACGCCGTCCGGCTTGCGTTTCAGTCATTAGCGTCCAGACTTGTCAGGTCACTCATGCAACGAACCCTGCGTTCGCGAACCACATGGAGAAGAGAAGATGGGCAAGAAAATAGCGGTTCTAATCACCGATGATTTTGAGGATTCTGAATTTACCTCACCAGCGGATGCTTACACCCAGGCGGGCCATGACGTGGTCACCATTGAGATGCAGGCAGGAAAAACGGTTAAAGGTAAACAGGGCAAAGCGGAAGTGAAGATCGATAAAGATATCGATCACGTCAGTGCAGCGGAGTTTGATGCACTGCTGCTGCCGGGCGGTCACTCCCCTGACGCACTGCGCGGTGACGATCGTTTTGTGCAGTTCACCAAAGAGTTTGTTGCCAGCGGCAAACCGATTTTCGCCATTTGCCACGGGCCGCAGCTGCTGATCAGCGCCAACGGCGTGCGCGGCCGCAAGATGACCTGTGTGAAAGCGATTGCGATCGATCTGCGTAACGCCGGTGCCGATTTTTACGACAAAGAAGTGGTCGTGGATGATGACAAGCTGGTCACCAGCCGCACCCCGGAAGATCTGCCGGCATTTAACCGTGAATCGCTGCGCATCCTGAACGCCTCGTAATACCCCGGACGATCGTTGTGGCCAGGGCGGCATGAATGCCGCCCCTGCGGTTGCACGATCTGTAGGGGG
>NZ_DGLH01000012.1:0-146576 GCF_002387285.1 Pantoea sp. UBA4549 | reverse complement strand
TTTAGCCAGAGCGGGGGTGATTGCTGCAGTTAGTGTGGTTTTACCGTGGTCAACGTGGCCGATGGTGTCCATGTTTGCGTGCAGTTTGTTACGCTGAAATTGCTCTTTCGCCATGGCGATAATCCTTACGTTATGCCTTCATCATTGATGAAGGCATCAGTTAACAATTTTTAAACCGTAGCCTTATTTGCCACGAGCTTCAATAACGGCCTGAGCGACGTTGTTCGGCGCATCATCGTACTTCAGGAACTCCATGGAGTAAGAAGCACGGCCTTTTGTCAGAGAACGCAGCTGAGTTGCATAACCGAACATTTCGGAAAGCGGAACTTCAGCGTGAATCTGAACGCCAGTAGCGTTAGATTCCTGACCTTTAAGCATACCACGACGGCGGCTCAGGTCACCGATAACGTCACCGGTGTTCTCTTCTGGCGTTTCTACTTCAACCTTCATGATTGGCTCAAGCAGAACCGGGGTTGCTTTCTTAAAGCCGTCTTTAAACGCAAGAGAAGCAGCCAGTTTAAACGCCAGCTCAGAGGAGTCAACGTCATGGTAAGAACCGAAGTGCAGACGCACGCCCAGATCAACTACCGGGTAACCCGCCAGTGGACCAGACTTCAGCTGCTCCTGGATACCTTTATCAACGGCAGGGATGTATTCACCAGGAATCACACCACCTTTGATGTCGTTAACAAACTCGTAGCCTTTCGGGTTTGAGCCCGGCTCCAGTGGGTACATGTCGATAACAACATGACCATACTGACCACGACCACCAGACTGCTTGGCGTGTTTACCTTCAATACCGGTAACTTTAGAGCGGATCGCTTCGCGATACGCAACCTGAGGTTTACCGATGTTTGCTTCAACGTTGAATTCACGCTTCATGCGGTCAACGATGATGTCGAGGTGCAGCTCACCCATACCAGCGATGATGGTCTGGTTAGATTCTTCATCAGTCCATACGCGGAATGATGGATCCTCTTTCGCCAGACGACCCAAAGCCAGACCCATTTTTTCCTGGTCAGCTTTGGTTTTCGGCTCAACGGCGATAGAAATTACCGGCTCCGGGAATTCCATACGCTCGAGGATGATGACGTTATCCGGATCACACAGGGTGTCACCGGTAGTCACATCTTTCAGGCCGATCGCAGCGGCGATATCGCCCGCGCGAACTTCTTTGATCTCTTCACGCTTGTTAGCGTGCATCTGAACGATACGGCCCAGACGCTCACGGTTTGACTTAACCGGGTTAAACACAGTATCACCCGTGTTAACAATACCCGAGTACACGCGGAAGAAGGTCAGGTTACCAACAAACGGGTCGGTTGCGATTTTGAACGCCAGCGCAGCAAACGGCTCGTTGTCGTCAGAATGACGCTCAGCCGGCGTGTCTTTACCGTCGTCCAGCATACCGTTGATCGCGGTAACGTCAGTCGGTGCTGGCAGGTATTCAACTACCGCATCCAGCATCGCCTGAACACCTTTGTTCTTAAATGCAGAACCACAGGTTACCAGGATGATTTCGTTGTTCAGAACGCGCTTACGCAGAGACGTTTTGATCTCTTCTTCAGTCAGCTCTTCACCGCCGAAGAATTTCTCCATCAGCTCATCAGAACCTTCAGCTGCGGATTCAACCAGCTTCGCACGCCATTCGTCAGCCAGATCCTGCATATCAGCCGGGATATCTTCGTAGACGAAAGTAACGCCCTGGTCTTCATCGTTCCAGTTGATGGCTTTCATTTTCACCAGGTCGATAACACCGGTGAATTTCTCTTCAGCGCCGATTGCCAGCTGAAGTGGAACCGGGTTTGCACCCAGACGCACTTTCATCTGATCAACAACTTTCAGGAAGTTAGCACCCATGCGGTCCATTTTGTTAACGAACGCGATGCGTGGAACTTTATATTTGTTAGCCTGACGCCATACGGTTTCAGACTGTGGCTGAACACCACCAACTGCACAGTAAACCATTACTGCGCCATCAAGCACACGCATAGAACGTTCTACTTCGATGGTGAAGTCAACGTGTCCTGGGGTGTCAATGATGTTGACGTGGTGTGGCTCAAACTGCTTAGCCATACCAGACCAGTAGCAGGTGGTCGCAGCGGAAGTGATGGTGATACCACGTTCCTGTTCCTGCTCCATCCAGTCCATGGTTGCGGCGCCGTCATGAACTTCACCGATTTTGTGGTTTACACCGGTGTAGAACAGAACACGTTCGGTAGTGGTAGTTTTACCGGCGTCGATGTGAGCACTGATACCGATATTACGATAGCGCTCAATGGGTGTTTTACGAGCCATTTGATTCCTCTGATTCTGAGACGTTCATAGTTAAAAAAGCCCAGCAGGTAAGCCACTGGGACGCCCGCTGGGTTAATAACAACTACGCGGCTGTTACCAGCGGTAGTGTGCGAACGCCTTGTTGGCTTCAGCCATACGGTGAACGTCTTCACGTTTCTTAACTGCAGTACCTTTGTTCTCTGCAGCGTCAGAAAGTTCGTTCGCCAGGCGAAGAGCCATTGATTTATCACCGCGTTTACGAGCAGCTTCTACGATCCAACGCATTGCCAGAGCATTACGACGAACCGGACGGACTTCAACTGGAACCTGGTAGGTTGAACCACCAACGCGACGTGACTTCACTTCGACAGTCGGACGTACGTTTTCGAGTGCAACTTCAAAAGCTTCCAGACCATCTTTACCAGCACGCTGAGCCAGGGTATCAAGTGCGGTATAGACGATAGATTCTGCAGTAGATTTTTTACCATCTACCATCAGGATATTTACAAATTTAGCCAGCAGCTCTGATCCGAACTTAGGATCCGGCAGAATTTTACGCTGACCAATGACGCGACGACGTGGCATGGAAATACTCCGTTGTTAATTCAGGATTGTCCAAAACTCTACGAGTTTATTTTGACATTAAAGTTAAAACGTTTGGCCTTACTTAACGGAGAACCATTAAGCCTTTGGCTTCTTCACGCCATACTTGGAGCGAGCCTGCTTACGGTCTTTAACACCTGAGCAGTCCAGCGCGCCACGAACGGTGTGGTAACGCACACCTGGCAGGTCTTTAACACGACCGCCACGGATCAGGATCACGGAGTGCTCCTGCAGGTTATGACCTTCACCACCAATATAGGAGGTAACTTCAAAACCGTTGGTCAAACGCACACGGCATACTTTACGCAGTGCGGAGTTTGGTTTTTTCGGGGTAGTGGTGTAAACACGAGTACAAACACCACGTTTTTGCGGGCAAGCTTCCAGCGCCGGCACGTTGCTTTTAGCAACCTGACGAACGCGTGGTTTGCGAACCAGCTGGTTAACTGTTGCCATTAAATAGCTCCTGGATTTAGCTTTTGCTTCGTAAACACGTAATAAATCGCCTCGTATTTCTACGAGGAGGCAGAATTTTAGGGCTGTGCCTATAGGGTGTCAAGAAATAACCAGGTTTTCGCGTTTACCAGGCCACTTGCTGTTGATGCTTTGCCGTCAGCGCAACGAATCCAGTATAGTCCACACGAACAATACTGGTTGAAATTTGAGCAGACAATCCACGTGCAATGACATCCTCTTCCAGTACCCACAGCGTCGCGGGCGATGCAAGGAGCCGGCTGAGCATCGTACTGCCCTGTAGCGCTCCGGTGACGCCATCCTGTAACAGCAGCAGATCATCCTCCGGCCGCAGCAAAAGCAGCAGCGTTTCGATATCACACTGCCAGGGGGAGTTCATCAGCGTATAAAGCATGGCGATTTCTCAAAAACAGATAATGCGATCGAAAGAGGCCAGCGTCTGGCGCAGAGTGTCACTCTCCAGCACTTCAGCAGACAATACGCGTTCTGCGCTCAGGCTCACTCCGCGTGCCAGTAACGAATGCCGGCAGATATAGCACTGCTCAATATCATAAAGTGCCAGCACACCAAAGGTAGCGATATAGTCGCGCGCCAGTATAGTCTCTGGCTGCTGCTGTTCAGCGAGCTGCAGCACACCGTCGCCGATAAAAAAGAGGCCGATATCTTCGCTCAGCGCGCCGGTAGCGAGAACGGCATCCAGCCCTTCTCTGCCGGCGCTGCTGCCGTGCGGAGCACGGGTAAACAGAAACGCAATGCGGTTCATCAGAATTGCACCAGTCTGTCGCAGCTGAGCGCCGCTTCAGCCAGAGCGCCCAGACCACTGAGTTCAAAACCCGGCTGCAGATTACTGCCCGCCAGCTGCAGACGCGTCGCTTCCTGCCGATCGGTAATGCCCCGCCGCAGTGCGGCAGCCACGCAGACGTTAAGCGCAACGCCGCAGGCATCGTGCAGATGCTGCCAGGCGCGCACAACGTCAGTTTCATCACTGGCAGGTGCGCTCAGTTCGCTGGCATTCAGCACGCCTTCACGATAAAAAAATACGCTCTCCAGCACGTGGCCTGCAGCAATCAGCGCACGGGCAAACAGCAGTGCACTGGTTGCATTCTGGGTGCCGTAAGCCGGTCCGGTCACCAGCAGGGTGTAACGCATCAGCGATCCTGCCCCTGAAAATCGCCATTCTTAAACTGACGTATGTAGAGGTAGACCGTATGCCTGGAGATATTCAGACGAGCGGCAACCTGGTTAATGGCATCTTTGATGTCAAAAATACCTTTCTCATACAGATTAAGTACGATCTGCCGGTTCTTGGCGTTGTTAGACACGTTGCGATCCGCGCTGACCTCTTCAATCGTGAATTCCAGCGTCTGCATCACCAGATCTTCAACCGAACTGGCAAAGTTTACGCTTGAATCAACCTGCTGCATCTCTGGCGGCATAAAGGTTGACATGATTTGCGAGAACGGTACATCCAGATTCATATTGATGCAGAGCAGACCAATGACGCGCTGCTGGCGATTACGAATAGCGATGGTGACCGACTTCATCAGAACACCGCTTTTGGCACGCGTAAAATAGGCGCGGGAGACATTGCTGTCAGCGCCATGCATATCATGCAGCATGCGCAGCGCCAGATCGGTAATCGGCGATCCCACTTTGCGCCCCGTATGTTCGCCGTTAGCGATACGCACGGCTGAACATTTCAGATCTTCCAGCGAGTGCAGCACGATTTCGCAGTGCGAGCCAATCAGCATCGCCAGGCCATCAACCACTGCTTCGTAAGATTTGAGAATATCGTAATCAGCTTGCTCAAAAGGGCGCTGCTCCAGTAAATCGAAGTCAGTCAGTTCACCGGGATTAAATGGATTAGACATCGAAGACATTACCCTACGTGGCTGGAGCCTGTCGCGACAGCATTGGGGCAGACTCATCTTATGATCATTATGCAGGCGTTAGTCTGGCAAATGTCGCCCGCTTTAGCCAGAGCTTTGCACATATGCAGCAGGAATTGAACGTACAGGGGAAATGCAGAGGGAACCGCCGCCCGAAGGCGGCGGCAGAACACAATAATTACTGTGCTTTCTTCTCAGCAGCGGCCGGAGCCTGTGCTTTTTCATCCGCTTTTGGCGCTGCTTTAATATCCAGCAGTTCAACATCAAACACCAGCGTAGAGTTGGCCGGAATGCCCGGTACGCCGTTTTTGCCATAGGCGAGGTTCGGTGGGATCACCAGTTTGATCTTGCCACCTTTTTTCACGTGCTTCAGGCCTTCGGTCCAGCCCGGAATGACGCCATCCAGACGGAAAGAGAGCGGTTCGCCACGGGTGTAAGAGTTATCAAACTCGGTACCGTCAATCAGTGTGCCTTTGTAGTTGACCACAACAGTGTCGCTGTCTTTAGGCGCGGCGCCGCTACCCTCTTTCTCAACCTGATAGAGCAGGCCTGATTCAGTCTTCTTCACGCCCTTCTCTTTTGCGAATTTTTCAGCAAAAGCGTTGCCTTTATCAGCATTCTCTTTTGCATCTTTTTCCAGCTTCGCCTGAGCGGCGCCCTTCACGCGGCCTTCAAAGGCCTGCAGGGTCTGCTCGATCTCCTGATCAGAGAGTTTGCTTTTACCGCCAAATGCGTCCTGAACACCAGCAATCAGCTGATCTTTGTCCAGTTTGATGCCCAGTTTCTCCTGTTCCTTCAGAGAGTTGTCCATGTAGCGACCCAGCGAGGCACCCAGTGCATAGGCAGATTGCTGATCTTCATTTTTGAAAGCAGCATTTTTTGGTGCCTGTGGCGCAGCCTGCGCCGCGTCAGCCGGAGCGGCAGCGGTTTCTGCTGCCATCGCCAGCGGTGCATTAAGTGCGACAGCCATAGTGGTAGCTAACAATGTGACTTTAAACAGTGATTTCATCCTTTCTCCAAAACCGAAGCTTCAAACCTCGGGAATCATTGCGGACAGTGGTCCACACTATAACTTTACGCGGCAGTAACGAACACTCCCGCAGTGTAATTACCCGGTTAACCTCCGACCTTTTTTGCTTCAGGAAGTTTCATCTGAGATGTAGGCGCTGCGGGTAAATTCAATGGCAGGAGATAAATGCCGGGTAAATATCAGGTGATTCTGACCACAAACGCCGTAGAATCACGCCGGTTCATATCAATGCGCAGTACGATGACAGGAGGAGTGATGATGCAACAGACAGACTGGGATCGGCGCCTTGAAGCGCTGGAGAGCAAGCTGGCTTTTCAGGAAGACACCATTGAGCAGCTTAATCAGACGGTAGTCGAACATGAACTGGAGATGAGCAGACTGCGGGAACACGTCCGCTTGCTGGTCGACAAAGTTAAAGCGGCAGCGCCCTCAATGGTCGCTTCGCCGTCGGAAGAGACGCCCCCGCCGCATTATTAATGCCTGCCGGCAGCGAAAAGTAAAAAACAGAAAGGCCACCCGCAGGTGGCCTTTTTGTACCGGCAACGCTTAGTGATTGCAGCCGCAACCGCCACCGTGGCCATGATCGTGGTCGTGGTCGTGACCATGCTCGTGGTCATGATGATGACCATCAGCGCCATGCACGTGACCGTGCGCCAGCTCTTCTTCCGTGGCTTCGCGGATAGCAACCACTTCCACGTTGAAGTTCAGGTTCTGACCAGCAAGCATGTGGTTACCATCAACCACAACGTGCTCATCTTCTACTTCAGTGATTTCAACCGGCACCGGGCCCTGGTCGGTTTCTGCCAGGAAGCGCATGCCAACCTGCAGTTCGTCCACACCCATGAAGACATCTTTAGGTACGCGCTGTACCAGATTGTCATCATACTGACCATAGGCGTCGTTTGCCGGAATATGCACGTCAAACTTGTCGCCGACCGCGTGATTTTCCAGCGCTTTTTCCAGACCAGAAATCAGGGAACCATGACCGTGCAGATAGTCTAACGGTGCACTTACCGGCGACTCGTCAACTAACACACCATCTTCGGTACGAACCTGATACGCCAGGCTCACCACCAGGTCTTTTGCTACTTTCATGATATCTCCTAACCGTTGAGAACTAAGGATCCCGTCTCATTGGTCTATTTTTGCGTGCAATAACCAACCAGAAAGGTTTAAGGCTGAACAGATTTTCCCTGCAAAAAATGCAGACCATTCAGCGTTAGTGGCGCCGATTGTAACGGAATTCAACACCACTGTAAGTCTAAGCGTAAAAAAAGCTGTGCCGGCACGCTACTCAGGATGAAAAATGCCAATCACCTGCTCATTACTGCGAACCTGATCGCGCGCCTGCTTATCTGCCTCACGCATCTGATGTCCGCATTTTACGCATTCAACCACATCGACATTGTTTTCGCGCCACATGGCCAGGGTATCTTTTTCCTGACAGTGCGGACAGACCGCACCGGCGATAAAACGTTTACGCATCTTTTTTCCTGCCCGCTCGTTGTTCACGGATACCTTAAGTGTATACCCTGCGCACCGCAAATTGCAGCGATGGCTCTGAATGGCACCTTATTCATCGTCCCAGCCGTTTATCTGTCGCTTCTCATGCTGCATCTCACGCTGGAAGATATCCTCCAGTTCGCGTCGTGCCTCACGCACGCGGGAAACCTGCACGCTGTCATCGTGGCCGGGCATCAGCTCGCGCAGCATTCGCATATCAAGCCGGCGAAAATGCTGCTGCGCACGCTGCGCCTGATGAGGATGCATACCAAGAGAAATCAGCGCCTTGCGGCCAAGTTCCAGCGCACTGGAGAAGGTTTCACGGGAGAAGAGTGTGACGCCCGCCTGCAGTAATTCGTGCGCCTCCACACGCCCGCGCGCCCGCGCCAGGATCTCCAGCTGCGGAAAATGGTGCTGGCAAAGGTGCACAATGGTCATGGCATCTTCCGGATCGCTGCAGGTGATCACAATTGACTGCGCATTCTCTGCGCCAGCGGCGCGTAACAGCTCCAGCTCGGTGGCGTCACCGTAGTAAACTTTATAGCCATATTTGCGCATCAGGCTGACTGCAGAAATATCCCGCTCCAGCACCGTGATGCGTTTGTTGTTGGCCATCAGCAAACGGCCTACGACCTGCCCGAAGCGGCCAAACCCGACCACGATGACCTGTGGCTGATCGTCCTCTACAAAAGGCTTCTCATCACTGTCCTCTTTGTCGTTAAAGCGGCGGGCCAGAATCTTATCCACACCCTGCATCAGCAGCGGGGTGGTCATCATTGAGAGGGTCACCGTGACCAGCAGCAGCGGCAGCTGATCGCCGCTGAACAGATGGGCTGATGACGCCGCAGAGAACAGGACAAACGCGAATTCGCCGCCCTGACTGAGCACGCCCGCAAACTGCAGACGCTCTGAGCTACGCAGGCCGTAAATGCGCGCCAGCACGTAAAGCACCAGCGCTTTTACCGCCACCAGTACCAGCACGCCGATCAGAATCGCCACGATATGCGTGTAGAGCACGCCAAGGTTCAGCGCCATGCCAACAGAAATAAAGAACAGGCCCAGCAGCAGCCCCTTGAACGGTTCAATAGCGACTTCAAGTTCATGCCGGTACTCGCTCTCCGCCAGCAGAATACCGGCAATAAAGGTCCCCAGCGCCATCGACAGGCCAAGCGCATCCATAAACAGCGCCGATCCCAGCACCAGCAGCAGTGAGGCGGCGGTAAAGACTTCCCTGACACCGGAAGCCGCAATAAAGCGCAAAATGGGCCGCAGTAAATATCGCCCGCCAACCAGCATGCCGGCAAAGGCCAGCACTTTCATCGCGACTTTAAGCCAGTCAACATGACCACTGTCGCCGCCAGCCAGTAACGGCACCAGCGCCAGCGCCGGTATCACCGCCAGATCCTGAAACAGCAGTACCGAAAAGCCCAGCTGTCCCGATTCGCTGCGGTTCATCCCTTTATCACGCATCAGCTGCAACGCCATAGCCGTAGAGGACATGGCCACACCAATGCCGCCTATCACGGCCGCCTGCCAGCTGAAATCGCTCAGCCACAGCAGTACGCCGAGGATCGCTGCAGAAAATATTACCTGCGCCGCCCCGACGCCGAAAATGGAGCGCCGCAGTGACCAGAGTTTGGCAGGATTGAGCTCCAGGCCAATAATAAACATCAGGAACACGACGCCCAGCTCAGAGAAGTGCAGGATCTCATCCACATCGCTGATAAAGCCCAGCCCCCACGGACCAATCGCAATACCTGCGAGCAGATAGCCCAGCACCGCACCAATCCCCAGTCGGGCGGCAACAGGCACCACCAGTACCGCCGCCACCAGATAGATGACGCCAGCGGTCAGTAACGTTTCGCCTTGCATTACACTCCTCCCTGCGGCAGTGGTGATGTGAGCCAGTCGCCATAGGCGCGGGCAAAATGACGCAGCGTTTCTGGCGTCTGCCGCCGCGCCCAGTGGATCACCATCGGTGTCATCCAGTGCATACGGCACATCTGCGCTGTGAGCTCAAATGGCCGCATAATATCGCTCATGGGATAGCGGTTCAGGCCGTCGTGATGATAGGCCGCTTCAGGCTCACCGGTCGTCACGACGCTCCGCCAGTATTTACCTTCCAGTGCGTTCCCATCCACGCCGCTGGCAAAACCGCGCGACAGCACGCGATCCAGCCACTCTTTCAGCAGAGCAGGACAGCTGTAGGTATAGAGTGGATGCTGAAACACCACGATCTCGTGATCGCGCAGCAGCTGCTGTTCATAGTGAATATCTATAAAAAAATCCGGATAGTGGGCATATAAATCGTGCACGGTGACGTGTTCAAGTTCCCTGGCCGACTGCAGCAAAACCCGATTGGCGATCGAATCCTGTGACTCCGGATGGGCATAAAGCAGCAAAACTTTTGGTGGCTGCGACATCCTTCCCCTCCAAAGCGTCGTCACCGCAGCGGAATTCCGCTACCATGCTCAACGCAACTAAACATTATTGAATTATGTTGCCGATAAATTACCATATTCTGACGATACGGCGCCTATGATTGTCTTTTCCGCACTACAGATACGACGTGGCACTACTGTGCTGCTGGACAACGCAACCGCAACCATTAATCCCGGCCAGAAAGTGGGCCTGGTGGGTAAAAACGGCTGCGGCAAATCTACCCTGCTGTCACTGCTTAAAGGTGAAATCAGCAGCGACGCCGGCAGCGTCACCTTCCCCGGCAGCTGGGCGCTGGCGTGGGTCAACCAGGAGACGCCTGCGCTGAGTAAAGCCGCGCTGGAGTATGTTATCGACGGCGACCGTGAATATCGTCAGCTGGAATCTGAATTAGCGGATGCCAACGTGCGCGATGATGGCAACGCGATTGCGCTGCTGCACGGCAAGCTGGATGCGATTCAGGCGTGGAGTATACACGCACGCGCCGCCAGTCTGCTGCACGGCCTGGGCTTTAGCCAGGAGCAGCTGACGCGGCCGGTCAGCGACTTCTCCGGCGGCTGGCGCATGCGTCTCAATCTGGCACAGGCGCTGGTGTGTCGCTCTGACTTGCTGCTGCTGGATGAGCCAACCAACCACCTCGATCTCGACGCCGTAATCTGGCTGGAGCGCTGGCTGAAAAGCTATGAGGGCACGCTGATCCTGATTTCGCATGACCGCGATTTTCTCGATCCGGTGGTGGACAAAATTATTCACATTGAGCAGCAGACGCTTATCGAATATACCGGTAACTACAGCTCCTTTGAGCGGCAGCGCGTCGCCAAACTGGCACAGCAGCAGGCGCTCTATCAAAGCCAGCAGGAAAAAGTGTCGCACCTGCAGAAGTATATCGATCGCTTCCGCGCTCAGGCGACCAAAGCCAAACAGGCACAGAGCCGCATCAAGATGCTGGAGCGCATGGAGCTGATTGCGCCTGCACACGTGGATAACCCGTTCAGCTTCAGCTTCCGCGCGCCGGAAAGCCTGCCTAATCCGCTGCTGAAAATGGAGAAGGTCACGGCGGGCTACGGCGAGCGCATTATTCTTGATGCGATCAAACTCAATCTGGTGCCGGGCTCGCGTATCGGCCTGCTGGGGCGTAACGGTGCGGGTAAATCAACGCTGATCAAGCTGCTGGCGGGAGAACTCGATCCACTGGAGGGCAAGGTGGGTCTGGCGAAAGGCATTAAGCTCGGTTACTTCGCCCAGCATCAGCTTGAGTATCTGCGGGCTGAAGAGTCGCCGCTGCAGCATCTGGCGCATATCGCGCCAGCCGTTCTGGAGCAGCAGCTGCGCGATTACCTGGGCGGCTTTGGCTTTCAGGGTGATAAAGTCAGTGAAGCCACCGCCCGCTTCTCCGGCGGCGAAAAAGCACGCCTGGTGCTGGCGCTGATCGTCTGGCAGCGTCCCAACCTGCTGCTGCTGGATGAGCCCACTAACCATCTCGATCTCGACATGCGTCAGGCGCTTACCGAAGCCCTGATCGATTTTGAAGGCGCGCTGGTGGTGGTGTCGCATGACCGGCATTTGCTGCGTTCCACTACTGACGATCTCTATCTGGTCCACGATCGCAAAGTCGACGTATTTGAAGGCGATCTGGACGACTATCAGCAGTGGCTGAGCGATCTGCAGAAGCAGCAGGCGCAGCAGGATGCCGCACCCAGGCAGGATAATGCCAATAGCGCCCAGTCCCGCAAAGATCAGAAGCGCCGTGATGCTGAGCTGCGCGCGCAGACGCAACCGCTGCGCAAAGAGATCGAGAAGCTGGAGAAGCAGATGACAAAGTGGCAGAGTCAGCTGAGCGAGGCAGAAGCCCTGCTGGCCGACAGCGCGATTTACGACCAAAGCCGTAAAGCCGATTTAACTGCCGCCCTGCAGCGCCAGGCGGAAAGCAAATCAGCGCTGGAAGAAGTTGAAATGGCGTGGCTGGATGCGCAGGAGCAGCTGGAGCAGATGCTGGCGAATTAACGGTCAGCCTGCATGCCGCCCCTACAGAGTAGCCTCTGCTACAGGGTCGGCATGTATGCCGACCTGGCCGCCTCCGCAACCAACACTACCCAATCAAACCGGCACATCCCCCAGCACCGTCGCGCGATGCATTACCCGGCGCGCCGGATAATAATCTGCGTTGGCGTAATGCTGCGTCACGCGGTTATCCCAGATAGCAATGTCGTTCTCCTGCCAGCGCCAGCGCACCTGAAACTCTGGTTTAGTGGCGTGCGCAAACAGATAATTCAGCAGCGCGTCGCTCTCTTTTTCACTGACGCCCGTCAGACGTGTGGTGAACCCCTCGTTCACAAACAGCGCTTTACGCCCGCTGACCGGATGGGTGCGGATCGCCGGATGGCAGACCGGCGGATGTTTAGCCACCGCCTGCTGCCAGCGCTGATGCTCCTCCGGCGTGCGGCGATATTTATACTCCTGAAACGACTTCTTAAAGTCGTGCTCCGCCTGCAGCCCGCTCAGCAGCTGTTTAACCGGCTCAGAAAGCGTTTCATAAGCGGCTATCCCGCTGCTCCAGAGCGTATCGCCCCCGCTTTCCGGCAACAGTTTCGCGGCCAGCAGGGCAATGGCCGGCGGCGTTTCAATAAAGGTGACATCGGTATGCCAGTTGTCATTATCCGGCGGGTTATCCTGATGGGTATCCAGCTCGATGATCTCTTCCACGCCTGCCGCATGCGGGTAGACCGGATGAATATGCAGATCGCCAAAACGCACCGCCAGCGCCCGCTGCTGCTGTGGCGTAATCACCTGGTTACGTAAAAACAGCACCTGATAACGCAGCAGGCCGTGATAGAGCTGTTCAAACTGCGCATCGCTCAGCGGGCGGCTGAGATCGACATCGCTGACCTGCGCGCCGATCCAGGGACCCAGCGCGGTAAAAGTAAGACGTTCGTTCATTGCTGCTCTCCATACCAGGGCGTCAGGCGGCGTTGCAGCGCGCGCAGACCCAGTTCTAAACTAAATGCGATAACGGCAATGACGCCGATACCCGCCAGCACCACATCCGTGGCCAGAAACTCTCCTGCCGACTGCACCATAAACCCCAGGCCCCGCGTGGCGGCGATGAGCTCTGCAGCGACCAGCGTGGACCAGCCGACGCCCAGCCCGATACGCAGACCGGTCAGGATTTCCGGCAGCGCGCCAGGCAGGATCACAAAGCGCAGCACCTGCCAGCGGGATGCGCCCAGCGCCTGCGCTGCGCGCACGCGTACCTGACGGCACTGCTTCACGCCGGCCAGCGTCGCCAGCGTCACCGGTGCAAAAATCGCCAGGTAGATAAGCAGAATTTTTGAGGTTTCACCAATACCAAACCAGATCACCATCAGCGGCAGGTAGGCCAGCGGCGGCACCGGCCGGTAAAGCTCAATCAGCGGATCGAGCAGCCCGCGCAGCGCCGGGCTCAGTCCCATAGCAATGCCGGTCGGAATACCAATCAGTGCGGCAAAGAACAGCGCCACCAGCATGCGCGTCAGGCTTGCGCCCAGATGCTGCCACAGCGTGGCGTCCATAAAGCCCTGCGCACTGGCAATCAGCAGCAGTTTCTGCAGCACCTGCTGCGGCGCGGGCAGAAACAGTGGCGCAATCAGCCCCAGCGCCGTCACGCCCCACCACATCACCAGCAGCAGCCCTGTGCTCAGCAGGCTAAGCGACAGCTGGCGCGACAGTGGCCAGCGCAGACCACGGGCGCGCGCTGCACCACGTTTCTCATCGATCACCGCACTCATACAAACGCCTCCCGCCGGGCAAACACCTGATTAAGCACATATTCACGGCGCTCGATAAACGCCGGATCGGATTTGATGCTGCGGCACGGTTCACCGCCAGCGAAGCGCTGGCCAAAGTCGAGCTTCAGCCGTTCCACAATGCGTCCAGGTCCGGGCGACAGCAGCACCAGCTCGCTGGCCAGAAACACCGCTTCTTCAATGTCATGGGTAATCAGCAGGATCTGCTTGCCGGTATCGCGCCACAGCGTCAGCAACAGGGTTTGCATCTGCTCGCGGGTAAACGCATCCAGCGCGCCAAAGGGCTCATCCAGCAGCAGCAGCTGCGGATCGGCCGCCAGCGCACGCGCAATTCCCACGCGCTGACGTTGCCCCCCGGAGAGCTGCCAGATAAAACGTTTTTCTGCCCCTTCCAGACCGACGTTGCGGATCAGCCGGCGGGCAACGGCATGACGTTCCGCTTTTGCCATACCGGCCAGCTGCAGACCCAATGCCACGTTATCGATCACATTGCGCCACGGCAGCAGCCCTTCATTCTGAAACACCACGCCGCGCCCGGCGCCTGGCCCGGTCACCGCCTTGCCATCCAGCGTAATGCTGCCGGACTCCAGCGGCAGAAAGCCGGCAATTAAGTTCAGCAGCGTGGTTTTGCCACAGCCGGACGGCCCCAGCACCACCAGCAATTCACGGCTGTCCAGCTGCAGATGGATATCCTGCAGTACGGGCTGACCGGCATAACGTGCGTTGAGATGCGTGACGCTAAGCATACGGCCTCCGTTATTTCGCTAAAGGTGCAACAAAGCGGCTGGTAACAAAGCGGCTGTAGTCGCCGGCCGCTTCAGGTACCCGCCCCTGCTCTTTCAGGAAATGCACGGTATCGACAATGGCTTGATTCACCGGTTTACCGAGTTGCTCAACCTGCTGTTGTGCCGTCAGGTAGGTATTACCTTTAACCAGGCCCGGCACATCGCCTTCCGGCACGCCGCTCAGACGCGACAGCTTGCTGAGGTTATCCGGCTGCTTCAGCCACTGTTCAGGCTGAGCGAGATAGGCCTGCTGCGCGTTAATGGCGCTGCGGGCAAACGCGGTCACCACCTCCGGATGCTGCTGCGCAAAATCTTTACGCACTACCCAGACATCCAGCGTTGGTGAGCCCCATTGCCCCACCTGCGAGGAATCGGTCAGCACATGCCCCTCTTTTTCCAGTTCATTCACGGCGGGCGCCCAGACGTACGCACCGTCAATATCGCCACGCTGCCAGGCGGCAACGATTGCAGGCGGCTGCAGGTTCACTAACTGCACCTCTGAAGGCTTAATGCCCCAGTGTTTCAGCGCTGCCAGCAGGCTGTAATGGGTCGTGGAGATGAAAGGCACGGCAATACGTTTGCCTTTCAGCTGTGCCGGATCGCTGATCTCTTTTTTGACCACCAGCGCCTCGGAGTTACCCAGCTGTGAGGCAAGCAGAAACGCTTCAATCGGCAGCTGCTGTGTGGCAGCGATCGCCAGCGGGCTTGAGCCGATATTACCAATCTGCACATCGCCCGACGCCAGCGCACGCAGCACGCTGGCCCCGCTGTCGAACTTGCGCCAGTCCACGGTTGCCCCGCTCTCCCGGGCAAAGGTGTTATCCGCCTGGGCGACTTTGGCAGGCTCTGCAGAGGTCTGATACGCCACGGTGACATTGAGCGCCTGCGCCTGAAACGCTATCAGTCCCAGCGCCGCCGCCAGCGAAATTACTGTTTTTTGCATTGCCATCATCCTGTTCCCCGAAGTGAAGTTATGACGGCAGTGTCGCCAGCGGCGAAAGTTTCATAAAGGAATTAAAAATTATCCCTCATGCCAATCAGTTCTTAGATCAACATCAGGCAAGGCTATGCAAAAAAAGCAAATAGGCCGGACAGAAACGGTGACAAATTTGTCAGGCGCTCACATCCTGACTGTGTTATTGATCTCTTCCTGATTTCCTCACCTGACTGGCGGTTGTTATTTCTATGTCCATCGAAAAAGTCGCACGCCTGGCAGGCGTATCAAAAGCTACCGTTTCCCGGGTTCTGAACCAGCACCCCGGCGTGCGCCCCGATACGCGCAGCAAAGTGCTGGCGGCGATCAGCGCATGCGACTATCAGCCTAATTTGCTGGCGCGCCAGCTGCGCACGGCGCAAAGCAACATGCTGCTGGTGCTGATTTCAGATATTACCAATCCCTTCTGCTCACGCGTGGTACAGGGGATTGAAGCGGAGGCAGAGGCGCAGGGTTATCATATTTTGCTCTGCAACAGCGCCTCTCAGCTGCGACGTGAAACCGCTTATCTGGCGCTGCTGGCCGGCAAGGTCGTTGATGGTGTGATCACCATGGATGCCGCCGCCTGTTTGCAGGGATTAAAAGATCTGATTGGCGATGCGCCGTGGGTGCAGTGCGCCGAATATGATCCCTCTATTAATGCATCCAGCGTGACCATTGATAACCGGCAGGCGGCCTTTGAGACGGTGCAGTACCTGGCAGGAAAAGGCCGAAAACAGATTGCGCTGGTCAACTGCGACATGCGCTATCTCTATTCACATCAGCGTGAAAGCGGCTACCGCGAGGCGCTGACAGCGCTGAATATGACGTGGAATCGCGTAGCGTATGCGGAAGATATCTCCTGCGAAGCGGGCAGCGCCGCGCTGCATACGCTGCTGGCACAGCCCTCTCCGCCCGACGCCATTTTTACTGTGTCAGATGTGCTGGCCGTGGGTGTTATTCACGCGGCGCTGGAAGCAGGGCTGCGCGTACCGGAGGATCTGGCCGTGGTGGGTTTTGACGGTATTCCGTTTACCAGTAGCCTGAATCCGCCGCTGACCACCATCGCGCAACCGATGAATCAGATGGGTGCCCGCAGCGTGCAGCTACTGCTGAACCGCATTCGCCAGCCGCATACCGCTATCGTGCACGAAGTGCTCCCCTGGCAGCGTCTGGAGCGCGCATCCAGCTAACCTAGCGCCAGATCAGCAGCACACAGGCAGCGGTCAGGGCGCCCATCGCCAGGTTAAACAGTTTCCAGGCGCGCGGGCTGTGCAGCAGGCGGCCAATCAGTGAACCAAATCCCATCCAGATAAGGCCGGATAGCAGATTCACCAGCGCCATCCCCATGCTGATCGCCACCACGGAATGCTGATAGGCTGCCCCCGCCAGACTGAAACTTGCTATCGCTCCCAGCGCCATCAGCCAGGCTTTAGGGTTAATTAACTGTAGCAGTCCGCCCTGCCAGAAGGGCATCTGCTTTACCGAGCGATCTTCGGTTTCCAGCGTCTCATAAGTGGCCGTCGCAATTTTCCACGCCAGCCAGAGCAGATAGAGACTGCCGGCAATCTTCAGCACCAGATGCAGCGACGGGTAGAGCAGAATCAGGCCGCCGATACCAAATGCCACCATCAGCAACATCACCTGCATACCCAGCATGATACCAATAAGCAGCGGCAGCGTGCGCAGAAAGCCAAAATTAGCACCTGAGGCCGTAAGTAACATATTATTGGGCCCCGGCGTGATGGCCGCGACCCAGAGAAAACCTAACATCGACAAAAAAAGACTGAGTTCCATGAGTATCCGGATGCTCCTCATCCTTAAAAGCAGACAACCCATCGAAGCTATCAGCGAGTTATGCATCAGACAAGCACTATCCCTGGTTATTTAGATTGCGTCACCGGCAATCCTTTTGTTCCGCTGCGCGGCTTCGGCAATGCGCATTTGCAGACCCTGCTGCCGCGCCTGCTGCGGCGGCGCGTCACGCTCAGACCCCACTGGCAGCGGCTGGAGCTGCCGGATGGCGACTTTGTCGATCTCGCCTGGAGCGAGGATCCGGCCCGGGCGCAACACAAACCGCGCATGGTGATGTTCCACGGGCTTGAAGGCCACTTTCGCAGCCCTTACGCACACGGTCTGATGCAGGCGTGTAAAGCGCGCGGCTGGCTTGGTGTGGTCATGCACTTCCGCGGCTGCAGCGGCGAACCTAACCGGCTGCAGCGCATTTATCACTCCGGTGAAACCGAAGACGCGACCTATTTCCTGCACTGGCTGCGGCGGGAATGGGGCAGCGTGCCGACGGCGGCGGTGGGCGTATCGCTGGGCGGTAACATGCTCGCCTGCTTACTCGGCCTGCAGGGCAACGAGGCACCGCTGGATGCAGCCGTGGCGATATCCGCGCCGCTGGCGCTGGCGCCCTGCAGTGAAAAACTGGATATCGGCTTTTCCCGCTTCTATCAGCATTATTTGCTGACGCAGCTGAAAAAGAATGCAATGCGCAAACTGCGCGCCTGGCCCGGCACGCTGCCGGTTGATGTGCTGCAGCTGCGCGCGTTTCGTCGTCTGCGCGAATTTGACGATGCGATCACCGCCCGCGCGCACGGTTTTCTCGACGCCAGCGATTACTATCAGCGCGCCAGCGCCCTGCCGCTGTTGACCGGCGTGCGCAAGCCGATGCTGATCATTCACGCCAAAGACGATCCCTTTATGACAGACGCGGTGATCCCGCAGCCGCAGCAATTGTCTGCCACAATTGAGTACCAGCTGACGCAGCAGGGTGGACACGTTGGCTTTGTCGGCGGCAGCCTGCTTAAACCCCATATGTGGCTGGAGCAGCGCGTGCCGGAGTGGCTCTCAACTTATCTGGATGGACAATTGTGATTATTCCGTGGCAGGAACTGGAAGTAACAACGCTGGAAAACCTGATTGAAAGTTTTGTCCTGCGCGAAGGCACTGACTACGGTGAGCAGGAGCGTAGCCTGGCGCAGAAAGTCGCTGACGTGCGCCGCCAGCTGCAGCAGGGCGAGGTGGTGCTGGTCTGGTCTGAGCTGCATGAAACGGTCAATATTATGCCGCGGCGCGAGTTTCGTGGCTGATGCGCTGCCGGATAATTCATGGTAACAATGCTCATCGCCCGATCTCACAGGGAGCACCCGTATGTCAGCCAGACACCCCGTTATCGCCGTTACCGGTTCCAGCGGCGCCGGTACCACGACAACCAGCCTTGCCTTCCGTAAAATTTTTCAGCAGCTGGGGCTGCATGCGGCCGAAGTAGAAGGCGACAGTTTTCATCGCTATACCCGGCCGGAAATGGATATGGCGATCCGTAAAGCGCGCGATCTGGGCCGTCACATCAGCTATTTTGGTCCGGACGCCAATGATTTTGGCCTGCTGGAGCAGACGTTCCGGCATTATGGTGAAAACGGCATCGGAGAGTCGCGTAAATATCTGCACACCTATGACGAAGCGGTGCCGTGGAATCAGGTACCGGGCACGTTTACCCCCTGGCAGCCGCTGCCGGAAAACACCGACGTGCTGTTTTATGAGGGCCTGCACGGCGGGGTGGTCACACAGCAGCATAACGTGGCAGAGCATGTTGACCTGCTGGTTGGCGTGGTGCCCATCGTTAACCTTGAGTGGATCCAGAAACTGGTGCGCGATACCAGCGAACGGGGCCACTCGCGCGAAGCGGTAATGGATTCCGTGGTACGGTCGATGGAAGATTACATCAATTACATTACGCCGCAGTTTTCCCGCACGCACCTTAACTTTCAGCGCGTACCGACCGTTGATACCTCCAATCCGTTCGCCGCCCGCGAGATCCCCTCACTGGATGAGAGTTTTGTGGTGATCCATTTTCGCGGCCTGGAAGGCATCGCTTTCCCCTATCTGCTGGCGATGATTCAGGGATCGTTTATTTCGCATATGAATACGCTGGTGGTACCGGGCGGCAAGATGGGGCTGGCGATGGAGCTGATTATGATGCCGCTGGTGCAGCGGCTCATCGAAGGCAAGCGGATTGAATAGGGTCAGTGCCTGCCAGTCGGCGTAACATCGGTCGCCATGAATGGCGACCCTGCATAGCCTGTTTCACGGGTACAGAGGGACGTGCAGCGGCGCCTGTTACAGCTCAACCACCTCGTGGCTATGGGTGATCTCCACGCCTTTGCCGAGCATGATCGCCACCGAGCAATATTTTTCTGCCGACAGGTCAACCGCTCGCGCTACCGCTTTCTCGCTCAGCGCTTTTCCACTGACGATAAAATGCAGGTTAATCTGTGTAAAAATACGTGGCGCTTCTTCACGCCGTTCTGAGGTGAGTTTGACCTCACAGTCAGCCACATCATTGCGCCCTTTTTGCAGGATCGACACCACATCAATCGCGCTGCAGCCACCGGCCGCCATCAGTACCATCTCCATCGGGCTTGGCGCTTTATCGCCTGAATTCCCGTCCATTAATAACTGATGTCCCGATGAGGATTCTCCGAGAAAGGTCAGCCCTTCCACCCATTTTACACGTGCCTGCATTATTCTTTCTCCTGAAGCGGCGTTTTGCGCCAGAGTACGCGTTCATCCGGCAAACAGCAATCGCCCGCCTGCTGAAGCGAGACAACACAAGACAGCCTGCAAAAGCTGTGCTACAAACAGAGCTGAAAATTTCTTCGTCGTGGCTGATGAAGACGGGCAGAATCAAAAGCAGAGCTTACACATCCGCCCGGATAATTTTTATTAACAGGACGCGCTGGACGATTTCATCGCCTGACAGGGAATGAATGCCCCTGTATTTTGGGCACGATTACAATAGAGGATAATAGCGAATGGTTCTCGGCAAACCGCAAACAGACCCTACACTCGAATGGTTCCTGTCCCATTGCCATATTCACAAATATCCATCCAAAAGCACGCTGATTCATCAGGGTGAAAAAGCAGAAACGCTCTACTACATCGTTAAAGGTTCCGTTGCGGTACTGATTAAAGATGAAGAAGGCAAAGAGATGATCCTCTCCTATCTCAATCAGGGAGATTTCATCGGCGAACTCGGCCTGTTTGAAGAGGGCCAGGAGCGCAGTGCCTGGGTGCGTGCGAAAACAGCCTGCGAAGTTGCTGAAATTTCATACAAAAAATTTCGTCAGCTGATTCAGGTTAACCCGGATATTTTGATGCGCCTGTCGGCGCAGATGGCACGTCGCCTGCAGGTGACATCAGAAAAAGTGGGTAACCTGGCCTTCCTGGACGTTACCGGCCGCATTGCACAGACGCTGCTTAATCTGGCTAAACAGCCGGATGCCATGACGCATCCTGACGGTATGCAAATTAAAATCACCCGTCAGGAGATTGGTCAGATCGTGGGTTGCTCACGGGAAACCGTTGGCCGCATCCTGAAAATGCTGGAAGATCAGAATCTGATCTCCGCACACGGTAAAACCATCGTCGTCTACGGCACCCGCTAAGCTGTTTCACCCCCACGGCGTGATGGCACCATCACGCCGTTTCTGTTTGCGATAAGCTGATGTGGCGCCGAATCATCTACCATCCCGAAGTCAACTACGCTCTGCGTCAGACGCTGGTGCTGTGCCTGCCTGTCGCGCTGGGATGGCTGTGTGGCGATCTGCAAAAAGGCCTGCTGTTCTCGCTGGTGCCCGCCTGCTGCAATATTGCCGGCCTTGATACGCCGCATAAACGTTTTTTCAAACGTCTGATCGTGGGCGGTACGCTTTTCGCCACCGGCAGTTTCCTGATCCAGTATCTCACTGACGCCGCGATCCCGCTGCCGCTTATTATGCTGGTGCTGCCGCTGCTTATTGGCGTGACGGGCGAAATCAGCCCGCTGCACGGACGTCTGCTGCCCGGCACGCTGATTGCCGCTATTTTTACGCTGAGTCTGGCAGGACGCATGCCGATCTGGGTGCCGCCGCTGCTCTATATTGGCGGCACGTTCTGGTATGGCCTGTTTAACTGGTTCTGGTACTGGCTGTGGAAAGAGCAGCCGATGCGTGAAACGCTGAGCCTGCTCTATCGTGAACTGGCGGATTACTGCGATGCCAAATATACCCTGCTGACGCAGCTGACCGATCCGGAGAAAGCGCTGCCACCGCTGCTGGCGCGTCAGCAGAAAGCAGTTGATCTGATCACCACCTGCTATCAGCAGATGCATATGCTCTCTGCCAGTCGCGACAACAGCCATAAGCGGCTGACGCGTGCTTTCCAGGTGGCACTCGATCTGCAGGAGCACATCGCTGTCAGCCTGCACCAGCCGGAGAAAGTGCAGAAGCTGGTCGAGCAGAGTCATGCCGAAGCCGTTATCCGCTGGAATGCAAAAACCATTTCGGCACAGCTCAGGCTGCTGGCGGATGCCATCCTCTATCATCAGTTGCCCGCCCGCTTTCAGATGGAAAAGCCGCTCAGCGCGCTGGAAAAGATAGCGCGGCAGCATCCGGATAATCCGGTTGGTCACTTCTGTCTTTATCATTTCAGCCGTATCGCCCGCGTGCTGCGCACTCAGAAACCGCTTTATACGCGCGACCTGATGGCCGATCGCCAGCGGCGTCTGCCGCTGCTGCCCGCCCTGCGCAGCTATCTGTCGTTCAGGTCCGGCGCCCTGCGCAGCGCAGCCCGCTTTGCCGTTATGCTGATGTTCGGCAGCTTTATTGCGCTGTTTTTCAATATTCCCAAGCCCTACTGGATCCTGATGACCATTATGTTTGTCAGTCAGAACGGCTACAGCGCTACGCGCGTGCGCATTCAGCACCGGGCGCTCGGGACCTTTGCCGGACTCCTGATTGCCGCCGCCTCGCTGCGTTTCGCCGTACCGGAGTCGATCGCGCTGCTGTTTATGCTGGCCATCACGCTGGCCAGTTATCTGGTGACGCGCAAATATTATGGCTGGTCGATGATTGGCTTTACCGTGACGGCGGTGTATTCACTGCAGCTGCTGTCGCTGAACGGTGCTCAGTTTCTGCTGCCGCGCATGATGGATACGCTGATGGGATGTCTGATTGCATTCGCCGGTATGATCTGGCTATGGCCGCAGTGGCAGAGCGGTTTGCTGCGGCAGAATGCGCACGATGCGCTGGAGGCCTATCAGGAGGCGCTGCGCATGCTGCTGGGGCCGGAACACTCGCCGGAAAAGCTGGCTTATCAGCGGGTAAAGGTGAATCAGGCACATAACGCGCTGTTCAATGCGCTGAATCAGGCGACCAGCGAACCCGGTTTCAACGCGCAGTATCTGAAGGATATGCGACTCTGGGTAACGCACAGTCAGTTCATCGTGGAGCATATCAACGCCATGACCATCCTGGCGCGTGAGCACACCATGCTGACGCCGGCGCTGGCAGAGCGCTATCTGCAGTCGTGCGAAATTGCGCTGCAGCGCTGCCAGCAGCGGCTGACTTACGACGGACCGGGCA
Source organism: Pantoea sp. UBA4549 (assembly GCF_002387285.1). Lineage (NCBI taxonomy): Bacteria > Pseudomonadati > Pseudomonadota > Gammaproteobacteria > Enterobacterales > Erwiniaceae > Pantoea > Pantoea sp. UBA4549. The sequence continues at coordinate 123,418 of NZ_DGLH01000012.1, read as the reverse complement.
GTGAGAACAATGTGATGGAGGCGCCGGAAAACCTGCATGAAGGGCCGGTGACCATTGTCGAGCAGCATGTTAAACGCATTTTGCAGCATCTCAGCGTCATGCACACCATCTCATCTCTGGCGTGGAGCCAGCGGCCGCATCATGGCCGCTGGCTGCGGGCTATCCGTCCGAAAGGATAGTCAGGCCGCGAGAACCTTGCGCAGTGCGGCAGCAAACCGCGTCATACCGGCATCAATCTCCTCCGGTGCGATGACCAGCGAGGGCACAAAGCGGATCACATCGCTGCCGGCGGTCAGGATCATCACGCCTTCTGCCGCCGCCGCATTGAGAATATCGCGGGCTTTACTGGCATGTTCCGGTTTCAGTACCGCGCCCATCAGCAGACCCTTTCCGCGAATTTCGCTAAAGAGGCCCAGCTCACGATCCAGCGCCGTCAGCGCGTCAGTAAACTGTTGCCGCCGGGCTTCCACGCCGGCAAGCACCGCTGGCGTGTTAATGATATCCAGCGCGGTTTCTGCAATCGCACAGGCGAGCGGGTTACCGCCATAGGTGGTACCATGTACGCCAGGCGCCATAACGGATGCGATCTCATGCGTGGTCAGCATCGCGCTGACTGGGAAACCGCCGCCCAGCGCTTTAGCCGTGGTGAGAATATCAGGCTGAATGCCGTAGTGCTCATAGCTGAACAGCTTGCCGCTGCGCCCCATGCCGCTCTGCACCTCATCCAGCACCAGCAGCGCGTTATGCTCATCACACAGCGCACGCAGCCCCTGCATGAATTCCGGCGTTGCCGGCATCACACCGCCCTCACCCTGAATCGGTTCCACCACAATCGCGCAGGTATGATCATCAATCACAGCTTTTACCGCTGCCAGATCGTTGAACGGAACGTGGACAATATCCGCCGGTTTCGGACCGAAACCGTCAGAGTATTTAGGCTGTCCGCCAACGGAGACGGTAAACAGCGTACGGCCGTGGAAAGCATTATGAAACGCGATGATCTTACTTTTAAACGGGGAGTGCTTTTTACAGGCGTAGTAGCGCGCCAGCTTGAACGCGGCTTCGTTGGCTTCCGCACCGGAATTACCAAAAAATACGCGATCGGCGAAGGTGGCGGCAATCAGCTTACTCGCCAGACGCAGCGCCGGCTCGTTGGTAAAGACATTACTGGTGTGCCACAGGGTTTCGCCCTGGCGCTTCAGCGTCTCTACCAGTGCCGGATGGCAGTGGCCCAGCGCGGTGACCGCTATACCGCCAGAGAAGTCGATATACTCTTTACCCTGCTGATCCCAGACGCGGCTGCCTTTGCCCTTTACGGGCACAAACTGCGCAGGTGCATAAACAGGCAAAATAACGTTATCAAACGTCTCCCGGGTTACCGCTATGTTTTCCGCTGCCATTGCTGACCTCATCCGGTTATTAGGTGATTTAAAATGAAATTATAATCACGAAATATGCATAAAAAATCACAGAATGGCAAACGGAAGTTAGCGCTCAAGGAAATTTTTCAGCAGCTGATGGCCCTGTTCGCTGAGCACGCTTTCCGGATGAAACTGCACGCCTTCCAGCGGCAGCGTGCGGTGACGAAAGCCCATGATTTCATCAGGCTGGTTATCACGCAGGCTCCAGGCGGTGATCTCAAATGCGTCAGGCAGCGATTCACTCGCCACAATCAGCGAGTGATAACGCGTAACGGTAAGGGGATTAGCGAGGTTGCGAAACACCCCCTCTCCGTTATGGCGTACCGGAGAGGTTTTCCCGTGCATCACCTGACGCGCGCGTACTACCTTTCCGCCAAACGCCTGCGCGATGGCCTGGTGTCCGAGGCAGACCCCCAGCACCGGCAGCCGGCCGGCAAAATAACGAATGGCATCCAGGGAAACACCCGCCTGATCGGGCGTGCAGGGGCCGGGCGATATGACCAGATAGCTCAGCGGTAATGCCGCCATCTCAGCCAGCGAAATGGCGTCGTTGCGCACGACGCGCACCTGCGCGCCCAGCTCGCAAAAATACTGGTAAAGATTCCAGGTAAAAGAGTCGTAGTTATCAAGCAGCAGCAGCATCATGACCTCAGGTCGATCAAACCGCCGCTATTCTACGCACTTTATCGCGCCGGGCTTACCACTTTTGTCAGCTGTGCGGTCAGTGCCGTAAGATCGCCGGCGACCGCTTCATGGATTGCGTCCCGCCACGGCGCCGGTTCCAGCCGATCCCATTCCAGCAGATAGCCAGCGTGCAGCGCCAGCTGCTCAAAAAAGATACGCTGAGCGCGTCCATTGCCTGCCCGGAACGGATGCAGCACATAGAGTTCACAATAGTAGTGCGCCAGACGGGCAACAAAGGCGTCCGCATCCAGATCGGCCAGCCCCTGCTCTTCCTCCAGCGCGCTCATCAGCGCATTGCCCTCTTTCTCAATGTATTCACAGTGGCAGTAAGGGGTCTCATCGCGCCAGATATCGATGGTGCGGAGCTCGCCCGCCCAGCTGTAGAGATCCTGAAACAGCGTGCGATGAATATGACGTAAACGCGGCAGGCCCGGTATGCGCGGACCTAAATCCAGCGTCGCCAGCCGCGCGGCGCTGAACGCCAGCTCCGCCTTGCGCAGCTGCGCGGCATCATGAATTTCCAGTCGGTTTTTCAGCACATCGTCGTTGTGCCATAGGTAGGGATCGCGTACCGCCAGTGAATTATCCGCCATACTGCCTCCTCAGCGAAGTGAGCCGATCTTCCGCTGTCTCAGCGGTCACAGCAGGCTCAGTCAGGGTATAACCAGACAGCCTGCAGCTGGCCTGATAGCTGGCAGCACGACGCTGCAGCCACAAAGTGGCTTTCTGTTTTTCAGTGAGTTTCTGCGGCATAGCGCCTCCGGCTGACAGGATTTGCCCTAAGTATAAGAGCAAATTCTGGCTTTGCCGGAGCGCGGTCAGCGGCGTCACGCTAAAGGCGACGCTGAAACAGATTAAGGCAGGATTTTCGCGGCGGTAATAACAACCGGTTTTGCCGGTACATTCTGATACGGGCCCACGTCTTTAGTCGGGACCTGGGCAATCTTATCGATCACATCCATCCCTTTCACAACTTTACCAAATACCGCATAACCGAAGTCGCGCTGTCCGTGATCCAGGAAAGCGTTGTCAGCCACATTCAGGAAAAACTGGCTGGTTGCGCTGTCTTTCTCAGCGGTACGCGCCATAGAGATGGTACCGCGCAGATTACGCAGCCCGTTATCAGCTTCGTTTTTGATTGGCGCAGTGGTCTGCTTCTGCTGCATATCCGTGGTAAAGCCGCCGCCCTGGATCATAAAGCCCGGGATCACACGATGAAAAATGGTGTTGTTGTAGAAACCGTTATTAACGTAATCCACAAAGTTTTTTACTGAAACCGGCGCTTTCTGGTTATCCAGCTCAAGTTCAATGTTGCCTGCCGACGTGGTAAGCAGTACATGTGTATCCCCTTTTGCAGCCAGTGCAGAAGCAGATACGGAAGAGAGTGCTAACAGGGCGAGCGCCGCTGTCAAAGTACGTTTAAGCATGGAAGAGTCCTTACCCTGGAGATCGGCTTAAAAAACAGAATTGATTGTAAAGAGCATGTAATACAAGAGCCAGCGTTTTACCTATATTTACCCGAATGTTGCAAACGTCATACTTTTGCCGCTGCGCAATCATTTGCGTGATTGAAATCACACATATCATGAAATTTGCGTAGCTTATTTCACTCCTTGTTTATTAAGATCACAGTTCCATTTACAATTCATGACACTTTCGCTTCATCGTCCCCCCACAGGTTATGAACATGACAAACCGTAATCGCATCGGCCTTACCTGGATCAGCTTTTTCTCTTATGCGCTCACTGGCGCACTGGTGATTGTGACCGGTATGGTGCTGGATAATATCGCGCAATATTTCCAGCTGCCCATCTCAGAGATGAGCAACACCTTCACTTTTCTTAACGCCGGCATTCTGGTTGCCGTTTTCCTGAACGCCTGGCTGATGGTCATTGTGCCGCTGAAACGCCAGCTGATTTTTGGCTTCGTGCTGATGATTCTGGCGGTTGCGGGCCTGATGACCAGCCATAATCTGCAGATCTTTTCCCTCTGCATGTTTATTCTGGGCGTGGTCAGCGGCATTACCATGTCGATAGGTACCTTCCTGATCGCCCATATCTACGATGGCCGTCAGCGTGGTTCACGCCTGCTGTTTACAGATTCATTTTTCAGCATGGCAGGGACGATATTCCCGATCATTGCTGGCGTCCTGCTGGCGCGTGCGCTGCCGTGGTACTGGGTATATGCCTGCATTGGCGTTATCTATCTGGCTATTTTCGTGCTGACGCTGATGGTGGAGTTTCCGGTGCTTAAAAGCGAAGCGGCCGTTCAGGGCGGAGAAAAAGAGAAATGGGGCGTGGGCGTGCTGTTCCTCTCCATCGCTGCGCTTTGTTATATTCTGGGTCAGCTGGGCTTTATCTCCTGGGTACCGGAGTACGCAACCAAATCGATGGGCATGGATATCGCCTCTGCCGGCCAGCTGGTCGGTAACTTCTGGACCGCTTACATGGTGGGTATGTGGGCGTTTAGCTTCCTGCTGCGCTTCTTTGACCTGCAGCGCATTCTGATGGTGCTGGCTGCGCTGGCTACCGGCCTCATGTACTGGTTTGTCTCCTCCCGGGAGGCGGGCATGCTGCACTGGATCATTATGGCGCTTGGCTTCTTCTCCAGCGCAATTTATACCACCATCATTACGCTGGGATCGCTGCAGACCAAAGCGGCATCCCCTAAACTGGTTAACTTTATCCTGACCTGTGGCACCGTCGGCACCATGCTGACCTTTGTGGTTACCGGCCCGATCGTGGCCAAAGGTGGCGCGCATGCAGCGCTCTCTACCGCAAACGGCCTTTATGCCGTGGTGTTTGTCATGTGTGTGCTGCTCGGCTTTGTCACAAAGCACCGTCAGCACGGTCATGTGACCCACTGATGATTCCGGCACTGCCGTCTCCCGCGGCAGATGCGACCTAATAAAAAGGCGAGCCTTCTGGCTCGCCTTTTTTATGTCATCCGCGCTGGTTTACGGCTGTGCGACGAAACCGACGGCGTCGTACACCTTCTTCAGCGTCTCCTGCGCATGCGCACGCGCTTTGGCAGCACCGTCACGCATTACCTGATTGAGCAGCGCTTCATCGTTGCGGAAGTGATGATAGCGCGCCTGCAGTTCAGTCAGCATGCCGGATACCGCATCGGCAACCTCGCCCTTGAGGTGTCCGTACATTTTGCCTTCAAAATGCTGTTCAAGTTCCGGAATCGGTTTGCCGGTAACGCCCGAGAGAATATCCAGCAGGTTAGAGACGCCCGCTTTCTCTTTCACATCATAGCGCACCACCGGCGGCTCTTCGGAGTCAGTGACCGCCCGCTTGATCTTTTTCACAACCGATTTGGTATCTTCCAGCAGGCCGATAACGTTGTTGCGGTTGTCATCCGACTTCGACATCTTTTTCGTCGGCTCCAGCAGCGACATCACGCGTGCGCCCGATTTCGGGATAAACGGCTCCGGAACCTTAAACACGTCACCATAGAGCGCATTGAAGCGGGCAGCAATATCGCGGCTCAGCTCCAGATGCTGCTTCTGATCCTCGCCTACCGGCACCTGATTGGTCTGATACAGCAGAATATCGGCCGCCATCAGTACCGGGTAATCAAACAGACCGGCGTTGATGTTCTCTTCATAACGGGCAGATTTATCCTTGAACTGGGTCATACGGCTCAGCTCGCCAAAATAGGCGTAGCAGTTCAGGATCCAGCTCAGCTGCGTATGCTCCGGCACGTGCGACTGAACAAAAATAGTGCTTTTTTCCGGATCAATGCCGCAGGCCAGATAGAGCGCCAGCGTATCCAGCGTCGCTTTACGCAGCGTGGCCGGGTCCTGACGCACGGTGATCGCGTGCAGATCGACGATGCAGTAAATGCAGTGATAATCATCCTGCATCTGCACCCACTGACGCAGCGCACCCATGTAGTTGCCAATGGTCAGTTCACCTGAAGGCTGGGCGCCGCTGAAAACGATGGGTTTGCTCATGTTATATCCTGATAATCACAGCCCGAGTGCGGGCAGAAGTTCGCTAAAAGTGTCGAGAGTTAAATCGGGCTGGCTGGTGGTAATGGACTCACCGTAGTTGTAGCCAAATGTCATACCGACATTCGGTACACCGGCAGCCTGTGCCGCGAGGATATCATTGCGCGAATCCCCGACAAACAACAACTCTCCCGGCAGTACGCCAAAATGCCCCAGCACGAGGAAGATGCCGGCCGGGTGCGGCTTTTTCACCGCAACATCATCACCGCCGATGATCAGTGAAAAACAGTCGCTGATGCCGAGCGATGCCAGCAGCGGAGCAACAAACGGCGTCGGTTTATTGGTGACGATAGCGAGGGGCAACCCCTGCCCGCGCAGTGCAAGCAGCGTCTCTTTTACCTGCGGAAATAGCGTGCTGCCAGACTCAACCGTGTCAGCATAGTGGCGATCAAAACAGGCGCGTGCATCACGCTGCTCTTCCGCATGCGGCTCACGGCCCAGCGCCCAGGTCAGGGCGCGCGCCATCATGATATCGGCGCCGTTACCAATCCAGGTGGACGCGCGTTCAATACCCGGTGCCGGCAGCTGCAGATCGCCCAGCGCCCGGTCGATCGCCTGTGACAGACCGGGTGCGCTATGCACCAGCGTGCCGTCGAGGTCGAACGCCAGCGCGCGGATATCAGTGAAATGAGCCATTGACTTTCTCCAGTTCAGTGCGCATTTCATCAATGACTTTTTTATAATCGGGATGACCGAAGATGGCTGAACCGGCAACAAACATATCCGCACCGGCGGCGGCAATCTGTCCGATATTGTCAATCTTCACGCCGCCATCCACTTCAAGCCGGATGTTATAGCCGCTCTGATCGATCAGCCGGCGCGCCTCACGCAGTTTATCCAGCGTGCCCGGTATAAATGACTGGCCGCCGAAGCCAGGATTAACTGACATCAGCAGGATGATATCCAGCTTATCCATCACATAGTCAAGGTAGCTCAGCGGCGTTGCCGGATTAAATACTAGGCCCGCCTTACAGCCATGCTCTTTAATAAGCTGCAGGGTGCGATCCACGTGGTCACTGGCTTCCGGGTGGAAAGTGATGTAGCTGGCACCCGCTTTAGCAAACTCCGGGATAAGTGCGTCCACTGGCTTTACCATCAGGTGCACATCAATCGGTGCCGTGATGCCGTAGTCACGCAGCGCTTTCAGCACCATGGGTCCCATTGTCAGATTGGGCACGTAGTGATTATCCATCACATCGAAATGCACGACATCGCCGCCTGCCGCCAGTGCTTTGGCGGTATCTTCACCCAGACGGGCAAAGTCAGCGGCAAGAATTGAAGGGGCCAGTAAAAATTGTTTCATCCGATTCTCCCAATGTTGTGCGCCAGCCTCAACTGACGTAATGCGTTGGTCGCGGACGAAACAGGCTAGCGGAAAAGCGCCAGCAGTTCGTCCACCTGCGTACGACCACTTATGCTTCGGCTGATAGAACGCCGGGCTTTTACTACATGTAAATCCGCGTTCTGATACCACTCCCGGGTCAGCAGCGTATCGTGATTGGAAATCAGGACCGGTATCTGGCTCTGTGCCAGCTTCCCGGCCAGCTCAGCAAGATGCTGCTGCTCGCGCAGGCTGAAACTGTTGGTGTGATAGGCCGTGAAGTTGGCCGTTGCCGACAGCGGTGCATAGGGCGGATCGCAATAGACCACTGAACCTGCAGCAGCCCTGTTCAGGGTAACATCGTACGATTCACAGACAAAGGTCGCTTTCTGCGCGCGCTCTGCAAACCAGAGTAGTTCAGCTTCCGGAAAATAGGGTTTGCGATAGCGGCCAAAAGGCACGTTAAACTCACCGCGCAGATTATAGCGGCACAGGCCGTTATAACCGTGACGATTCAGATAGAGGAACAGCACGGCGCGCTGGTAGGGATCGCGGCTGGCGTTAAATGCCAGCCGCTGCGCATAGTAATGCTCTGCGCTGTTTCCTTCTGGCGTAAAAAGCTGACGCGCATCCGCAATAAAGGTCTGCGTACGCGTTTTGACGATGTTGTAAAGATTGATGAGATCGCCGTTGATGTCCGCCAGATGATAGCGGTCATAATCGGTATTGAGAAATACGGAACCGGCGCCCACAAAGGGTTCAACTAAACAGTCACCTTGTGGCAGGTGACGACGAATATCGTCAAGCAGTGGGTATTTCCCACCGGCCCATTTCAGGAAAGCGCGATTTTTTTTCATGCTGTCGTGGTTATTACATCTTCATTGTAGCTGTGGTGAAACCGACAGCAGATCTGCGCTTAAACGGGGCCGCAGTAGCAGGCCCCACATCAATTTACTGACTCTCTTTTTTAACCTGGCTCAGCGGTTTTACCCACGGATTGACCGCACGTACTTCAGCAGGCAGTGCAGCTACAGCCCTTTTTGCTTCGGCAGGCGTCGCGTAAGCGCCGCTGACCAGCACGTACCAGGGCTGACCATTACGTGTGGTTTTATACACGTGATAACCGCTCAGATTCTGTTTTTTTGCCCACGCCGTCAGGCTTTCCTGCTTCGATGCCCCGCTCAGCTGCAGCGTATAGTTGCCACCTGAAGGCAAAGACTTACTGGCGCTGCTGGCAGGCGGGTTGTGAGCTGCCGTGGTGTGGGTCTGGCTCTCTCGGGTCGCAGACGGTTTTGCCGCAGCCGCAGATTTATGACTGCTCCCGGATGCGGTTGAGCGTGAAGTATTGCTGCTGGCACGCGGCGCGTTATCCGCCCGCACAGCTGGCGGCGTAACCGCTTTTGCTGCTGTGCTGCCAGCATTACCGCTTACGGTAGCCGGCGCGGTGGGCAGAGATGAGCCGCCCTGTGCACCCTGCGCCGCAGCGTCTACCGGGCCCTGCTGATTACTCAGCGCGCTATTGAGATCGCCCGGCAACGTGACGCGCTGCTGATTCGCAGGCGCCTCTGTTACCTGCGCCTGCGTTGGCGTAGATGAAACGGAAGGCATTGAGATCGCCTGTCCCTCACCGCCTGCTGCTGGCTGGGTGGTATCCTGCGGCGCGCTGCCTTCAGCCGTTGGTGCCGCTGTCTGCTGGCCGCTCATGGAGGTGGAGTCAGAGAGATCGATATGTTTTTCACTGCCGCCAGATGTCGCCGCACTGCCGCTGTTACGGTTAGCCGCCGGTTTATCATCCGGCCCGGTCAGCGCTGAACCAATGCCCAGCACCAGAACCAGCAACACCAGAATGCCAATTCCCATCATCATATGCTGACGGGAGACCGGCGCTTTGGCTTTTGGCGCAGAAGACGCTTTACGGGATCGCGCGGGACGGCGATCGCTGGCATCAGGTTTTAACTCATCTTCCGGTTTGAACTCATCCATCTCGCCTCCTCCGTAAAACGGCACGCGTCCGACGCACCGTATCACAACGTTCTTCTTCAGCCTGAACTTGCCTGCCGCAGCGGTCTATGACGGTCTGCTGTCAGAACGCTACCTTCGCGCTCAGTTACTGCGACAATCGTTAATTGCAGCCAGCACCATATCATGAGCAACACCGGCACGCACTTCAGAGCGACCAATAGCGAGAGGCAGCACCAGACGCAGTTCGCCCCCTACTACTTTTTTGTCGCGCATCATATGCGGCAGATACGCTTCCGCTGTCATCTCAGCAGGACCGGTTACCGGCAAGCCCGCGCGCTGCAGCAGCGCAATCACGCGTTCGCTCTCTGCGGCGGTAAATTGCCCCAGCCGTTGCGCCGTTCGCGCGGCCATCACCATACCGGCGGCCACGGCTTCGCCATGCAGCCAGTTGCCATAGCCCATATGCGCTTCAATCGCATGACCAAACGTATGGCCCAGGTTGAGCAGCGCACGCTGGCCGTTTTCACGCTCATCGGCAGCAACCACTTCTGCTTTCAGCTCGCAGCAGCGGCGAATACACCAGGCGATTGCGCGCGCATCCAGCGCCAGCAGCGCATCAAGATTTTGTTCCAGCCAGTGGAAGAATTCACCGTCCAGAATGATGCCATATTTGATCACTTCTGCCAGGCCAGACGCCAGCTCGCGCGGCGGAAGCGTGGAGAGGCAATCGGTGTCAATGACCACCGAGGCGGGCTGATAAAACGCGCCAATCATATTTTTACCCAGTGGATGATTGACGGCGGTTTTTCCGCCTACTGACGAGTCAACCTGCGCCAGCAGTGTGGTGGGCACCTGAATAAATCGGACGCCGCGCTGATAGCTTGCAGCGGCAAATCCGGTGAGATCGCCTATCACGCCGCCACCCAGCGCAATCAGCGTGGTGTCACGGCCGTGTGGCTTCTGCAGCAGCGCGGTAAAGACCTCATCCATGACGGTCAGCGTTTTATACTGCTCACCATCAGGCAAAATCACCTGATCAACATGGATACCCGCCTGAGTCAGCAGCGTTGCTACTTTCCCGAGATAGAGCGGGGCCAGCGTCTGGTTGGTTACCAGCATGGCGCGATCGCCTGCCTTCAGCGGCCAAAAAGAAGCCGGATCATTAAACAATCCGGCAGCAATGGTAATGGGGTAACTACGATCCCCCAGTGAGACAGTGATCTTCTCCATGATGACCGATACCTGTTGCTGAGCCCTCAGGATGCTGGATTAATTTTTTTCCAGCATGTTGATGATCTGATTGGCGACCACTTTGGCACTTTGATCATCAGTGCGAATAGTGACGTCAGCGATCTCTTCATAAAGCGGATTACGTTCATCTGCCAGTGCTTCAAGCACTTCACGAGGCGGTTCATCAACCTGCAGCAGCGGGCGCTTTTTATCGCGCTGCGTGCGGGCAAGCTGCTTTTCGATGGTGGTTTCCAGATAGACAACCACGCCGCGGGCGGAGAGACGATTGCGCGTTTCACGGGATTTGACGGAACCGCCGCCGGTCGCCAGTACGATGCCTTGTTTCTCGGTCAGCTCGTTAATGATTTTTTCTTCGCGATCGCGGAAACCAGCTTCGCCTTCCACATCAAATACCCAGCCTACATCCGCTCCGGTACGTCGCTCAATTTCCTGATCGGAATCGAAAAATTCCATATTGAGTTGCTGAGCTAACTGACGACCAATAGTGCTTTTGCCGGCACCCATCGGCCCAACCAGAAAGATATTGCGTTTCTCTGCCATTTTGTCGGTATTACTAAGAATTCGTTGATGATACCCCGCGTTCAGCGCGTTGCTGGCGGGACAGGAACTGAGACCTCATAAGCATTAGCAAGAGTCAGATAGAAAATTATCTCAACACTCATGGCCGTTTGGCAACCGAATAAATCGCCTCCGGCAACCTGCACACAGGTATGGTCTTTGGTTCGCGAGACGGTAACGCTCTTCCTTACGTGCCTTCATGAAATGGGCTACAGCTGCGCAGGCCGGGGGTTGTCGGTGCTTATCATCGGCTGATATTAGCGCTGAAACCTGCCCTTTATCTGCTTGCTGCTGCCCGCTTTATGCTGGCATATTTCTTTTTTGACGCCAGTATCGCTTGTGACTGACGCCCGTCGGAAGATTATCCTGCCGCGTACCGCTACACCGTTTTAAAATCGCTAAACCTTGTAAGCTAATTCCTCTCCGGCGTCAACGCGCACGGCACTACAGAACGAATTTTCCGCTTTATCCGGCAGAAAGCGCTGCTTCCCTGACCAGTCTGGGGGTAATAAAGATAACCAGCTCACGCTTTTTCTGTTCCTGCAGCTGCTGCCGGAACAGCGCACCAAGCAGGGGCATCTCTCCCAGCCACGGCACGCGTTTTTCACTCTGCGTGCGCTGCTGCTGAAAAATGCCGCCCAGCGCCAGCGTTTCGCCATCACGCAGCGTCACCTGTGTCTCAATTTCCTGCTTTTCAATGCTGAGTACCTGATTCTCTCCCAGCGTCAGGCTGCGGCCAGGCATGTTCTGGCTCAGACGCAGCCGCAGCTGAATGCGGCCGTTGCCCAGTACCGAGGGAGTGACCTCCATACCCAGCACTGCCTCTTTGAACTCAATGGCCGTCGCGCCGCTGTTGCCTGACTTCACCTCATACGGAATTTCGGTGCCCTGCTTAATGGTCGCGGTCTGCTGATGCGCAGTAAAAAGCCGCGGACTGGCGATGATATCGATCTGATTCTCCTGCTCCAGCGCGCTCAGCTCAAGAGTGAGCAATTCACCGCTCATTTTTCCCAGCGTCACTCCGGCGCGCAGTGCAGGCGCACTGACGGCCAGCGGCAGACTAAGCTGCGGATTGCGCAGCGTCGCCGCCACCGCATCTGCCGGTGAGAGCTGCCAGCTGACGCCCAGTTCGCGCAGATGCTCTTCGTTCAGCGTAACGATATGTGCCTGCAACTCCACCTGTTCCAGCGGCCGATCAAGGGCTTTGATCCAGCGCGTCGTGTTTTCCAGGACCTGCGGCATATCGCGCAGCAGCAGTGAGTTAGTACGGCTATCCACCGTAACGCTGCCGCGCGCTGACATCAGAGAGGGCTCGCCCTGCAGGCTGCGATGAATGTCGCTGGCGCTGGCGTAATGCAGCGCAACTGTGCGCTGCTCCAGGGTCCGCTGCGCCTGCTTCTCTTCCTGTTCCTGCCTGACCCGCTGCGTCTGACGCTGCTGCCAGCTTTGCGGATAAACCAGCAGCACCCCCTCCTCTTCTACCAGCACCAGGTCCGCCAGACGTGAAATCAGCGTCAGGGCATGCTCTGCGCTTACCTTCTCCAGACGCAGCGACAGCCGGCCCTCAACGCCGGGCGCAATCAGCAGGTTAGTCTGCTGATAGTCCGCCAGCGCCTGCAGAATGCGCTCCACCGGTGCATCGTCAAATACCAGGCTTAGCGTGCTTGTCTGCGCCTGCAGCGGGGCGCTTAACATAAGCCCCAGCAGCATCCCGATCCGTTTCATAAAAGCCTCCTTTAATTGTCCAGACTATCTGTTGCTGCACACAGCGGCGCGGTGCGGTTAACGTCAGCGTACGCGCGGTTATCTCCGCGACCTGCCAGGGATAAACCGGAAAAGGGGAGGATGGCGCCAGCCGATAGCTTTTCCCCTCGGGAGATATCACCCAGGCGACGAAGTGAGGTGCACGACCTGCTACGCCCTGCAGACGCCAGTTCTGCGGCGCTGCCGCGGCAGGTTCGCAGGCGCGGGTAATCAGAGGCATAAAAGGATCGCGTGCCGCTGCGGCGCCATGCCAGAGCAACAGACACAGCAGTGCGCTACTCCGCATCAGATGGCTCCAGCCACAGCTCTGCCGTCAGCAAACGCGGTCCGGACCGCAGTGAGAAACGCTGCGGTATCGGCTGCGCGGTTCCGGCCAGCTCACCAAACAGCGGCATAAATTCACGCCAGGCTAACTGCAATACCAGTTCTGATGGCTGAGCCTGCGGCTGCCAGTTTTGCAGCTGCGCGCCACGCGTGTTCACCAGTTGCTCCAGCGACGACGTTGTCGCGCTCTCGCGCTGCCGTGCCTGCAGCTTAGCGATCTCTGTTGCAAGGCTGTCTATTGACGGATGTAACGCCTGCTGCAGCTGACGCTGCTGCACGGTAAGCTCTGCCAGCGCTGTCCGCTGCTGTGCCAGCGCCTGGTGTTGAGGACGCAGCTGCAGCAGCCAGAGCAGCAGCAGCATTGTTGCGACAACCAGCACGCTGCAACCGGCACGCCAGGCAAAAGGCCACAGCACATAGCGCCACATCAGCTCATTCACCGGGCTGCTCCCGCAGTCGTGCCTGCAGCGTAAACCGGTATCTGCCCTCTGACTGCCGGACTATTGCCCTCTGTCTGACGGCCGCAAACAGCGGCTGCGCCAGCAACCGGTGGCGCAGCTCACTCACCGCCGCCACGCTGTCACTCCACCCTTCTATCCGCAGCAGCAGCTGCTGACGCTCAATACGCTCCAGCCATAACGCTTCCGGCAGTAGCGCCGGCAGCTGCTGCCAGAAATGTTGCCAGTGCTGATATTGCCGCATTACCTGCTGTCGCTGACGCTCTGTCTCCAGCAGCCTGTCGCGCGCCTGCAGCAGTGATTGCTGCTGCGTGCGCAGGTGCTGCAGCGTAAGCAGCTGCTGCCGGACCTGCTCTGTCGCGCTTTCTGCCTGAAAAAGCTGTTGTCTGTTATACCCTCCTAGGATCAGGGCAGTGAGCAGCGGCAGCGTTAACGCGGTAACCAGCAGATATTGCGTCTGCCGGCAGCGTTTCTGCCACAGCCGTTCGCGCCACGGCAGCAGATTAACGCTTAGCATGCGCTGTCTCCGGGACGCAGTGCCAGCCCCAGCGCCAGGGTAAACTCTCCCTGTTGTGCGGGCAGTGGCGGCTGCTGATAGCGTAATAGTGACAGCGGCAGGCACAGCTTTGCCTGCCGCGCGGTCGGGGCTGACGTGGAGGTACAAAGCTGATCGGACACCTGCGGAAACAGCTGCGCAATGATGTCTGCATTGAGCGTCCCTGCAACGGCCCCGCAGCGCAGCGTGCCGTCATTAAACGCCCAGAAGGCGTGATCGCCTGTCGGGTGGATCAGCAGCGTATGCAGGGCAAGCGGCAGCTGTTGTGCGACCTGCATCAGAGCCTGCGTGCTCAGTTCAAAGATGTCAGGCTCAAGACCGGCCTGCTGCAGCGGCTGAAGCCACTGGGCCATCACGTCCCGCCGGGCAGCCGTCACCTGCAGCGTGTTTGCAGCAGCGTCACACTGGTAGTCAAACGCCAGCAGCGCGGTTTCCATCGGGAAGAGATTGCGGGCGGCGGCAGTGACATAACGATTTAACGCGGGTTCACGCAGCGTGGTGCCAGGCAGCGGCAATGTCCGCTGCAGCACCAGTTGTGGCGGCAGGCCAACGCGCAGTGAGAACTGCGCCGGTAGCTGCCGCCGCCACGCCGCTAACATCTCCTGTAACAGCGGCGAGCTTTGCAACACACCGTTGCGTAACGTATCGTGCGGCAGCGCTTGCTGCCACCAGTGTCGCAGCTGCCAGCCATGACGACGGCGTTCAATACCCAGCGCACACAGGTGCCTGTTCTGAATATCCAGTCCAATTTGCCAGCGCTGAAAAGCCATATGCGCAATATCCTTATTATCAAAGGTCAACGCTAAACCCGGCTATGCTGAATGACAGACAAATGACGGGTATATCAAAGCGTCAGGCTTGCCTTTATACTACCGCGCGATTGTTTATAAACTGCCCAAACGCCAACAGATGGGAATTCTCAGGTGAAGTTCGTAAAGTATTTATTGATTCTTGCAGTGTGTTGCATTTTGCTGGGAGCCGGTACGGTTTATGGCTTGTACAAATACATAGAGCCACAGCTGCCCGATGTGAACACATTGAAAGATGTGCGTCTGCAGACGCCGATGCAGGTTTACAGCGCCGAGGGCGAGCTGATCGCCCAGTATGGTGAGAAACGCCGCGTACCGCTGACGCTGAAGCAGATGCCGCCAGAACTGATCAAAGCATTTATCGCTACCGAAGATAGCCGCTTTTATGAGCATCACGGCGTCGATCCGGTGGGGATTTTTCGTGCTGCCAGCATCGCACTGATGTCAGGCCATGCGTCGCAGGGAGCCAGTACGATTACTCAGCAGCTGGCGCGTAACTTCTTTCTGAGCCCTGAACGTACGCTGATGCGTAAAATCAAAGAAGCGTTCCTGGCGATCCGCATTGAACAGCTGCTGAGCAAAGATGAGATCCTTGAGCTCTACCTTAATAAAATCTACCTCGGCTATCGCGCTTATGGCGTTGGCGCGGCGGCTCAGGTCTATTTTGGTAAAACGGTCGATCAGCTGTCGCTGAGTGAAATGGCGATGATCGCGGGTCTGCCAAAAGCGCCCTCAACCTTTAACCCGCTCTATTCGCACAGCCGGGCGCTGGCGCGCCGTAATGTAGTACTGGCGCGCATGCTGGATCAAAATGACATCACACAGCAGCAGTATGAAGAGGCCCGTAATACGCCGCTGACCGCCAGCTATCACGGTCCTGAGATCGCTTTTTCTGCCCCTTATCTCAGTGAAATGGTGCGTCAGGAGATGGTGAAACGTTACGGCGACCGCGCCTATGACGACGGCTACAAGGTGTATACCACCGTAACCCGTCGCCTGCAGGAAGCGGCGCAGCAAGCGGTACGTAACAATGTCATGGCTTATGATATGCGCCATGGCTACCGCGGCCCGACCACCGTGTTATGGAAAGTCGGTGAGACAAGCTGGGATCAGGCCCGTATTCTGAAAACGCTGAAAACGCTGCCTGCCTACGGACCACTGAATGCGGCAGTGGTGACCAGTGCCAGTGCTCAGGAGGCCACGGCCTTACTGAAAGATGGCAGCACGGTCGCGCTGAAGCTCTCCGGCGTGCGCTGGGCTCGGCCTTATAAATCAGACACGCTGCAGGGACCGACACCGCGCACCATTACGCAGGTGCTGCAGGCCGGTCAGCAGATCTGGGTGCGTAAAGTGGGCGATGAGTGGTGGCTGGGTCAGGTTCCGCTGGTGAACTCTGCGCTGGTATCACTGAATCCGGAAGATGGCGCGGTGCGTGCGCTGGTGGGCGGATTCGATTTTAATCAGAGCATGTTTAACCGTGCTACCCAGGCGCTGCGTCAGGTGGGATCAAACATCAAGCCGTTTCTCTATACCGCCGCGATGGATCGTGGCCTGACGCTGGCTTCGATCCTCAATGATGTTCCAATCTCCCGCTGGGATGCCGGTGCCGGCGCTGACTGGCGGCCTAAAAACTCGCCGCCAACCTATGCCGGCCCTATCCGTTTGCGTCAGGGGCTGGGAGAATCTAAAAACGTGGTGATGGTACGCGCCATGCGCGCCATGGGCGTCGATTATGCTGCAGAATATCTGCAGCGCTTTGGCTTCCCGGCGCAGAATATTATTCATACCGAATCGCTGGCGCTGGGTGCCGCTTCATTTACCCCGCTGCAGGTGGCGCGTGGCTATGCGGTCATGGCAAACGGCGGTTTTCTGGTTGACCCCTATTTCATCACCCGCATTGAGGATGAGCAGGGCGGCGTAATTTTTGAAATCCGGCCTAAAATCGCCTGTCCGCAGTGTAATCTGCCGGTGATTTACGGCGATACCAGGAAGTCAGTCGCGCTGAATGAAGAGAGCGTGGAGAACGTTGCCACCTCTGATGAGTCGCAGAACCAGTCGGTGCCAAAGCCGGCGCTGGAGCAGGTTCCGGCACAGTCGCAGCCAGCAGGCGATCAGCAGTATGCACCGCATGTGATTAATACGCCGCTCTCGTTCCTGATCAAAAGCGCGCTTAACTCCAATATTTTTGGCGAGCCCGGCTGGATGGGTACAGGCTGGCGTGCCGGACGCGATCTGAAGCGGAATGACATTGGCGGAAAAACCGGTACGACCAACAGCTCTAAAGATGCCTGGTTCTCCGGCTATGGTCCGGGTGTGGTGACGTCGGTCTGGATCGGATTTGATGATTCACGCGCGCTGGGGCGTTCAACCGTGTCGGGAGCAATTCCGGATCAGATTTCCGGTTATGAAGGCGGCGCCAAGAGCGCGCAGCCGGCGTGGGATGACTACATGAAATCTGCGCTGGAGGGCGTCCCGGTGCAGCCACTGACGCCGCCGGATGGCGTGGTGACCGTTACCATCGACCGTGCAACCGGTAAACTGGCTAACGGCGGTGGCAATACGCGTCAGGAATATTTCATCAACGGTACACAGCCCACGGAGTATACGGTGCACGACGTCGGCACGACCATTATGGACAATGGCGAAAGTCACGAACTGTTCTGATAACAAGGCGCCTGCGGGCGCCTTTCTTTATTCAGTAATCAAGCCGGCCCTGTTTTACCAGCCATTCGCGCACCAGAAACAGCGCACTGACATTACGCGCCTCGCTGAAATCAGGTTCTTCCAGCAGCGCCAGCAGGTTCTTCAGCGGCCAGCGCCGTACCACCAGTGGCTCAGGCTCATCACCTTCCAGTTTCTCTTCATAGAGTCCTTCCGCCACAACGATATTCATTTTACTGGAGAAGTAAGAGGGTGCCATCGTGAGCTTGCCCAGCGCTTCAAGGCGGGTCGCTCCGTAGCCGACCTCTTCTTTCAGTTCGCGGTCAGCCGCCTCAAAGGCGCTTTCGCCCGGATCGATCAGTCCCTTAGGGAAACCAAGCTCATAGCTTTCCAGCCCTACCCCATACTCCTGAATCAGAATCACGTCGTCGCCGAGAATCGGCACAATCATTACCGCTTCGCGTTCAGAAGGTTTCATGCGCTCATAAACACGGCGTGCACCATTGCTGAAAGCGAGATCGACGGCTTCAATGGTAAACAGGCGGGAGCGCGCCACCGCTTCTACCTTGAGGATGTCAGGTTTTTTCAATGGAGTGGTCATATCAGCCTCAGACGTTGCACAACCTTGTGAAATGCGATAGCGCCAGCATACCGAAGGCTGCGCAAATGTGCGACAGGCAACATAGGCTAAGCCGCCGCCGGATTGCGCAGCCCGGAGTACGGCGTGTTCTCTGCCTGCCTGTTTTAAGCGTAAGTCAACGCTTTGGATCCAAATTCAGAAAATGCCGATATTTAATTGAGTATTGCCTGGTTAACATCCTATCAGGGATTAATCTAATAATTTATAATCCGATGATTTAGCGCATTATTTTATCTGTGTTTCTTCTTGTCAGAACCTCATCTGCTCGCCAGAATTGACACATCTTACGATTTTCGCCGGGAGTAGAACGTTAACGTGAAGGCATTTCGTTGGCTGGAATGAGCGTAGCATGAGCACTTTTATTGTCATCCTGACAGTGATGCTGGTCGGCTCATCATTAGCTGGTATCGCTTACTGGTACGCTATGCGGCATCGTCCGCCGTTAGCGCGACCCCTGCCGTTTATCAGTCCGCCCTGCCGCAAACTCTCTGATGATGAGCGCACTGCAGTAGAAAAGTATCTGGCTGCGCTGGCTAAACGTCAGCCGCCGCGCACCCGTGCGCGCTTTACCAGGGAGGCGGAAGCGCTAACGCTGACGGCACAAAGCAACAATGTCTATCCTGTTACCCGTTCTATTACCCGTTACGGCCTCTCAACCGACGATCCCCATAAATGGCGCTACTATCTGGATGAAGTTGAAGTACATCTGCCGCCGCTCTGGGAACAGTATATTGCAGACGAAAACTACGTTGAGCTGATCCGCACGCAGTCGCTGCCGCTGGTCATCTCTCTGAATGGTCACTCGCTGGTTAATTACGCCATTGAGCAACCTGCTCTGCCGCCGCTGATACAGCCTGCCAGTACCAACGCCTCTATCCGCAAAGCAGAGAGCGAAAACGTCGAATTACTGCGGGTACGCAAAGAGTCGCATGAGGAGTACCAGCTTTCGCGGCCTGACGGTACGCGTGAAGCCGTGGTTATCTGCTGCGCTTTTCTGCTGTTTTTTCTCGGTCTGGTGCTGCCAGGCAATCTCCTGATCTGGCTGGTAGCTCCCGGCTGCGTGATGATCGCCGTCAGCCTCTGGTTTCTCTGTCGTTTTCCCGGAGAGAAAGGCCTGCGCGATATTCACTGTCTGCGCGGCGCACCGAAACGCTGGGGCCTGTTTGGTGAATCGAACCAGGAGCAGAGCAATATTTCGCTGGGTATTATCGATCTCATTTATCCGCCGCACTGGCAGCCCTACATTACCCACGATCTTGGACAGATCACCGAAGTGGATATCTATCTGAACCGCCAGGTCGTGCGTCAGGGGCATTTTTTGTCGCTGCAGGATGAGGTCAGAAATTTTCCGGTACAACGGTGGCGCAAGAATCTGGTACTGACCTGCGGTTCACTGCTGGTGCTGGCGATGCTGCTGACCTGGATCCCGCTCAGTATGCCGCTCAAGCTGAGTCTGGCATGGGTCAAAGGTACGGAGAGTATTCAGGTCGACAGCGTAGATAAGCTCTCTGCCCTGCCGCTGCACGTCGGCGATGTACTCAGAGTAACGGGGACCGGTATGTGCTCTGTGCCAGGCAATTACCAAAGTAATCGCACCTACACTTACATGCCTTTTGACTGCTCGGCTATCTACTGGAACAAAGCCGCTCCGCTGCCGCAGCCGCAGTCTGACATTATCGATAAGGCCGCCGCGCTGCTGGATACCACCCTGCGCCAGCTGCATCCGGAAACCAGCACCGATCCCAAGCTTAATCCGCAGCTCGCCTCCGCGATTCAGAAGTCAGGCATGATTCTGCTGGATGATTTTTCAGAGCTGGTGCTCAGGACACAGGATCTCTGCAGTCAGCAGCAGGATTGTGTCCGGCTGAAAAATGCCCTGGTGAATCTGGGCAATGCCAAAGACTGGGATTCGCTGATCCATCGTGCAGATACCGGCAAACTCAGCGGCATGAATGTGCTGTTAAGGCCTGTCAGTGCCGAAGCGCTGGAAAATCTGGTGAATACCGCGACCTCGACCTTCTTTTCCCGTGAGACCCGTCGTGCTGCGGAAACGCTTAACAGTCCGCCGCCGGGCGGTTTTCTCATTATCAGCGATGAAGGACGTCAGCTGGTGACGCAGCCGCAGCCTGCCGTTTCCCTGTTTGATCTTGACGCGCCTTCGCAGTGGCGCGAGCTGCAGCGTATCGCGGGCATGCTGCTGCATACCCCGTTCAGCGCCAGCGGTATTATCACCAGCATGAGTACGGATGCGAACGGGACGCGCCATATCATGCTGCATAACGAACCCGATGCAATGGCGCAGTGGCGCTACATTGGCAGCGTTGTGCTGATGCTGATACTGCTGATTTCAGCGGTGGTAAACGGCTTGCTGACGCTGCGACGCATCCATCGTAACCGGCTGCGTATGGCGGAAATTCAGCAATATTACGATAAATGCTTTAATCATAATCTCAGCACTATGCAGAGCGTGCGCTCGCTGTTCTGACCCTCCGCCCTTGTGTGCTACCCTGTCGCGCGTTTTTTGGCAGTGGCTGACGGAGCCGGCATTTACGCTAAACTGATAGAGTGCGGCATCGCGTCGCACCTTGATTTCTCACTTTCTGCCCATATTTCCGGATATCTGCCGATTTGTCTCTGCGGCGTGTCGCCGCATAGCCTGTCGCATACTGCGCGACACGTTAATGACAGTGAACCCGTTCCGGCTAACGTCCGGCGCAGAGACTCAGGCGTCAGCCGCTTCGACGCCAGTCGGCCGCTACCCTTTTTCAGCGCCGCGCTGCCGGACCCGTTTACCGGTAAAGATGAAACGCTGCGTTAAAGCAGGAGCCACAATGAAAGAAAAAATCAGCGACGGCGTACGCCTTGATAAATGGCTGTGGGCCGCGCGCTTCTATAAAACCCGCGCGCTGGCACGTGAAATGATCGAAGGCGGCAAGGTTCACTATAACGGCCAGCGCAGTAAACCCAGCAAGCTGGTTGAGTCCGGCGCAGAATTAACGCTGCGACAGGGAAACGACGAGCGGACGGTTATTATCAACGCCATCAGCGATCAGCGCCGTCCCGCCAGCGAAGCGCAGCTGATGTATAGCGAAACCGACGCCAGCGTGGAAAAGCGGGAAAAAACGGCGCTGGCGCGCAAGATGAATGCGCTGACCATGCCACATCCGGATCGCCGGCCTGATAAAAAAGAGCGCCGTGATTTGATGAAATTTAAACTGTCGGGTGATGAATAGTTCGCACCCCTGTGAGAGAAAACTTATGTCTGTTCAAGATCAATTACACCGTTACCTGTTTGAAAACGTTGCCGTACGCGGCGAGCTGGTCAATGTCTCCCACACCTGGCATGAAATTGTGCGTAACCATGACTACGCAGAGCCGGTAAAAACGCTGCTGGGCGAGCTGCTGGTCGCAACCAGTCTGCTGACCGCCACGCTGAAATTTGACGGGGACATTACGGTACAGCTGCAGGGCGACGGCCCGCTGACGCTGGCAGTGATCAACGGTAATAACCGCCAGGAGCTGCGTGGCGTGGCGCGTGTAAAAGAGGATGCAGAGATTGCCTCCGGCAGTACGCTGAAAGAAATGGTGGGTAACGGCTATCTGGTGATTACCATTACGCCAGAAAAAGGCGAGCGCTATCAGGGTGTGGTAGGACTGGAGGCGGATACGCTGGCAGGCTGCCTGGAAGACTATTTCATGCGTTCTGAGCAGCTGCCTACCCGCCTGTTTATCCGCACCAATGAGCAGGGCGCGGCCGGTATTTTACTGCAGGTTCTGCCTGCGCAGGATACCAGTCAGAATGATTTCAATCATCTGGCCATGCTGACTGAAACGGTTAAAGCGGAAGAGCTGATTACGCTGCCGGCAAACGATGTGCTGTGGCGCCTCTACCATCAGGAAGAAGCCACCGTTTACGATCCGCTGCCCGTTATCTTCAAGTGCACCTGCTCACGCCAGCGCTGCGGTGAAGTGCTTAAAACGCTGCTAGAAAGCGAAGTGGATGAGATCCTGGCGGAAGATGGCAAAATCGATATGCATTGTGACTATTGCGGCACGCACTATGTCTATGATGCAGTGGATATTGCCGCCATCCGTAACGAATCTGTCAGCGACAGCGACCAGCTGCATTAATCCCGCTGCGGGCGGCCACGCCGCCCGTTTTGCATAAAACTATACCTCTATGTTTTTTCACGGAAATTAACTAATTTTCGCTAACTTTACTTTTATAAGTAGCCGATTTCTCCGCTTGTCACGTTCCAGTTCGCATTTTTAACTATCTTCACTTTCCGCTTCTGCTCAGATGTGTACACTGCGCGCGATCTGTTCTGCGCAACCGAGTGCGCCACGCGGCAGACACCCCCTAAAAATGCAATGAAGTACCGATTTAAGGAGCAGTCACATGCGCGTTAACGGCCTGACATCGCAAGACCTCGCCGACCTGGGCATCAGCGGCACTACCGAAGTGGTGTATAACCCTGACTATGACACGCTGTTTCAGGAAGAAACCCGCCCGGAGCTGGAGGGTTATGCGCGAGGCACCCTGACGCAGAGCGGCGCTATCGCCGTGGATACCGGCATTTTCACTGGCCGCTCACCGAAAGATAAATATATTGTCCGCGATGACACGACGCGTGACACGCTGTGGTGGAACGGTACCGGCAACGGTAAAAACGATAATCAGCCGCTTTCCCAGGAGACCTGGCAGGCGCTGAAGGATCGCTGTACGCAGCAGCTTTCAGGCAAACGCCTGTTTGTGATTGATGCATTTTGCGGTGCCAATCCTGACTCCCGCCTGAGCGTACGCTTTGTGATGGAAGTCGCCTGGCAGGCGCACTTTGTCAAAAACATGTTTATCCGTCCGACCGATGAAGAGCTGGCCAGCTTCACGCCTGATTTTGTGGTGATGAACGCGGCGCAGTGCACCAATCCGGACTGGCAGGCGCAGGGGCTGAACTCAGAAAACTTCGTTGCATTTAACCTCACTGAGCGCATGCAGCTGATCGGCGGCACCTGGTACGGCGGCGAAATGAAGAAAGGCCTCTTTGCCATCATGAACTACCTGCTGCCGCTGAAAGGCATCGCCTCAATGCACTGCTCCGCAAACGTGGGTAAAGCGGGCGACGTGGCCGTGTTCTTTGGCCTCTCCGGCACCGGTAAGACCACGCTCTCCACCGATCCTGAGCGGCAGCTGATTGGCGATGATGAGCACGGCTGGGATGACGACGGCGTCTTTAATTTCGAAGGCGGCTGCTATGCAAAAACCATCAACCTGTCTGAACAGGCAGAGCCGGAAATCTATCGCGCCATCCGTCGCGATGCGCTGCTGGAAAACGTGGTAGTGCGTGCCGACGGCAGCGTGGATTACGCCGATGGCAGCAAAACCGAAAACACCCGCGTCTCTTATCCGATCAATCACATCGAAAACATCGTGCAGCCGGTGTCCAAAGCGGGTCACGCGAAAAAGGTGATTTTCCTTACGGCTGACGCGTTTGGCGTGCTGCCGCCGGTGTCACGACTGACGCCAGAGCAGACGCAGTATCATTTCCTTTCCGGCTTTACGGCCAAGCTGGCCGGCACGGAACGCGGCGTCACGCAGCCAACGCCCACCTTCTCTGCCTGCTTTGGCGCCGCATTTCTGACCCTGCATCCGACGCAATATGCTGAAGTGCTGGTTAAGCGCATGGAGGCGGCAGGCGCACAGGCTTATCTGGTTAACACCGGCTGGAATGGCAGCGGCAAGCGTAACTCATTGAAAGATACGCGGGCGATCATCAATGCGATTCTGGCAGGCGAGCTGGATAACGCCGCGACCGAGACCCTGCCGGTGTTCAATCTGCAGATCCCGACGCAGCTGACCGGGGTGGACGCCGCCACGCTGGATCCGCGCCGCAGCTGGCAGAGCGAAGCGGAGTGGCAGCAGGCCGCGCAGGATCTGGCACAGCGTTTTATCACCAACTTTGAGAAGTATACTGACAACGACGCGGGTAAAGCGCTGGTACAGGCGGGTCCGCAGCTGTAAGTACGGCTGAGCAGTGGCAGCGGGCGGCATTATTGCCGCCCTTTTTTTATCTGTTCAGGCGCTGTGCGCGACGCTGGCCAGCGCGGTGCTGTTTTCCGGCATCGGCAGCCACGCGCGGATACGTAATCCGCCACGCTCGCTGGCCCCGATCTCCAGCGACCCTTCATGCGCATCGATTATGCGCTGCACAATCGCCAGCCCCAGCCCGGTGCCGCTGGTGCTCCGGGCGCTGTCGCCGCGCACAAACGGCTGGAACAGATGCTGCAGCTGATCGGGTTTAATGCCGGGACCATCATCATCCACCTGGAACCAGGCGCGGTTAAGCTCCTGACCGCTGCTGACTTTGATCCAGCCGTTACCATAACGCGCAGCGTTGACCACCAGATTCGCCACCGCGCGTTTAATAGAGAGCGGATTGATATCCAGTATGAGCTCATCGGTCATGACCGCATTTTCAATCTCGCGTTCATAACCGCTTTCAGCCGCAACCACTTCTCCCAGCACGCTGTTGAGATCGGCCCGCTCGGTCTGCATCTCCTGCCCGGTGCGCAGATAATCGATAAACTGCTCAATGATGGCGTTGCACTCTTCGATATCTTTATTAATCGACTCAGCCAGATAGCCATCCTGCTCACCCATCATTTCGGTCGCAAGACGGATGCGCGTCAGCGGCGTGCGCAGATCGTGGCTGACACCCGCCATCAGCAATGTGCGATCGTCAGCCAGCTGCTTGACCCCTGCCGCCATCTGATTAAAGGCGCGTGTCACCGAACGGACCTCAGAGGCACCATATTCACGCAGCGGTGGCGGAATAATGCCTTTGCCCACCTGCAGCGCCGCGTGCTCCAGATCCACCAGCGGCCGGTTTTGCATCCGGATAAACAGCCAGGCTCCGCCAATCGCCAGCAGCATAATCGCCAGCGTGTAGCGGAACAGCGGTGAGAAGTCGCCCTGATGAATTTCCGTCAGCGGCACCCGTACCCAGATATCGGGCGAAAGCCAGGTTTTCAGCCAGACGACCGGCGAGTTTTTGTTGACCTCGACGCGCACATCGGTCGGGCCGCCAAGCTGCTGCGCCATCTGCTCACTAAGAAACTCATAGTGCTGCGCCCAGCGCAGCCCGCTCTCCTCTGCCGCCGCGTTGGTATAGAGCGAAATCCCCAGCTCGCGGTAAATTTCGCGCCGGAAGGCGGGTGGCACTTCCAGCTGTGTCCCATCTTCCAGCTGCAGCCGATCGGTCATCAGCATACGCACTTCGTAGGCCAGTACCTTATTAAACTGCTGCAGGCTGGGAAGAATAGCGAAGTTCAGCACCACCAGATACGTCGTTACCAGGCTGACAAACAGCAGGGTAACGATCAGCAGCAGGGTGCGGGCAAAGGAGCTGCGGGGCGAGAAGCGCAGTCGCCTCATGCTTTACTGCCGTCCGGCACAAAGACGTAGCCCAGACCCCAGACGGTCTGGATATAGCGCGGATGCGCGGGATCTTCTTCCACCATGCGGCGCAGGCGCGAAATCTGCACGTCGATTGAACGTTCCATGGCGCTGTATTCACGCCCGCGGGCCAGGTTCATCAGCTTGTCACGCGAAAGCGGCTCGCGCGGATGACTCACCAGCGCTTTCAGCACGGCAAATTCTCCGCTGGTCAGCGGCATAGGCTCATCTTCACGGAACATTTCACGTGTGCCGAGGTTCAGTTTGAATTTACCAAACGCGATTACCGCCTCTTCCTGTGACGGCGCACCCGGCAGCTCGTTGGCCTGACGGCGAAGTACCGCGCGGATACGCGCCAGCAGTTCACGCGGGTTAAACGGCTTGGGAATATAGTCATCGGCGCCGATTTCCAGTCCGACAATGCGGTCAACCTCTTCACCCTTAGCCGTTACCATGATAATCGGCATCGGGTTGCTCTGGCTGCGCAGACGGCGACAAATAGAGAGGCCATCTTCACCTGGCAGCATTAAATCCAGCACCATCAGATGAAAAGATTCACGCGTCAGCAGGCGATCCATCTGTTCAGCATTCGCGACACTGCGCACCTGAAAGCCCTGTTCGGTGAGATAGCGTTCCAGCAGCGCGCGCAGACGCATATCGTCATCAACGACCAGAATTTTGTAGTTCTCTTGCATGTTCAACTCCCAAAGGCGCCATTGCCTGAAGCAATATTGTGAGGATAAGGGACCTGTCTGTGACAGACATTTATGGTTTATATTCTAAGCGAAATTGTTACAAAGCATATTAAACAGGAGCTTATATTTAATTTCTCGCCTGAAATGCGGCTCTGCTCCCGCTTTTGGGCGCTGATTTTACCCTGTTTAGCGCTTGTCTGAAAAAACGGCACTTTTTCTCACTGCGCGTGGTTCAGTCACACTTTTCTGGCTGTGTGACGGCCTGCCCTGTACTTTCCCCCCAATTCAGCGGGATAGCGCCCCCAAGCAGCACAAAACTGCGCAGATTCCGGTTAGCGCCTGATAACGCTCTCGGAAGAGTGCCAGCAGCGGTACAATCCAAGACCACTTATAAATAAAGACAGTTAAATCAGCGAGTAAACACCACTTTCGTCCGGCCCGATGATCTCCGACACTTCTGCTGTATCGACCCTATCGGTGTCATGTGGAGAAGAAAAATGAAAAAAGTTGTTCTGCTGAGCGCGCTGGTTCTCTCCAGCCTTACCCATGTTCAGGCGGCAACGTCAGTCGGTGAAGCCGCGGGTGCGCAGGCGTCAACGACGGCAAAAGGCAACTCGGATGCAATTGGCGTGGGCGCGGTAGCAGCATTGCTGGGTGTGGCGCTGGCGACCATGGGCGGTGGTGATGGTAATGGCAGCAGCACCTCAACCACGACCGCAACGGTGCCGGGCAAGTAAGCGTCATAAAGCGGCCTGCGCTGCCTGTGACTGTCGTCACGTGCAGCGCAGTTCACTCATGCCGGGTTGTGATAGTTAATCTGATTCACAAACCAGGTCTTTTGTCCTTCAGGCGTATTAACGGTGACTTCATCATCGACCTCTTTTTTGATCAGCGCCCGCGCCATGGGTGAATCAATGGAGATGTACGCTTTCACATTGTCGCCATAGATCTCATCCGGTCCGACGATGCGAAAACGCTTTTTCTCACCCTGCTCATTCTCCACTTCAACCCACGCGCCGAAAAAGACCTTGCCCTCCTGCTGTGGGGCGTAATCAACAATTTTCAGTTCAGCGAGGCATTTGCGCAGGTAGCGTACCCGCCGGTCGATCTGCCGCAGCAGGCGCTTGTTATAGGTGTAGTCCGCATTTTCTGACCGATCGCCGAGGCTGGCGGCCCAGGAGACGATACGGGTGACCTCCGGACGCTTCTCATTCCACAGATGATCGTGCTCGGCACGCAGCTTGTTATAGCCTTCGCGGGTTATCAGTTGAGTTTTCATTACATCGGCTCATTCATGTCAGTTTTGCAGGTCGCCAGCTGCGTACAATAAGCGACGCTGCCGCAGGCAGCAAGATGCGGGCGCCATTCAGAAAAAGATGGATTGCCGCCCTGCCGGCTGGCAATTTACGCCCTCAGTCCGTATAACTGTCCCCTGTTTTTAACCCCGGATAAGCAAGATCGTTACTGATGATGAAAGATTCGCTGAGCCAGATTATCGCAGGTGAGCTGCAGGCACGCGCCGAACAGGTCGATGCCGCCATACGCCTGCTGGATGAAGGGAATACCGTCCCCTTTATTGCACGTTACCGTAAGGAAGTCACCGGCGGGCTGGATGATACCCAGCTACGCGCGCTGGAGAGCCGCCTGAGCTATCTGCGCGAGCTGGACGATCGCCGCCAGTCAATTCTGAAGTCGATTGACGATCAGGGCAAACTCTCGCCGGAACTGGCGCAGGCTATCAACAGCACGCTGAGTAAAACCGAGCTGGAAGATCTCTATCTGCCCTATAAGCAGAAGCGCCGTACGCGCGGGCAGATCGCCATTGAAGCGGGCCTGGAACCGCTGGCTGAGTCATTGTGGAACGATCCCTCGCAGCAGCCGGAAGCGGTTGCGGCAGGCTTTGTGGATGCGGATAAAGGCGTGGCGGATACGCGCGCAGCGCTTGATGGTGCACGCTATATCCTGATGGAGCGGTTTGCCGAGGACGCTGCGCTGCTGGCTAAAGTGCGCGACTATTTGTGGAAAAATGCCCACCTGACGGCACGCGTCATTGAAGGCAAAGAAGATGCGGGCGCTAAATTCCGCGATTACTTCGATCATCACGAGGCGCTGAGCAGCGTGCCTTCGCACCGCGCTCTGGCGATGTTTCGCGGCCGCAACGAAGGTGTACTGCAGCTGTCGCTGAATGCCGATCCGCAGAGTGAAGAGGCACCACGTGAAAGCTATGGCGAAACGCTGATTGCCGATCACCTGGGTCTGCGCCTGAACAATGCGCCGGCTGACAGCTGGCGCAAAGCGGTGGTGAGCTGGACATGGCGCATCAAGGTGCTGCTGCATCTCGAAACCGAACTGATGGGAACTATCCGCGAACGCGCTGAAGATGAAGCGATCAACGTCTTTGCCCGCAATCTGCACGATCTGCTGATGGCCGCTCCGGCCGGGATGCGCGCGACAATGGGGCTTGACCCTGGCCTGCGCACCGGTGTGAAGGTTGCCGTAGTCGATGCGACCGGCAAGCTGGTGGCCACCGATACGGTCTATCCGCACACCGGTCAGGCGGCGAAAGCTGCTGCTGCCGTTGCAGCACTCTGCATAAAACATCAGGTTGAGCTGGTGGCGATTGGTAACGGAACCGCCTCGCGTGAAACCGAGCGCTTTTTCCTCGATGTGCAGAAACAGTTCCCGCAGGTCAGCGCGCAAAAAGTGATTGTCAGTGAAGCGGGCGCCTCTGTTTACTCCGCCTCCGAGCTGGCAGCTCTGGAATTTCCCGACCTCGACGTCTCGCTGCGCGGTGCAGTCTCTATTGCCCGCCGCCTGCAGGATCCGCTGGCCGAGCTGGTGAAAATCGACCCTAAATCAATTGGTGTCGGCCAGTATCAGCATGATGTCAGTCAGAGCCAGCTGGCGAAAAAACTGGATGCGGTGGTTGAAGATTGCGTCAACGCCGTCGGCGTCGATCTCAACACCGCCTCGGTCGCGCTGCTCACGCGCGTGGCGGGCCTGACGCGCATGATGGCGCAAAATATTGTCAGCTGGCGCGATGAAAACGGGCGTTTTCAGAATCGTCAGCAGCTGCTGAAAGTGAGCCGTCTCGGGCCAAAAGCGTTTGAACAGTGCGCCGGCTTTCTGCGGATCAATCACGGTGATAATCCGCTGGATGCCTCTACGGTGCATCCGGAAGCGTATCCGCTGGTGGAGCGCATTCTGTCTGCCACTGAGCAGGCGCTGGATGCGCTAATGGGGAATCCCGGCAGCCTGCGCGATCTTAACGCGCGCGACTTTACCGATGAACGCTTTGGTCTGCCAACCGTAACCGACATCATCAAAGAGCTGGAAAAGCCAGGCCGCGATCCGCGTCCTGAATTCAAAACCGCGCAGTTTGCCGAAGGCGTGGAAACCATGAACGATCTGCTGCCCGGCATGATTCTGGAAGGTGCCGTCACCAACGTGACGAATTTCGGTGCTTTCGTGGATATCGGCGTGCATCAGGACGGACTGGTGCATATCTCTTCCCTCTCCGATCGCTTCGTGGAAGATCCGCATCAGGTGGTGAAAGCGGGTGATATCGTGAAGGTCAAAGTCATGGAAGTGGATCTGCAGCGTAAACGTATCGCGCTCACGATGCGTCTGGATGAGCAGCCGGGTGAGAGCAACGCGCGCAGCGGTAGCCGTCCGGCTGCCAGAGAACCGGCGCGTGCAGCGAATCCGGCCAAAGCACGCGGTAAGCCTGCGGCGGCGGGCAACAGCGCAATGGGCGATGCGCTGGCTGCGGCTTTTGGTAAAAAGCGCTGATTTCAGCCCCCTGATCTGCCTGCAGCCGGCCCGGGGCTGCAGGTAACGGGTTGCGAAATCGCCCTGTCAGGCTACGCTGAAAAAATCTGTGTGATCCACTGACCTTCCGCGTGGCCTGACAATCTGATGGATAAAATCAACGCCCTGCTCGATGAGATCTATGAAGGACGCCTGCCCGCCATGGCGCGCGAGCGCCTGCTGTCACATATTCGCGCCGCACGTGACAGCGTAAAGCTGCCGCGCAAAGCGCACTGGGATGAGAAAGATGTGGTGCTCATCACTTACGCCGATCAGTTTCGTGAGCCGGAACAGCCCACCCTCGCCAGTTTTACGCGCTTTTATCAGCAGCACCTGCAATCGGCCTTTAACCTGGTGCACCTGCTGCCCTTTTTCCCCTATTCGTCCGATGATGGCTTTTCGGTTATCGACTACCATAACGTCAATCCGATCTGCGGTGACTGGCAGCAGATTGCGGCGCTGCACAGCCAGACGCGGCTGATGTTCGATTTTGTCTGTAATCATATCTCGGCGCACAGCGCCTGGTTTCGCCACTATCTGGCGCAGGATCCGGGCTGGGATGATTTTTTTATCAGCATGCCGCCAGCCACCGATCTCAGCGCCGTAACCCGCCCGCGCACTTCGCCGCTGCTCACGCCTTTTACCCTGGCCGATGGTACCACGCGCTATATCTGGACCACCTTCAGCGCCGACCAAATCGACCTTAACTTCGCCAGCCCGGATGTGCTGATCCGCATGATCGGGGTACTGCTCGACTACCTGAAAAAAGGTGCGGACTATGTGCGGCTGGATGCGGTTGGCTATATGTGGAAAACACCAGGCACGCGCTGCATTCACCTGCACAAAACCCATTTGCTGGTGAAGCTGTTCCGGGCCGTCGCCGATGTCGTCGCACCGGGTACGGTGATCATCACAGAAACCAATGTGCCGCATCAGGATAACATCAGCTACTTTGGCCGCGGTGACGACGAGGCGCAGATGGTGTATCAGTTTTCTCTGCCGCCGCTGGTGCTGCAGGCGATCCATGCCGGTTCAGCGCGCGCGCTGCGTCAGTGGGCCGCCTCGCTGACGCCTGGCAGCGGCAGCACCACCTTTTTTAACTTTCTCGCCTCGCACGACGGTATTGGCCTGAATCCGGCGCGCGGCATTCTGTCAGAGCCTGAAATTGTTGCGCTGGTGCGTGAACTGGCGCTGGAGGGGGCGCTGGTGTCGTATAAAAATAATCCTGACGGCACCACCAGCCCTTATGAAATCAACGTTACCTATCTCGATGCGCTTAACCACCAGACCGATGATGATGAGACGCGCCTGCGCCGTTTCCTGCTGGCGCACGCCATTCTGCTGGCGTTTCCGGGCGTGCCCGCCATTTATATTCAGAGCATCCTCGGCTCGCGTAACGATAACGAAGGGGTGCGCGCTGCCGGCCACAACCGCGCCATCAATCGCGAAAAATATAGCCTGCGCGAAATGGAGCAGTGGATCAGCGGTGGCGACTGGCTGCGTCAGCAGGTGTTTGAACGGCTGAGTGCGCTGATCCAGCTGCGCACCCGTCAGCCCGCGTTTCATCCTGATAATGCCATGACGCTGCTGGAGAGCGACAATGCACTCCTGCTGTTTCGCCGCCATGCGCCAGATGAGGAGGGGCTGCTGTGTCTGTTCAACCTGAGCAGCCGTGAAATGACCACCACGCTGCCCCAGGCGCGCCATTATCAGGATCTGGTCAGCGGCCAAAAAGTGGACGGCGGCGCGCCGGTGACGCTGGCCGCATGGCAGTTTATGTGGCTGCGCGGATAAACTGCGTCACGTGCCCGCAGAACGCCTCAGGGTGTGAAATAAACGGTGCGTGCGCCGCCTTCTCCATTATCACCGACGGGGAGCCGGGCCAGCGCGTATCCAGCTCACCGGCAATACGGCGCGGGACCAGCCCATCCAGTGCGCCATACAGTCGCAGAAACGGCACGCTAAGGTGGTCCAGCGCCTGACGTAAATCACTCTGTCGCAAAATCTCCAGACCGCCCTGCAGCGCCGCCACTGACGGCATCGGCTGCGACAGCACCACCTCTTTCAGCTGACGCGCATCCTGACGGGCGTTTTCTGTCCCCATAGTCTGCAATGCCAGAAAGCGCTCAACGGTACGCCGGAAATCGTCACTGAGCTGCTGCTGAAAGCCGGTCAGCGTGTCGGGTTTAATACCCGGCCAGCTCGCCTGTGCGGTGAAGCAGGGTGAGGAGGCCACGCTGATTAACGCAGCCACACGCGCGGGCTGCAGCAGCGCCAGCTGACTGGCCACCAGCCCGCCCAGTGACCAGCCCAGCAGCGTGGCGCGATCAGGCAGCTGCGGCAGCAGGTGTTGCGCCATCTGCATCAGCGTCAGCGGACCAGCCGCGGCGCTGCGGCCAAACCCGGGCAGATCCACCAGATGCAGGCGAAAATGAGGGCTGAGTCGCGGAACAATGTGTTGCCACACTTCGGCGTTCAGTCCCCAGCCGTGCAGCAGCACAAGATCGCGATCGCCCGTGCCCGTGGTGTGCCAGTAAAGCGAACTCATCGGTTACACTCCTGAAAAGAGAAAAAGAGGTCGCTATGCTATCAACCCCGGCCCGCTGCTGGCTATGCCATCTTCCGCTGCAGATTGCCCATCACGGTCTGTGCAGTCTTTGTCTGCATCAGCTGCCCGCTCTGCCCGCGCTCTGCCCCTGCTGCGGCCTGCCTGCCACCACACCGCAGCGCTGCGGACGCTGCCTGAATCAGCCGCCGCCGTGGCACAGCTTAACCTGCGTCAGCGATTACATTCCGCCCCTGAGTCACTGGGTACAGCAGCTGAAATTTTCCCGCGCGATAGCACTCAGGGTGATGCTGGCGCGGCTGCTTTTGTTAAAATTGTTAACAAAGCGCCGGAGTGAACCCGATCCCGCGTTCGATTTGGTGCTGAGCGTGCCGCTGCATCACCAGCGCGCCTGGCAGCGTGGCTTTAATCAGTCTGCGCTGCTCGCGCAGCCGCTGGCTCGCTGGCTGCGCTGTGAATATCGTGAAGGTGTCAGCCGGATACGGCAGAGCAGCGTCCAGCATCAGCTTGATGCCCGCGCGCGCCGTCATAATCTGCGCAGCGCATTCCGCCTTGAAATGCCGGTGCAGAATCGCCATATCCTGCTGATTGATGATGTGGTCACCACCGGCAGCACCGTAGCGGAAATCAGCCGCCTGCTGCAGGCTCAGGGCGCTGCCAGCATCCATATTGGCTGCCTGTGCCGTACCTTGTAGAGCGTCGGTGTTGGGCGTATTATAACCAGGTAATTTAGTCAACTATTGAGCAATCGCCATGATCCGTATTACTGATACTGCGCAAGAGCATTTCGCAAAACTGCTGTCAAAACAGGAAGATGGCACCCAGATCCGCGTATTCGTTATCAACCCGGGTACGCCAACCGCCGAGTGCGGCGTCTCCTACTGCCCGCCTGACGCGGTAGAAGCCACGGATACCGAACTGAAGTTCGATAAACTCTCCGCCTATGTGGACGAGCTGAGCGCACCCTATCTTGAAGATGCAGAGATTGACTTCGTTACGGATAATCTCGGCTCCCAGCTGACCCTGAAAGCGCCAAACGCGAAAATGCGTAAAGTCTCTGACGATGCACCGATGGCAGAGCGGGTAGAGTATCTGCTGCAGGCACAAATCAATCCGCAGCTGGCCAGCCACGGCGGCCGTGTTTCGCTGATGGAGATCACTGATGATGGCATCGCCGTTCTGCAGTTTGGCGGCGGCTGTAACGGTTGCTCGATGATTGATGTCACGCTCAAAGATGGCATTGAGAAAGAGCTGCTGGCGGCCTTCCCGGAACTGAAAGGTGTCCGCGATCTCACTGAACATCAGCGCGGCGAACACTCCTACTATTGATGGTTTCATGCGGCAGCACGCTGTGCTGCCGCATTTTCGCTACGCTTTGCGCGCCTCGCTTACCGTTTTCAGCAGCTTCTTCACGTTGTTATCCGCAAACGCCTCTTCCAGCGTAAAGCTCCATTTGCGTCGCCAGTTAGGATACTCATCTGTCGTGCCCGGTACGTTAACCGGGGTCGTCATGCCCATCCAGTCTTCCGGCTGCAGGCCCAGCAGCGCGCTGCCGGTGAGCGCCAGAAAACGATGGATAGCCTGATTAAACGCCGGCGTCAGCGCCTGCTTTTCCGCCTGCTTTACACTGCGCGCCGGCATTGCGCCAGCCTGATGCAGCGCATCCAGCAGCGCCTGCTTCTGCTTAACGCGCTGCGCCTGCAGCGACTGCAGCGTGCTGCCTTTATACATCCCCAGCTTCTCACCCAGCGCCAGATCGTCTGCCTGCCAGAAGCCGCTCAGCGTAGGCAGATCGTGGGTGCTGGCACTGGCGATAGATTGCTGCGGATAGCTGTCGGGCAGGCGATAGCGCCCCTCTTTTTCCTGCTCAAAGAACAGTACTTTCCAGGAAAAAACGCCGCTGTCACGCAGCAGTCTGACAATTTCCTGCGGCACGGTGCCGAGATCTTCACCAATCACCATGCAGCGCAGCCGCTGACTCTCCAGCGCCAGAATCGCCAGCAGATCGTCTACCGGATAGGAGACATAGGCACCTTTATCCGCGTTTTCCCCGTGCGGGATCCACCACAGCCGCAGCAGGGACATCACATGGTCGATGCGCAGCGCGCCACAGTCGCGCATATTTGCGCGCAGCAGGTCGATAAACGGCTGATAACCACGTGCGCGCAGCACGTGCGGATCGAGCGGCGGCAGCCCCCAGTTCTGTCCCAGCGGTCCCAGCGGATCGGGCGGCGCACCGACCGAGGCGCCAAGTTTATAGAGCTGCGGATCCTGCCAGGTTTCTGCACTATGTTCAGCCACACCCACCGCCAGATCGCGGTAGAGACCCACCGCCATACCCAGCTCCTGACTGCGCAGCCAGCAGTCGCTGAACTGCTGATGCGCCAGCCACTGCAGCCAGCTCCAGAAGCCAATTTCTTCTTCATGCTGCGCGCACCACGTCTGTACTTCAGGCTGTGCGGCATTGCGCCAGCCCTCCGGCCACGTTTCCCAGCCCCACGCCTGCCGATCCTGCCCGCTGCGCTCAGCCAGAATGCCGTCAAACGCCGCCTGGTAACGTAAAGGCTCGCCGCCCGCCGTCAGAAATGCCTGGAACGCCGTGTCATCCGCTGCCTGCGGCTGATACTGCTGCCAGGCGAGACGCAGCGCCTCCAGCTTGAGTGCCGCTACCGCCGCATAGTCAACCGCCTCTGCCGCACGCGCATTCTCCAGCGCCTTACGGGTTTTGGCACTTTTCCACCAGCGCTGCGCCGCTGCGCTCTGCTGAAACCCTGCCACCTGGCTGACGTCAATATAGAGAATATTCAGCCAGCGGCGCGATGCCGGACTGTAGGGGCTGGCAAGTTCAGGCTGCGCCGGATAGAGCGCATGCAGCGGGTTAAGGCCGATAAAATCGCCACCGTGCGCCGCCACCTGTTCCAGCATGCGCTTTAAATCGCCAAAGTCGCCGATACCCCAGTTCTGCTCTGAGCGCAGCGTATAGAGCTGCACCAGCGCCCCCCAGCGCTTTTCTCCCTGTGCCAGCGGCTCAGGCAGATAGCAGCGACGCGGCGCGATAATCAGGCGCGACTGCCACTGCTGACGTCCCTTACGCAGGCTGAGCTGATGGTAGCCCTGCGCCAGACGCGGCGGCAGCGTCAGCCTCTCACCGCCCTGTACCGTGCCGCTGTGGCTTTTACCCTGCTCGGTGGTCAGCTGCCAGGTAAATTCTCCTTTGCCATTCACCGTGA
Source organism: Pantoea sp. UBA4549 (assembly GCF_002387285.1). Classification (NCBI taxonomy): domain Bacteria; kingdom Pseudomonadati; phylum Pseudomonadota; class Gammaproteobacteria; order Enterobacterales; family Erwiniaceae; genus Pantoea; species Pantoea sp. UBA4549. The sequence continues at coordinate 87,237 of NZ_DGLH01000012.1, read as the reverse complement.
GTTCACGTCGTGCGCGTGCCACAAAGACCTGCACCGGCGGCACCGGCGGCGTTTTGCCGGCAGGCGCTTCCATCACCGTCAGCAGCGCCTCTTTAGTCTCATCGCTGATGGTTTCCTGTTCCCCTCTGGCATTCACAAAACGCAAAGCAATTCCCGCCGCTTCTGCGGCCTTATCCAGTTTACTGAGAGACATCAACGCTCCTTTCGCGTCCGGGCTGGCGGATAGAGATCAAAAGGATAAGTAAAGTCGCGCCTGGTGAAAAAAGCGACCGGATCAGGACGGAGAGGATAAAAATAGCTGGCCGGGCACACAGCCCGGCACAGGATCAGCAGAGTTCGAGATGGACCTCGTGCTGCTCGATCACTTTAAGCACGCTGGCAGGAGGCTTCTGATCTGTATACATATAATCAATCAGTCCCATGTTGCCCAGATTGACCATGGCGTTACGCCCGAACTTTGAGTGATCCACAACCAGCATTACGCAGCGCGAATTGTCGATGATGGCCCGTTTGGTGCGCACTTCATGATAGTCAAACTCCAGCAGCGAGCCGTCCATATCGATGCCGCTGATACCGAGAATGCCGTAGTCGAGGCGGAACTGAGAAATAAAGTCGAGCGTGGCTTCGCCCATAATCCCGCCATCACGCGTGCGCACTTCTCCGCCGGCAATGATCACCCGGAAATCGGGCTTGCCCATCAGCAGAATGGCAACGTTCAGATTATTAGTGACAATGCGCAGATCGTTATGGTTCAGCAGCGCATGGGCTACCGCTTCCGGGGTGGTGCCGATATCAATAAACAGCGTTGCGCCATCGGGGATCTGGCTGGCCACGCGCGCGGCAATGCGGGCTTTTTCTGCTGACCACATCATTTTGCGATCCTGCCAGGCGGTGTTTTCCGAACTGGAGGGGAGTGCCGCGCCGCCGTGATGGCGCTGAATTTTGTTCTGATCGGCCAGATCGTTTAAATCGCGGCGGATGGTTTGCGGACTGACCGCAAAATGCTCAACCAGCTCTTCCGTACTGACATACCCCTGACGCCGGACCAGATCGATAATGGCGTCATGACGTTGCGTCTGCTTCACATCTCTCTCCTCGGCTTGCAGCCGTGTTCTTTTTATCTCTGATGACGGACGGCGCGGCGGGTATCCATAAAAGCCATGGCCAGCCCGACCAGCAGGCCGGTCACGTGCGCGGCGTTGGCAATTGCCAGACCAAACGCGCCATACCAGCCAATCACCAGCCATACAATAGCGAAACCAATCAGTCCGCGCTCCAGATAAATACCGCTTTCGGGATCGCGCTCGCCGCGCAGCCAGCAATAGCCCATCAGCGCATACACCACACCTGAGAGACCACCAAAGAGCACGCCGCTGAATTTGGCCTGCATCCAGCCGCTGAGCAGCGCAGAAATCAGCATAATAACAAACAGCTTACCGCTGCCGAGTCGTTTCTCTACCGCCCCGCCCAGATACCACCACCACATCAGGTTAAACAGGATATGAAGCAGCGAAAAGTGCAGCAGCGCATGGCTGAACCAGCGCCACACCTGAAAATATTGCGAGGCGTCAGCCGGCCACCCCAGCCATGCCAGCGCGACATCATCGCCTGCTATCTGCATCAGAATAAACACGGCGACGCAGAGCGTCATAACCGAAAGCGTCAGTGGTCCGGCACGCTCCCGGATAGCGGCCCAGATATTGCTGCGCTCATAGCGCAGCCCGCTGCGGGTAGTGCCGCTGTGCCAGCTGGCCGCCTGATAGCGCGGGTGATTGGGGTCGCGAACGAATTGTGCAAGTTCGTTTTCGACCATCTGCAGCTGGCTCTCATCATCCAGCACGATCACGGAGTGACTTTCCTGCTCTATGCGCAGCGTCACACCGCGCGTCGCCATATAATCCACAAACGCCTGCGCGGTGCGGGCGTGACTGAACTGAGTAATACGCATCATGCGGTGCTCTCCTCAGGATAAAATGGCGGATCAGAGACTGCCGGTCGCGGTCTGCGCAGGAAACGCTGCACGCCAGGCATCAAAACCGCCATCAATGCTGTATACCTCGCTGAAACCCTGCCCCAGCAGAAATTGTGCTGCGCCTTTACTGCTGTTGCCGTGATAACACATCACCAGTACCGGCAGGTCATGGCGGGCCTGCGCAATAAAGTCTGCCAGGTTGTCATTAGAGAGATGCTGCGCGCCAGCAGCATGTCCCATGGCGAAACTTTGCGGGTCGCGAATATCGACTAACTGTGCGCCCTGCGCCAGCTGCGCGTTTGCCTGCTGAACATTAATACACTCGAAGGTTTCCATCGTTATCTCTCATTCCGCTGTTCTGTTTGCGCCTAGTTTACCCTGAGAAACAGGTGCCATAACCTGATAAAGAAAAGGGTTATCTGTTTTTTTTCCTGCCGGAATGTTAGCTGCATCACGCAGGAATGTTTTTATTGCGTTAAAGACTGGCGAAAATGTTGGTTTCCGATTATTATTACGCTCGAAAACGAACATTTTAGAACTATTCCGAACATCGGAGGAGATGACGTGGAAACCAAAGACCTGATCGTGATCGGCGGCGGCATCAACGGAGCCGGCATTGCAGTGGACGCTGCAGGACGCGGACTGTCTGTGCTGATGCTGGAGGCGCGGGATCTGGCGTGTGCCACCTCCTCCGCCAGTTCAAAACTGATTCACGGTGGCCTGCGCTATCTTGAGCACTACGAGTTTCGCCTGGTCGGCGAAGCGCTGGCAGAGCGTGAAGTGCTGTTAAAAATGGCGCCGCACATCGCTTTCCCGATGCGCTTTCGTCTGCCGCACCGCCCGCACCTGCGCCCGGCGTGGATGATCCGCATGGGCCTGTTTATGTATGACCGTCTCGGCAAGCGCACCACGCTGCCAGGCAGTAAAGGCCTGCGTTTTGGCGCGGAGTCAGCGCTGAAGCCGGAAATTACGCGCGGTTTCGAATATTCTGACTGCTGGGTGGATGATGCCCGTATGGTGGTGCTGAATGCGCAGGAAGTTGAGCGCAAAGGTGGCGAAGTGCGCACCCGTACCCGCGTTAATCGCGCATGGCGTGAAGGCGGCATGTGGATGGTTGAGGCAGAAGAGGTCGATACCGGCAAAATCCTGACCTGGCGCGCTAAAGGCCTGGTCAACGCAGCCGGTCCGTGGGTTAAACAGCTGTTTGACGACGGCCTGCAGCTGAAATCACCCTACGGTATTCGCCTGATCAAAGGCAGCCACATTGTGGTGCCGCGTGTGCACACCGAGAAGCAGGCGTATATTCTGCAGAACGAAGATAATCGTATTGTGTTTGTGATCCCGTGGATGGATGAATTTTCTATCATCGGTACCACTGACGTAGAGTACAAAGGCGATCCGAAAAACGTCAAGATTGACGAGGAAGAGACGCGCTATCTGCTGAAGGTGTTTAACGCGCACTTTAAAAAGCAGCTGACCGCAGACGATATCGTCTGGAGCTACTCCGGCGTGCGCCCGCTGTGTGATGATGAGTCAGATTCACCGCAGGCGATCACCCGTGATTATACGCTGGACGTGCGTGACGATAACGGTGAAGCGCCGCTGCTGTCGGTGTTTGGCGGCAAGCTGACCACTTATCGCAAGCTGGCTGAACACGCAATGGAGAAACTGGCGAAGTACTATCCGAACGCCGGTCCGGCCTGGACGAAGAGCGCCGTGCTGCCGGGCGGTGACTTCTCCGGCACGCGTGACGACTACGCTGCCAGCCTGCGTCGCCGCTATCCGTTTATCAGTGAAAACATGGCGCGGCACTATGCCCGCACCTACGGCAGCCGCACCGAAATGCTGCTTGAGGGTGCCACCAGCCTGACCGATCTGGGTGAGAACTTTGGCCATGAGTTTTATGAAGCTGAACTGCGCTACCTGGTGAAAAACGAGTGGGTACGCGAACTGGATGATGCCATCTGGCGTCGTACCAAGCAGGGTATGTGGCTGAACAAGGCCCAGCAGGCGCGCATCAGCGAGTGGCTGGCCCGCAACAGCCAGAAGCCGGCGCTTTCGCTCGCATCATAAACGCCGTTATTCGCTTTCCCGACCCCGCACACGCTGCGGGGTTTTTTTATGTCGCCGGATAAGCGTTTCAGTCAGGGGCGCAGACACCGGCGGTACGGCGTGGCAATAAGCGAGCGCCGCGGCGGCTCCGGGGAGCGGCAGCGGCGCAGGGGTGCAGGGGCACAGCAGCCGTTGTCAGAGTCCGGCGTGTTCCCGGATATAGTTGCGTGCTTTTACCGCATACTCAAACGGGTTGGCAATAGCCGGATCCTGCTCCGCCTCTACCACCATCCAGCCTTTATAGCCCGCATCGTCGAGAATTTTAAACACCGGCGCGAAATCGATCGCGCCATCTCCCGGCACGGTAAAGGTGCCTTTCTTCACGCCATCAAGAAACGACAGGGAGTTCTCACGTACTTCAGCCACCACTTCGTCGCGGACATCTTTCAGATGCACGTGGAAAATACGCGGCAGATGCGTGGTCAGCACATCCAGCATCGCCTGCTGTGAGCCTTCGGAGTAGTAAATATGGCCGGTATCATAGAGCAGGCCTACATTGTCATGGGTCAGCGCCATAAAGCGGTCAATCTCTTCCGGCGTCTGGATCCCGGTGCCCATATGGTGATGCAACGTCACGCGCATGCCCTTTTCTGCAGCCAGCTGCGCCAGTTCGTTATAGCCTTCTGCCGTCAGACGCCACTCTTCATCGCTGAACACCGGTTTCTGCTCAAACACCGCCAGCGTAGTGCCCTGAATACTTTTGCTCTGCTCTGAACAGCCGATAACGCGCGCGCCCATGGCGTGCAGAAAGTTCATATGATTGACGAACTCATCGATGGTCTTCGCTTTATCGCCATTAGCAAAAAAGGTGCTGAACCAGGCGTTGCAGATCTCAATGCCGCGGATATCAAGCATCGGTTTCAGAATAGCCGGATCGCGCGGGTATTTACTGCCGACTTCGCTGCCGGTAAACCCGGCCAGCGCCATTTCACTGACGGTCTGCTGGAAAGTATTCTCTTTGCCCAGATCGGGCATGTCATCATTGGTCCAGCCGATCGGTGCTATCGCCAGCTTTACATTCTCTTTGTTCATCTTCAGATCCCGGAATCAGGGCGGCGGGACAGCCGTGCCGCCGCAAAATAGGTAGCAGGTTAGTTGCTGTAGAATGCCGGACGCGGCGGCATTTCAACCGGCTCAATTGCGCCGCTGTTCTGCGCTTTCAGGCAGGCGTCAGCCGCAACGGAAGCAGCAAAGCCGTCCCATGCAGAAGGTCCGGTAAGCTCACCGGCTTTGACGTCGTTGATAAACGCCTGCAGCTCAACGTCATAGGCGTCGATAAAGCGATCTTTCCAGTCGGTCAGCAGCGGGGTGCCGAGGCAGGCGTTTTTACGCGTCTGGATCGCCGACGGCTCCGGCAGGCGGGCAATCCCCTCTTCGCCCACCACTTCACACTGGATATCGTAGCCATAGGCGCAGTTCACAAAGATCTCCACATCGATGCGGATCCCTTTCTGCGTTTCAAACAGGACAATCTGCGGATCCTTCAGCTGCGCATGCGATTTTGATGTGGTACGCGGAAAGACCACCTGCACTGATTTGTAGTCATCTTCAGTCAGCCAGCGCAGCACGTCCAGCTCATGGATCAGCGTGTTGGTGATCGCCATATCGGTAGTGTAATTCTCACCCACGCTCTGATTGCGGTGCGCGCAGTGCAGCATCAGCGGTTCGCCAATCTCACCTGCGGTAATGACTTTTTTCAGGGCGCGATAGCCCGCATCATAGGGGCGCATAAAGCCTACCTGCACCAGCCGTTTGCCGTGCTGAATTTCCGCATCCACAATACGGCGGCAGCCTTCCGCACTCATCGCCAGCGGCTTTTCGCAGAACACCGGCTTGCCGGCGGCGATGGCCGCCAGCGTAAATTCTTCATGGGTCGGATCCCAGGAGGTCACCAGAATGGCGTCCACTTCCGGTGAGGCGATGACCTCATGACCATCCTGATAAACCTCTGCGCTGATGTTCAGCCGCTGCAGCGCCGCCCGCGCTCCCTCAACGTTGATGTCGGAAACCGCCACCACTTTTGCGCCCTGCAGTACATTATTACAGCGGCGGATATGCTCCTGACCAATTGCACCGGTCCCGATTACCCCGAGTTTGAGCGTCATGATTACACCTGTAGAGTCAGATAAGAGATAAGACGGCCGGTCTGCGCCGGCCAGAAGCGTTAATATTTACGTGCCTGCTGAATGTGCTGATTCAGCTTGTCAGCAACCTGCTGCGTACGTTCAGATTCAGAGGTTTGCGCTACGCCGACGTTCCACCAGCTGAAGTATTTGTGCACCATGGTTTTTGGCAGCACTTTGATATCGATCAGGGTGGACACGCTTTGCTGCTGTGCATCGGTCAGCGCCGCCTGCAGCTGCTCAAGCGTGGTAACGCGGTAGGTTTTGCAGCCGTACCCGGCGGCAATGGCCGCAAAGTCTACCGGCACAAAGCCCCCATCCAGCCGGCCCCCTTCCGGATTGCGGAAGCGGAATTCGGTCGTAAAGCTGTCCATACCGTGTTCCATCTGCAGATTGTTAATGCAGCCGTTGGTCATGTTATCCAGCAGGATGACGTTGATCTTTGCGCCCTCCTGAATCGACGTCACCAGCTCTGAGTGCAGCATCATAAAAGAGCCATCACCGACCATGGCATAGACCTCACGCTGCGGCTGAGCCAGCTTGGCGCCCAGTGCGGCGTTGACTTCGTAGCCCATGCAGGAGTAGCCATATTCCACGTGATAATCGTTGTAACTGCGGGTGCGCCAGACGCGCTGCAGATCGCCCGGCAGGCTGCCCGCTGCGGCAACTATCACAGCATCATCAGGCAGCTGCTCGTTCAGGGTCCCGAGTACGCTGCTCTGCGTCAGCACGGATTGAGTGAGGCGCTGAAATTCAGCAAACAGCGCGTCGCGATCGATATGATCGGCAATTTCCGGCACAAAATCATGGCTGTTCCAGGTGGCAGCATAAACGCGCTGCGTCTCCTGCTGCAGCTGACGCTGCGCCTCTTCAATCTGATCGCCCCAGTGGCTTTCAAAACCCTGCAGCTGCTGCGCCAGCGCGGTCAGACCTTCACGCGCATCGGCCAGCAGCTGTACGCCATCCAGCTTGTAGCTGTCGAAGTTACTGACGTTGAGGTTAAGGAAGCTGACCTCCGGATGACGGAAAATCCATTTTGAGGCGGTGGTGAAGTCGGTGTAGCGGGTGCCGATACCGATGACCAGATCGGCCTCTTTCGCCAGCAGATTCGCAGCCAGAGAGCCGGTTTCCCCCACGCCCCCCAGGTTCAGCGGATGATCGGAAATCAGGGTGCCCTTGCCCGCCTGCGTTTCCGCAAACGGAATGGCAAAGCGTTCAGCAAACTTCAGCAGCGCCTCGCCCGCGCCGGAATATTTCACGCCGCCGCCCACCACAATCATTGGCTTGTGCTTGCGCGCAATCAGCGCCAGCGCTGCTTCCAGCTGCGCAGGAGAAGGCAGCCGGCGATCGAGCCGATGCACCCGCTTCTGAAAGAAATAGTCCGGAAAATCCCAGGCTTCACCCTGCACATCCTGCGGCAGTGCGAGCGTTACTGCGCCGGTTTCGGCGGGATCGGTCAGCACGCGCATGGCGTTAATACAGGCGGACATCAGCTGCTCCGGCCGGCTGATGCGGTCCCAGTATTTGCTGACGGCACGGAAAGCATCATTGGTACTGATGCTTAAATCATGGCTCTGCTCAATCTGCTGCAGCACCGGATCGGGCTGGCGGGTCGCGAATACATCTCCGGGCAGCAGCAGCAGCGGAATACGGTTAGCCGTGGCAGTAGCCGCAGCCGTAATCATGTTGGCTGCGCCCGGGCCTACCGACGAGGTACAGGCGATGATTTGACGGCGCAGCGACTGTTTAGCAAACCCGGTCGCGGCATGCGCCATACCCTGCTCGTTACGCCCCTGATACACAATCAGATCGCCGCTATCCTGCTCCAGAGCCTGGCCCATACCGAGTACGTTACCGTGGCCGAAAATGGCGAACACACCTTTCACAAACTTGTTCTCTGCGCCATCGACATTCAGATACTGATTATCGAGAAACTTCACCAGCGCCTGTGCCGTCGTCAGTCTGATCGTGCCCATATCTCTTTTCCTTTACTTGCCGGTCTCCGCAGAGGAGCCTTGCGACCCGGAGCAGAGTGTCTGGCTGCCCCGCGCATAAGTGAAACATGCGGCGATTATAAACAAATATTTTTTCCATAAAATACAATTACAGAAGAAACATTTCATTTTGCGATGGAGATCAAATTCAGCAGAGTAACGGGGCTGAGCAGCCGTTTCTGCGTGGCTAAAGTGGAACAGAAGACAGAAAGAGGGGCAGCGCTGTGAACTTTTGTTTCACCCGGAGAGCTTCCGCTATTTGCCAGATATTTCCTGCGATCGGGTTCACAGCCCGGAAATACCGGGCCTGTTTACGGTGTTGTCCCTGAGCTGCTGTGCAGCACGGTAATTTTACCTGGCTCACAAAATAAAGATGTATGTTTCATTTTATGTTGTTTATGAAATATTCATTCCTCATACTGATTTTCCAGCCAGTCAGGCAATCTGAGAACCCGACAGCAGCGCACCCGACACGGGTGATGACGTTCGTGCCTGCTTATCACAGAAGGAAACTATAGGTATGAGTACACAACAGAAGCGGCTTGATGTGATTTGTATCGGACGCATCGCCGTTGATCTCTATGGCCAGCAAATTGGTTCGCGCCTGGAAGATATGACCAGCTTTAATAAGTATCTGGGTGGCTCCTCAGGCAATGTTGCTTATGGCACGGCCATTCAGGGGCTGAAATCTGCGATGCTGGCGCGCGTCGGCGATGAACACAATGGTCGTTTTTTACGTGAAGAGCTGCAGCGCGTCGGCTGTAATACTGACGGCCTGATCACCGATAAAACGCGTCTGACCGGACTGGTGATCCTGGGTATTAAAGATGAAGAGACCTTCCCGCTCATCTTCTACCGCGATAACTGCGCAGATATGGGACTGGTGCCGGATGATATAGAGGAGGCATTTATTACGTCCTCACGCGCGGTAGCCATTACCGGCACGCACCTTTCCCATCCGGATACCCGCGCCGCCGTACTGAAAGCGCTGGATATTGCCCGCCGCAACGGGCTGCGTACCGCGCTGGATATCGACTATCGTCCGGTATTGTGGGGACTGACCTCACTGGGCGACGGTGAAACACGCTTTATTGAATCGGGCCAGGTGACCCGCCAGCTGCAGGAAGTCCTGCACTACTTTGACCTTGTTGTTGGCACCGAAGAGGAGTTTCACATTGCCGGCGGCAGCACCGATACGCTGACGGCGCTGAAAAATGTGCGTCAGGCAAGTCAGGCCACACTGGTGTGCAAACGCGGCCCGCTGGGCTGTGTGGTGTTTGAGGGCGATATTCCGGACAGCTGGGAGCAGACCCGGCTGCAGAGTGGCGTGCAGGTTGAAGTGCTGAATGTACTGGGCGCGGGCGACGCATTTATGTCCGGTCTGCTGCGCGGCTGGCTGAACGATGAGAGCTGGGAGCAGGCGTGTCGCTACGCGAATGCCTGTGGCGCGCTGGTGGTGTCGCGGCACGGCTGCGCACCGGCAATGCCAACCAAAGCGGAGCTGGATGATTTCCTCAGCCGCGACCGTGAGGTTAAACGACCGGATCGCGATACGCGTCTTACTCACCTGCATCGTGTCACCACGCGCCGGCAGCAGTGGCCGGAGCTGAATGTGTTTGCCTTCGACCACCGTAAACAGCTGGCCGATATGGCGCAGGAAGCAGGCGTCAGCGAAGAGCGCATTCCGCAGTTAAAACTCCTGCTGCTGCAGGCGGCGCAGGAGGCGGCGACAGAAGCGGGCCTGAATGAAAAGAGCGGCATTCTGGCAGATACCACTTACGGGCAGAAAGCGCTGAACGCCATTACCGGCAAAAAGTGGTGGATTGGTCGTCCGATTGAGCAGCCTGGATCGCGGCCGCTGCGGCTGGAGCATGGCAATATCGGCTCACAGCTGATCGACTGGCCGGCAGAGCATGTGGTGAAATGTCTGGTGTTTTACCATCCGCATGACAGCGCGGAGCTGCGCAATGAGCAGGATGACCTGCTGCTGGATGTGTGGCGCGGCTGTAACAAAAGCGGTCATGAACTGCTGGTCGAAGTGATCCTGCCGGAGAGTAATCCCGATCATAACGAGTCTTACTATCATGAGATGCTGAGCCATTTCTACAGCCTGGGCATTCAGCCCGACTGGTGGAAACTGCCGCCGCTTTCTGCAGAGAGCTGGCAGGCAATAGGTGCACTGATTGAGCAGCAGGATCCGTACTGTCGCGGCATACTGCTGCTTGGCCTGGACGCGCCGGAAGATAAGCTCAAGGCGGGCTTTGCCGCTGCGGCGCAGGCGGAGTGGGTAAAAGGATTTGCCGTCGGGCGCACCATCTTTGGTCAGCCGTCACGTCAGTGGCTGAAAGGTGAGCTGGATGACCAGACGCTGATTGAGACAGTAAAAGGCAACTATCTGCGCCTGATTGGCTACTGGCGCGCAGCGCGCGGTTAAGCCAGACAGGTAGTGTTTCAGCACACCCTCTCCCCTGGCGGAGAGGGTGAAAACCCTCTGCACACGCTGTTTTTCCGCTTCTCTCTATCCGGTCCCGATCCCTTTAGCGCAAAATGTGCCGCCGCCGCGCGGTTTTGTGAGGTATTGCATAATCCGATGAAATAGATGCGCTGCAGATGACAATTGAATGAAATTTTCCATCCATCTGATACTATAGCGCTCATTATCCAGCCATTTTTTCTTTGTTAACGGGCCGAAGTCATGACCAATAATCCAACCCAGCTGACCCTGTTACAGGACGATATCCGTCGTCGCTATGAGACGCTGAGCAAGCGTCTGAAGCAGGTGGCTCGTTATATTCTTGATAACAGCAATAGTATTGCCTTTGATACCGTAGCCTCTATCGCGCAGCAGGCTGATGTGCCGCCCTCCACGCTGATCCGTTTTGCTAACGCCTTTGGCTTCAGCGGCTTCAATGAAATGAAACAGGTATTTCGTCAGCACCTGATGGAAGAGACCGTTAACTATACCGAGCGTGCCCGGCTGTTTCGCCAGACGGCAACCGATGACAGCGCCAGCTCGCCGGAAAGCCCGATGGAGATCCTCAACGTCTTCACCATGGTGAACAGTCAGGCGCTGCAGCAGCTGGCGATGCAGATTAACCCTGAGCAGCTCAACAAAGCGGTACAGATGCTGAATGAGGCGGAGAATATCTACATCATTGGCCTGCGCCGTTCATTTAGCGTGGCTTCCTATCTGGTTTACGCGCTGCGTCACCTTGAGCGCCGTGCGTTTCTGATTGATGGCCTCGGCGGCATGTTTGCGGAGCAGCTGAGCATGGTGAATCCCAAAGATGTGGTTATCGCTATCAGCTACTCGCCTTATGCGCGTGAAGCCGTTGAGCTGGTCGAGCTGGGTGCCCGGCGCGGCGCACATCAGATCGCCATCACCGACAGTCAGGTCAGCCCGCTGGCCGCCTTCAGCGACGTCTGCTTTGTGGTACGTGAAGCGCAGGTCGATGGATTCCGTTCTCAGGTTGCCTCACTCTGCCTGGCGCAGACGCTGGCCGTATCGCTGGCGCTGAATAACAGCAGCGAGCAGGAATAACCGCATCCATAAAAAAGGGCAGCGCGCTGGCTGCCCTCTTGTCATTTATGCCGCAACTCAGCGGCTGCGCGGGTAGTTTTCGCTATTTACCCAGGCGTGATCTTTCTCCCAGGTAAATTTCCACAGCCGCACCGGCCCTGCCATCACGTTCAGATAGTAGTTGTCATACCCTGCCAGCGTGGCGACCGGGTGATAACCGCGTGGCACCATGACAACATCGCGATTGCCGGGTGCCATACAGACATCGAGTGAGCGATCGTCGGTATAGACCCGCTGCATAGCAAAACCGGGTTCCGGGTCAAAGCGATGATAGTAAGTCTCCTCCAGATAGGTCTCATCCGGACTCGCTTTCTCATCATGCTTGTGGCTTGGCCAGGAGCTGGTTGCCCCTTCATCGGTATAGACCTCGACCACCAGCAGACTGTCCGCCGCTTTGTTATCCGGCAGAATATTATGCACCAGACGCTGGTTATGCCCTTTGCCGCGATGCTCAATGCCTACGTCTTCCGGCGGGATGAGCCGGGCCGGCAGATCGCCATGCCCCGGCGCGCTGCATACGGCCAGCTCAAGATCGGTTTCTGCGGTGATCTCCGCTTCATCGTGATGCGGCACATAGACCGACCACGGGGGAATGCGCTCAAACGGCGACATGCGTTTGCCAATGCCGGCAAAGGCAGCGTGACGGGTTTTCACCGACGCCCGCCCGGCAACCAGCACCAGGCAGAGCTCGTTCTCACCGCTCTGCAGCGTCAGCGTCTCGCCCTGTTTTAGCAGGTAAGCCGCAAAACCAACATATTCCCAGCCCGCGCTCTGCGGCGTGACGTGCTGAATACGACCGCTGCTGTCAGGCTGCTGTGCTTTTGAAATCAGGGACATGCTTTCCTCCTGTGCGTCGCCTTAACCCAGCGTCGGCATACTGAATTCCGATACGGTCTGCTGACCGCTGGGCCAGCGTACGGTGGCGGTTTTCATCCGCGTATAGAAGCGTACGCCATCCGGGCCGTGCACGTTCAGCGCGCCAAATACAGAGCGTTTCCAGCCGCCAAAGCTGTGGAATGCCATTGGAACCGGGACCGGAACGTTAACGCCCACCATGCCTGCCTCAACATTCTGGATAAACTCACGCGCGGTGTGGCCGTTGCTGGTAAAGATGGCGCTGCCGTTACCAAACTCATGGCTGTTGACCAGCTGCAGTGCGCTGCTGTAGTCGCTGGCGCGCATAATGCTCAGCACCGGACCAAAGATCTCTTCACGCCAGATCACCATATCTGACGTAACATTATCGAACAGCGTGCCGCCTACATAGTAGCCCTCTTCATGGCCCGCGACCCGGATAGCGCGGCCATCGACCACCAGCTTCGCCCCCTCCTGCTCACCTTTGTCGATGTAGCCCAGCACTTTTTTCTGATGGGCGGCAGAGACCACCGGTCCCATCTCATTCTCTTCTGCACCCTGCTGCATACCCGGCCCCACGCGCAGCGCTTTGATCAGCGGCGTCAGGCGGGCGATCAGTTTATCTGCCGTATCATCACCGACGGCAACCACCACCGGCAGCGCCATGCAACGCTCGCCTGCTGAGCCAAACGCGCCGCCCATGATCGCATTCACGGTGGCATCCAGATCGGCATCCGGCATGACGATAGCGTGGTTTTTCGCCGCGCCAAACGCCTGTACGCGTTTGCCGTGCGCGCTGGCCGTTTTATAGATGTGCTCCGCCACGCCGGACGAGCCGACAAAGCTGACAGCCGCGATGCGCGGATCTTTATACAGCTGTTCTGCATCATCATTAGATGAGTGCACCACATTGAATACGCCATCCGGCAGGCCTGCCTCTTTCAGCAGCTCCGCCATGCGTACCGATGCGGATGGATCCAGGGCCGGTGGTTTGAGAATAAAGGTATTACCGCACGCCAGCGCAATCGGGAACATCCAGAGCGGCACCATCGCCGGGAAATTAAATGGCGTAATGCCTGCCACCACGCCCACCGGCTGCATCAGTGAATAGCTGTCAACGCCAGTGCCTACGCCCGGTGAGTTTTCACCTTTCAGCAGGTGCGGAATGCCGCAGGCAAACTCAATCACTTCAATACCGCGCGTCAGCTCACCCAGCGCATCAGACCAGACCTTGCCATGCTCTGAAACAATCAGTTCTGCCAGCTCCTCACGATGCTTTTCCATCAGCGCTTTGAAATTAAACATGACGCGCGCACGACGCAGCGGCGCGGTTTTTGACCATTCCGGAAAGGCAGCGTGCGCTACCGCAATCGCCTGCTCCACTTCTGCAGCGGTGCTTTGCGTCAGCTCACGCACCACTTTGCCGGTTGCCGGATCGTAAACCGGAATGGTTTCATTACTGGCGCTGTGCGTGATGCTGCCACCGATAAAGTTTCCAATAATAGTCATGTCGATGCCTCATTGATGTAAAGGGCCCTGCAGGCAGCAAAGGGGTTAGCGTCAGGCTACCCGGGCAGGTGAGATGAAAAGCGTGCTATGAAGCTATTACAATGAAATAAATTTTTCAAATACTCTTTTTTGAAAGATTTACTTTTAGCGGACTGGATCGCATTTTTTCTGGCTGGCGGGCCGCTGTCCAGCACCTCAGACAAAAAATTGCGCGCGCTTAATGAAATCAAATGCACAATTTTGCGAAGCGGATCTAATCTTTTACGTTTCAATATTCAATTATTATGAAATAAATGTTCTTATTGTTTTCCATCAGTGCATTCGCCTCTGCAGATGTCTCAGCGATCCTTATTGGTGTCCTTTCAGGATACATTTGCCGTTGCTGGCCCCGGTCGGGGGCCTTTTTTTATGGCGTATCTGCGTCATCCTGCAGGCGGGATTTCATCATATGCAGCGTGCAGCCCAGCGCAATACAGACCAGCAGCGCCGTCAGCAGATAGACCAGTGATACGCCGGCGTAGTTCATGATCAGGCCGGCGAGTGGCCCTGTGATGCCCAGCGCCAGATCCATAAATGCGGTATAGGTTGCCAGCGCACTGCCCTGGTTTTGCTGCGGCACCGCTTTAACCGCAACGACGCCGATAGCCGGAAACACCAGGGAAAATCCTGCGCCGGTCAGAAAAGCTCCCAGCTTTGCCATCCACGGTTCGGCCGCGCCTGCGACCAGAAACAGGCCCGCAGCCTCAATGGCAAAGCAGACGCTGGCGACGCGCAGCCCGCCCCATTTGTTAATCGCATCCGGAAACAGCAGGCGCATGCCCACGAACGCACTGCTGAACAGCGTCAGGGCAAAGGCCGCGCCCTCCCAGCCACGTTCGCGATAAAACAGGGTAATAAAGGTCGCAATCACGCCAAATCCGGCCGAGCCCATCGCCAGCAGCAGTCCAAAACCATATATTTTGCCCAGTACCGCCCGGAACGGCAGCGGGCGCGCTTTACTGCCTTTGACCGCTGCCCGTGGCAGCGCCAGCACCATCGCCAGCAGACTAATGGCCACAATTACTCCTGAGAGCTGCAGCAGTCCGCCGCTGCGAAACAACGCGACACCCAGCGGTGCCCCCAGCGCCATGGCACCGTAGGTCACGATCCCGTTCCAGGAAATCACACGCCCGATGTGCAAAGAGCCCGCTTTTGCCACGCCCCAGAGCGACGTGCCGGTGCCGCAAAAGCTCTGACCGACGCCGAGAATAATGCGTCCCAGGCAGAGCAGCGTCAGACTGAGTAACGCCTGCTCCTGCGTCAGAGCGGAGAGCAGCATACAGAGGCCGCTTAGCAGGCTGCCTGCCAGCCCCAGTACCACAACGCGTTTAGGTCCCCAGCTGTCGGCAAAGCGTCCGGCATAGGGCCGGCTGAGCAGCGTGGCGATATACTGCAGACTGATGACCACCCCGGCCCAGAACGCGCTATACCCCAGATTGTCATGTACGAACCCGGGCAGCACCGCCAGCGGCAGTCCGATGGTCAGATAGGTGGCAAAATTAAATTTTACGACAGACAGAATCTGCAGATTCAGCCGGAGACGGCTGTGCTCTGCAGCAGCAGGCAGGTCAGGCATAAATAAACGCGCTCACGACAGGCATTTGATAACAGAAAATTAACTATACGCCTTTTCAGAGGGTATGCATCTGCTGAACGCCCTGGATTGCCGCCCACTTTCTGGCGCTGTGCCCTGGCGTCTCTGCTGCCTGCATGTGTATAAACAACCTCTTACCCGCCTTCGGCTACACTTGGATCAGAAAAAATCCCCTCAGGAGCAGCAATGAACGAAAAGCCACAGGAGAGAATTGGCCAGAATATTTTGGTCAAGCTGGCGATGTTAGTGATTATTCTGGCTGGCGTCCGCGCCGCGTCAGACATACTGGTGCCCTTTCTGCTCGCCAGCTTTCTGGCTATCGTGCTGAATCCGCTGGTCAGTACACTGATGCGTCGTGGTTTACGACGCGGTGTGGCCATCTCACTGGTTATCACCGTTATCTTTATTATGATGCTGCTGCTGGTGGCTGTACTGGCAAGTTCAGTCGGAGAGTTCAGCGATACCTATCCGCAAATCCGCGCCATGCTGGAGCAGAAACTTACGGTGATCCAGCATCTGGCAGCCGGTTTTCACATTAATATTTCAACCGAAACGCTGGCGCAGCACTTTGATCCGAATCTGATCATGAACATGGCGACCACGGTACTGGCGCAGTTTTCCGGCGCGATGACCAATATAGTGCTGCTGATCCTGACCGTGGTCTTTATGCTGTTTGAAGTGCATCACCTGCCCTATAAAATGCGTAACGCCCTGACTAACCCGCAAATCCGCATCGCGGGCCTGCACAAAGCGCTCAAAGGCGTGACCCACTATCTGGCGCTGAAAACGCTGGTGAGTCTGATAACCGGATTCTCCGTGTGGCTGGTGCTGCTGCTGCTGGACGTGAAGTTTGCGCTGTTCTGGGGGGTGGTTGCCTTTATTCTTAATTTTATCCCCAATATCGGCCCGATTATCGCCGGCATTCCGCCCTTTATTCAGGCTCTGGTGCTGAACGATATTTACGATGCGATGCTGGTCGCGTTTTTGTTCAGCGCAATCCATATGGTATTTGGCAATATGCTGGAACCGCGTCTGATGGGACGCGGGCTGGGCCTTTCCACGCTGGTGGTCTTTCTGTCCCTGATCTTCTGGGGCTGGCTGCTGGGGCCGGTCGGCATGCTGCTCTCGGTGCCGCTGACCAGCGTGACGAAAATTTTGATGGAAACCACGCCGGGCGGCAGCCGTCTGGCGATCATGCTGGGCACCGGCAGGCCACGTCTGAAACGGCGCGAACCACCGCGACAGAGCAGATAGTCTCTGGTTCCGCTGCCGTTTTTCTTTTACCGGGGAATACCGCGTTATCGTTGCTTTTAACTGTAAGATCGCGAGTTATCTGCTGAATAAATCCAAACGGAGCAGAAAAAAACGGGCATTAAGCGCAACGGGCAGCGATCATCAGCGCCGGCTGACTGCACAGCCGGCGAATCGCTGCCCTGCACAGCGTCAATAAGATGTTATGCTGCTGGCGCGGCGGATAAACGCCTAACCCCACCGAGGAGAGTCTGGTGCCTCTGCGAAAAAAACGTCGTGATTTTGGCTGGCTCTATATTGTCTGCGCCGGACTCCTGCCGCTGGTGCTGGGTATCGTCTGTACGGCGATTGAGGCGCGCCATATGGTCCGGCAGCAGCAGGTGGCGACAGCCACTATTTTGCTGGCTCAGGCAGAAAAGATGAGCGACAACGCCTGGAACATGATTGCTGAACTGGGACAATACCCGTCTCGCCCCTGCAGTAACATTGAACAGCACCTGCAGCGTATCGGCACGCTCAACGCCTATTTCCGGTCGGTGGGGATCTTGCAGGGCGATAACATCACCTGCTCCTCTGCTTACGGCATCAGTGACGGCACGCTTGAAGCGATGATGATGCGTCCGCTACCGATAACCGGTAAAGCCTCGTGGAGCCTCTCGCTGCCAGGCACCTCGGGCGTACCGCATCGTCCGGCAGTCATATTTGTACGCCAGTTACCGGACAGCAGCGGCGTCTGGGCGGTCATTGATGGCCAGTATCTGATGGACTTTATGCACGCAATGGGAGAGTCACGCGGCTATCAAATGAGCCTGCAGTTCGGCGAGGGCGCAATTATCGCCAGCGGTAAGAGTGAAGCACCCGTTGAACGCTATATGCAGAGCACGCCGTTTCAGCGCGAATCACAGCGTTATCCTATTCGCGTTAGCGTAATTGTGCCTCCGGCAGAGCTGATCGCCGCCTGGCGGCAGGCGCTGTTTATCTTCCTGCCGATGGCTTCCATCTTCTCGATCATGCTGATGATACTGACGGCGAACTGGCTGCGCCGCCGTATTTCCTGGGCCGATGAGATCCGCCGCGCCATGCGTAATCGTCAGTTTTCTGTTCACTATCAGCCGGTTTATAACAATACGCTTGCCCGCTGTTCAGGGGCCGAGGCGCTGCTGCGCTGGCAGCTGCCCAATGGTGAAATGGTGCGGCCCGATATTTTTATTACGCACGCGGAGTCGGAGGGAGTGATTGTGGATCTCACCCGGCATCTGCTGGAACTGATGAGTGAAGATATTGCCAGCTGGCCGGTGATGCCGGGTTTTCACCTCGGTTTTAATCTGGCGGCAGATCATCTGCAACACGCAGACTTTACTCAGGACATCATGCAATTTGCGCAGGCTATCCGCGACAAGCAGATGCTGATCACCCTTGAACTTACCGAGCGCAGTTTGATTAAGGATGGCGAAGCAGTCGCGCGCAAGCTGCGTTTTCTGCAGGCGCAGGGCATGAAAGTCGCCATTGACGATTTTGGCACCGGACACTGCTCCCTTTCCTACCTGATGACCTTCCCGCTCGACTATCTGAAAATCGATCGCGGCTTTATCAATGCCATTGAAGGGCTGGAAATAGAAACGCCGGTGCTGGATGCCATTATCAATCTTTGCCACAAACTGAAGCTGGAGGTGCTGGGCGAAGGGGTAGAAACCGCGCTGCAGCTCACGTATCTGCAGCAGCGTCAGGTCACCTTTATTCAGGGCTATTATTATGCCCGTCCTGTTGCCAGCCAGACGTTCCTCCGCTGGATGGAAGAGCACGGTACTCAGCCGCTTTCCGGTATGACTTCCGCCCCGCATTAATTCCCGCCGCAGCCCGCATGGTGTGTGGGTTATGTCAAAAAAAGTAAAATATTTTTCACCCTTATGACACTGCTTTACGACCATATAATTAGTTAAAAAGTAACCACTTACTGGTGAAAACATGACAAATATCACATAAAAACGGTATACTCTGTCGCGGTTCGCAATAATTACCTGAGTAATAATTGCTGTGGCTGGCCAGGGGAAAACCCTTTTTCACGGCTATGCTTTAATCTTCTCAACGCCGCGGACTGAGTTGATAGCAAACAGCCTGCGGCGTTGAGGATTTTTCGAATTCCAATACAGGGTAACATCATGAAATTACGTAGGAAGCGTGTAAAACCTATCGGGCTGGATGACGTCACCATTATTGATGACGCCCGCTTACGCAAGGCTATTACTGCAGCATCGCTGGGCAATGCGATGGAGTGGTTCGATTTTGGTGTCTATGGCTTTGTTGCCTATGCGCTGGGTAAAGTCTTTTTCCCTGACGCCTCCCCGGGCGTGCAGATGATCGCGGCGCTGGGTACCTTTTCGGTTCCCTTCCTGATCCGTCCGCTGGGCGGGCTCTTCTTCGGCATGCTGGGTGACAAGTATGGCCGGCAGAAAATTCTTTCTATCACCATTGTTATTATGTCGATCAGTACGTTCTGTATCGGCCTGATCCCCTCCTACGCCTCCATTGGCATCTGGGCACCGATTCTGCTGCTGCTGGCCAAAATGGCACAGGGCTTCTCGGTCGGCGGCGAGTATACCGGCGCATCGATTTTTGTCGCAGAGTACTCTCCGGACCGTAAGCGCGGCTTTATGGGCAGCTGGCTCGACTTTGGTTCTATCGCCGGTTTCGTACTGGGTGCAGGCGTTGTGGTGCTGCTCTCGACCATCATCGGGGAAGATAACTTCCTTGAGTGGGGCTGGCGCGTACCTTTCTTCCTGGCACTGCCGCTGGGTCTGATTGGCCTCTACCTGCGTCATGCGCTGGAAGAGACCCCGGCTTTCCAGCAGCACGTTGAAGGTCTGGAGCAGGGTGACCGTGACGGTCTGCGCGATGGCCCGAAAGTGTCATTTAAAGAGATCGCCACCAAACACTGGAAAAGTCTGCTGGCCTGTATCGGTCTGGTGCTTGCTACCAACGTGACCTACTACATGCTGCTGACTTACATGCCGAGCTACCTGTCGCATAACCTGCACTACTCGGAAGATCATGGGGTGCTGATCATCATCGCCATCATGATGGGTATGCTGTTTGTACAGCCGGTAATGGGTATGCTGAGCGACCGCTTTGGCCGTCGTCCGTTTATCATTCTCGGCAGTATTGCGCTGTTCTTCTGTGCCATCCCTGCGTTTACGCTTATCAACAGCAACGTGCTGGGGCTGATTTTTGCCGGCCTGCTGCTGCTGGCAGTGATCCTCAACGCCTTTACCGGCGTGATGGCCTCTTCCCTGCCGGCGATGTTCCCGACGCATATTCGCTACAGTGCGCTGGCCAGTGCATTCAACATCTCGATTCTGGTTGCCGGTCTGACGCCAACCGTGACCGCCTGGGCAGTAGAAGCGACCAATAATCTCTATATGCCAGCTTACTATCTGATGGTGGTAGCTGTGGTGGGCCTGATTACCGGTCTCTATATGAAAGAGACGGCGAACAAGCCCCTGCGTGGCGCCACGCCTGCGGCGTCTGACCTTGATGAAGCGCGTGAGATCCTGCAGGAGCATCACGACAATATCGAACAGAAGATTGAAGATATTGATGCAGAGATTGCACGCCTTGAGGCTAAACGTCGCAATCTGGTCGACCAGCATCCGGTTATTAAAGAGTAATATCCACCAGTCCCGCCGCCCGGCGGGACTTTTTTATCTCCCGCCTGAACCTGTCAGCAGCACACATTCTTCATTACCCGGCGCGAAAAAGAGTAAACTGTAGTCACTATTTTCATCCGAATAAGTTGTGTGAGCATGTCTGAATTTAATCTGATCCAGCGCCCGAGAAGGCTGCGTAAAAGCGCGTCAATGCGCACAATGTTCCAGGAGTCCGGCCTCAGCATCAACGATCTGGCGCTGCCGATCTTTGTCGAAGAAGAGGTGGATGATTACGTCCCGATCAACGCCATGCCGGGCGTGATGCGTATTCCGGAAAAACGTCTGGCGTATGAAATTGAGCGTATTGCCAAAGCGGGTATCCGTTCTGTCATGACCTTCGGTATTTCCCATCATACCGACGCTACCGGCAGCGACGCGTGGCAGGAAAATGGCCTGGTGGCGCGTATGGCGCGCATCTGTAAAGAGACGGTGCCGGAGATGATCGTGATGTCCGATACCTGCTTCTGTGAATACACCAGCCACGGCCACTGCGGTGTGCTGTGCGATCACGGTGTGGATAATGACCAGACGCTGATTAATCTGGGTAAACAGGCGGTGGTTGCCGCGCAGGCAGGTGCTGACTTTATCGCTCCCTCAGCGGCTATGGATGGTCAGGTTAAGGCGATCCGTCAGGCGCTGGATGGGGCGGGCTTTACCGATACGGCGATCATGTCTTACTCCACTAAGTTTGCGTCCTCGTTCTACGGCCCGTTCCGCGAAGCGGCAGGCACGGCGCTGAAAGGCGATCGCAAAACGTATCAGATGAACCCGATGAACCGCCGCGAGGCGATCCGCGAATCCCTGCTGGATGAAGCGGAAGGTGCGGATTCACTGATGGTTAAACCTGCCGGTGCCTATCTCGACATTCTGCGTGATATTCGCGAACGCACCACGCTGCCGCTGGCGGCTTACCAGGTGAGCGGTGAATATGCGATGATCAAGTTCGCCGCGCAGGCGGGCGCCATTGACGAGCGTAATGTCGTTCTGGAAAGCCTGGGCGCCATTAAGCGTGCCGGCGCCGACCTGATATTCAGCTACTTTGCGCTGGATCTCGCCGAGCAAAAGCTGCTCTGATAAGCATTTTACAGCCCGGCGATCGCTAACGCCGGGCTGGCCTTACTCAATAATCATACACACGCGAATAATGCTTTCTGAGCATAAATTAAAATAATTAACGCTGCTTTTATTCTGTTATTTCCAGAAGGCGCGATAAATCACTTATATAAATACAAGACTATTCCCGATATAAAAATATATTACTTAAAAATAAAAAAATAATTTAGCACGCCTCTGCTTTATACCGTTTAATTGACTTTCATGATGACGCGTGAAGGAAAACATCGGCATGAAGCAGAAATATAATCAGCAGGTTATCACCACGATCAAAGAGTGGCTCACTGACAATCTGGAGCAACGCTTAAGCATCGACGATATCGCACAGAAATCAGGATATTCGAAATGGTATCTGCAGAAATTATTTGCCCGCTATTATAGTGAAACCCTGGCGCGCTATATTCGCAGGAAAAAGCTGACACAGTGTATTGCCGACCTTAAATACAGTGACACGCCGATAATTCGCCTGGCGCTGAAATACCATTTTGAAAGTCAGCAATCACTGACCCGTTCGTTTAAGCAGACGCTGGGCTGCACACCGCTGCAGTGCCGCAGACGCAGGCTATGCCGCGAAGCGGAAGCGCAACTCCGCAGCAGTGATGACCCCTGCGCAATTTGCCGGCGGATGGAGGGTCAGCCGGGTTCTCCGGAGGAAGACACGGCATAACCATCCGGTGAGACGCTTTGCGTCTGCCGCGGATCAGCGCTATAGCCTCTACTCTACTGGCTTACCCGGCAGCATCACGGCTGACATGAGCTGCCGGCAGCGCAGCGCTTCCTGATGCGCCTGCTGCTGCTGCGGCAAGGTCAGATCCTGCCACACCTGCTGCAGATGTGTTGCCAGATCAGCCTTAAAGCGGATTTTCTGCAGGGCATAATCGGAGTTACTGCCTTCAATAATCTGCTGCATCGCCTGCGGGCTGTTATCGCGCCCGTCGTGCGTCAGCGTACAAAATACGGCAATATAATAAGCTTTATCTTCATCATCATAATGTGGCATCAGCCACCATACTGCGGCGCTCAGCAAAAGCAGAACCGGCAGCAGAAATTTCATTTTTAACATAGTGTCACAGCATCAGCGGAGTAAAAAACCTGCCGATAATAGCAGATTAGCGGCATGGCTACCCGCGCGTATCGGCCATCAGCGCTGGTTTCTGCGGATTCTCTTAAAGTTGTTGTTTTACGGTTTATTGATTGAGCAACTTCCCGCCCTTTGTTAATTTTAACCTTCATTTCGCGCCGCTCAGGGTGCATTCAGGACGTTGCCACAGGGCCAGTTTTTTTGCCTGCATAAAAACTGCGATAGCTGACGGCCTGCGACAGGAAAAAGCATGAACAAAAATAATCTTAAAACTCATCTGGTCTCGCTGGGTCTGCGGGCAGAGAAGATGCTGACGCGGCGTAAACAGCTGGCAAGCTATAATCCGCGCGATGAGCAGGATATCAATATGTGCAGCCAGCCCGCCACCGGCACGCCGATCCCGCAGCAGATCTGGATGTACTGGGAGAGCGAAACGCTGCCCGCTGAAGTGCAGATTTTTGTGGATAAAATTGTCCGGGAAAACCCGGGTTATCAGATGACGGTGATCAACAATCGCAATCTCGCCCGCTATCTGCCGGACCTGCAGTTTACGCATCCCGATATGCGTCCGTCGCACAAAAGCGATGTCATCCGGCTGGAGTTGCTTTATCGCTATGGCGGCATCTGGATGGACGCCACCATTATTCTCAACCAGACGCTGGATGCACTGCTGGCCGTTAACGCCGATGCGCGTTACGACCTGATTGCATTTTACCGGGCCGGCTCAACGCACGATATGGCGTATCCGGTGATTGAGTCGTGGTTCCTTGCGGCCCCGGCGCATAATGCTTTTATTGGTCGCTGGCTGCACTATTTCCGCCCGATTGTCACGCTGGGTGCTGAAGCTTTCTTCCGGCAGCTGCTGGCGCAGCCTGACTATGACACCCTGGTACAGGGCATTACGCCGCCTGATTACCTGGTGGTTTATCTGGCACAGCAGCAGGCGCTGCGCGAAAGCAATGATTACAACCTTTATCTGCGTAAGTGCGAAGCCAGCGCGCTGCTCTATCAAAGTCTGAGCGAGTGGCGCCCGGTCCGGCTGAGCCGCATGCTGATGGTTGATCGCCTGCCAGACGTGCTGCCGCCGCTGACCAAGCTCACCGGATTTGATCGCAAATATCTCGCTACCAATCTGAAATATGGCGTGGTTAACCGCGACAGCCTGCTGGGCCAGCTGCTGCTGAGCCGCCAGTAATGCTCAGAGTGCCTGGGCGCAGGCCCAGGCAGAACTCCACGCCCACTGGAAATTATAGCCACCCAGCCAGCCGGTCACATCCGCGACTTCGCCAATGAAATAGAGGCCCGGTACGTCACGCGCTTCCATGGTTTTTGAAGAGAGCTGGGTGGTATCAACACCGCCCAGCGTAACCTCCGCGGTGCGATAGCCTTCGGTGCCGTTTGGCTGTACGCGCCACTGGTGCAGTAACTGCGCCAGCTCAGCCTGCTGTTTGCTGTTGAGCTGCTTCAGGGTGACATCCGGGATCTGGTTCATCGCCTGCAGGACCTCCACCAGTCGCTTCGGCAGGATCTTCGCCAGGCTGTTTTTCAGGCTGAGGTTGGGGTGCGCGCTGCGCTGCTCATCGAGGTAATCCGTCAGCGCCAGTGCCGGCAACAGGTTAACGCTGACAAACTCCCCTGGCTGCCAGTAACTGGAGATCTGCAGCACTGCCGGACCAGAGAGGCCGCGATGGGTAAACAGCATCGCTTCCTTAAACAGCGTGCCGTCCTGCGCTTCAATGGTGGCTGGCAGCGCAACGCCCGACAGCGTGCTGAGCTGCTCCAGCAGCGGTTTATGCAGCGTAAACGGCACCAGTCCGGCGCGGGTCGGGTAGACGCGCAGACCAAACTGCTCTGCCACTTTGTAACCAAACGGCGACGCACCCAGTCCCGGCATCGATAATCCGCCGCTGGCGATCACCAGCTTCTCTGCCCATACGTCTGTGCCATTAAGCTGCAACCGGAACCCCTCGCCGTCGCGTGCCGTGCTCAGCACTTCGCTGCGCAGCCGCAGCGTCACCGCACCCGCCTCACACTCTTTCAGCAGCATATCGACAATGTGCTGCGCTGAGTCGTCGCAAAACAGCTGACCCAGCGTTTTTTCGTGCCAGGCGATGCCGTACCGGTTAACCAGATCGATAAAATCCCACTGGGTGTAACGCGCCAGCGCAGATTTGCAGAAGTGCGGATTGTGCGACAGGTAGGCCGCCGGCTCGGTATACAGATTCGTAAAGTTGCAGCGGCCGCCGCCTGACATCAGGATCTTACGGCCCGCTTTTTTGCCGTTATCCAGCAGCAGTACGCGGCGCCCGCGCTGTCCCGCCTGCGCTGCACAGAACATACCGGCTGCACCTGCCCCTATTACGATAACGTCAAACTTTTCCACTGCGATGTCCACCTGATTACGAAAGGCGCTGATTGTAGTGATCTGCGGCTTTTTGCGCCACCTTCAAAAAAATGCTGTAAATATGTCATAATGTAACTGTTTCATTTTTAGGCTCTTTTACCTTGTTTTGTCCTCCGGGTTATCATTTTAAGACAAAAAAAGGCTATATTTCTCTTTCCCATACAGTGCGTTGTCGCAGATAATGCGCCGCGTTCATGTCCTCCAAAATGGCGTAACGTTTATGCTACATCTGTTTGCTGGTCTTGACCTGAGTACCGGCCTGTTATTGGTTCTTGCCCTGCTGTTTGTATTGTTTTATGAGGCAATCAACGGCTTCCACGACACAGCCAACGCGGTCGCTACCGTCATCTACACCCGTGCGATGCGGGCGCAGCTGGCAGTGGTGATGGCAGGTGTGTTCAACTTTTTTGGCGTGCTGCTCGGCGGTCTGAGCGTGGCCTACGCTATCGTACATATGCTTCCTACCGATCTGCTGTTGAATGTCGGTTCGGCGCACGGCCTCGCCATGGTCTTTTCCATGCTGCTGGCTGCCATTATCTGGAACCTCGGCACCTGGTATCTGGGCCTGCCGGCCTCCAGTTCTCATACGCTGATTGGCGCGATTATCGGTATTGGTCTCACCAATGCACTGATGACCGGCACCTCTGTGGTGGATGCGCTCAATCTGCCGAAAGTGATCAATATCTTTCTGTCGCTGATCCTGTCACCGATTATTGGATTGATCATCGCCGGCGGCCTGATTTTCCTGCTGCGCCGTTACTGGAGCAGTACGAAGAAACGCGCGCGTATTCATATGACTCCCGCTGACCGTGAAAAGATTGACGGCAAGAAAAAGCCGCCGTTCTGGACGCGCATCGCGCTGATTGTTTCGGCCATCGGCGTCAGCTATTCACACGGCGCTAACGACGGACAGAAAGGCATTGGTCTGATCATGCTGGTGCTGATTGGCGTGGCTCCGGCGGGTTTTGTCGTGAATATGAATGCGTCAGGGTATGACATCACCCGCACGCGCGATGCGGTTAATCATCTCGAACAGTATTACCGCCAGCACGGCGATTCACTGACGCACATTGTGCAGATGGCACCGCCTGCACTGCCAACGCCGGAAGAAGTTCCGAGCGGCCCGCAGGAGTTCCACTGTGACAGCGCGCGTGCGCTGCAGGCAATCGGTCGGGCTCAGGGCCTGCTGAACAATCTGCAGAGCTACGATCAGCTCTCTGTCGATCAGCGTAGCCAGATGCGTCGTCTGCTGCTGTGCATCTCTGATACTGCGGATAAAGCGGCCAAGCTGCCGGAAACCGGCGCGGATGATAAGCGCTTCCTCAGCAAGCTGAAGGGCGATCTGCTTGGCACTATCGAGTATGCGCCGGTCTGGATTATCGTTGCCGTGGCGCTGGCGCTGGGCATCGGCACCATGATCGGCTGGCGGCGTGTGGCGACAACCATCGGTGAAAAAATCGGTAAGAAAGGCATGACCTATGCGCAGGGTATGTCAGCGCAGGTGACTGCTGCCCTATCGATTGGGGTGGCAAGCTATACCGGTATGCCGGTTTCAACCACGCATATCCTCTCTTCCTCTGTGGCCGGCACCATGCTGGTTGACGGCGGCGGACTGCAGAGTCGCACCATCAAAAACATCGCTATGGCGTGGATCTTCACGCTGCCGGTCTGTATTTTGCTGTCAGGCGGACTCTACTGGATTGCATTGCATCTGATCTGATACCGCAGTATTCCGGCAAAAGGGCGACAACCGTGTCGCCCTTTTTTATTGCCGGCGTCCGGCATGAGGAGGCCGTTTTACTGCCAGATCGCCATGGCCACCAGGCTCACCACGACCAGAAAACAGAGCCCGCTGGTCAGCACAAACTGACCGCGTACGCGTTCGCAGCGGCGGATAAACTCATCGTCATGATGGTCAAGATAGCGTTTCAGCCAGATATAGCGTACCAGCCGTACCTGCTTGCCCGGCTGACCGTGAGACGTAAAAAAGCCAGCCCCGTCAACATACTGGTATAACAGCGGATCGCAGCCGCGCAATACGTAAAGCAGCGCACGTAAAGAAGAGAAGTAGCGCGCCATATTCACCAGACAAACCACACAAAGAGCCCAAAAAAGCGCGATAGTGCTGATCATAGTTCCCCCTTCTGGCTGGTACCGCAATGACGTGTTCTGCAGCGGGGAAGTGCTGCAAACGTCCTGTGGAAAATAAGCCAGCCATCGATAAGCAGATTGGCATTGTTGTTTTACAGATCTGCGCCTCGCCACCAGAGAAAAGTGGCACGCAATTTCAGTGTAGAATATCTGCTCAAATTTTTTCCAGCGACGCGTATCGTCACTCTACACCTGCTCCCTGCTCTGCGCATCGTCATCACACTCAGGCGCAGCGGTGCAGCATTTGCCGGTGACACTGGCTATACTCAGCAGATAACAACAGATCCTGCCGTTTCATTGAGTCACCGGCGCATCATCGCCGCTTCGCGCTAAGGAAAACGCCCGCCGTGGTTTGCGGGAGGGTGGCCCCCCAGAATATTGAGAAAGGAGTTTTATCATGGCCTATAAACATATCCTGATTGCAGTCGATCTCTCTCCGGAAAGCCAGCTGCTGGTGGATAAAGCGGTGTCTCTGGCGCGCCCTTATGACGCCAAAATCTCGCTTATTCACGTTGACGTTAACTATTCCGATCTCTATACCGGCCTGATTGACGTGAATCTCGGCGATATGCAGAAGCGTATTTCTGAGGAGACGCACAGCGCCCTGAAAGCCCTCTCTGCCAGCGCAGGCTATCCGGTTGGCGAAACGCTGAGCGGCAGCGGCGATCTGGGCCAGGTGCTGGTGGATGCAATCCGGAAATATGACGTGGATCTGGTGGTCTGCGGTCATCACCAGGATTTCTGGAGCAAGCTGATGTCATCCGCGCGTCAGCTGATTAACACCGTGCATATCGATATGCTGATTGTGCCGCTGCGCGACGCCGAAGAAGAATAAAAAAACAGGCCGGAAGAACCGGCCTGTTTTATTTTTGCTGCTCTGCCGCTTCAGGTTAGCGGCGGATAGATATCGAAGCGGTGGCTTTTTGTTACCACGGCAGACTGTGTTGCCACGCCTGCCAGCGGCGGCGCGTAGTCAGGACGCTTAACCACGATACGCTTTTTCGCCAGACGACGGGCAGGCTCCAGCAGCGCATCGGCATCCTCATCGGCTCCGACCAGCGACTGAAATACGCGCATCTCTTTTTTTACCATCGCACTTTTCTGCCTGTGCGGATACATGGGATCGAGATAGACCACATCCGGCGCGGGTGCGATATCGCTCAGCGCCTGCTGGCTCGCTACGTGCAGCAGCGTCAGCCGCTCGCGCAGCCAGCCGCCAATTTCGCTATCGGCATAGCCGCGCTGCAGGCCATCCTCAAGCAGCGCGGCGACCACCGGGTGGCGCTCCAGCATCCGTACCCGGCACCCCAGCGCAGCAAGCACAAACGCATCGCGTCCGAGACCGGCCGTTGCGTCGACCACATCCGGCAGATAGCCGCCTTTAATACCCACCGCTTTGGCCACCGCCTCACCGCGTCCGCCGCCGAATTTGCGCCGGTGCGCCATGGCACCGGAAACAAAATCGACGAAAATACCGCCCAGTTTTGGCTCATCGCGCTTGCGCAGCTCAAGATGCGCAGGGGTGAGTACCAGCGCGAGCGGCGCGGTCTCATCCTGCTCAAGCCCCCAGCGCGTTGCCAGTTGTAATAAGGCGCCGTTTCCGGCGCCTGTTTCATCCACTAAACCAATGTTCACCAGCCGGTTTATCCCTGAATCCCGTAGCTTTTCAGCATGGCATCAAGCTGCGGCTCCCGGCCGCGGAAGCGTTTGAACAGCTCCATCGGCTCTTCAGCACCGCCGCGCGTCAGGATATTGTCAAGGAAAGCCTGACCGGTTTCACGATTGAAGATACCCTCATCGCTAAGGCGCGCCCACGCATCGGCTGCCAGCACGTCGGCCCATAAATAGCTGTAGTAACCGGCGGCATATCCGCCTGCAAAGATATGGCTGAACGCATGCGGGAAGCGTCCCCACTGTGGCGCTTCCACAACGGCAACCTGTTTTTTGACCGCATGCAGGGTGTCCATCACCTTCGCTCCGTGCTGCGGGTCAAAACCCGTATGGAGCCGCAAATCGAACAGTCCGAATTCAAGCTGACGCAGAATAAACAGCGCCGCGTGATAGTTCTTCGCTTTCAGCATTTTTTCCAGCAGCTCGTCCGGCAGAGAAGCGCCGGTTTCGTAGTGGCCAGAGATAAAATCCAGTGCATCCGGTTCCCAGCACCAGTTTTCCATAAACTGGCTCGGCAGTTCGACCGCATCCCACGGCACGCCGTTGATACCCGATATTCCCGGAACCTCAACCTGCGTCAGCATATGGTGCAGACCATGGCCAAATTCATGGAACAGCGTGATAACTTCATCGTGCGTAAACAGGGCAGGTTTGCCCGCCAGCGGCTGGCTGAAATTACAGGTCAGGTAGGCGATCGGCTTCTGCAGGCTGCCGTCCGCTTTGCGCATTTTATCAACGCAATTATCCATCCAGGCGCCACCGCGCTTATGCTCGCGCGCGTAGAGATCCAGATAAAAACTGCCGCGCAGCTCACCGCTTTCATCAAAGATGTCGAAAAAGCGGACATCGTGATGATAGATCTCAACGTTTTTGCGCTCTTTTACATTGATGCCGTAGATACGTTTTACGACCTCAAACAGACCTTTTAACACGCGGGCTTCCGGGAAATAGGGACGCAGCTGTTCATCACTGATCGCGTAGAGATGCTGCTTCTGCTTTTCACTAAAATAGGTGATATCCCAGGGCTGCATGTTATCAACCCCGTACACCTCTTTAGCAAACTCGCGCAGCTGCGCCAGCTCCTGTTCAGCCTGCGGACGCGCGCGTTTTGCCAGATCGCCCAGGAAGTCGATCACCTGAGACGGGCTATCGGCCATTTTGGTCACCAGCGACTTATCGGCATAAGAGTCATAGCCAAGCAGCTGGGCCAGCTCATGGCGCAGTGCCAGCTGCTCTTCCATTATCGGGCCGTTGTCCCATTTGCCTGCGTTGGGTCCCTGATCGGAAGCGCGCGTGGCGTATGCACGGTACAGCTCTTCACGCAGCGCGGCGTTGTCGCAATAGGTGATAACCGGCAGATAGCTCGGGATATCCAGCGTCAGCAGCCAGCCTTCCTGCTTGCGAAGTTTGGCCTGCTCACGGGCGGCAGAAAGCGCATCTTCCGGTACGCCCGCCAGCTCAGCTTCATCGGTGACCAGCTTGCTCCAGCCCATGGTCGCGTCCAGCACATTGTTGCTGTAGGCTGAGCCCAGCTCCGACAAGCGCGCCATAATTTTGCCATAGCGCCGCTGTTTGTCTCTTTCCAGCCCGATGCCTGACAGCTCGAAATCACGCAGGCTGTTATCAATAGCGCGCTGCTGCTCCGGGCTGAGTGCAGCAAAGCTTTCGCTTTGCTTCAGGCTGCGGTATGCCTTGTAGAGTCCCTCGTGCTGGCCAACCCAGGTAGAATATTCAGAAAGCAGCGGCAGCGCTTTGTCGAAAGCGTCGCGCAGATCGGGATTATTTTTTACCGCATTCAGATGGCTGACCGGTGAAAATACACGGCTCAGGCGATCGTCTGCTTCTGCAATTGGCTGAACCAGACTCTCCCAGGTGTAAGGCGCTCCCCGCGTCACCACACGGTCTACCGTATCGCGGCACTCTTCAAGAACCTCGGTCACGGCAGGCACGACATGTTCAGGTTTGATGGCAGAAAAAGGGGGCAGGGTAAAAGGGGTAAGTAATGGGTTAGTCATAAGCGCGATCCTTTCATCATGGAATTATGGGCGCGAATACTCGCGCTACGCAATTTTACTAAAATGCGGGCGCCGGACATTAAAATCAATGCCGTATAATGGAATAGAAGTAGGAAAAAACGCTCAAAATTGCATTTCCAGGCGCGATCTGACAGCAAATTAAGCATTCGCCTAAATCGACCCGTTACTATTTTGCCGGCCCGTCGCGCTTTTCTGCAGCCGCTCCGGTTTGCGCAGCGCAGCCGCAGCACCGGGTCGGGTGCCGCGAAAGCGCAGCAATTTCTCTGTGATCCGGCTATAATCGCGCCATATTCCATCGTCAACTCCTTTGATCCAACTGCGGACCCCCATTTTTTATGCTGAGTTATCGCCACAGTTTTCACGCCGGCAACCATGCCGACGTGCTGAAACACACCGTTGAAAGCCTGATCCTGACCGCACTCATGGAGAAGGATAAGCCCTTTCTCTATCTGGATACGCACGCCGGTGCCGGACGCTATCAGCTGAGCAGCGCACACGCCGAGCGCACGGGTGAATATCTGGAAGGCATCGCCCGCATCTGGCAGCAGCCTGACGCGCCCGCGCTGCTGAAACCCTATCTGAACGCGGTGCGTAACCTGAATCCCGGTGGCACCCTGCGCTACTACCCAGGTTCACCGCTGATCGCCCGTTATCTGCTGCGCGAAGAGGATAAGCTGCAGCTGACCGAACTGCATCCCAGCGACTATCCGCTGTTACGCAATGAGTTCAGCAAAGATGCGCGCGCGCGCGTGGAACGCGGCGATGGCTATCAGCAACTGAAGGCGAAACTGCCACCGCCGGCGCGGCGCGGCCTGATCCTGATCGATCCCCCTTATGAGATGAAAAGCGACTACCAGGAGGTGGTGAAAGGGATTCAGGAAGGCTATAAGCGCTTTGCCACCGGTATTTATGCACTCTGGTATCCGGTTGTGATGCGTCAGCAGATCAAACATATGCTTCGCGATCTGGAAGCCACCGGTATCCGCAATATTCTGCAGATTGAGCTGGCAGTGCGTCCGGACAGCGACCAGCGCGGCATGACCGCCTCCGGCATGATTGTGATCAATCCGCCGTGGAAACTCAAAGCGCAGATGGAAGAGCTGCTGCCGTGGCTGCACAAAACGCTGGTGCCCGCCGGCACCGGGCACTATAGCGTCACGCAGGTGGTACCAGAGTAACGGCCCGGCGCGTTAAATCTCTATAACAGCAAAATCGTGTGCCAGCTCGGTTGCCGCAAACACCGACTGGCACTCTGCCAGCAGCTTTTCCCGATCCGCAGAGAGATAGCGCGAACTGAAGTGCGTCGCGATCATACGCCTGGCGCCCGCCTGCTGCGCCACGGCTGCCGCCTGAACCGTTGTTGAATGCCCCCGCCCGTTGGCCTTTTCCGCCATTGCGGCTTCAAGCGTGGTTTCATGCACCATTACATCGGCATTGGCCGCCAGCGCCAGCGCGGTGTCGGTCGGCGCGGTATCGCCAAATATTGCCAGCACTTTACCTGGCGTAGCGGGCCCCAGATAGTCTGCGCCGTTAATTTCGCGCCCGTCCTCCAGACGGATAACTTTCCCCTGCTTTAAATCCTGATACCAGGGACCGCGCGGAACGCCTTCGGCTTTCAGCCGTGCAGCATCCAGAAATCCGGGCTTATCATGCTGTTCAATGCGGTAGCCATAGCACTCCACGACGTGGTTCATCGGATAAGCGATCACCCGGAACTCGCCGTTATCCAGCACCAGACCTGCCTCGATCTCTATAATTTCCAGCGGATAAGTGGTCCAGGAGCTGCTCAGGCTCAGCGCATTTTCAACGAACGCCTTCAGTCCCTTAGGTCCATAGATCGTCAGCGGATCGGGCATGCCTGCCATTGAACGGCTGGTGAGCAGACCCGGCAGGCCAAAGATGTGATCGCCGTGCAGGTGCGTAATGAAAATTTTCTCCAGTTTGCCGGGGCGAAGCGCCGAGCGCATAAACTGATGCTGCGTCGCCTCACCGCAGTCAAACAGCCAGGTGTCGCCACGCTTTGAAAGCGTCAGGGCGATCGCGGTAACGTTGCGCTGTAAACTGGGCGCACCCGCGCCGGTGCCTAGAAAAGTCAGATGCATAATAGCCTTACCTGTAAGCGAAACCTAAATTTCACTCTATCATAATCATAGGCGGAACCTTTGCGCCGCTCCGTCAGGTAGCGGTAAACTTTACGCCATATTTTCTCAACAGACGGAAACAACGGATGACCAGACATTTTGACTACCTCGCTATCGGCGGCGGCAGCGGCGGCATCGCCTCCATTAATCGTGCAGCCATGCACGGCCAGACGTGTGCGCTGATCGAAGCGAAAGAGCTGGGTGGCACCTGCGTTAACGTCGGTTGCGTGCCGAAAAAGGTCATGTGGCATGCGGCGCAGATCGCCGAAGCTATTCACCTGTACGGACCGGATTATGGCTTTGACACCACGGTGAATCGCTTTGACTGGGCCACGCTGGTAAAAAACCGCAGCGCCTATATCGATCGCATTCACAGCTCCTATGACAACGTACTGGGCAAAAACAAGGTCGAGGTCATCAAAGGCTTTGCCCGCTTTGTGGATGCGCACACGGTGGAAGTGAATGGTGAAACGATCACCGCCGATCATATCCTGATCGCCACCGGCGGACGCCCGGTGCGCCCTGCTGTGCCGGGTGCAGAATATGGCATCGATTCTGACGGTTTCTTTGAGCTGGAATCTTTACCGCGGCGCGTGGCCGTCGTGGGTGCAGGCTATATTGCCGTTGAGCTGGCAGGCGTGGTCAATGCGCTGGGCGCGGAAACGCATCTGTTTGTGCGTAAACACGCTCCGCTGCGCAGTTTTGATCCGCTATTGAGTGAAACGCTGGTGGAGGTGATGCAGGCGGAAGGCCCGCAGCTGCACACCGAAGCGACGCCAAAAGCCGTGGTGAAAAATGCCGACGGCAGCCTGACGCTGCAGCTGGAAAATGGCAGCGAACAGACGGTGGATTGCCTGGTCTGGGCCGTGGGCCGCGAACCGGCGACCGATAATCTCAACCTTGACGTGACCGGCGTTGCGCTTGATGAGAAAGGCTATATCCGGGTCGATAAGTTTCAGAATACCAGCGTTGCCGGCATTTATGCGGTGGGCGATAACACCGGTGCCGTCGAGCTGACGCCGGTGGCAGTAGCGGCAGGCCGCCGCCTCTCTGAGCGTCTGTTTAACAACAAGCCGGATGAGCATCTCGACTACAGCAATGTCCCGACCGTGGTATTCAGCCATCCGCCTATCGGCACGGTGGGCCTGACCGAACCGCAGGCGCGTGAGCAGTATGGCGACGATCAGGTGAAGGTCTATAAATCCTCATTTACCGCCATGTATACCGCGGTCACGCAGCATCGCCAGCCGTGCCGCATGAAGCTGGTCTGCGTCGGCCCGGAAGAGAAGATTGTTGGTATTCACGGCATCGGCAGCGGCATGGATGAGATGCTGCAGGGCTTTGCCGTGGCGCTGAAGATGGGTGCCACGAAAAAAGATTTCGACAATACCGTGGCGATTCACCCTACCGCAGCGGAAGAGTTTGTGACGATGCGTTAACAAAAAGGCGCCCGGACGGGCGCCTTTTTTGATCACAATGGCCTATTACCAGGAGACGGTAATTTTGCCAAAGTGGCTGGCACCCTGCTGATGACGGAACGCCGCCGGCAGCTCGTCAAGCGCCGCAAAATGTTCACCAATCACCGGCCGGACCGCAATCTGCTCCAGCGCACGTACAAACTCCTGCTGCTGACGACGATGACCCACAATCAGCCCCTGGATCCGCGCCTGCTTCGCCATTAACAGCGAGGTCGGGATCACACCCTCATGGCCGGTCAGTACGCCAATCAGCGCGATATGTCCGCCGATGCGCACTGCTTTGATCGACTCTGCCATGGTGCCGGGTCCGCCCAGTTCAATCACCACGTCCGCACCGACACCCTCCGTCAGCTGCTGTACTTCGCTGCCCCAGCCGGGCGTGGTGCGATAGTTGATACCGGCATCGGCGCCCAGCTCGCGCGCACGCGCCAGCTTTTCATCAGAAGAGGACGTGACAATCACCCGTGCACCCATCGCTTTAGCAATCTGCAGTGCGGTGATAGAGACACCGCCGGTGCCGAGCGTAACGATGGTATCACCCGCTTTGATCTGTGCATCCCCCACCAGCGCCCGCCACGCCGTCAGCCCGGAGGTGGTGATAGTCGCCGCTTCGGCATGGCTCCAGCCGCGCGGTGCCAGCGTAAAGTGATGCGCCGGACGCACCACGATTTCAGCGGCAAAGCCGTGGGCACCATCCCCTGGCGTACGGGTAAAGTCACCCACGCGGGCGTAAGGCAGGCCATCCTGCCACTGCGGGAAAAAGCAGGAGACCACATGGTCGCCGGGCCGGAATTCGCTGACGCTGCTGCCCACCTCTTCCACAACGCCTGCGCCGTCCGCCATCATGATGCGCCCTGCTTCAGTCGGGATCGAGCCGTCTGCGACCAGCAGATCGTGATAGTTAAGTGAGGTGGCGTGGATACGGACGCGGATCTCATCAGCAGCGGGCTTGCCAGGATCGGGCAGATCCACCTGCTGCAGATTATCCAGGCCGCCGGGCTGGTTAAGAATCATCGCTTTCATTCGCTTTTCTCCTGTCAGAACACACAATAACGCGCTACCGGTTACTGAGTGTGGCAGTGCAACAGCATTCGTGCCTGGTAAGGTGTGCGGCAGACACGCCGCAGCGATCAGCTCAGTTTATCAAGCCAGCGCACATACGCCTGGTCCCAGAGCGCAGCAGGCGTGCCCGCTTTACCCAGACCAAAGCCGTGCCCGCCGCTGCTAAGCTCAATCAGCTCAACCGGTACGCGCATGCGCCGGCAGACGTCGCGCATCAGTTCGGTGTTGTAGGGATTAGAGGTGCGATCGTCCTCCGCCTGGGCGAGAAACGTCGGTGGATAGGCGCGGGTGACATAGTTTTGCACTGACCAGTTTGCCGCCTGAGTCGCGGTGGCATGTGCCCCCACCATCATCAGGCGGGTCTGCGTATGCTGAAACGGCGCTTCCAGCGTGATCACCGGATAGATAAGCCCTACGCTGCTGGCCGACGGCACGATCTCATCCAGCGCGTCCTGCTGCGGATAGGTGCGAAAATCAGGCCGCGCGGCGGCCATGCCCATCAGATGACCTCCGGCCGAAAAGCCGAGCAGGTGCACGTTCGACTCCATTGCGCGCACCATGCGAATGGCGCGCTGCGCATCCTGCAGCGGTGCCAGATTGCCCGCCTGCCACTTCTCACCGGGCAGGCGATAGCTCAGCACATAGGCGGTATAGCCATTGGCATTCAGCCAGCGCGCAACCGGCCACGCCTCCCGGCCCATACCGATAAAGCGATAACCGCCGCCTGCGGCAATCAGCACCGCCTCGCCGTTGGGATTCTCCGGACGAAAGCGCTGAATAGCGGGTGAAACGATGTTGGTCCATGAGCCTTTGGTGTTGACCCTCAACAAGCCAGACGGGCCGCCACCGCCCGGCGGCTCATCCGGCCAGAGCGGAATGATGTCATCACGGGCAAACAGCTTGCCGGTGGTCATCGCGAGAACGGTTGCTCCGCTCGCCTGTAAAAAACGACGACGTGTCATCATGTTGCGTGCCAGCCACTCTCAGGAAACACCCGGCTCCGGGTCAGATTATTGGTGTGACGAAAGTCTGATTTCTATCCGGCGATAATGTACGCATTCCGCACCAAAAAGCCATAAAAAAACGCGCCGTAAAAGGCGCGTATAATGTGATTGTTACAGCTGCGGCGGCCTGCAGACCAAAGACGCGGCTTAATCCTGCTGCTGAAACTGCGTCATGACGGTCTGCTCGCACTGCTGCTGATCGTGACGCAGCTTACCGCGCTCTTCTTCACCCAGTTCCAGCCAGCCGTTGATCACTTCCTGTGCGATCTCTTCATCGAACTCAGGCTTGTTCATTGCAGAAGGCGACTGGCTGGCGGCCATTTGCGCTTTCAGCTTCGCGGTATAGCTCTCCATGTCACCGGTTTTCTGCTCGCTGCTGACCAGATGGCAGAGCTGACCAGCGTAGATATTCTCTTGTGCATCCGCCTCTTCCGCCAGCGCACCGGCAGAAAGGGTTAAGCCCATCAGGGCAATCAATAAGCGTTTCATAAAGGCTCCTGTTGTTTCCGGAAACTCAGGTTTCATCCTGTTGCGCGCGTGCCGCCTGACGGGCAGCACGCCAGTTTAAGAGCGGTGTCACTGTGATACCGTGCAGCACCACGCTGCATACTACAATGGTCAGGGCCATATCCACCATCTGCTGCGCTTCAGTGCCCTGCAGGCCGTGCACCCAGGCAAAAGCGATATAGTTGATACTGCCAATTCCGCGAATGCCGAGCCAGCCAATCAGCAGCCGGCGCGCGCGCGGCATTTCACAGCGCCAGGTAGTAAGCCAGACTGCCAGCGGTCGCACCACGATAAACAGCAGCAGCGCCAGGCCAATGCCCATCGGGTTCCAGTGGTGCGCCAGCGTAATGCCCAGCACAACCATCAGCGCGGCGGCCAGCAGGCGTTCCACCGTATCGCCAAATGAGAGCGCATCGCCAATCACCAGGCCCACGGATTTAACCATTCCGCCACCGCTCTGCCGTACGCGCTGATTGGGGTTCACCATAACCTCGGCCGGCAGATGTTGTTTCTCTTCCGGCAGATCTTCCAGCGGAAAACAGCGCGTTACGCGCAGTTCAGCGCGACGCAGGCCGACGCCTGCGGCGAAGGTCGCCAGAAAGCCAGAGGCATCCAGCGCCTGCGAGGCAGCATAGCTGAACGCAATAAGCGCCAGCGCAAGAAAATCGTTTGGCGCTACGTCATCGTGCGCGCTGCGCAGCCGCGCCGCCAGCTGGCCGATAATGCGCCCCAGCAGATAGCCAATCGCAATACCACCGCCAATAGACCAGAGCACATCCAGCGTCGCCCACTCCCCCAGGCTGGCGAGATCAAACCCTTCCGGGCGCATCAGCAGCAGCGCCAGGATCAGCAGCGGCAGCGCCGAACCATCGTTCATCCCCGCTTCGCTGGAGAGCGCAACGCGCAGTGCATCATCATCGCGCGCATCGTTGACTGAAATCAGGCTGGCCAGCACCGGATCGGTTGGCGCAACAATGGCGCCAAACGCCAGCGACAGTGGCCAGTTAAAACCGGTGATCCAGTGCACCAGGCACGCCATACCGCCCACCGTCAGCAGCATCGCCGGAAATGCCAGCCGCAGTCCGACCCGCCACGCGTGCGCTTTCAGCGGCAGACGCAGCTTCAGCCCGGTGATAAACAGCGACGCGGCCATCGTGATTTCGGTGATATGCGCCACCAGCTCAGAGTGACCCACAATATCGATACGCAGCAGATCCAGCACCCAGGGACCGCAGATAATCCCGGCGATAAGATAGAGGCCGAATGAGGTCACCGGTCCGCGATGGATCCAGCCGGAGGCCAGTGACATGATCAGTAACAGACCGCCGACAACGGCGGTCCAGGCAAGGAAATTCATAACGCTCCGCTTTTCAAAAACATAACTCTCTTAAGCCTGGCACATGATTGAAAATTAGTTTTTGAGGTGTGCGCTGCGCAGACGTACCAGCAGGGCCAGCAGTGCCGCCGCCGTTGCCAGCGTGACCACGCCGCTCCAGCCAAAATGCGCCAGGGCCAGGCTGCCCAGTGCCGCACCGACGGCCATACCGACAAATATTACGGTAAACATCAGGGCATTCAGGCGGCTGCGCGCCTCAGGTGCCAGACTGTAGACCAGCGTCTGATGCGCGACCAGCGTCGCCTGCACCCCCAGATCAAATCCCACCGTACTCAGGATAATCACGCCCGGCTGCGCTGGCAGCGGCAGCAGCGGCAGCAGGAACATCAGCGCGAACGACCCCATCACCAGCGCAGAGCCGTACTGTGTCACCCGCGCCGGACCGATGCGATCGGCCACGCTACCGGCCAGCGGGGCTGCCAGCGCCCCTGCCGCACCCGCCAGGCCAAACGCGCCCGCAACGGCACTGTCGAAATGAAAACGCTCGCTCAGCATCAGCGCCAGCGTGGACCAGAAGGCGCTGAATCCCACGGATAACAATCCCTGTGCCAGCGCGGCGCGGCGCAGCGTCTGATGCTGACGCCACAGCTGCGCCAGCGACAGCAGCAGGCGCGGATAGCTGACGGCGGTACCGGGTGTGAAGCGCGGCAGTACGCGCCAGAGTGCCAGCGTCATCAGCAGCATAGCGCCCGCGGCGATAAAATAGAGCGTACGCCAGCCGGCATACTCCGCCACCAGACCGCTGATCACCCGCGACAGCAGAATACCCGCCAGCAACCCGGTCATTACCACGCCAACCGCCCTGCCGCGGCGATGCTCAGGCGCCAGCGCGGCAGAAGCGGGCACAATATCCTGTGCCACGGTGGCGGTCAGTCCGGTCACAAAGCTGGCGATCAGCAGCGCGCCGATCCCGCCGGCAAACCCGCACAGCAGCAGCGAGGCCACCAGCAGTAATCCCTTAATCAGAATAATGGTGCGCCGGTCATGGCGATCGCCCAGCGGGGCCAGCAGCAGGATCCCCAGCGCATAGCCCGCCTGCGTCAGCATCGGCACCATACCGATGCTGCTGATGCCGGTGTTAAATGTTTTACTGATGATATCCAGCATGGGCTGGCTGTAATAAATAGAAGCGACGCTCAGCCCGGCACCGGCGGCAAGCGTAAACAGCAGCGGAGCGGGAAGCGTTTCTGCGCGACGGGCAGATGAGGATAAAACAGACATGGGCAGTTCTCCTGAAAAGTTGCATCCAGTAAAGCGCACGGCAGCCATACGCGGTAGAGTGCGGTAACACACAACTGTTATGCATGACACGTATGAACAACCTGACCAGTACCGATCGTATCGCCCTGATGCAGACCTTTATCCGTATCGTTGAGAGTGGCTCTCTCTCTGCCGCCGCGCGGCAGCTCAGCATCACACAACCCACCATCAGCCGCCGTCTGCAGGCGCTGGAGCACTATCTCGGCCTTAAGCTGATACTGCGCACCACACATGCGCTTAAACTGACGGATGACGGGGAGCGCTGCTATACGCAGGCGCGACAGTTAATGGCCACGTGGTATGCGCTGGAAGATGAGCTGACCGGGTCGCATGATGAACCGGCGGGCACGCTGCGGGTACGCGCGCCGCACGCCTTCGGACAGGATCAGCTGATTACGCCACTGGTGACCTGGCTGCAGCGCTACCCGCGTCTGAATGTGGAGTGGATGCTCAACGATCGCACGCCGGACTTTATCCGTGAAAATATTGATTGTGCGATTCAGGTTGGCGCGCCCGACGATCCGGGCATTGTGGCCGTGCTGCTGGCCGAGGTGCCGCGTATTGTGGTGGCGGCGCCGGCGCTGCTGGCCGCCCATCCCCCGGTGACGCAGACCGATGAACTGGCACAGCTGCCGTGGCTGGCGCTGACCAGCTTTTATCGCAATGAG
The DNA here is from genome assembly GCF_002387285.1 of Pantoea sp. UBA4549. Taxonomy (NCBI): domain Bacteria; kingdom Pseudomonadati; phylum Pseudomonadota; class Gammaproteobacteria; order Enterobacterales; family Erwiniaceae; genus Pantoea; species Pantoea sp. UBA4549. The sequence goes on along the minus strand of NZ_DGLH01000012.1, from coordinate 46,532 downwards.
ATTGCGCTGCAGCGCGTCAGCGATAGCGCAATGGTAAGTCTGGCTATCGCGCCGCGGCTCGCCAGCGACAGCCTCTATGCCGTGCGCAAGGCCGCGCTGGCCGGAATGGGCGCTGCGGTGGTGTCATCGTGGGTCGTGCAGGACGATCTGGCATCCGGCGCGCTGGTGCAGCTGCTGCCGGCGTGGCAGGCACCGCCGCTGCCGGTCTGGCTGACCTATCCGTGGGCCAGCTACTATCCGGCAAGGCTGCGCCATTTTTTTACGCTGATCAAAGCGGTGATGCCGCAGCTGCTGGGTACCCGGCCGCCGGCACGCTGAGCCGGTCAGTCAGCCTTCTTTTTCTCCATCTTGGACATGTTATCCAGCCAGCCCATAACAAACGCGGAGAGCACAAAGGTCAGATGGATGATCACGTACCACATCAGTTTGTCGTTGGCGACGTTGCGCGCATCCATAAAGATGCGCAGCAGATGGATAGAGGAGATCGCGACAATGGAGGCGGCGACTTTATTTTTAAGCGAGCCGGAGTCCATCTTGCCCAGCCAGCTCAGCTTCTCTTTGTGTTCGGCGATATCGAGCTTCGAGACAAAGTTTTCATAGCCGGAGAGCATCACCATCACCAGCAGCCCCCCGACCAGCGTCATGTCAACCAGCGACAGCAGCAGCAGGATCAGATCGTTTTCCGCAATGCTGAGGATGTTCGGCAGCAGATGGAAAATTTCCTGAAAAAATTTAACGGTCAGCGCCAGCAGGCCCAGCGAAAGTCCAATGTAAACCGGTGCCAGCAGCCAGCGTGATGAATACATCAGGTTTTCGGTAAAACGTTCCATAAGTTTCCATAAGTTAGCAGCGAAGCTGCCGAGTATACCCGAACTTGCGTGAAGTTATTTAAGCGCGGCCTCGGAAATTTCCGGCGGCGCCGGGAGCGGCAGCGACAGGCGAAATTCAGCCCCGCCGCTGGCACGGTTTTCCGCCCAGATGCGTCCGCGATGCGCTTCGGTGATGGTCTTGCTGATCGCCAGCCCCAGCCCGACCCCTGGTACGGCAGACTCTTTATCGCCCCGGGCAAACTTATCAAAAATCTGCGTCAGGCTATCGCCCGCGATGCCCGGCCCGCTGTCCCAGACGCCGATTTCGAGCCGGGTGCCGTCGCGCCAGGCGCGAATACCGTGCTGCGCCGTGTTACCGGCATACTTCAGGCTGTTCTCAACCAGATTGGAAAATACCCGCTCCAGCATCGCGCTGTCGCCTTTAATCAGGACCAGCTCCGACGGCAGCGCCAGCTCAAACGCGTGGCCTTTCAGCATCGGCCCCATGCTGCGCAGCGCGCCATCGATCACCTCATCCAGCGCCACCCACTCTTCGCGCAGCTGCAGGCCGCCGGACTGAATGCGCGCCATATCCAGCATATTGCTGACCAGGCGAATCGTGCTCAGCGTCTGCTCACGGATCTGGCCGGCCTGCGCGACAAACGGCGACTGCGCATGCGCAAGGTCGAGCATCAGCATCTCTGCCTGACCAAACAGCACCGTCAGCGGCGTGCGCAGATCGTGTGACAGCGCCGACAGCAGCGCATTGCGCAGCTGCTCCCGCTCTGCTGCGAGGCGCGACGCCGCTTCGCTCTGCGTCAGCGCCATGCGCTCCAGCGCGTTGGCGATCAGCACGGTAAACGTCTCCACCAGCCGCTGCTGCTCCGGGATCATCAGCTGGCGCAGGTTCTCCGGCTCGACCACCAGCAGACCCCGGCACTGCTGACCGCTCTTCAGCGGCACAATCTGATAGGGCACAGCCGGCAGCGTATCGGTGCCGGCACCGGCGGGCTGGCCTTTGCTGTAGCTCCATTTTGCGATCCCGGCATCGGGCGGCGTGCCGCGTAAATCTGGTCCGGTCGCCTGCAGCTCCCCCTGCTCATCGGGCAGCAGCAGCTGACTGCGCGCCTGCAGCGTCACCTCAATGACCCGCTGTGCGGTAGCGGCAATATCCTGCGGCGTCAGCGCGCTGCCGAGCGATTTTGCCATCTCATAAAGGTAGCGGGCGCGCTGCTCGCGATAGCGCGCCACCCTGGCCTGATAGCGCACCCCGGCGGTGAGATTTCCGACGATCACGCCGACCGCCAGCATCACGCCAAAGGTGACCAGATACTGCAGGTCAGAAACGGCGACGGTGCCGGTGGGCGCGACAAACATCAGATCAAACGCGAGAACATTAATTACGGTGGCAAACACCGAGGGCCAGCGCCCGTAGCGCAGCGCCACCAGCACCACCGACAGCAGATAGATCATGACGGCATTGGCGCTGTCGAACTCCGCAAGCAGGCCGCGCCCGATAAACGTTACCGCAAGGCAGAGCAGCAGCGCCATGACGCAGCCGCGCAGCCGCAGCCGCCACTTATCGCTGCTGGCCGGTTTGCTGCTGGCCGCATGCAGCGCCGGACGCAGCGGCTCATCCAGCGCCACAACCAGCAGATCGAGATCCGGCCCCAGCTCGCCGAGACGCTGGGCGAAGCTGTCGCGCCGGAAGCGCCGGTGCGGCTGGCGTCCGGCAACAATTTTGCCCAGATTATGCTCGCGCGCGTAGCGCAGCACCGCGCGCACTTCATCCGGATCGGCGAGCGTGGCGGTTTCTGCGCCCAGCTCCTGCGCCAGCTGCAGCGTACGCAGGATCGCGCGCCGCTGCGTCTCCGGCAGGCGATGCAGGCGCGGGGTTTCCACATAAATGGCGTGCCAGACGCTGCCGAGCCGCGCCGCCAGACGCGCAGCGGTGCGCACCAGCTTTTCGCTGCCGGTGTCATCACCAATACAGAGTAAAATCGCATCCCGGGTATGCCAGACCCGATCGCGTCCCTGCTGATCACGCCAGGCGCGCATCTGATCGTCCACGCGATCGGCAGTACGGCGCAGCGCCAGTTCACGCAGCGCAAACAGGTTGCCCTTGCGGAAAAAGTTTTCAATCGCGCGTTCGGCCCGGTCGCCGATGTAGACCTTGCCCTCTTTCAGCCGCTGACGCAGATCGTCCGGCGGCAGGTCCACCAGCACGACCTCATCCGCGCTGTCGAAAAAGGGATCGGGCACGGTTTCGCGCACCTGGATCCCGGTAATTCCGGCCACCACGTCATTCAGGCTTTCGAGATGCTGTACGTTAACCGTGGTGATGACATCGATGCCGGCATCAAGCAGCTCGTCAATATCCTGCCAGCGTTTAGGATGGCGCGCGCCCTGCACGTTGGTATGCGCCAGCTCATCCATCAGGATCACCGCCGGGTGACGCGCCAGTGCCGCGTCCAGATCGAACTCCGTATGGTGTGAGCGACCGGCGGCGCGGCGCGGCAGCAGCGTCAGGCCATCAAGCAGCGCCGCCGTTTCTGCGCGATTATGGGTCTCCACAATACCGGCCAGCACATCCAGCCCCTGCGCACGCAGCCGCTGCGCCTCCTGCAGCATCGCAAAGGTTTTACCTACGCCGGCACAGGCACCAAAATAAATTTTCAGCTTGCCGCGATGCCCGTCCTGCTGCGTCAGCAGCAGCGCGTCGGGATCGGGCCGGGACAGTTCATCATTCATGTCGTTCAAAGAGTGAGTTCCGTACCATCATTGAAACGGTCGCCATGAAGGGTGACCCTACAGTGTCGGGTGCGCATGAATGCGCACCGGATTCAAATTATCCAGCGCCAGATTGAGCCGCAGTACGTTAACGGTCTCTTCACCGATAAACGGCAGCAGCGGACGCACGGTAAGCTGCGCAATCAGCGCGGTCACCTGGGCCGGTGTGATACCGCGTGCCGCCGCAATGCGCGGCGCCTGCCAGCGCGCGGCCGCAGGTGAAATATCGGGATCCAGCCCGCTGGCAGACGCGGTGACCAGCTCAACCGGCACGGCAGCCGCCGCCTGCGGGTTTGCTGCCCGCAGTGCGGCCACGCGCGCCGCGACGGCACTGTCCAGCGCCGGGTTACTCCCGGCCAGGTTGCTGCCGCCTGAGGCCCGGGCGTTATAAGGATGCTCTGCCGTGGCCGATGGCCGTCCCTGGAAATAGCCGGGCTGAGTGAACAGCTGCCCAATCAGCGCCGAGCCGCGCACGCTGCCCGCCTGCTCCAGCAGCGAACCGCTCGCCTGCTGCGGAAACCACCACTGTGCCAGCCCGGTGGTCAGCAGCGGATAGAGTGCACCGGTGAACAGCATCAGCACCATAAACAATACAACAGCCGGACGTAACTGACTCATCTCTCTTCTCCTTATACCAGGCCTGACAGCGTGAGCAGCAGGTCAATCGCTTTGATACCGATAAAAGGCACCACCAGCCCGCCCGCACCGTAAATCCACAGATTGCGTCGCAGCAGCGCCGCCGCGCTCATCGGCCGGTAGCTCACCCCTTTCAGCGCCAGCGGAATAAGAAACACAATCACCAGGGCGTTAAACATCACCGCCGACAAAATCGCCGAGGCGGGAGAGTGCAGCGCCATGACGTTGAGCATGTTGAGCTGCGGGTAGGTCACGGCAAACGCCGCCGGAATAATGGCAAAATATTTTGCCACGTCGTTGGCGATGCTGAAGGTGGTCAGCGAGCCCCGCGTCATCAGCATCTGTTTACCGATATGCACCACCTCCAGCAGTTTGGTCGGATTAGAGTCGAGATCGACCATGTTCCCTGCCTCTTTCGCCGCCTGGGTGCCGGAATTCATCGCCACCGCGACGTCCGCCTGCGCCAGCGCAGGCGCATCGTTGGTGCCGTCGCCGGTCATTGCCACCAGCCGGCCTTCTGACTGATATTGACGGATCAGCGCCAGCTTGGCTTCCGGCGTCGCCTCTGACAGAAAATCATCCACGCCTGCTTCCGCCGCGATAGCCGCTGCGGTCAGCGGGTTGTCGCCGGTGATCATCACGGTTTTGATCCCCATCCGGCGCAGTTCAGCAAACCGTTCTTTAATTCCGCCTTTAACAATATCTTTCAGCGCCACCACGCCCAGAACCTGCGCGCCTTCGGCCACCACCAGCGGCGTACCGCCGGCGCGTGCCACCTCCTCAACCCGGGCGTTGACCTCCGCCGGAAAACGTCCATTGCCGGCATCAATATAACGGCGCACGGCATCCACCGCGCCTTTGCGGATCAGCCGATTCTGCACGTTCACGCCGCTCATGCGGGTCTGGGCGGAAAAAGGGATAAAGCTGGCACCCATGGCGCTGAGATCGCGTTCGCGCAGGTTAAACCGCTGCTTTGCCAGCACCACAATACTGCGTCCTTCCGGCGTTTCATCGGCCAGCGAGGCGAGCTGTGCCGCATCCGCCAGCTGCTCTTCGCTGACGCCCGGCGCGGGCAGAAACTGCGTCGCCTGGCGATTACCGAGCGTGATGGTGCCGGTTTTATCCAGCAGCAGGACGTCGACATCCCCCGCCGCCTCTACGGCGCGTCCGCTGGTGGCAATCACGTTTGCCCCCAGCATTCGGCTCATGCCCGCGACACCAATGGCCGACAGCAGGCCACCAATCGTGGTAGGGATAAGGCAGACCAGCAGCGCCACCAGCACCGTTACGCTGACCGGCGTCCCGCCATACGCGGAAAACGGCCACAGCGTGGCGGTTGCCAGCAGAAATACGATGGTCAGTGAAACCAGCAGAATGGTCAGCGCGATCTCATTCGGGGTTTTGCGACGTTTTGCACCCTCCACCATAGCGATCATGCGATCGAGAAAGGTTTCACCCGGATTCACGCTGCACCGGATCACCAGCCAGTCAGACAGAATACGCGTGCCGCCGGTCACGGAAGCAAAATCACCGCCGGACTCGCGTATCACCGGCGCTGACTCACCGGTAATGGCGCTCTCATCCACCGACGCGCCGCCTTCCAGAACCTCGCCGTCGCAGGGGATCACATCTCCCGCTTCAGCCAGTACCACATCACCTTTGCGCAGCGTATCAGCAGAGACTGGCTGCCATGCTGCCCCATAGTGCGGCGCCGCCAGCTTCTTCGCCTCGCTGGTTTTCTTTATGCCTTTCAGGCTGTTGGCCTGCGCTTTGCTGCGCCCTTCCGCCAGCGCTTCCGCAAAGCTGGCGAACAGCACGGTGATCCAGAGCCAGAAGGCAATTGCGGCGGTGAAGCCGGCGCTGCCGCTCAGCCAGCCGGCCAGCATGCCGACGGCGAGCAGCGACGTCAGCACGCTGCCCAGCCACACCAGAAACATCACCGGATTGCGGAACTGCACGCGCGGATCGAGTTTTTTGACCGCATCCAGCAGCGCGGTGCGGGTCAGCTGTGCATCAAACAGCGCCAGATGTTGACGACTCATGATTGCGTTATTCCTGAATCAGTTGCAGATGTTCCGCGACCGGCCCAAGCGCCAGCGCGGGAATGAAGGTCAGCGCACCCACCAGCAGTACGGTGCCGATCAGCAGGCCGATAAACAGCGGGCCGTGCGTCGGCAGCGTCCCGTTGCCCGCGGGCTGCACGTTTTTCGCCGCCAGCGATCCGGCAATCGCCAGGACCGGAATGATGATGCCGAAGCGGCCCGCCAGCATGCAGACCCCGAGCAGCAGGTTCCAGAACGGCGTGCTGGCGCTGAGTCCGGCAAAGGCACTGCCGTTGTTATTTGCCGCAGATGACACCGCATAAAGCACCTCGCTGAAACCGTGAATGCCGGGGTTGGCTATCGCTGCGCGGCCGGCATCGGTCATCAGCGCCAGGGCAGTGCCCGACAGCACCAGCGCGGGCGTGACCAGGATCGCCAGCGCGGTCATTTTCATCTCCCACACGTCGATTTTTTTACCGCGATACTCCGGGGTGCGCCCGATCATCAGCCCGGCGATAAACACCGCCAGCAGGACAAACAGCAGCATGCCGTACAGCCCTGCACCCACGCCGCCGAACACCACTTCGCCCAGCTGCATCAGCCACATTGGTACCATGCCGCCCAGCGCGGTAAAGGAGTCGTGCATCGCATTGACCGCGCCGCAGGAGGCGGCCGTGGTGACCACTGCGAACAGGCCAGAGTTGAGTATGCCGAAGCGCGTCTCCTTGCCCTCCATGTTGAGCGCGCTGTCAGCGCCCAGCGCCAGGAAATGCGGGTTGCCCCGCACCTCTGCCCACATCACCGCCGATGCGGCGAGGACAAACAGAATGCTCATGGTCCACAGCAGCATATGACCCTGACGGCGATCGCCCAGGTGTTGCCCGAACGTAAAGCAGAGCGCCGCCGGGATCAGAAAAATGCTCAGCATCTGAACAACGTTGGTCAGCGCGGTTGGATTCTCAAACGGGTGTGCAGAGTTCGCGTTAAAGAACCCGCCGCCGTTGGTGCCGAGCATCTTGATGGCTTCCTGTGACGCCACCGGACCGAACGGCAGCGTCTGCTGTGCGCCTTCCAGCGTGGTCAGGGTGTGATAAGGCGCAAAGCTCTGGATCGTGCCCTGGCTGACATAAAACAGCGCAAGCACCAGGCTGAGCGGCAGCAGGACATAGAGCGTGATGCGCGTCAGATCACGCCAGGCGTTGCCGAGCGTGGCCAGCGAGCGGTTAGCAAAGCCGCGCATCAATGCAAACGCCACGGCGATACCGGTTGCCGCAGAGAGAACGTTTTGTACCGTCAGCCCCGCCATCTGGCTGAAGTAGCTCAGGCTGCTCTCACCGCCATACGCCTGCCAGTTGGTATTGGTGACAAAGCTTACGGCGGTGTTAAACGCCAGATCCCAGCTCAGGCCCGGCATCTGCTGCGGATTAAGCGGCAGCGTCCCCTGCAGCATCAGTATCGCCAGCAGCACTACAAAGCCGACGGCATTAAACAGCAGCAGCGCCAGCAGATAGTGCTGCCAGCGCATCGCCGCCTCCCCGGCGCCCGTCAGCTGCCACAGCAGGCGCTCGGTGCGCGGCAGCAGCGGTTTATCCGCGACCAGCCGCGCCAGAAAGCGCCCCAGCGGCTGCGCCAGCGCCATCAGCACCAGCAGAAACAGCGCGATCAGTAAAAAGGCATTCGCCGCCATCAGAATGCCTCCGCATTAAGCAGGGCATATACCAGATAGCCCAGCAACAAAATCAGCAGCACAATGCCCGCTATTACGCCCATGCTCACAGCAACCTCCGGAGTTATCAGTAGAGCGACAAGCATGCGCGGCGCGGTATAAAGAAGAGATAAAAAGGCGGAAGGCAGGCGTAAAGAAAGTATAAAAACAGCGGAAAATTAAGCGCTTTCCAGCGCCCAGACGCGGTTAAGGTCAATGTTCTGCCACAGCGACCCCTCTTCAGCGCCGGTGATGCTGTCGGTGCAGAAGCTGTCGCCTAAATCGACAATTTCTGGTTTGACTTCGCGCCGGGCATGCAGCGACCAGAAGACGTGCAGCTTAGGCTTCAGCAGCGATTTTTCGCCCGCCTGCACCACCAGCGCGACCCGTCCCGACGCCAGCCGTACCAGCGATCCTACCGGATAAATGCCAATCGCCCGCACAAAACTGTGCAGCACTGCCGGGTCGAAATGGCCACGCCAGCTCAGCATGTTGTGCATCGCTTCTGCGGGCGTCCAGCCTTTACGATAGGGACGATGCGAGGTGAGCGCGTCATAAACATCACAGACGGAGGACATGCGGGCATAGAGTGTGATCTCCTCGCCGCGCAGGCCGTGCGGATAGCCGCTGCCGTCAAATTTTTCGTGGTGATGCAGCGCCACATCCAGCAGATCGTAGCCGGCATCCGCGTCCATCAGCATCTGTGCGCCAACAATCGGGTGTTCACGCATTACCGCGAACTCATCGTCGCTCAGTTTGCCGGGCTTATTGAGGATAGCCAGCGGCACCGCCGCCTTGCCGACATCGTGCAGCAGGCCAGCCATGCCCACGCGACGCAGCTGATCGGCTTCCAGCCCCAGTTTTTTACCGAGTGAGATCATCAGCCCGCACACTGCCATGGAGTGCAGATAGGTGTAATCATCATGATTTTTCAGGCGCGCCACGCTGAGCAGCGCCGAAGGTTCACGCGCAATCGATCCGGCTATCTGCTCAACCAGATCGAGCGTAAAGCTGAGGTCAAGCCGCTGGCCCATACGGGCTTCATTAAACATCGCCAGCACGCGCGGCTTGCCCTGGGCGAAAATCTGCTGCGCCTGATCCAGCTCGCGGAAAAAGGCACTTTCCGCTACCGGCGTTCTGACAGGCAGGCTGCGCGGGATCGGTACCGACTTATCGAGATCGATCCAGACATTGCGGATCCCTTCACTGCGGATCATGGCGATCTGGCGCTGGTCAGTAATCAGCATGAGGTTGCGGATGCGCAGATCTTTCAGCCACCAGACCTCAAGTTTGTGGATAAACATGCCCTCTTGCAGTTCGTCCACGGAAATCAGCTTTATCACACATACTCTCCTGACTCGCTGTGGATGGTCAGGAGGGGTATCGGCAGCTGATCAAAAAATCTTCAGAGGCGTTTTGTGCGACTGTGAGCCCGCCGGTAAAGCGCACATTTTTTCCGGTGGTGCCCTTTACCGGTGGCGGCGGCCAGACTACCGGCTCAGAGCGCTTTTGCTTCATCTCCCTGCTCACGGTGCGACGTGCGCGTCTGGCCCGCTGGCGTCTGGCTGTCTGCGCGCTGAATCGGCCCCATCACCAGCAGAAACAGCAGGGCTGCAATAACGCAGTGCGCGCCGACAAACAGCAGGCCGACGCTGTAGCTGCCGGTCAGCCCGACAATAATGCCAAACAGCAGCGGCGTGATAAAGCCAGCCATATTCCCGATACCGTTGAAGATGGCGCCCGCCAGCCCCACCGCCTCTTTTGGCGCGGTGTCACTGACAATGGTCCAGGTGCCGGCACCGGCAGCCACTCCCTTGCCAAAGAAGGCGAAAGACATGATAGCGATAATGCCGGCGTTGGTCGGGATCACCGCGGCCAGCGTCAGCGAAGCCGCCATCAGCATACCGGCGATAAACGGCCCCTTGCGCGCCCAGGAGAGGCTCCAGCCGCGTGCCAGCAGCTTGTCAGAGAGAAAACCGCCGCTGATCCCGCCCAGGAAGCCAAACAGCGCGGGCGCAATCGTGGCAAACCCGGCATCCATAATATTCATACCGCGCGCCTGGACCAGGTAGATGGGAAACCAGGTAATAAAGAAATAGCTGAGCGCGATAGTGCAGTACTGTCCGAGGTAAACACACCACAGCATGCGGCTGCTGAGCAGCAGTTTAAACATGCGTTTATCAACCGGAGGACGGGCTTTCAGCGTCTCTGCGGCATCGATATCCACCAGCGCACCGCCCTGCTCGATGTAGTTCAGCTCGCTTTTTGACACGCGCGGATGCTGGCGCGGCGTGTGCATCCACGCCATCCAGACAAACACGGCCAGAATGCCGAGGGTGCCCAGCACAAAGAATGGCCATTCCCAGCCAAACCGCATGACCAGCCAGCCTGAGATCGGCGAAAAAATGGCGACGGCGAAATACTGGGCAGAGGCAAACAGCGATGAAGCGCGCCCGCGCTCGGCACCGGGAAACCACATAATGACCGCACGGGCGTTGGCGGGAAAGCTGGGTGCTTCTATCAGGCCCAGTGCAAAACGCAGCGCAAACATCAGCGTCAGCGTCATGGTCACGCCGGCTGAGAACTCACCGACAAAGCCCATCAGCAGCGTGGAGATCGACCAGAGCCCCAGCGTCACGCCGTAGACTTTTTTCGTGCCGAAACGGTCGAGCAGCAGGCCGCCAGGGATCTGACCAATCACGTAGGCCCAGCTGAAGGCGGAGAGGATCAGGCCAAGCTGGATCGCCGAAAGCCCGAACTCCTCTTTGATCGCGGAACCGGAGATCGACAGGATCGACCGGTCAGCATAGGCCACTACTGACAGAAACAGGATCAGACAGAGGATCCAGAGGCGCACACGGCTGGTTTCACTGCGGGTTTGACGTTGCAACATAGGCTCAGTTCCTTGAAAGGGAAGCGTCCTGCCGCGATGCGACAGGGGTCAGCAATACCGCGCAATCTTTACTGTTCAGCAACTATAGAAAGCGGTCTGGGGGGCGGTCATTGTGCGGTTGCAGGGATCGGCAGGTTAAAAACGTCCCCGCTTTTAGCGTTTGGCACAATGCAGCGTGCTGTGCCGCACAGATTGCCGATCTTTCTCCGGCGAGCGCTGCAGAGTGTGCGCCAGGCGAAAGAAAAGCGGGTTACTGCTGACTATGTACGGGCTGATATGTGCTCCCGGCAGCAAAACGCGCACCGGCAGATTGTCAGGTTTGTACGCCGATCGTAGTCTCAAATGGTTTCAACAGGTCATTTTCAACTCTACTGAAATATTTGTTCCAAACCCTTTTCTCTCATGCTCTGGAGTACGCAATGAAAACAGTAAAAGCGGTGCTGCTGGTGGGATTACTTTCGGCCTCTGCGTCGTCACTGGCGGATAAAATCGGCGTGTCGATGGCCTACTTTGATCAGAATTTTTTAACCATTATCCGCCAGTCGATCGATAAAGAGGCGAAAGCGCGCGGGCTGGAGGTACAGTTTGAGGATGCGCGCGGCGATGTCGGTCGTCAGACCGATCAGGTACAGAGTTTTATCGGCGCGGGCGTGGACGCCATTATTGTCGATCCGGTCGACTCGGCCAGCACGCCACAGCTTACCCGTCTGGCGCAGCAGGCAAAGATTCCGCTGGTGTATGTGAACCGTACGCCGGGCGATAAAGCGCTGCCGCCGGGCGTAGTGTTTGTTGGCTCAGATGAACGCGAATCCGGCACGCTGCAGATGGAAGCGCTGGCTAAGATGGCTAATTACAAAGGAAATGTGGCGATTATGATCGGCAATCTTACTGATGCCGGCGCTCTGCAGCGTACGAAGGATGTGGAGCAGGTCGTCGCGAAATATCCCGGTATGAAGGTGGTGCAGAAACAGCCCGCTAACTATGCACGCAACGAAGGCATGGATTTAATGCTCAACTGGCTTGGCAACGGCGAGTCGATTGATATCGTCGCAGCGAACAACGATGAGATGGCAATCGGCGCGGCAATGGCGCTGGCAAAAAGCAACAAAAAGCTGCTGATTGGCGGCATTGACGCCACGCCGGACGGACTGCAGGCGCTGGCGCAGGATAAAATTCAGGTCACCGTATTTCAGGACGCTATCGGCCAGGGCAAAACGTCTGTTGAGGTCGCACAAAAGCTGATCGGCGGTGAAAAGGTTGCCTCTCACGTCTGGATCCCGTTTGAGCTGGTCACCAAAGAGAATATGCAGAACTACGTTAAAAAGAGCCAGTAGCCCCGCCTGAGAACGCAGCAGAGCCGCCCGGTGCGGCAGCTCTGCTGTCAGGTCTTGTTTTCGCGCGCCTCAGCATGCGCGCGCACCGTCACTGACGGTCGCGCAGTTTCGCCATCACCACGATATCGTGATAGTCGCCATCGCGCAGGCAGGCCTGGCGCTTTACGCCCTCATGCTCAAAGCCCAGACGCGTATAGAGACGCAGCGCGCGCGCGTTGTCATGAAATGCCTCCAGCTCCACGCGGATAATTCCCATCCAGTTAAAGGCGTAGTCAAGCCCGGTGCGGATCAGCTGCTCGCCGATACCGCGTCCGGCAAACGCCGGATCAACGCTGATGCCAAAGCTCAGGCTGTGGCGGGTGCGCAGCCGCTGTTCGGTAAACAGCGTCAGTTCGCCCACCATCTGCCCCTCCAGCTCAGCGACAAACGCGATATAGCCTTCGGCATCCATACGCTCAAATTTTTTCTCCCACGTGGCTACGCTGGGAAAGGGCAGCTGCGTGGTCCAGCGATAGACCTCTGGCTGACTGTAGAGGCGCTGATAAGCCGCGGCGTCGCGCGGTTCGCGGCCGCGAATCTTTATCTCCATATCCGTGATCTCCGTCTGATTGCACTAAGCTGTTAACTCTGACCTTCCGGAAAGAGTGACCCTATGTTGTTTCGCCGTTTTGAACGTTTTATCAATATTTTCCAGGATGCACCAACGGATTCTCCCCCCGCCAGCCTCGGCGCGTTCTATCGCTACTATCTGCGTCAGGTATGGCCAGGTTTCGCCGCGCTGCTGGTGGTCGGTCTGGCACAGGCGCTGATTGAAGTCGCGCTGTTCAGCTATCTCAGCCGCATTATCGATCTCGTCAACCATGCCACGCCGGCGACGCTGTTCAGTGAACACTGGCCGGCGCTGCTCTGGATGGCGGCGGTAGCGCTGATCCTGCGGCCGGTGGTGATCGCCCTGCACGATCTGCTGGTGCATCAAAGCATTAACCCCGGCATGACCAGCATGATCCGCTGGCAGCATCATAACTATGTGCTGCGTCAGAGCCTTAACTTCTTTCAGAACGATTTTGCCGGGCGCATTGCCCAGCGCATCATGCAGACCGGCAACGCGCTGCGCGATTCGGCGGTACAGCTGGTGGATGCCATCTGGCACGTGGTGATCTATGCCGGTACCTCGCTGGTGCTGTTTGCGGAGGCGGACTGGCGGCTGATGATCCCGCTGGTGATCTGGCTGATTGCTTACAGCCTGTCACTGCGCTTTTTTGTGCCGCGCGTGAAGCAGCGTTCAGTGGTCTCCTCAGAGGCGCGATCGCGCCTGATGGGCACCATTGTGGATGGCTATACCAACATCGCCACCATCAAGCTGTTTGCGCATAACGATCTGGAGAAGCGCTACGCGCGCGAGGCGATTCAGGACCAGACAGACAAAACCCGTCACGCCAGTCGCATGGTGACCAGCATGGATATTACGCTTTCCACGCTGAATGGCCTGCTGATTGTCAGCACCTCCGGGCTGGCGCTGTGGCTCTGGAGCCAGTCGCTGATCAGCGTCGGCGCCATTGCGCTGGCGACCGGGCTGGTGATCCGGCTGGTGAATATGTCCGGCTGGATCATGTGGGTGGTGAACGGTATTTTTGAAAATATCGGTATGGTACAGGATGGGCTGGGCACCATTGCGCAGCCGCTCAGCGTCCAGGATGCGCCGGCGGCACCACCGCTGCGGGTGACGCGCGGCCAGATCCGTTTTGAGGATGTGCGCTTTGATTATGGCAGCCATCGTCAGGTGATTAACCGGCTGAATCTGACCATTAAGCCAGGCGAAAAAATCGGCCTGATTGGCCCTTCCGGTGCCGGTAAATCCACGCTGGTGAATCTGCTGCTGCGCCTGTATGACCTCAACGGCGGACGCATTGCGATTGACGATCAGAATATTGCGGATGTCACCCAGACGAGCCTGCGCGGGCAGATTGGTATGATCACGCAGGATACTTCACTGCTGCACCGTTCCATCCGCGACAATCTCCTTTATGGTCGTCCGGACGCCACGGAAGCGGAGCTGCAGGCGGCGATTACGCAGGCGCGTGCCGATGAGTTTATTCCGCTGCTCTCTGATGCTCAGGGACGTACCGGGCTGGAGGCGCACGTTGGCGAGCGCGGCGTCAAGCTCTCCGGCGGCCAGCGGCAGCGTATCGCTATCGCCCGCGTGCTGCTCAAGGATGCGCCGATCCTGATTATGGATGAAGCCACTTCAGCGCTGGACTCCGAAGTGGAAGCAGCCATACAGGAGAGCCTGGAAAATCTGATGCAGGGCAAAACGGTGATCGCCATCGCCCATCGCCTGTCGACCATCGCGAAGATGGACCGGCTGGTAGTGCTGGAGCAGGGTGAGATCGTGGAGATGGGCAATCACCACGAGCTGCTGGCACAGAACGGCCTTTACGCCCGCCTGTGGCAGCATCAGACCGGCGGTTTCGTCGGCACCGATTAATCGCCGCGCCGGAACGGCAGGGCGGCGCGCGCCTCATCCGCCCAGTCGTGCACCCCTGCCCGTTCCTGCTGCAGAAAATCAGCCACCGCCGCGCGCAGTCCCGGATGCGCCAGATAGTGCCAGGAGTGCGTTATTACCGGTTCAAAACCGCGCACCAGCTTGTGCTCACCCTGCGCACCGGCATCAAAACGCTGTAGCCCTTCCGCGATAGCAAACTCCATACCCTGATAAAAACAGGTTTCAAAGTGCAGGCGGTCAAACTCCGCCAGACAGCCCCAGTAGCGGCCATACAGCGTGGTGCTGTCGCACAGATAAAAGGCCATCGCGGCAGGTTGTTCACCGAGCGTGGCGATAACCACGCGGATCGCCTGCGGCATACGCTCTGCCAGCAGACTGAAAAATGCGCGCGTCAGGTAAGGCCGCTGGCCACGTACCGCGTAGGTGCTGACGTAGCAGGTGTAGACAAAATCCCACTGATCCTCCCGCAGTTCATCACCACGATACCAGCTAAACACAAAGCCGCTCTGCTGCACCAGCTCCCGCTCTTTACGCAGCTGCTTGCGTTTACGCGACATCAGCGTATCAAGGAAGTCAGCAAAGTCGCGGTAGTGACGGTTGTGCCAGTGATACTGCAGGCCAAGGCGCATCAGCCAGTCGGGCTGCTTTGCGATCAGGGCATTGGCGGGCGGCGTGGTGAAGTTGATATGCGCCCCGCTTATCTGTCGCGCCTGCAGCGCCTCCGGTAGCGCAGCCAGCAGCTGGCTGATAGCAGGCGCTTCGCCCAGCAGACGCTGCCCCGTCACCGGACTGAACGGAACCGCCCCGAGCCATTTCGGGTAGTAGCGGATCCCGGCACGCTGGCACGCTTCGGCCCAGGCCTGATCGAAGACATATTCGCCGCGCGAGTGGGATTTAACATAGCCCGGCAGTGCGGCACCGGTTTTGCCCTGTTCCCGCCAGAGCAGATGTGCCGGCTGCCAGCCCGTTTCAGCGCGTACGCTGCCGCTCTCCTCAAGGGTAGTCAGAAAGGCGTGGCGTAAAAAGGGCTGATCGTCAGGTAACAGCGCGTCCCATTCCGCGGCCGCGATCTCCGTCAGTGATGATAGAAAATGCAGTGACATGCAGCCCTCCCGGCCAGGGGCACCGTCACGGCACCCGGGTTAATGCGTATACGATACGTCACAGCGCCCTTTCTCGCCAGGATGCAGTGCTGCAGCCAGGGGCGCATTAATGCGCCCCCTACAACGTAATCCCCGTAGGGGCGCCATTAATGGCGCCCTGGGTGGATGCGCGTGCGGGCTGTGGCCAGGGGCGCATTAATGCGCCCCCTACGATGGAAACCCGGCCCCTTACAACGGGCTCCCCGTAGGGGCGCCATTAATGGCGCCCTGGGTTGATGCGCGTGCGGGCTGCGGCCAGGGGCGCATTAATGCGCCCCCTACAATGGAATCCCCGTAGGGGCGCCATTAATGGCGCCCTGGGTTGATGCGCGTGCGGGACGTGATGACGCCATTAATGGCGCCCTGGGTTAATGCGCGTGCGGGTTGCGGCCAGGGGCGCATTAATGCGCCCCCTACGATGGAAACCCGGCCCCTTACAACGCGATCCCCGTAGGGGCGCCATTAATGGCGCCCTGGGTTGATGCGCGTGCGGGACGTGATGACGCCATTAATGACGTCCTGGGTTAATGCGCGTGCGGACTGCGGCCAGGGGCGCATTAATGCGCCCCCTACGATGGAATCCTGCCCCCTACGATGGAATCCCCGTATAAATGTGCTCCTTACAGGGGCGCGGGTTGATCGTATACTCTGCCTTTGCCCTGCCTGGAGAGATGATGGATCGACTCGATTGTGACCGGATGTTTGTTGCTGTACTGGAGGCGGGCAGCTTTGCCGCTGCGGCGATGCGCCTTGGCACCAGCAGCGGGCAGGCGTCAAAACTGGTGTCGCGGCTTGAACAGCTGCTGGGCGTTCAGCTGCTCAAGCGTACTACGCGGGCACTCTCTCCGACCGATGCGGGCCGCGCTTACTATGAGCGCATAAAAACGCTGCTGGATGCGTTTGATGCGCTGGATGACGCTATGCGCGAAAATGCCAGCCTGCCTTCTGGCCGGCTGCGCATCAGCGCGCCAGGCACGTTTGGGACGGCGGTGCTGGCACCGGTGCTGGTCGCGTTTGCCCGCCACTATCCGCTTATTGAGCTGGACGTCAGCTTTTCCGATCGCGCCGTGAATATCGTGGATGAAGGCTTCGATCTGGCGGTGCGCATTGGCCACCTCGATGACAGCAGCCTGATTGCCCGACGACTGGGTGACGTGCCGGTGCATATAGCCGCATCACCTGCATACCTGCACCAGCACGGCACGCCACAGCACTGGCGCGATCTTGCCCGGCACCAGTGCATCAGCGACACCAACTTTCGCGATCCGTGGAACTGGCCTTTTATAACGGCAGCGGGCGACAGCGCAACGGTACCGATTCGCGGCCGCCTCTGTTTTTCCAATACCGAAGCGTGCCTGCACGCCGCTATCGCCGGACTCGGCATCGCCCGCCTGCCCGGCTTTATCGCCACGCCAGCCCTGCAGCGCAAAGAGATTATTCCGCTGCTGGCGGAGTTTGCACCGCCGCCCATGGGACTCTTTGCACTTTATCCCTCTGCCCGTTTTCTGGCGCAAAAAACCCGGCTGCTGATCGATTTTCTGGCCAGACATTTTCTCCACCAGCCGCCTGTGTGATTACTTCCATTTCGGAAAGAATGAAAGCCGTTTTGCCTGGATTATCACCAGGCCTGCGGCGCGCTACTCTCTGCGCCCTGATGATAAAGGAGCAGCGTTATGTTAGTGAATGGCAAATGGAGCGAAGCCTGGCATCCCGTACAGGCCACCGATCGGCAGGGCGGATTTATACGCCAGACCTCACAGTTCCGTCACTGGATCAGTGCCGATGGCACAACTGAATTTGCCGCAGAGCCTGATCGCTACCATCTCTACGTAGCGCTGATCTGCCCATGGGCATCACGCACGCTGATTGCGCGTAGCCTGAAAGGTCTCGGGCAGGTTATCACGGTTTCCGTGGTTGAACCGCAGCTGGGCAGCGCAGGCTGGCGCTTTGGCGATTACCCGGGGGCGCAGCGCGACACGCTGAATCAGGCTGACTATCTGCATGAGCTTTATACCCGCGCCGATGCCGGTTTTACCGGGCGCGCTACCGTACCGGTTCTGTGGGATAAAAAGACGCAGACGATTGTGAATAATGAGTCGGCCGATATTCTGCGCATGCTGAACAGCGGCTTTGGCGATCTGGCAGACGATCGTCTGGATCTCTATCCTGCCGATCTGCGCACGGAGATCGATGCGCTGAATGAAACGATCTACACCCGGTTAAACAACGGTGTCTACCGCACCGGCTTTGCCACCACCCAGGTGAGCTATCAGCAGGCCTTCAGCGATGTCTTTGCGCAGCTGGATGAGCTGGAAACGCTGCTGAAAGATGGCCGTACCTTTGTGCTGGGCGAACGCCTGACAGAAACCGACATCCGGCTGTTTGTCACGCTGATTCGTTTTGACGCCGCCTACTATGGCCTGTTCAAATGCAATCTGCGCCGTCTGTGTGACTATCCGCTGCTGGATCGCTATCTTAAAAGCGTTCTGGCGGTATCGGGTATCCGGCAGACGGTGAATATGGACCATATCAAACAGGGCTACTATTCCATTAAGGCACTGAACCCCAACGGCATTGTGCCCGCCGGGCCGGATATGGCAGCGTACGGTTTTTAAGGAGCAGGCATGGCAAACGCACTGGTTATTTTTCTGCATGGCGTCGGCAGCAGTGGCGACGATCTCGCGGCGCTGGGTGAGCACTGGGCCGGGCTGCTGCCCGACGTGGCGTTTGCCTCACCTGACGCCCCCTGGCCGTTTGAGCATGCGATGGGCTATCAGTGGTTCAGCCTGACCGGCATTACGCCGGAGAATCGTCCGGCCCGCGTGCGCGCAGCACGCGATGCGTTCGACGATACGCTGCAGCGCCTGATGGCGCAGCACGGTATGCCGGATGCCTGGGATAAGGTTATCCTGGTCGGTTTCTCACAGGGATCGATCATGGCGCTGGATGCGCTGGCCTCAGGACGCTACCCGCTGGCCGGCGTGGTGGCATTTTCCGGCCGGCTGGCCTTTGATGAGACGCTGACCCCGCAGCCCTGTGCCTCCGCGCTACTGATCCACGGCAAAGCGGATGATGTGATCCCTTTCAGCGAAACAGAATCTGCCATCAGCCGCTTACAGGCGGCAGGCGTTAACGTGACGGCCGCGTTTGAGGCCACCACCGGCCACACCATCTCGCCGCAGGGCGCAAGAGAGGCGGTAACGTATATTGCGCAGTGCCTGCAGGATTAGCGCCAGCAGCGATTCAGGGCCTGCCAGGCACGCCGCGCGCTCTCTGTCGCCGGCTGCGCTTTCAGCTGGTCATTGAACACTTCAATGCCGACCGGACCGCAGTAACCGGCACGCTGCAGCCGGCTGACAAAGCTGGCCACATCGATAATGCCGTCGCCCGGCAGCAGCCGCTGATGACGCGCATAGTCACTCAGCGCCTGATTATTCTGCGGCGGCTGTTCAGCCATATCGCACAGCTGAACTT
Organism: Pantoea sp. UBA4549; assembly: GCF_002387285.1. Lineage (NCBI taxonomy): Bacteria > Pseudomonadati > Pseudomonadota > Gammaproteobacteria > Enterobacterales > Erwiniaceae > Pantoea > Pantoea sp. UBA4549. The sequence continues at coordinate 27,204 of NZ_DGLH01000012.1, read as the reverse complement.
CATAAATGCGATCAACCGGGATGCCCTCAAGGTGTGAGGCGCCGCCACCCAGCGCACAGATATGAAACAGATCCACCACCAGCCCGACGTTGGGCAGGTCAAGACGCTGCAGGCGCTGCCAGGCGAGCGGCAGCGTATTATCCACGCTGCTCCACGCCATGGGTTCATACATGATACGCATATCATGGCGCGCCGCTTCCGCCGCCAGCCAGCGCAAATCATCATCAATACGTTCCGGGATACAGTCCTGCCGCGTGGTGGCAGGTGCCTGAATGGTGTCGCAGCCAATCGCGTGCGCTAACCGGATAAACTGCTGCAGCTCCTCGCGTTTTTGCCGGCGCTCATGGTCCGGGGCGCCGGTAAAATCGCGCAGCACCTGCAGATTAGTAAAACGGATGGCGGAGTGCGCTAAGTGCGCCGTCTCCATGTTTTCCACATCCTCGCGCCAGATCTCGGCCTGAGCAAAACCTGCATCCTGTGCCGCTTGCAGCTTTGCTGCAGGCTCGCCCTGCAGCAATACCAGATTAAGGAAGAGTGGATTACCCGGCATGGTTACGCTCCTTTGCAGTTGAATAAAATCCTCCCTGCCGGGCCACGGTCAGGCGCTCAGCCGAGCAGGTTAACCACTGCAAAGCCTGCAAAAGTCATCAGCAGCGACCCCACAACATGCACCATCACGCTCGACATTGCCCACAGGTATTTACCTGATTGTAGCAGGCTGACAATTTCTGCTGAAAAGGTAGAAAACGTGGTCAGGCCGCCACACAGTCCGGTAACGATCAGCAGTTTCCATGCCGGATCAAGCTGCGGGTAGCGCATAAACCACGCCAGGGCGGCACCGATGATAAACCCGCCCACCAGGTTGACGATCAGCGTGCCTGGTGGCAAATCAGGAAACAGTGCGTTAAAACGCAGCGAGATAAGCCAGCGCAGGGTGCAGCCAGCAGCTCCGCCAGCTATCACAGCACACAGCGACTTCAGCATAATTTGATCTCCGGAGTGAAGCGTGCGTAAAGGCAGCAGGAAAAGAAAAACGCCTGACCCGCCGCCCTGTCCGCACAGGAATAAGCGTATAGTCAGGCGTCATCAGCCGTCTGAAAACAGCGGCGGTTGGATCAGGTGGTACGCCATCACCCGTACTGAGATAATACGCTATCGCCGGTAAACGGTCACCCTTCAGACCGCTGTGCCGGGTGCCGGTCAGGCCACCCGATGACGCAGACGACCGATTTTTTCAATCTCCACTTCAATCTCATCGCCCGGGAACATAAACAGCGGTGGCGTACGCTTTTTGCCGACGCCGCCCGGCGAGCCGGTAATAATAACGTCTCCCGGAGAGAGCGGGCTAAAGGCAGAGATGTACTCAATAATCTTCGCCACCGGATGCACCATGCTGGCCGTGGTGTCATTCTGCACTTCACGCTGATTGAGCCAGGTTTTGATCGCCAGCTGCTGCGGATCGGGGATCTCATCAGCCGTGGTCATCCACGGGCCAAAACCGCCGGTCTGCTGCCAGTTTTTTCCGGCGGTAAACCAGGTAAACTGCATATCGCGAACCGTGGCATCCATAAAGCAGCTATAGCCCGCCACATACGACAGCGCGTCGCCCGCCGTTACCTGCGAGGCGGTTTTGCCGATAATAACGGCGAGTTCGCCCTCATAATCAAATTCTGCCGTGGTCGCGGGCTTCAGCAGCGGCTGCTCATGCGCCGCCAGGGAGTCAGCAAAACGAACAAACAGCATGGGCGCATCCAGCGTTTCCGCAAATTCTTTACGTTTGTCCGCATAGTTCATGCCGACGCAAAAAACTTTGCCGGGCTGCTCAATCACCGGCAGAAAACGAATGGCACTAAACGCATGATCCACTGGCTGATGCTGAAATGCGGCCAGATCGCTGATACCGCCGCGGGCCAGCAGGGTTTTCAGGTCGGGACAGGCAGCACCCAGGCGCAGTCCCAGATCGACAACACCCTCTTTCTGCACAATGCCATAGCTTTTGCGTGCACAATCAATGATATAAAAACTGCAAAGCTGCATAACCGCCTCGTTGTAATAAGAAATGGCGCGCAGCGTATCAAAAGCCAGCCGGAAATGCGGTATGACCTGCAAAGAAAGTGGTGAGGGTTTGTGTCAGTCTGTGCACGGGAAAGCACAAAGAGGGGGTGATAATCATCCTTCGATCCCTGAAGGCGATTATCGAGGGTAACTCTGGACGCTTAAGACAGCGCGCCCGGCGGTACGTGTTTGAACGTTGCGACATAGGCACGAAACACATAACGGAAAAAAGCTTTCATGACACACCTGACTCAAATATTGTTGAAAAATTACGCGCAAATTATAGCGGCAGCGCGTTTTTCATGCAATTTTATTTGAACCAGATCACAAAATTGCCGTTCAGCTCATCAATCCCAGGTGCTCAATCAGAATGGTGCTGCCGATACAGATCAGTACGACACCGCCCAGAACTTCTGCCCATTTTCCCAGAACCGGGCCGATAAAGCGCCCGACCAGCACACCGGTCGTCGCCATCAGCGTAGTGGCTGCACCGATGGTCAGCGCGGTAAACAGAATATTCACCTGCAGGAAAGCGAGACCCACGCCCACGGCCAGCGCATCGAGGCTGGTGGCAACCGCCGTCAGCGCCAGCACCATAAAACCGTGCTGCTGCGGCGCTTCGCAGGGCTCATCTGCTGTCTGCCGGAAACCTTCCATAATCATACGGCCGCCCAGTACGCTAAGCAGACCAAAGGCCACCCAGTGATCCCACGCCATAATGTAGTGACTGGCCGCCAGCCCGATAGCCCAGCCAATAAGCGGCGTCAGCATTTCGATTGCACCAAAAATCAGGCCAGTGCGTAAGGCTTCTTTTATTCCCGGACGGTGCAACGACGCACCTTTCCCCAGTGCAGCGGCAAAGGCGTCCATTGACATGCCAAAAGCCAGGATCAGGGTTGCAATGAATGTCATGGGTTTTTAGCCAGTTAACGAACAAATGCGGAAATCCTCCGCTTTGTTCGTGCTCATTATTCAGTCATGAAAAAGTGCGCGCAGTCTAACATGCAAAACACTCAAAAAAAAGACAACAAAATCAGGGGTTTAAGTATAGCAAAGGCTATAACTCTTAACGATCGCTATTTTTACCGCTAAGTTAATGGAATCGAAGAAATTTCCTGACGCCATTTGATTCACAGATTGCACTGCCCGCCCCTTTTATGCGCTAATGCCCGCGCAATATTGACAGGAAAAGCGCGATGAAAAACCCTTTTGAAACATTGATTATTCCAGGCGGGATCCTGCTGCTGGGCTTTCTTTCGGCGCTTCTGCTGCCGGCACCCTCTTTTGGTCTGATATGGGCGCAGCGTTTGCAGCAAAGCTTACACCTGCAGGATCTTAATCAGCTTTATACGCTGGTATTCTGCCTGTGGTTTCTGCTGCTGGGCACGCTGGAGTTTTTTGTTATTCGTTTTGTCTGGCGTCGCTGGTTTCAGATGCGCTGAACCTGCTCTAAGGAGAAACGCCCGTTAAAATCAGAATCACAGAAATGTAACACTATTTTTACACAAACGGGCGACATATCGCGCAACAAAAAATCCCTGATTCTTTCTCTCGATAAATATTTCTTATTATTCATAATGTTATTTTGTGACACCTGTCACTGTTCGCTTTTTGCTCACCTGAAACTCATCACAATCGCATAACATTAATATCATCATAACCTGCTGATTAGCGGATAAAAATATCTTATAAGCCGTCGCTTACTCTGATTAATTCTTATGCTGAATCATTTCGGCATTTAAAAAATAAACAAACGTTTAATTCCAATACGAGAATGTTATATTCAGAAGCATATGCATAACGTGTAGTTAACCGTTATCGCCCCATTGGCTTAACCTGAGTCTTAACCCCTTGAGATAGCGCAGCGCGCGAACAAGCCGCGCGGCTATTTTGCCTGCCAACCTGTTGAGCTTCAGGTCAACAGAAGAGGAGATGTCGCCTCATGAGCAACACTGCGGTAAACCTGGCGCTGAGCAGCGCTGCAATGGATGGTGCAAAACGTCAGGAACGGAAAGAAGTTGATGTCCTGCTGATTGGCGCAGGCGTCATGAGTGCTACGCTTGGCACCTGGTTACAGGAGCTGGAACCAGACTGGTCCATTGAAATGGTTGAGCGTCTGAATGACGTCGCAGTGGAATCTTCCAACGGCTGGAATAATGCCGGTACCGGTCATGCCGCACTGGCAGAGCTTAACTACACGCCGCAAAAGGCGGACGGCTCGATCGATATCGCTAAAGCGGTGACCATCAACGAATCCTTTCAGATGTCGCGTCAGTTCTGGGCGTATCACGTGCAGAAAGGCAACCTGCAGGATCCCAAAAGCTTTATCCATACCACGCCACACATGAGTTTTGTCTGGGGTGACGCTAACGTCGACTTCCTGCGCAAGCGTTTCCAGGCGCTGCAGAAAAGCACGCTGTTCCGCGGTATGCACTATTCCGAAGATCGCGAGCAGATTGCGCAGTGGATCCCGCTGGTAATGAAAGGACGCGATCCGCAGCAGAAGGTTGCTGCTACCTGGACCGATATGGGTACAGACGTCAACTTTGGTGAAGTAACGCGCCAGCTGATCGCCGCACTGGAGAAAAAACCGCATTTCCGTCTGCGTATGCGGCAGGAAGTGCGCGATCTGGTTCGCCTGAACGATGGCCGCTGGCAGGTCACGCTGCTGAATCTGGATACCAGCGAGCAGCGTACCCTGATTACCCGCCAGCTGTTTATCGGTGCCGGCGGCGCCGCGCTGCCGCTGCTGCAGAAGTCAGGCATTCCTGAAGTTAAAGGTTACGCCGGTTTCCCGGTAGGCGGCTCTTTTCTCGTGACCGAAAATCCGGACGTGGTCGCGCAGCATATGGCCAAGGTCTATGGCAAAGCCAGCGTCGGCGCCCCGCCGATGTCAGTGCCGCATGTTGATACCCGCGTACTGGATGGCAAACAGGTGCTGCTGTTTGGCCCGTTCGCCACCTTCTCCACCAAGTTTCTGAAGCAGGGTTCGCTGCTGGATATGTTTGGTGCGATGAACACCAGCAACCTGCTGCCGATGATGCAGGTCGGCCTGAAAAGTTTTGACCTGGTGAAATATCTGGTCGATCAGGTGCTGCAGAGCGACGCCGATCGTATGGAGGCGCTGCGTGCCTATGTGCCGCAGGCGAAACAGGAAGACTGGCGCCTGGTAACGGCGGGTCAGCGCGTGCAGATTATTAAAAACGATGAGCAGGAAGGCGGCGTGCTGCGCCTCGGCACTGAAGTTGTCACCTCTGCTGACGGCTCCATTTCTGCGCTGCTGGGCGCCTCGCCTGGCGCATCGACCGCGCCACCGATTATGCTGGAGTTGATGGCAAAAGTCTTTCCTGAGCAGATGCGCTCACCGGAGTGGCAGACTAAAATCCGTGCCGTTATACCGTCCTGGGGCCGCAAGCTTAATGGTGACGTGGCGCTGACCGAGAAAGTACTGGCGGATACCAGCCGCATACTGCAGCTGGAATATGAGCCGGTGATCACCTCGCATGCGGCAAACGACGAAGCGCGGATTACCGCTCACGTGGTCGGCAAGTAAGCTGACTTTTCAGGTGCGCCGCCCGGCGCACCTGCTCTATATCGCGCTCAGCGCGTCATACCCCATCCAGACAGTAGTGGCGACCAGCGATAATGCCATCACCGCATTAAACAGCCGCCGTTTCCAGTGCGTTTGCAGGTGCGTACGCAGCCGATCCCCCAGCGCCGCCCAGAGCAGAATACAGGGCAGATTCAGCGCCGCAAAAGCGGCCAGAACCAGCCAGACGCTGCTGCTGCTGGCGTAGAGCAGCGCCACGTTTGTGACCATCAGCCAGGCTTTCGGATTAACGGCCTGAAAAGCCACGCCGCCCAGCAGCGTCATGGGACGCGGACGGGCGCTGACCTGCGGCGCACCGGCGCGAAATATTTTCCATGACAGCCAGAGCAGATAGCCACAGCCGGCCAGCGTCAGCGGCAGACGCACGGTCGCCATCCACGTCAGCAGCAGCTCCAGCGCCACGCTGGCCAGCAGCATCTGCAGCGCGCAGCCGAGCAGTATACCGGCCAGCATTGGCAGCGTGCGGCGAAAGCCGAAGTTGACGCCTGAGGTAGCCAGCAGCAGATTGTTCGGGCCGGGCGTAATAGACATGATGGTAACGTAACTGAAAAAGGTGGGATCGAGCACAGGCGTTCTCCGGACTGAATAAGCTGACACCATCGTAATGCGCCAGCCGTAATGGCAACAGAGACAGCAATTCAGTATTGTGATGGGTACAGTCGCGTTTTTCCTGCTTTGTACCTGTAATTTCCGGAGGCTATTGTGTCCCTCGCTTTTTCTGACGATCAACCGCGCTATCAGCAGCTGGCAGCAAAATTTGCTGACGCTATTCATCAGGGATCGCTGCGACCCGGCGCACGCCTGCCTGCTATCCGGCGGGTGGCGCAGTCGCATCAGCTCAGCGTGAATACCGTGCTCAGCGCCTGGCAGCTGCTGGAAGATCGCGGACTGATTGAGGCGCGGCCGCAGTCAGGTTATTACGTGCGCGGTGTGCTGCCGGCCGTTACGCCGTCGCTGCAGACGCCCGCTGCAGAAATCAGCGATCCGGATGCACAGAAGCTGGCGCTGATTGAGCAGGTTTTTGCCGCGCAGAATAATCCTGACTACACCAATATTTCACTGGCCTGTCCGCAGGACAGCGAACTTTTTCCTTCAGCGAAGCTGGGCCGGATCACCGCCGCGCTGATCCGGCGCCAGGGCGACATTATCGGCCGCTATGCGCTGCCGCCCGGCAGCGAGCGGCTGCGCGAGGAGATCGCCCGGCGCAGCGTGCATACCGGACTGAACCTTACCGCTCAGGCGATCACCCTCACCCACGGCTGCATGGAGGCGCTGCAGCTGGCGCTGCGTGCGGTTACGCAGCCCGGCGACTGTATCGGACTGGAATCCCCCACCTATTTTTTCCTGTTTCCGCTGCTCGCCTCGCTGGGGCTGAAAGCGCTGGAGATCCCGACCGATCCGCATCGCGGCCTCTCACTGGATGCGCTGGAGATGCTGCTGCAGGAGCAGCGCATTCAGGCGCTGATCGCCATGCCGGGCGCGCAAAATCCGCTGGGGTACGTGATGCCGCTGGAGAACAAAAAACGGCTGGCCGCGCTGATGAATCACCACCGCATCCCGCTGATTGAAGACGGACTCTATGATGAACTGCAGTTTGACTGGCCGCTGTCCCCGCCGGTTAAGGCGTTCGATCGCAATGGCTGGGTGATTTACTGCACCAGCTTTACCAAAACCGTGGCCCCTGATTTCCGCATTGGCTGGACCGCCGCGGGCCGGTTTCACGCCAGCATCGCGCGGCTGAAGGCGGTTTCATCAATGACTGAATCGCGGCTGCTGAGCGAGACGCTGGCAGAGTTCCTGGCCAGCGGAGGCTATGATCATCATCTGCGCTCGCTGCGCCGGCGCTATGCGGCAAACCTGGATGCGGCTCGGGGCATTCTGGCACGCCATTTCCCGCAGGGGACACGCGCCACGCTACCGCGCGGCGGTTTTGTTTTCTGGGTCGAGCTGCCGGGTGAGATCGACACGGTTATGCTGTTTACCCGGCTGCTGCAGGAGCAGATCTGCGTCACGCCAGGTGCGCTTTATACACTGAGCGAACGCTACCGGCATGCGCTGCGCCTCTCCTGCTGCTATCCGTTTGACGCGCGTTATACCCGTGCCTTAGCGCGCACGGGCGCCCTGGCGTGTGAGATGACCGGCATCGCCCCTGCTGTGCCTTAAGGCGTGCCGTTGCGTCCCCAGGTGGTAAAGCCGGGACGCTCCGTCAGCCGCTCATAATAAGTCTGTATCGCCGGAAAATCGGGGTGATCCAGCGGCGTCTCAAACCAGCGGTTCACCGCCAGTCCGACCGGAATATCCGCCAGGCTGAAGTGACGTCCGGCCACGTAGCGGCCCGATTTTTCCAGCTGCTGGTTGAGAATGCCCATGGTGTGCGTCCAGCCTTTTACCGCTGCCGCGAGCAGGCGGGGATCCTGATGCGCCGGCGAATTACGCACCAGCGACATAAAGGCGTAGCGCCAGGAGGTATTCAGCTCAGTGGCCTGCCAGTCGATCCACTGATCTACCGGCGCGCGTACGCGCGGTTCGTCCGGATAGAGCCATGCGCCACCGTAGTTGCTGGCCAGGTAGCGCAGAATAGCGTTGGATTCCCATATCACCAGCCCGTCGTCGATGATGACCGGCACCAGCGCGTTGGGATTCAGCGCCATAAACTGCGGTGCATGCAGCGACAGCCCGTCGTCGCCCCAGGCCTCATGTTTATAGGTGATATTCAGCTCAGCGCAGAGCCACAGCACTTTGCGCACGTTGATGGATGTATTACGACCTAAAATTTTTAACATTGCGGACTCCGCCTGCAGAATTATTAATCTATTCATAGTCCTGTTAGCACGCTTTTACCATGCGCAGGGTATCATTCCCCATATTGACTGACAGAAAAGGGATCGGTATGAGAGTGGCGTTTAAACAAGTGGACGTTTTTACCGCAACGGCATTCCGCGGAAATCCGCTGGCTGTGATCATGGATGCACAGGAGTTAGCTGACGGGCAGATGGCAGCCATTGCGCGCTGGACCAATCTGTCAGAGACCACCTTTGTTCTGCCGCCAGAGCACGGTGCGGCGGACTACCGCGTACGCATTTTTACCCCGGAAGGGGAGCTGCCGTTTGCCGGTCACCCGACGCTGGGTACGGCACATGCGCTGCTGGAAGCGGGCTGGCCGCTGAAAAACGCCGGCTGCATTATTCAGGAGTGCGGCGTCGGGCTGGTCGAAGTGCGTATCGCCGCCGATGGCGCGCTGGCGTTCGCGGCCCCGGCGGCGAGCCTGACGCCGTTCAGCGATGCGCTGATAAGCCGCGCGCTTAACAGTGAGGCCTTTGATCTGACGCAGTCGCCTGCCGTGGCGGATATGGGAATTCGCTGGCTGCTTATCCCGCTCAGCAGCGCGCAGGCGGTACGCGATGTCACGGCTTCCGCGGCCGATCTGCAGCAGCTGCAGCAGCGCGCTGGCGTCAGCGGCACGCTGATTTTTGGCACACTGCCGCCGGGGGAGCCGGAGCAGTATGAGGTGCGCGCGCTACTGGTGGAGAATGGCAGCCTCACTGAAGATCCGGTCACCGGCAGCGCTAATGCCTGTCTGGCACGCTACCTGGCGGCACAGGGCCAGACGCGCAGCTACCGGGCACGCCAGGGCAGCGTGATCCAGCGCACCGGCCGTATTGACGTTACCTATACGGAGGAGGCAATCTGGATTGGGGGTCAGACGGTAACGGTAATAGACGGTACCATCACGCTCTGACGCGCCGCTCTTACGTCAGCAGGCAGTCACAACGCCTGACCGCCCGATGCTTCAATGCGCTGGGCGGTGATCCAGCCGCTCTCCTCGCTCAGCAGCATGCAGATAGCGTCACCGATGTCGTCCGGCAGCCCGACCCGCCCCAGCGCGGTGACGGACGCAATCTGCGCGTTGAGGTCACGCGTATCGCGCACCCGTCCGCCGCCAAAGTCAGTCTCAATCGCGCCGGGTGCCAGGATATTGACGCGAATGCGCCGCGCGCCCAGCTCTTTCGCCTGATAGCGCGTCAGCACCTCCATGGCGCCTTTCATCGCGGCATAGGTCCCGGAACCGGGCTGCGTGATGCGGGTCAGGCCGCTGGAGATATTCAGGATGCGACCGCCGTCGTTCAGCAGCGGCAGCAGCGTCTGGGTCAGAAAAAACGGGCCTTTCAGGTGCACATTGACCAGCGCATCAAATTCCGCCTCAGTGGTTTCGGTCAGCAGCCGATAGTGGCCATGACCTGCATTATTTACCAGAAAATCAAACCGGTCGCGCTGCCAGAGGCGCTGTAGCGTCTGCGTGAGCTGTTGTGCAAAGGCAGCGAACTGGCGGCTGTCACCCACGTCCAGCGGCAGCGCAGCTGCCTGCACGCCCAGCGCTTCGATCTCCTCCACCCCTCTCTGCGCTTCATCGGCGTGACTTCGGTAGGTAAATACAATATGTGTGCCGCGCGCGGCCAGTTTCAGGGCTGCATTCCGTCCCAGACCGCGGTTTCCGCCGGTAATCAGCGCAATTTTGTGATTCATAACTCTCTCCTGCTGCAAAAGTGAACGTCTGATAAAGATATTCAAACCAAAGTGATCTATAAACGCAGATAACTGCGCAGCACTGTTTCAATAACAACAACAATCGGTGAACAACATGGATAAAATTCATGCAATGCAGGTTTTTGTACGGGTCGCGGAGATGGGCAGTTTTACCCGGGCAGCGGAAAGTCTGGGTTTACCCAAGGGCAGTGTGTCACGTCAGCTGCAGGCGCTGGAAAATCAGATGGGCACGCGCCTGCTGCACCGTACCACCCGGCGCGTGCATCTCACCCAGGACGGGCTGGTCTATTACGATCGCTGCCTCGATCTGCTGTCGATGATGGAAGATATGGACAGTCTGTTTCAGCATGACCCGGCCACGCTGAGCGGCAAACTGCGGGTCGATATGTCGGTGGCGATGGCCACCCGCTTTATTCTGCCGCGCCTGCCGGAATTTCTGCAGCACTATCCTGGTATTGAGCTTGAGCTGAGCAGCAGCGATCGCCAGGTGGATGTGATCCGTGAAGGGTTTGACTGCGTGGTGCGCGTGGGCGAGCTGAAAGATTCCGGGCTGATTGCGCGAAAAATTGGCACCTATGCCTTGATCAACTGCGCCAGTCCCGACTACCTTTCCCGCTTCGGACGCCCGATACGGCTGGAGGAGCTGTCGCAGCACGCCATGGTGCACTATACCCAGCAGCTGGGTCAGCCCGCGCCGGGATTTGAATATTTTGATGGCCGGCAGTGCCACTATGTGCAGACCGGCGGCGTGGTCACGGTAAACAGCACTGAAACCTATCGGGCCGCCTGCCTGGCCGGACTGGGCATTATTCAGGTGCCGGCAATGGGTGTTCAGCCGCTGCTGGAGTCGGGTCAGCTGGTGGAAGTGCTGCACGCCTTTCCGGCAAAACCGATGCCGATTACGCTGCTCTATCCGCACCGCCGTAACGTGGCGCGCCGCGTGCGGGTGTTTATGGAGTGGCTGAGTCAGGTGCTGCAGGAGTACGTCACCTGACGCATCCGCCGTGCCCGTTATTTAGGGTATATAATTTCAGTTTCGCAGTGAACAGGATGCCTATCGTCTATGACAGACAAAACAACCCAGGAGTCAGCCGCCGATCCAAAGCCGCTGATCGATATCCACACCGGTAACAAAACCGTGGATGGCTCAATTCGTCGCGTGTCGCGCTTCGCCACGTGGTTTCAGTCTATTCCGGCTGTGGCCCACTTTATCCGGGCGCTGGATCGCTTTAATGACCGGCTGGGCAGCCAGTTTGGCGCGGCGATCACCTATTTCTCTTTTTTATCACTGATCCCGATCCTGATGGTGTCGTTTGCCGCCGTGGGGTTCGTGCTGGCGTCCAATCAGGATTTGCTGTCAGAGCTGATTAACAAAATTGTCAGCAGCATCAGCGATCCCACGCTCGCCACTACGCTGAAGAATACCGTGAACACCGCGATCCAGCAGCGTGCTACCGTGGGGCTGACCGGTCTGCTGCTGGCCCTCTATTCCGGTATTAACTGGATGGGCAACCTGCGCGAAGCGGTCCGCGCGCAGTCGCGCGATGTCTGGGAACGAACGCCGGATGATAAAGAGGTGTTCTGGAAGAAATATCTGCGCGATCTCTTCTCACTCCTGGGGCTGATGCTGGCGCTGGTGATCACCCTTTCGCTGACCTCGATTGCCGGTGCTGCTCAGGCGGCTATCGTCAGTGCGCTGGGGCTGGATGGCATTGACTGGCTGCGTCCGGTCATGACGGTCATTGCTCTCTCAATCTCCGTGCTGGCGAACTATCTGCTCTTTCTGTGGATTTTCTGGATCCTGCCGCGTCATAAGCCGCGTAAAAGAGCGCTGCTGCGCGGTACGCTGCTGGCAGCCATCGGCTTTGAGGTGATTAAATTCGTCATGACGCTGACGCTGCCGAAGCTGGCAACCTCTCCTTCAGGTGCCGCCTTTGGTTCGGTACTTGGCCTGATGGCGTTTTTCTACTTCTTTGCCCGCCTGACGCTGTTCTGCGCCGCGTGGATCGCCACGGCGAAATATAAAGGGGACACGGAAATGCCACAGCCGCGTCAGCCCTCCTGACAGCGTGTGCAGGGCAACTGACTAAACAGTAATATCTGTTTCCTGCTGGCGAATTTCAGCGCATCCGCCAGCAGGAAACCCCGGCAGGACACTTTTATTTAGCGGTTTGGCAGCGATTCACGCCAGAAAAATGCTCCCTGCCGCTGCCATCCGCCATCAATCCGGTTAACTCAGACATTATCCTCTTTTTCGGCGAAAATCGCCGTTTTGCCACGCTTTTTGCTCATTGAATGCCGCATACCAGGTGCGTAATATTTCTGGTTTACATTTACAATTAAGAAACATTTATGCAAGCCTCCATCACAGAAACACCTGACGCACTGCACGACGATGCGCCGGTCAATTCGCGCGGTAAAGTTGTCGTTGCTTCCCTGGTCGGTACCGCTATCGAGTTCTTCGATTTCTACATTTACGCCACCGCAGCGGTTATCGTCTTTCCGCATATTTTCTTTCCGCAGGGGGATGCCACCGTTGCTACCCTGCAGTCGCTGGCAACCTTTGCCATCGCCTTTGTCGCGCGGCCAATCGGCTCAGCGGTGTTTGGTCACTTTGGCGATCGCGTCGGTCGTAAGGCGACGCTGGTCGCTTCGCTGCTGACAATGGGCGTCTCAACGGTGCTGATTGGTCTGCTGCCGGGTTATGAAACCATTGGCGTTGCTGCGCCGCTGCTGCTGGCGCTGGCACGCTTCGGCCAGGGACTGGGGCTGGGCGGTGAATGGGGAGGTGCCGCGCTGCTGGCAACGGAGAATGCGCCGGCGAAAAAGCGCGCGCTCTACGGCTCGTTCCCGCAGCTGGGCGCACCGATTGGCTTTTTCTTTGCTAACGGCACGTTCCTGCTGCTCTCCTGGCTGCTGACCGACGAGCAGTTTATGCAGTGGGGCTGGCGCGTGCCGTTTATCCTTTCGGCGGTGCTGGTGCTGATCGGCCTTTATGTGCGCGTCTCGCTGCATGAGAGTCCGGTTTTTGCCAAAGTGCAGAAGGAGCAGAAGCAGGTGCGTATGCCTATCGGCACGCTGCTGAGCAAGCATATGACGGCGACCATTCTCGGTACGTTTATCATGCTGGCTACCTATACGCTGTTCTACATCATGACCGTCTACTCAATGAGCTACGGCACCGCGCCGGCACCGGTCGGACTCGGCTACTCGCGCAACAGTTTTCTGTGGATGCTGATGGTGGCGGTAATCGGATTTGGCGTAATGGTACCGATTGCCGGTCTGCTGGCCGATCGTTTTGGCCGCCGCAGAACCATGATCACGATTACGCTGATGATTATCGCTTTTGCACTGATGTTTCCGCTGCTGCTTGGCTCCGGCTCGCAGATTCTGGTGATGGGCTTTCTGCTGCTGGGTCTGAGCATTATGGGCCTGACGTTTGGTCCGATGGGTGCGCTGCTGCCGGAGCTGTTCCCGACCGAAGTGCGCTATACCGGTGCTTCTTTCTCTTATAACTTGTCGTCGATTCTCGGGGCTTCCGTCGCGCCTTATATCGCTACCTGGCTCAATGCAAATTATGGCCTGCAGGCAGTAGGTTTCTACCTTGCCGCTATGGCAGTACTGACGCTGATTGCCCTGATCGCCTGTAAAGAGACGCGGCACCAGACGCTGTATGATGCGGCGTAACGTCGCGTTCTGATGCAGTACAAAAACCCGGCCAGTCCGGGTTTTTTATTACGTAAGGCCGCGAGGGCGGGATGGTGCGGCGCCCCTGCGGGGTGTATCGCGTAGGGGCCGCATTTATGCGGCCCGTTGAGCCAGGGCGCCATTAATGGCGCCCCTACGGGTGGTGCGGCGCCTCTGCAGGATGTATCGCGGTAGGGGCCGCATTTATGCGGCCCGTTGAGCCAGGGCGCCATTAATGGCGCCCCTACGGGTGGTGCGGTGCCTCTGCAGGATGTATCGCGGTAGGGGCCGCATTTATGCGGCCCGTTGAGCCAGGGCACCATTAATGGCGCCCCTACGGGTGGTGCGGTGCCCCTGCGGGGTGTATCGCGTAGGGGCCGCATTTATGCGGCCCGTTGAGCCAGGGCGCCATTAATGGCACCCCTACGGGTGGTGCGGTGCCTCTGCAGGATGTATCGCGGTAGGGGCCGCATTTATGCGGCCCGTTGAGCCAGGGCACCATTAATGGCGCCCCTACGGGTGGTGCGGCGCCTCTGCAGGATGTATCGCGGTAGGGGCCGCATTTATGCGGCCCGTTGTGCCAGGGCGCCATTAATGGCGCCCCTACGGGTGGTGCGGCGCTCCTGCGGGGTGTATCGCGTAGGGGCCGCATTTATGCGGCCCGTTGAGCCAGGGCACCATTAATGGCGCCCCTACGGATGGTGCGGCGCCTCTGCAAGATGTATCGCGGTAGGGGCCGCATTTATGCGGCTCGTTGTGCCCGGGCGCTGTTCTGCGCAATAAAAAACCCCGGCAGGCCGGGGTTTGATGAGGCTGAAAATTGTCGGGCGGAAGATTTAACCAGCTACCGCGATACGTTTCATATCGGTCATATAGCCACGCAGTTTGCGGCCAACGGTTTCAATCGGATGCTGACGAATCGCTTCATTAACGTCACGCAGCTGCGCGTTATCAACCTGAGTGCCTTCCGTCGCTTTACCCAGATCGCCTGGCTGCAGCGTGGTCATGAACTCCTGCAGCAGCGGCACGGCCGCGAATGAGAACAGATAGTTGCCATACTCGGCGGTATCGGAGATCACCACGTTCATCTCATACAGGCGCTTACGCGCGATGGTATTAGCAATCAGCGGCAGCTCATGCAGCGACTCATAGTATGCAGACTCTTCAATGATGCCGGCGTCTACCATGGTTTCAAACGCCAGCTCAACGCCCGCTTTTACCATCGCGACCATGACGACACCTTTATCGTAGTACTCCTGCTCTTCGATTTTGCCTTCAAACTGCGGCGCGTTTTCAAACGCCGTTTTGCCGGTCTCTTCGCGCCAGGTCAGCAGGTTTTTGTCGTCGTTTGCCCAGTCAGCCATCATGCCGGACGAGAATTCACCCGAGATGATGTCATCCATATGCTTCTGAAACAGCGGCGCCATAATGGTTTTCAGCTGCTCAGAAAGCGCATACGCACGGATTTTTGCCGGGTTAGAGAGACGATCCATCATCAGAGTAATGCCGCCAAACTTCAGCGATTCGGTGATGGTTTCCCAGCCGAACTGAATCAGTTTTTCGGTGTAGGCGACATCGTGCCCTTCAGCCACCAGCTTGTCGAAGCAGAGCAGCGAACCCGCCTGAAGCATGCCGCACAGAATAGTCTGCTCACCCATCAGGTCCGATTTTACTTCCGCCACAAAGGAGGATTCCAGCACGCCCGCACGGTCACCGCCGGTAGCCGCTGCCCAGGCTTTCGCGATGGCCATACCTTCACCTTTCGGATCGTTTTCCGGATGCACAGCGATAAGCGTCGGAACGCCAAAGCCACGCTTATACTCTTCGCGTACTTCAGTACCCGGGCACTTCGGTGCCACCATCACCACGGTGATATCTTTGCGAATGGTTTCGCCCACTTCAACAATATTAAAGCCGTGCGAGTAGCCCAGCGCTGCGCCATCTTTCATCAGGGGCTGAACCGCTTTCACAACAGAGGAGTGCTGTTTGTCTGGCGTCAGGTTAACCACCAGATCTGCCTGCGGGATCAGCTCTTCATAGGTGCCCACTTTAAAGCCGTTTTCTGTTGCTTTGCGGAACGAGGCGCGCTTTTCCGCAATCGCTTCTGCACGCAGCGCATAAGCCACGTCCAGTCCGGAGTCACGCATATTCAGACCCTGGTTCAGGCCCTGTGCGCCACAACCCACTATCACTACTTTTTTACCTTTCAGGAAGCTGGCGCCATCGGCGAACTCATCGCGCGCCATAAAGCGACATTTGCCCAGCTGCGCTAACTGATTGCGCAGGTTTAATGTGTTGAAGTAGTTAGCCATGGGGTACTCCGCATCAATGTTGTGTTTGCATTATTGTCTGGTAACGGCGCCTGCTTCAGCGCCGCGAATGACCCCATCATATGACAGGAAATCCATTGCTTAAATTGATATATTAACAACGTTACATTGCAATTTTTGCAATACAGAATGTCAGGAGATTCCGGATGGATTTACGCGATTTAAAACTCTTTCTGCATCTGGCGGAAAGCTGCCATTTTGGCCGCACGGCACGCGCCATGCACGTCAGCCCCTCTACGCTGTCGCGCCAGATCCAGCGGCTGGAAGAGGATGTCGGTCATGCGTTGTTTCTGCGGGATAACCGCACCGTGACGCTGACGGAAGCGGGTGAACGTCTGCGCCAGTTTGCCCAGCAAACGCTGCTGCAGTATCAGCAGCTGCGTCACGTCATGGATCTCAACGGCCCCTCACTAAGCGGTGAGCTGCGTCTGTTCTGCTCGGTGACCGCCGCGTACAGCCATCTGCCGCCGATTCTCGATCGCTTTCGTGCTGAACATCCGCAGGTGGAGATCAAGCTTACGACCGGCGACGCAGCAGACGCCATTGAGATGGTGCAGTCGGGTGAGGCCGATCTGGCCATCGCCGGCCGGCCGGAATCGCTGCCCGCCAGCATCGGCTTTACGCCGCTGGGACTGATCCCGCTGGTGCTGATTGCGCCGGCGCTGCCCTGCCCGGTACGCAGTCAGGCCACGCAGACGCAGCCCGACTGGTCACAGATCCCGTTTATTATCCCGGATCAGGGGCCGGCGCGGCGCGGTATCGATCTCTGGTTCCGGCGCTATCGTCTCGCTAATCCGCAGATCTACGCCACGGTGGCGGGTCATGAGGCGATTATCTCGATGGTGGCGCTGGGCTGCGGAATTGCGCTGGTGCCGGATGTGGTACTGGAGAACAGCCCTGAGCCGGTGCGAAACCGGGTGATGACGCTGGAGGGCGTGGAGTCAGTAGCGCCGCTGAAGCTGGGCGTTTGCGTACAAAAAAAGCGGCTCGGGGAGCCGCTGATTCACGCGTTCTGGCACCTGCTCTGATTACTGCCCGGCGAGGAAGAAACGAAAAGCCGGGTTATTCGCCTCATCGTGCCACTCGTAACCCAGTGCCGTAAGGTGGGTTTCGAAATCGGGTTCTTTGTCATTCACTTCAAAGGCCGCCAGCACGCGACCAAAATCGGTGCCGTGACTGCGGTAGTGAAACAGTGAGATATTCCAGTGCGCACCCAGCGTCTGCAGAAACTTCAGCAGTGCGCCCGGCGCTTCCGGGAACTCAAAACTGAAAAGCCGCTCGCGCAGCGGTTTTGACGGACGCCCGCCAACCATATAACGCACGTGCAGTTTGGCCATCTCATCATCAGAGAGATCCACCACCTGGTAGCCCCCTTCCGTAAGCTGGCTGATGATCTCGCTGCGCTCCTCAAGACCGCGCGTCAGGCGCACGCCGACAAAGATGCAGGCGCTGTCCGCATCCGCATAACGGTAGTTGAACTCCGTAACCGATCGGCCGCCCAGCGTCTGGCAGAATGTCAGAAAGCTGCCCTGCTGTTCAGGAATGGTCACCGCCAGCAGCGCTTCCCGCTGCTCTCCCAGCTCGCAGCGTTCAGAGACATAGCGCAGACCGTGGAAGTTGACGTTAGCGCCCGACAGCACGTGTGCCAGACGCTCACCTTTGATGTCGTGCTGCTGGATATACTTTTTCATGCCCGCCAGCGCCAGCGCACCTGAGGGTTCCGCCACTGCGCGCACATCCTCAAACAGATCTTTCATCGCCGCACAGATGGCATCGCTGTCGACGGTGATGATGTCGTCGAGATACGCCTGGCAGAGCCGGAAGGTTTCGCTGCCGATGCGTTTCACCGCCACGCCCTCGGCAAACAGCCCGACGCGCGGCAGATCCACCGGCTCACCTGCCGTCAGCGCGGCTTTCAGGCAGGCAGAATCCTCAGACTCAACCGCAATGACTTTGATCTGCGGCATCAGCTGCTTGATCAGTACCGCGACTCCGGCTGCCAGCCCGCCTCCGCCAACCGGGACAAAGACGCGATCGAGATGCGCATCCTGCTGCAGTAGCTCCATCGCCAGCGTGCCCTGTCCGGCAATCACCGCCGGGTGATCAAACGGCGGCACAAAGGTGTAACCCTGCTGCTCCGCCAGCTCAATCGCCTTCGCTTTGGCTTCATCAAAACTGGCACCAAACAGATACGCTTCGCCACCGAACGCCCGTACTGCATCGACTTTGATGTCAGCCGTCGTGACCGGCATGACAATCAGCGATTTAAGTCCCAGCGTGCTGGCTGAGAGCGCAACCCCCTGCGCATGGTTACCGGCAGAGGCAGTCACCACGCCGCGCGCTTTCTGCTCTTCGTTTAATCCGGCGATCATCGCATAGGCGCCGCGCAGCTTGAAGCTGTGCACCGGCTGCCGATCTTCACGCTTCACCAGAATAGTATTGCCCAGCCTTGATGAGAGCTTCTCCATCTTCTGCAGGGGCGTCACCTGCGCAATTTCATAAACCGGCGCACGCAGAATGGCGCGCAGGTATTCCGCGCCGTCGGGCGACGCGGAAAGGGGTTGAGACTCAGCCATACCATCAGCCTCCCAGCTTCGACTTGTCGCGTACCGCGCCTTTATCTGCGCTGGTCGCCAGTGAGGCGTAAGCACGCAGCGCAAAAGAGACCTGACGTTCGCGGTTGTGCGGCGTCCACGCAGCTTCCCCGCGCGCAGCTTCTTCTTCACGGCGGGCGTGCAGCTCGTTATCCGGTACCGCTAATTTAATGCCGCGATTCGGGATATCGATCTCAATCAGGTCACCATCTTTCACCAGCGCAATGGTGCCGCCGCTCGCCGCTTCCGGCGAGGCATGGCCGATTGAGAGGCCGGATGTGCCGCCAGAGAAGCGTCCGTCGGTGATCAGCGCGCAGCTTTTGCCAAGGCCCATCGATTTCAGGTAGGTGGTGGGATAGAGCATCTCCTGCATACCCGGACCGCCTTTTGGCCCTTCATAGCGAATGACGACGACATCGCCTGCCACCACTTTACCGCCCAGGATCGCTTCAACGGCATCATCCTGGCTTTCGTAGACTTTCGCCGGCCCTTTAAAGGTCAGGATCTCTTTATCGACGCCCGCCGTTTTAACAATGCAGCCATCTTCTGCCAGGTTGCCGTACAGCACCGCCAGGCCGCCATCCTGTGAGTAGGCGTGTTCGCGCGTACGGATACAGCCCTCAGCACGATCGTCATCCAGCGTGTCCCAGCGACAGCTTTGCGAGAACGCCTGCGTGGTGCGGATGCCCGCCGGGCCGGCGCGGAACATATCTTTTACGGCCTGGTCCTGCGTCAGCATGATGTCGTACTGATCCAGCGTCTCACGCATTGTCTGCTGCAGAATATTGCGCGCGCTGGTGTCGATCAGGCCAGCCCGATCCAGTTCGCCAAGAATACCGATTACGCCGCCGGCGCGGTGCACATCTTCCATATGGTATTTCGGGGTGCTGGGCGCCACTTTACACAGCTGCGGGACTTTACGTGACAGGCGGTCAATATCGGAGATATTGAAGTCGATCTCGCCCTCCTGCGCCGCTGCCAGCAGATGCAGTACGGTATTGGTGGAGCCGCCCATGGCAATATCCAGCGTCATGGCGTTCTCAAACGCTGCTTTGGTCGCGATATTACGCGGCAGCATGTTGACGTCATCCTGCTCGTAGTAGCGTTTGGTCAGGCTCACAATGCGTTTACCCGCATTGATGAACAGCGCTTTACGATCGGCGTGTGTGGCCAGCAGCGAGCCGTTGCCCGGCTGCGACAGGCCCAGCGCCTCAGTCAGACAGTTCATGGAGTTAGCGGTGAACATTCCGGAACAGGAGCCGCAGGTTGGGCAGGCTGAGCGCTCAATCTGTTCACTGTCGGCATCGCTGACGTTTGGGTTCGCACCCTGAATCATGGCATCTACCAGATCCAGCTTGATGATCTGGTCGGAGAGTTTGGTTTTGCCTGCTTCCATCGGGCCGCCGGAGACAAAGATCACCGGAATGTTGAGGCGCAGTGCCGCCATCAACATGCCCGGG
The DNA here is from genome assembly GCF_002387285.1 of Pantoea sp. UBA4549. Taxonomy (NCBI): domain Bacteria; kingdom Pseudomonadati; phylum Pseudomonadota; class Gammaproteobacteria; order Enterobacterales; family Erwiniaceae; genus Pantoea; species Pantoea sp. UBA4549. Next base: position 6,923 of record NZ_DGLH01000012.1, on the reverse strand, counting down.
GTGATTTTGTCGCAGTTGGAGATACAGACCATCGCATCCGCGCAATGGGCGTTGACCATATACTCTACGGAGTCGGCGATCAGCTCACGTGACGGAAGTGAATACAGCATGCCGCCATGCCCCATGGCGATACCATCATCTACCGCAATGGTGTTGAACTCTTTTGCCACGCCGCCCGCTGCTTCAATCTGCTCTGCAACCAGCTTGCCGAGGTCGCGCAGGTGCACGTGCCCCGGTACAAACTGTGTGAATGAGTTCACTACCGCAATAATCGGCTTGCCGAAATCATCATCGGTCATTCCGGTGGCGCGCCACAGGGCACGGGCACCCGCCATATTACGGCCGTGGATGGTGGTGGCTGAACGGTACTTAGGCATGCTCTATTTACTCCAGTCTGAAAAATGACGCGGGCGCTGCTGCCCCCGCGTTGCTGTCTTGTTACGGATTAACCTGATCCAGCCAGCCATACTTATCTTCGGTTTCGCCGGTAAACAGGCCAAAGAACGCTTTCTGAATTCGGGTGGTCACCGGACCACGCTTGCCTTCACCGACCTGAATGCCGTCAACGCTGCGTACCGGGGTGATTTCCGCAGCGGTGCCTGACATGAAGATCTCATCGGCCAGATAGAGCGACTCGCGTGACAGCACCTGTTCGCGCACTTCGATACCGAGATCGTGTGCCAGTTTGATGATTGCATCGCGGGTGATGCCCGGCAGAGCGGAAGAGGTAAACGGCGGCGTAAACAGAATGCCATCTTTAACTTCAAACAGGTTTTCGCCCGCGCCTTCGGAGATGTAGCCCTGCGTATCCAGCGCGATCCCTTCCTGATAGCCGTGGCGGCGCGCTTCGCTGCCCACCAGCAGAGAGGAGAGATAGTTACCGCCTGCTTTGGCCGCAGTAGGCAGCGTATTAGGGGCCACGCGATTCCACGAGGAGACCATGGCATTGATACCCTGCTCCAGCGCTTCCGGACCGAGGTAGGCTCCCCACGGGAAAGCCGCAATGATAACGTCAGTGGTAAAACCGTCCGGCGGGTTAACGCCCAGGCCCACATCGCCGACAAACGCCAGCGGACGGATATAGGCGCTCTTCAGATTGTTAACGCGGATCACTTCGCGGCAGGCTTCCATCAGCTCATCGACGCTGGCCTTGATCGGAAAACGATAAATTTTCGCGGAGTCGTGCAGACGCTGCATATGTTCACGGTGACGGAACACTACCGGGCCTTTGTGCGAGTCGTAGCAGCGTACGCCTTCAAACACCGAAGTACCGTAATGCAGTGCATGAGACATAACGCTGACTTTTGCGTCTTCCCACTTAACCATTTCTCCGTTGAACCAAATAAAGTCTGCTTTCTTCGTACTCATCGTTATGTCCTTTGGCGACTAAGCGCGGATTTGTTGTGTTGTCTGCTGCTGGATCTCGACACAGGCGACATCCAAAAGTTTGCGTAACTGAGAAGACAGTAAATCGACTGAGCGCTGGCTGGCAACGGTCATTTCGATATTAATGTTGTCTGCATTGCTGGCGGAGCCCATATTCATTGCGCAGACCTGAAAGCCACGGTGGCGAACAACGCGCAAAATGCGCTCCAGCACTTCCGGGCGAAAACGGGCTTCAATTGATAACTGATGCTGATTCATACGGTTTTCTCCATCATGTTTGCGTTGCTGGCACCCGGCGGGACCAGTGGCCAGACGTTTTCATGCTCATCAATCGAAACATGCAGGAAATAAGGTCCTTCGCTGTTCAGCAGAGCATCAATCGCGGCGTCAACTTCATCTTTACGGCTGATACGCTGGCCTGGAATATCAAATGCGCGGGCCAGCATCAGAAAATCGGGGTTATCAGTCAGGGTGGTCTCGCTATAGCGGCCATCGAAAAAAAGCTGCTGCCACTGGCGCACCATGCCCAGCCGCTGGTTATCCAGCAGCAGAATTTTTACCGGCAGCTGTTTGCGTTTAATGGTACCCAGCTCCTGAATGTTCATCATGATGGAACCGTCACCGGAAACGCAGATCACCGTGTCATCAGGACGGGCAATCTGCGCACCCACGGCCGCTGGCAGGCCAAACCCCATGGTGCCGAGACCGCTGGAGGTGATGAAATTTTCCGGCGCGCTGAACGCCATATGCTGCGCCGTCCACATCTGATGCTGACCCACATCGGTGGTCACGATGGTACTGTCCGGCTTGCGATCGGAAACCTGCTTCAGCAGCAACGGCGCATAAATCGCGTCGCCTGGGTGATCGTAGCGCCAGCTAAATTCCGCTTTCATCGCACGGACTTCATTACGCCATGCATCAATCTGCAGTGGCATGCTCAGCGCGGGCAATATCTGCCGGAGATCGCCCGGCAGCGAAACGTGGGCACGGCGCAGTTTGTTCAGCTCCGCCGGATCGATATCGATATGAATGACGCTGGCATGCGGCGCAAAGGTATCCAGCTTGCCGGTCACGCGGTCATCAAAGCGGGCACCTACTGCAATCAGTAAATCGCACGACTGTACGGCAAGGTTAGCCGCTTTAGTGCCGTGCATGCCGAGCATACCGAGATAGAGCTCGCTGCTGCTCTCTGCGCAGCCGAGTCCTTTCAGGGTCGAGACCACCGGGATCCCGCTTTCTGCAGCCAGGGCACGCAGCGCCGGGACCGCCTGCGCCATGCCCACGCCGCCCCCAACGTACAACACGGGTTTTGCTGCACGTGCCATTAAGGCGCGAGCGTCATCAATGTGTTGCGGTGAATGGGAAAGCGTCTCCTCAACCGGCAGCAGATGGGGCGTCAGTTCCGCGCTGGCAATCTGGATATCTTTTGGAATATCAACCAGCACCGGCCCCGGACGTCCCGACTGCGCGATAGCAAAGGCTTCGGCCATTACTGAAGGCAGATCGTCAAGCGACTCCACCAGAAAACTGTGTTTGGTGCAGGCCAGCGACAGCCCGAGGACGTCAATCTCCTGAAAAGCGTCGGTGCCCATGACAGCGGATGAGACTTGTCCGGTAATGGCTACTACGGGCACAGAATCCATCATCGCATCCGCCAGGCCGGTGATCAGGTTAGTGGCGCCCGGACCGGAGGTTGCGATGCAGACGCCGGTTTTACCCGTGGCTCGGGCATAGCCGATAGCGGCTATCACCGCACCCTGCTCATGACGGCACAACAGATGTTCTACGCCGCCATCATATAGCGCATCGTACACGGGCATGATAGCGCCGCCAGGATAACCGAACACGGTATCAACGCCCTGCGCGCGTAATGCCTGAACTACCCATTGTGCACCTGTCATGGTTATTCTCCTGTAATCCTGTGAGAACAACAGAATTTTATGCTACTGCTCATAATCTGCTCCTCGCTAATCAGCTGATAGTTTGTCTGGTCAAAAAAAAACCCCCGGACCTTTCGGTGCGGGGGTTTTTGAGATTTCAGACTTGATTTTTAAGCCTTTCTTTCTCCAGACGCAGCCCCGCACGGTGGGTTAATAATCACCACCACGCTAATCACGACTAGGCTAATCACGGATAGAAGGGCTTTCATACGTTGTCTTTTATTCGCTTGTTCGAAGTAATGCCTACAGAGTTATCATAGTTAGCAGGTCATTTACAATAATTTTCATCAGCCAATTTTCCGTGGTCGGGATGTAATTATCGTTATCACCTTGTAAAAACTAGGTTATTCAGATTTGTGATAAATATTCATTACGCCCGGCACGTAACTGCACGCCGTTTAGCGGAAGCGAGCGCTCATTGTTAGTGAAACCAGTGGAAAAACGCAGGAAAATGCGGAATAAAGCAGGCAAAACGGTATACCAGGCATCGCAGATAGCGTGCTAACGGGCAAAGATAGAGGCAACAAGGAGGAGTGATGTCTTTATCTAAAGTTCTGACCCGTGCGGCACTGGGTATTGAAGCGCCGCTGGTCACTGTTGAGGTCCATATCAGTAACGGATTGCCCGCGCTGACGCTGGTCGGCCTGCCTGAAACCACGGTTAAGGAGGCACGCGAACGGGTACGCAGCGCCATCATTAATAGTGGGTTCAGCTTTCCGGCTAAACGTATCACTATTAATCTTGCACCTGCCGACCTGCCCAAAGAGGGAGGCCGCTACGATCTGCCGATTGCTATTGCGCTTCTCGCAGCCTCAGAGCAGCTGCCAGGAGATAAACTTGCGCGCTATGAGTTCCTGGGTGAGCTTGCCCTTAACGGCGCGCTCTGTGGCGTGCAGGCCGCGATTCCGGCCGCGATGGCAGCGCTCAGGGCCGGCCGTCAGATGATTGTTGCCGAGCAAAATCAACAGGATGTGGGGTTAATTCAGCAGGGGGAAACGCTGACCGGCGTGCACCTGAGTGAAATATGCGCTTTTCTGCATAATCAGACCATGCTCAGGGTGGCACAGGCCGCTACTGAAGACGCCACGGAGCCTCTGCAGGATCTGCGTGACGTTATTGGTCAGCAGCAGGGACGGCGTGCGCTGGAGATTGCCGCCGCAGGCGGACATAATCTCCTGCTGCTCGGACCGCCCGGTACAGGTAAAACAATGCTGGCGACGCGTCTGCCGGGCATTATGCCACCGCTGGACGACAGTGAAGCGCTGGAGTGTGCGGCCATTGCCAGCCTGGTCACTACGGGCGGGCAGCGCGCTCAGTGGCGTAAGCGCCCTTTCAGGGCGCCTCATCACAGCGCCTCTCTCTACGCGCTGGTTGGCGGAGGCTCAATACCCCGTCCGGGTGAAATCTCCCTGGCGCACAATGGCGTACTGTTTCTGGATGAGTTACCGGAATTTGATCGTCGTGTTCTTGATGCGCTGCGCGAACCTATCGAGTCAGGTGAAATTGCCCTCTCCCGTACGCGGGCTAAAGTGACCTATCCTGCCCGCTTCCAGCTGATTGGCGCAATGAACCCCAGCCCCACCGGGCATTATCAGGGCAATCACAACCGCTGTTCACCACAGCAGGTACTGCGTTATCTCAGCCGGTTATCAGGGCCTTTTCTGGATCGCTTTGATTTGTCGCTTGAGATCCCGCTGCTGCCGGGCGGAACGCTGAGTCAGCAGACTGTTACCGGTGAGAGCACTGCACAGGTCAGGGAACGGGTACTGGCGGCCAGAGCACGTCAGCAGGCCCGCGCCGGCAAGATTAATGCCCATCTTACTAATGCCGAGATTACGCGAGACTGTGTGTTGAACCAGGCTGATGCAGAGTGGCTGGAAGAAATACTGAATACGCTGGGATTGTCAGTACGTGCGTGGCAGCGCATCCTGAAAGTGGCCAGAACCATCACCGATCTTGCCGGAGAAACCCAGATATTACGGTCGCATCTGCAGGAAGCGGTAAGCTATCGCAGCATCGATCGTCTGATGATTTATCTGCATAAAACGCTGGAATAAAAACGGGGCCATTCAGAGCCCCGTTTTATCAGTCATCACTGTCGCTGAAATCTTCAACCGTATCCATCTGCGGCTTGCCACCTGAGAGGGTGTGAAAGCGTTTGGGACGCTTGATGCGAGCGGTATACTTAGACCAGACGCGCTCTGCTTCGGTCAGCGGCTCACGTTGTCCGCGGCACACTTCAAGGAATGAGCGCTCTTCCTCTGTTACGGGTTCGCGTTTTGCCAGATCAAGCTCATTAAAGGCATATCCATGGCGTTCCAGAAGCTGGGCCTCTTTAATGGTGAAATCACCATGACGTGAAAATCCACGTGGATAATGTTTGTTATCGAAGAAACGATTTGTTGTTGCGAAGCTTTCCGCCATTTTACACGCTCCTGATTCTCATATGGCCGTGCTATTTATGGCGCGGAGTATTAGATAGGCTTGACAGAGTGTAAAACAAAACATTTAAATCAGTACGACAAACAAATTTTGGGAGAATAGTGTGGATACGGAATTACTGAAAACTTTTCTGGAGGTGAGCAGAACGCGTCATTTTGGACGCGCTGCGGAGGCGCTGTACCTTACGCAATCTGCTGTCAGTTTTCGCATCCGTCAATTGGAAAACCAGCTGGGCGTGAATCTTTTTACCCGCCATCGTAATAATATCCGCCTGACTTCAGCAGGTGAACGACTATTACCTTATGCGGAAAGCCTGATGAGTACCTGGCTGATGGCAAAAAAAGAGGTTTCGCATACGCAGCAGCACCATGAGCTCTCTATCGGGGCCAGTGCTTCTCTGTGGGAGGCTTATCTTACGCCATGGCTCCAGACGCTCTATGAGAACCGTGAGAGCCTGCATATGGAAGCCCGTATTGCCCAGCGTCATTTGCTGGTTAAACAGCTGCACGAGCGGCAGCTTGATCTGTTAATCACGACAGAAGCACCAAAAATGGATGAGCTGACCAGCCAGCAAATTGGTCATATATCGCTTGCTCTGTTCCGGGCGCGTAAAACAGAAAAGCGCGAGAAATATGATTATATCAAACTGGAATGGGGGGCAGATTTTCATCAGCATGAAAGCTATTTGTCCAGCGATGACGTTCCGGTATTAACAACAACATCAGCACATCTCACACGAGAACTGTTACATACGACCGGGGCCTGTGCTTTTTTACCCGATTCCTGGCAGGCAATATATGACGATATTGTACTGATCCCTGACACACCGGTAGCGGTGCGCCCGCTGTATGCCGTCTGGCTGCAGAACAGCGATCAGCAAACGCATATTCGTCAGCTGCTTAAATTTCCGGTTCTGGCGCATTGAGATAAAAGACAGAGAAGGGTCTGAAGCGATTAAAGCAGGCGCAGACTCTTTATTTTTTGCATGGATGCAGAGGGAGCCTGAATTTCAGGCAAAAAAAATCCTTTGCCGAAGCAAAGGATTGTTTTCTGGCAGGGGCGGAGGGACTCGAACCCCCAACACCCGGTTTTGGAGACCGGTGCTCTACCAATTGAACTACGCCCCTAAATAGGGTGGCGGAACGGACGGGGCTC
>NZ_DGLH01000007.1:42043-183153 GCF_002387285.1 Pantoea sp. UBA4549 | reverse complement strand
ACAAGTAAGAGAGCCCTGAACCGACGTTCAGGGCTTTTTTACGTCTGCAGAAAACACAGAAATGAGTAAAATTTAAGCTTTTTTCAGCCAGCTGACGATAAAGTCAGCGATGCGGTCAGGCTGGTTGATATTCAGAACCGGCACCTGTCCTCATTCTTTATTATCGCGTCTCATTCCGGAGCAGCGACAATTCCCTTACCGGGCAAACTAATGTTTTACTACCCGCTTCGCGTTCTTTCTTCGCAAGGAAATGAGGTAAAGCATGACCCATCTGGAACATCAAAACAGCCGACCGCCCGTATCAGCAGCCGAAACGCGGCAAAGAATCAGGGCAATTGTCGGTGCATCATCCGGTAACCTGGTTGAGTGGTTTGACTTTTACGTTTACTCTTTTTTCTCCCTCTATTTTGCCCATGTCTTTTTTCCGGCAGGCGATACCACCACGCAGCTACTGCAAACAGCAGGGGTATTCGCTGCAGGTTTCCTGATGCGACCGATTGGCGGCTGGCTGTTTGGCTACATTGCCGATAAACATGGACGTAAAACCTCCATGCTGATCTCGGTCTGCATGATGTGCCTGGGCTCTCTGGTAATAGCGTGCCTGCCGGGCTATGGCGAAATTGGCATAGCAGCGCCGATCATTCTCCTGCTGGCACGTATGTTTCAGGGACTGTCAGTGGGTGGCGAGTATGGCACCAGTGCAACCTATATGAGTGAAGTCGCGCTGGAAGGGCGGAAAGGCTTTTATGCTTCTTTTCAGTATGTGACGCTGATTGGCGGTCAGCTGATGGCAGTATTAACCGTAGTCGTACTGCAACAGTTGCTGGATGATGAAGCGCTGCGCAGCTGGGGCTGGCGTATTCCGTTTTTCATCGGTGCCGGACTGGCCATCGTCGCACTCTGGCTGCGACGCTCTCTCAATGAAACCTCTGAGAAATCGCATCGTACGCATCGCGATGCGGGCAGCGTGATCGGGCTGTTACGCAATCACTCACGCGCCTTCTTTATGGTGCTTGGCTTTACCGCCGGCGGATCGCTGAGTTTCTACACCTTCACCACCTATATGCAGAAGTACCTGGTCAATACTGCAGGGATGGATGCGCGCAGTGCCAGCGGTCTGATGACCGGTGCTTTACTGGTCTTTATGGTGATCCAGCCCATTATCGGGGCGCTATCCGACAAAATCGGACGGCGGGCTTCCATGATGATATTTGGTGCAGGTGCTGCAACGTGCACCGTGCCTGTCCTGCTGCTGCTGCAACATACCGACAATCACTGGGTCGCATTCCTGCTGGTTATGCTGGCGCTGGTTATCACCAGCTTCTATACCGCTATCAGCGGTATTCTTAAAGCTGAGATGTTTCCGCCAGAGGTGCGTGCGCTGGGTGTGGGACTCTCTTATGCGGTGGCTAACGCGATTTTTGGTGGATCGGCGGAATATGTTGCACTGCTGATGAAAAGAGAAGGCATTGAAACCAGCTTCTTCTGGTACGTCTCAGCCATGGGCGCACTCTCTTTCCTGGTTTCGCTTATGCTGCATCGCAAGGGTAAAGGAATTGCGCTGTAGTCAGTGACGGATATTCCAGAGCATGATGCCGCTGGCAGCACCGGCGGCATCCCATGCCAGGTCTTTCCAGCTCCAGCCGCTTCCTGCCGCACGGCTGTCATATAACTCTTTTGCCGCACCAAAACTGAGTGAGAACATCAGGCCAAAACGCAGATTTTGGGCGTTATCCTGCTGCTGATGATGGGCAATTTCGCTGCCGGCGGCAGCAAGCAGCGCGGAGGAGACATAGTGCTGCGCTTTATCTTTACCGGTCCAGCTATCCTGCGCCTGATGCGCACATCCGCTACACAGCAACGCTATACAGAGGATGCACGCCCGCACGATTTTACAGCAACCTGCTGATCAGCCGGTCGATGCGGATACGTCGCAGACGACGGATAAGCTTGCGCACTTTTGCGGGGTAGTCGGAGATACTTTCCAGCTCGCGAAAGTGAGTCACCACCGTAGTATGTTCGCGGATTAGCGTCAGCTCTTTCTCGCGCTGTTCCGCCAGCTGATTAAGCGGATCGTGTATCAACACGGCATTTTCCAGATCCAGACGCCACGCGCGCGGATTAAGGTTGTTGCCGGTGATCATCATCCACTCATCATCAACCCAGATGCCTTTCAGGTGATAGCTGTTCTCACCATCTTTCCACAGGCGTACCGTCAGCTGACCGTTATCAACATAGTACTGCAGGCGGCTGAGAAAACGGCGCAGGTTAATCTCATAAAGGTAGGGCAGGGCGCCAATCACTTTGAACGGTTCAGACGGGGGAATATAGAAATCATTCGCCGTTTTATCGCCGACAATAATCTCAACATCTTTACCCTGACGCAGCAGATGGATCAGATTACGCACCAGTATGGCGGGCAGATTAAAGTAGGGTGTGCAGAGCGTAAGTTTCTGCTCGGCGCAGGGCATCAGATGGAAGATGGTTTTGTTCAGTAAACTGCGTTTGCCCAGACCAACCAGCGGCGTTACCGCCAGCGTATCGTTGCCGGCATCGCCGGTAAAGTGATAATGAAAACTGCGCAGCTCGCTGCGAAACTGACGCGTTTCGTTTTTGATTTCCGGACTGGAAGGGCGTTCAGTCTGATCGAGGCGATTGACCGCATCAGACTGTTTCAGATTTTCATCGATCCACTCATACATCGCATTTGCCAGCTGCGGATTGCGAATCAGCTGATAGCGATCGTAGCGGTACCGTTCATGCTGATGCAGATAGACATCATTCAGGCTGGCTCCGCTGTAAAGCAGCGTATCATCAATGATAAAGCCTTTAAGATGCAGCACGCCCAGCGCTTCCCGCGTATTGACCGGGATGCCGTAGACCGGAATGGCAATATCCGGATACCGGGTGGCCATCTCACAATACCAGTCAGCATTGGTCAGGCCGCGCGCCGCACCGATACGTCCGCGCTGTGCACGATGCCAGTCCACCAGAATAGAGATATCCAGTTCCGGGCGAGCCTGACGCGCAGCATACAGCGCCTCCATAACGCTACGGCCGCCATCATCGTTTTCCAGATAGAGCGCAGCAATACAGATGCGTTTTTCTGCCGCGGCAATTTTTGCCAGCAGCGTCTCGCGAAACTCAGCAGGCGAAAAAAGCGTGGTCACATCCGACACAGATTGTGACAGTTTAGGCAGCTGTGCGAGGTGTTGTTGGTGTTTATTGCGTTTAAATTTAGACAACATCACAGTGCACTTCTTCTCTGTTCATTGTATGGCCTTTTGCCATCAAATCATGATCCTAACGTCAAATAATAACATTAACTCACCTGATAAGGAGGATTTTTACCGTTCTCTACAGGCGGCGTTCCGACGTCAATTAACGGTAAATTAAGCGTGACAATGCCATCATCAAGCTGAATATTCACGCGAAAGTTAAGTTTGCGTGCCAGTGTAATCATGCCGCTATTGTGTGGCATGGTTATACCGTTCAATTGTTGCAGACCATGATCGCGGGTATAACGAATCATCTTCTCCAGCAGTCGTCGTCCCATACCCAGTCCCTTGAGATCGGAACGGACCAGTACTGAAAACTCAGCATCGACATTATCGGCGTCAGATATCGCCCGGGTAACGCCGATGATCTCTTCAGCGCCTTCCCGCTGGCGTACCGCCACAATCGCCATTTCGCGGTCATAATCTATCTGCGTCATATTGGCTAAGTCATCATGGGTGAACTCGCTGATTTCACTGAAGTAGCGATAGTAGAGATCTTCTTTAGTCACCTGCGCAATAAAGGCGCGCAGCTGCGGTTCATCCTCAGGCAGAATCGGGCGAAACAGACAGTGCTGGCCATCCTTCAGGGCAACCTGCTCTTCCAGATGCTGTGGGTAAGGGCGGATAACCAGCCGCGCCTCGCTGTCGCCGCTAAACGGGGCCAGCTGCAGCGTGACATCAATCAGGGTAAACGTCTCTGCCGATGCCAGCAGCGGATGAATATCAAGCCGCTGAATCTCCGGACAATCCACTACCAGGTTTGAAACCTGTACCAGCAGCTGGCTCAGCCCGGCAATATCCAGTGGATGCAGCGCGCTGCGGCTGCGGATTTTGCCGCTTTTTATCGCCTGAATCACCAGATAGCGCGCCAGCGTCATATTCAGCGGCGGCAGCGCTACAGCGGCCTGCTTATCAGGCTGCCATTCCGCTCCTCCTTCGCCCAGCAGGATAATAGGCCCAAACAGCGGATCCTGGTCTACCACTACGCGTAGCTCCTGAGCACCAGCCCGGCTGGCCATACTCTGTACCAGCAGGCCATCCACGCGCGCCTGCGGATGCGTGATGCGCACGCGCTCAAAAATAGCCTGGGCGGCCTGTTTCACTTCAGCAGCACTGCGCAGATAAAGCATCACGCCCTGTACTTCAGACTTATGGGCGATATCAGGCGAGCGCAGTTTGAGGGCTACCGGATAGCCCGTTTGCTCAGCAATGGTGACCGCTTCCTGACTGTCGCTGGCGATCCAGCCGGGCAGCGTTGTCAGGCCATACGCCTGCATTACAGGCTGCACCTCATGGGTATCCAGCGTGGTCACGCCGCTGTCGAGCGCCTGCTGCAGCAGCTGATGTGCTTTAGCGCTGTTTTGCTGCAGCCCTGGCGGCAGCGCCGGCGTTTCCCGCAGCTGCTTCTGGTTACGGCGATACTCAACCTGATGCATAAATGCGGTCACGGTGCCTTCCGGCGTGCGCCAGGTCGGAATGCCGGCCTGAGTAAAGGCGCGCCGCGCCGCCTGGGATGAGGACTCACCGCACCAGTTAGTCAGCAGCGTGATCTGCCTGCCGCGTGGATGACGCGCGAGTGCAGCAATAATCTGCTCCGCCGTTTCAGTTGCTGGCGCTACCGCACTGGGGGAGTGAATAATCATCAGCGCGTCAAACTCATGGCTGTCGAGCAGCAGTTCAATGCAGGCAACATAGCGTGCGGGGGTGGCATCATCTTTTAAATCCAGCGGGTTTCCCCGACCAGCGCCCTCCGGCAGCAGGGACGCAAGTCTCTGCCGCATCGCCTCATCCAGAGAGGCCAGTTTGCCGCTGCGCGCATAAAGTGCATCCAGCGCCAGAGCAGCAGGCGCGGCGCCGTTGCTGACGATCATCAGGCGCTCGCCGCGCAGCGGACGCATGTGGCTGAGCGATTCAACCGCAGAGAACAGTTCATGCGTATCCTGCACGCGCAGCAGGCCGGCGCGCTGTATCGCGGCATCCCAGGCGGCATCCAGACCGCTCAGGGTGCCAATCATCGCCTGCGCTTCGCGACTGCGTCCGCTTTTAATGACCAGAATAGGTTTATTACGTGAGGCGCTGCGCGAAGCGGAGACAAAACGCCGGGCATCGCTCAGGTGTTCAAGGTAGAGCAGAATAGCGCTGGTTTTCGCATCGCGGGCCAGAAAATCGAGCACGTCATCGACATCGATATCGAGGCTGTCGCCCAGCGCGATAAACCAGGAGAAGCCGAGATTCCGCTGCTGCGCCCAGTCGAGGATGGTATTTGACACTGCGGCAGACTGTGAAACAAAAGCAATACGCCCTTTAGCGATGGGCACTGGCGAGAAGCTGGCGTTCAGCCCCTGCCACGGGGCCAGCAGTCCAAGACTGTTAGGACCGAGCAGGCGAATTTGCCACTGGCTGGCGCAGGTTTTCAGCGTTTCAAGCTGGCTGGCGGGTGAGGAGAGAATAATGCAGGCTCTGCAGCCTTTTTCGCCCAGCTGCTGCAGCAGCTCGGGATTGCGCTTTGCATGGGTGCAGATGATCGCCAGGTCAGGCGCAAAAGGCAGACTGGCGATATCGGGCCACGCCAGCACGCCCTGTACCGCCTTATATTTTGGCGTGACCGGCAGCACCGGGCCGCTGAAGCCGCCCGCCAGCAGGTTACGCATCAGAAAATAGCCGGCACGCCCCGGCGTTACCGAGGCGCCAATTACCGCAATCGATTTAGGTCGTAACAGCGCTTCCAGTCCACGTTGACTCATCATCCACTCCTGCAGTCGGGATTGGCATGATTGTAAACGCTTTTACGGTGAAAACCGATTTGCTGCTGTCAGGCTGCGAGCCAGCTTCAATTTTCGCTGCTGTTTATCGCCTGCTGCGTATGAACCGGATGATGCGGTTTGCCCGCAAGGTAAGCATGACGGAACTGTTCAAAGTGCTGCTGCAGGGCGCTGGCAGCAAGACTGTCACCCGCCTGAGCCAGCAGCGCTGCGGCGACCTCAGCCGTGCAGTGCTGTCCTTCACCGTGCGCCTCGCGCAGCGTATAGCGCGAAGGCGTACTCACGCTAAGCGACATAACGGGAAAAGTGTCCAGCCACGGGCTTTTACGGAACATCTTGCGCGCCTCGGACCAGGTGCCATCCAGCATAATAAACAGTGGCGGTTTACCGCTGACCGGCGGCGTGGTCAGCACGTCGCGTCCGGGATCGGCATAAGACGCAGGAAACACCACTACCGGCTGATAGTCACTGCTTTGTACTGCTGCCAGCAGCGCCGGATCGGGCTCCGTCCGCGACCAGCCGAAGGCGAGGGTATCTGGCAGCACATCGGCAATCAGGCGTCCGGTATTGCTGGGCTTCATCGGTTCAGTATCAAACATCACCAGGCAGAAGCGGCTGCGCGACTGCTGCGGCTGCAGCGTAGCACACAGGCAATTCTTGTGCGGCAACAGGCAGCGCTGACAGCGTACGACGCGATTACCGCGCGCCAGAAAAGGCCGGGTGGCGCGGGCCAGACGTTGCGCCCGTAAGCGCAGAACAGCATTTTCAGACATAGATGTGCAGGGCAGGAAAAACGTCAGTGTAATAGAAGGGGGAAAGCAAGGCCAGCAATGTGCCGGCCTTCAGTGACTACAGGGTTTCATCGAGCCATTCATTAAACGGCGTTTTCGGCATTGCGCCATTCAGCATATCGACCATTTCGCCCTGTTTAAAAATCATGATGGTCGGGATCGTGCGGATACGAAAACGCGTGCTCAGCGCCTGCTCAGCTTCCGTATTCACTTTGATGAAGCGCACTTTGCCACTGCGTTCGGCCGCAACTTCTTTAAACACGGGCGCAAAGTTTACGCACGGTCCGCACCACGGTGCCCAGAAGTCGATCACGACCGGCAGGTCATCCTGCAGATAGCTATCCAGCGTAGCGGCCGTGGCATTCACCACTTCACCGTTGAAAAGCGCTTCGCCGCAGCGGCCGCACTTCGCACCGTCGGTCAGGCGCGCTTCGGGAACGCGGTTAACTGCCTGACAGCCGGCGCATACAGTATTTATTGTCATCTCAAACCGGTCCTGTAAATCTGGTAATAGAGTCGTATTATGAAAAGGCTGAATGCTATGCTCAATCTGGATTACCCAATAGGTTCAATAGTTGATAGCTAAGCGCTGGCACATCAGGTAATCTTCGCGCTCTCAATGCTGGAGGAACAGATGAACGACGAATTTAAAGGCAAAAGCGGCAAGGTAAAAGTGATGTATGTACGTGAAGAGGAGGGCGGCAGTAAGCCAAATCCGCGTACCGGCAAAGGCGGCCGTCCTGCTGCGCGCCAGGAAGATAGTCGTCGCTCTGCTCCCCGCAGCAATCGCAATAATGACGAGGGCGATCGTGCCCGCGCACCGCGCAGCGGTGACGACTCCGGCCGCTCGCGCAGCCGTGATGACGCCGGCCGCTCACGTGCGCCGCGCAGCAGCGATGATGCCGGACGTGGCCGCCGTACGGACCGTAACGACCGTAATGACCGTAACGACCGTAGCAATCGCCCTGAGCGTAACGACCGCGACGATCGCGGCTTCAGCGATTCGCCGTGGCGCACCGTATCCCGCCCGCCGGTTGCCGCTGCAGAGAGCGCGGCGGATGATGCCGCTGACGCGAAGCCGGTCATTGATTCTGAGCAGATCCGCCGTCAGCGCCAGGAAGAGACGCGTGTCTATGGCGAAAACGCCTGTCAGGCGCTGTTCCTGAGCCGTCCGGAAAGTATCGTGCGCGCCTGGTTTGTCCAGAGCGTTACGCCGCGCTTCCGCGAAACGCTGCGCTGGCTGGCCGCAAACCGCAAAGCGTATCACGTGGTTGAGGAGGCTGAGCTGGCGAAAGCGTCCGGTACCGAACATCACGGCGGCGTCTGCTTTATTATCAAAAAGCGCAGCGGTATGGCGGTATCAGAGTGGCTGAAGAAGGCAGAGCGTAAAGATTGCGTGCTGGCGCTGGAAGATGTCAGCAACCCACACAACCTGGGCGCCATTATGCGCAGCTGCGCGCATTTTGGTGTGAAGGGACTGCTGGTGAACGATGCGTCGCAGCTGGAATCGGGTGCTGCCGTTCGTACTGCTGAAGGCGGCGCTGAGCACGTGCAGGCGATTAACGGTGAAGATTTTGCTGCAGGTCTCGAAGCGTTTCGTAAGGCGGGCTACACCATCGTGACCACGTCGAGCCATGAGGGCACGCCGCTGGCGCGCGCTGAACTGCCGGCGAAAATGGTACTGGTGCTGGGGCAGGAGCGTGAAGGTCTCTCAGACAGCACCTTCCGGCAGGGCGATCTTAGCCTGTCAATTGGCGGAACCGGCAACGTCGAGAGCCTGAACGTCTCGGTAGCAACCGGTATTCTGCTGGCCGAATGGTGGCGTCAGAACGCATAAAAAAAACGGGCCATTACGGCCCGTTTTACATGGTGGCGGCTTAGTGCGCGCCGCCACCTCCGCCGCCTGCGCCAAACGGCGGATGGGCAAACCATACCAGCACCAGCAGAATCACAAACACTCCCGCCGATGCCCAGAAGATCTCATTGGCTGAAATAATCAGACCCTGATTGGTAATCTCCCGCGCAATCCATGCAGACGCCTGCTGGTGGCTCATCCCCATCCCTTCCAGCTGCGCATACATCTCCTGCGAATTCTGGTTGTAAGGATTGACGGATTCACTCAGATAGCTGTGATGCATTGACTCGCGGTTGGTCCACAGGGTGGTAGTGATCGAGGTACCGATCGACCCCGCCAGCGTACGCACAAAGTTAGAGAGGCTGGAGGCGGCCGCCAGGCGCTCCGGCGGCAGTCCCGATAGCGTAATCGTGGTCAGCGGCATAAAGAAACAGGCTACGGCAAAGCCCTGAATAAACTGCGGCCAGGCGGATGCGCCAAAGTCCATGCCGGGTTCAAAGGTATAGGCGCGCCAGTAAAAACAGACGGCATACATGATAAAGCTAAAGGTCACCAGCCGGCGCATATCGAGCTTGTGGGCAAAACGGCCGATGATAGGTGAGAGGATCACCGGGATAATCCCGACCGGTGCCGATGCCAGTCCGGCCCAGGTGGCAGTGTAGCCATAGACCTCCTGCAGCAGCTGCGGCAGCAGGACAATGGAGCCGAAGTAAAGCATATAAGCCAGGCTTATCGACAGGCAGCCAATGGTGAAATTGCGCATTTTGAACAGCGACAGGTCAACTATCGGATGATCATCCGTCAGCTCCCACACCAGCAGCACCGCCAGCGCCACCACGGCGACCACCGTCAGCACGATAATCTCTGTTGAGCTGAACCAGTCCAGCTCTTTACCGCGATCCAGCATCACCTGCAGCGCCCCGATACCCACCACCAGCAGCACCAGACCGACAATATCGATCGGGCGGATCTCTGTTTTGGTTTCGCGGCCACGCAGCGTCTGCAGCGTCAGCATCACCACCACAATGCCAATCGGCACGTTGATAAAGAAGATCCAGCCCCAGTGATAGTTGTCGCTGATCCAGCCGCCGAGGATCGGGCCACAGATTGGCGCGACGATCACCGTCATCGCCCACAGCGACAGCGCAATGCTGCGTTTGGCAGGCGGATAGTTACTCAGCAGCAGGCTTTGCGAGAGCGGGATCAGCGGGCCGGCCACAATGCCCTGCAGAATACGGAAAAAGATCAGCATCTCCAGGCTTTCTGACATGCCACACGCCCAGGAGGCGAGCGCAAACAGGATTGTCGCCCAGGTAAAGAGCTTCACTTCACCGATGCGTTTTGCCAGCCAGCCGGTAATCGGAATCGAGATGGCGTTAGCCACCCCGAACGAGGTGATGACCCAGGTGCCCTGTGAGTTAGAGGCGCCCAGGTTACCGGCAATGGTCGGGATCGCCACGTTGGCGATGGTTGAGTCGAGCACCTGCATGAATGTCGCCAGCGACAGGGCGATAGTCATCAAAACAAGGGGCGCGCCCTCAAGCGGTTTTTGTGCCATAACAGTCTCCGGCGGATCAGCCCGCGTTGGCACGAACGATAGCGGTAATCATCTGGTTAACCGGTGCGAGGTCGATAGCCAGCGCATTGCTCTCATACGCCGCCTGCGGACGTACGGCACCCGCCAGCACGGCGCCCTCTTTGTTCTGCGTATCAATTTTCACCAGGGTCGAAAGGCCGATGCGCAGCGGATGCGCCGCCACTTCATCCGGGTTCAGCTCAATACGCACCGGCAGGCGCTGTACGACTTTGATCCAGTTACCGGTGGCGTTTTGCGCGGGCAGCAGCGAGAAGGCGCTGCCGGTACCCATATCGAGCCCCGCAACCCTGCCGTGATAAACCACGTCATCGCCATAGATATCGCTGACCACGGTTGCAGACTGACCGATACGTACGCCGGCAAGCTGCGTCTCTTTGAAGTTGGCATCTACCCACAGGTTGGTGGCGGGCACCACCGCCAGAAGCGGGGTGGTAGTGGAGATTTGCGAGCCGACCTGCACGCTGCGGCGTGAAACATAGCCATCAATCGGGCTGCGAATATCGGTACGCTGCAGATTAAGCCAGGCATCGCGCAGGGCAGCAGCGCTCTGCTGTACCGCAGGCTGATTTTCCAGACCGGTATTCAGGATCATCGCCTGGTTGGCATTATATTGCTGCACAGCCACGTCAAGCTGCGCTTTGGCGGTCGCAACGGCGTCGCGCGCGTGCTGCAGCTCTTCGCGGCCAATCAGATTAGAGGCACCCAGCGGTTCGCGGCGCTTCAGGTCGGCTTCTGCCTGCTCCAGTGCCGTCTGCTGCAGCTTGATCGTGGCCTGATACTGCCTGCCGTTGATCATCAGCTGGTGCGTCTGGCGGACGCTGGTGGCCAGGGCGGTCTGCGCTTTTTCAAAAGCCTGCTGCGCATCGGTTTTGTCCAGTGAGACCAGCACGTCACCTTTTTTGACGCGATCGGTATCATCAAACCACACTTTATTAACGCTGCCGGAAACCTGCGCCATCACCTGCACCTGATTGCCAGCCACATAGGCATCATCAGTCTCCTGAAAATGCCGCAGCACCAGATACCAGTAAGTCAGATAGCCAATGCCGGCCACAATAAACACGACAGCCAGCAGGATCAGCGCAAGTTTACGCTTCTTCTTCTTGTTTGCAGGCTGTTGCGGGCTTTGAGCTTCCGCTGTCGCACTCATGTCGTTCTCCACGTTTGCCATAAGTCGGGATGTGCTGATCCATCAACACGGTAACCCGAATCGAAAAAGCCAGCGCAAAAGGCGCTGGCCAGATAAAGGAAAATTAAAATAGCGATTTCGGCAGGGGGTTGTGTCGCACTTCTTGCTATTAGCGAGAGAGTGAGGCGATAACCTGATCTTCGTCCATTTTATCAAGACGGTTAAGCAGCTTGCGCGTGATGGCTTCCAGCTGCTCCTGCTCGGTTGCGCTCAGTGACGACCAGAGATACTGCAGGCTCTGGTGCTGTGGCGGCAGCAGCTGACGCAGAAACTCGTTGCCTTTTTCAGTCAGGTGCAGATGCAGGCAGCGGCGATCGTTGTCGCTTTCACGGCGTTCGATCCAGCCGCGCTTTTCCAGTTCATCCGCAATGCGCGTGGCGTTGGTGCGTGAGGAACCCAGCGCCGAGCTCAGTTCTGATGGCTGAATGCTCTGGTTTTCCTGTGCATCCAGCGTGATCAGCGCCATAAATAAGGTTTCGTTAATTCCCTGCGCCTTGAGCATTTTGTTGCGATTATCCAGCAGCTTGCCCTGCATATGCATACACAGGCGGGTCAGGATAATTTCCTGCAGCGGAAAATCTTTATGGCGATTTGCCCGGACGTTCAGCATCTGCTCAATGGGAGTAAACGAACTTTCCATCTAAAAAAACCTCTTGATTGCAACGTAGAAATATCACATTCAGCGCGCTAACCGCTTCGCTGTGGAATAATTTCGAGAGTAAAAATAACTTCAGTGAATAAGTACACTGCTAACGATATCAAACTCACCTGTTAATGGACAGCGCAGCTTACCGATTTGCGCTGTTTTTCTTGCTCAGGCAGGCTCTGCGCGGGCATTACGCCACCAGATTGCCAGATTAAGCAGCGTTGCCAGGGCGCCAGCCGCACAGACGCCATACCAGCCAAACAGATGAAACGCATTTGCCGAGATAACCGAGCCCAGCGCACCCCCGGTAAAATAGCTGGTCATATAGCCGGAGGTCAGGCGATTGCGCGCTTCAGGCAGGGTGCGATAAATCACGCTTTGATTGGTGATGTGCACCCCCTGAACCGCCAGATCCAGCAGCACAATACCGGCAATCAGCGCCAGCAGGCTGCTGCTGCCCAGAGCGGTAACGCCCCAGGAGATCAGCATGATCACCAGCCCGGCGCTGGTGGTGAGTTTTGCTTTGCCGCGGTCGGCCAGTCCGCCTGCCTGACGCGCCGCCAGCGCGCCTGCTGCCCCGGCCAGACCCAGCAGGCCAATCTCGCCCTCGCTGAAATTCCACGGCGGCGCGGCCAGCAAAAAAGCCATTGAAGTCCAGAGCATGCTGAAGTTTGCAAAACTCAGGCAGCCGGTAAGTGCCCGGGTACGTAATACCCGATCGGCGCTGAACAGGGAGAAAATAGAGCGCAACAGCTGCAGGTAGTTAAGCGGCACGCGCTGCTGGTAACGCGGCAAATAGCGCCACAGCGCCAGCGCCATCAGGATCATCAGCACGCTGGCGCACCAGTAAACGCTGCGCCATCCTGCAACCTGAGCCAGCACGCCGGCTACGGTACGGGCCAGTAAAATGCCCAGCAGCAGACCACTCATGACCGTGCCTACCACTTTGCCACGCTTTTCCGGAGCAGCGAGCGTTGCGGCCAGCGGTACCAGCAGCTGTGCGACCACCGAGAAGAGACCGGTTATCACGGTACCCAGCAGCATTAACGTCAGCGAAGAGGAGAGGGCGGTCAGCATCATGCCGCCCGCCGCCAACAGGCTCATTGAGACAATCAGGGCACGGCGTTCCAGCATATCGCCCAGCGGCACCAGCAGCAGCAATCCACAGGCGTAGCCTAGCTGCGCCGTAGTCACGATAAAGCCCGCGACACTGACTGAGAGGCCAAAATGATGCGCGATTGTGTTGAGCAGCGGCTGCACGTAGTAGTTACTGGCCACTGCCAGCCCTGTCGCCACTGACATCAGCGTTACTAATGGGGCACTGAGACGTGCCGGGGATGAACTCATGAGCTGACACACAAAGAAATAATCATATACGGGTAATAGTAACCGAAAAAATTATTTCATTGTTGTGATAATTGACAGGACATACCAGTCCCCTTCAGCGCACGCTGCGCTGACATTTAGCGTGCAGAAAGAGAAGGAGGGCAGCACCACGGGAGTTCTCCCGTGGCGTATAAAACCGGCAGTGCAGCGTAACGTTAAAAATCCCAGTCCTCATCTTCCGTTTCCACAGCTTTACCCATCACATAGGAGGATCCGGAGCCGGAGAAGAAGTCGTGGTTTTCATCGGCGTTGGGCGACAATGCTGCCAGTATTGCCGGGTTAACTGCCGCTATCTCCGCCGGAAACAGCGCCTCATAGCCCAGATTCATCAGCGCCTTGTTAGCGTTGTAGTGCAGAAAAGCTTTTACTTCGTCAGCCCAGCCCGACTCCCCATACAGCGTATCGGTATAAGCCAGTTCATTTTCATACAGCTCCAGCAGCAGATCGACAGCGAACTGCTGTAGCGCCTCTCGCCGCGCGTCATCGGCGTGCTGCAGCGCCTGCTGATATTTATAGCCGATGTAGTAGCCATGAACCGCCTCATCGCGGATGATCAGGCGGATCAGATCGGCGGTGTTGGTCAGCTTGCCGCGGCTTGACCAGTACATCGGCAGCCAGAAGCCCGAGTAAAACAGAAACGACTCCAGAAAGACGCTGGCGATCTTTTTCTTCAGCGGATCGTCCGCCTGATAGTGCGCCAGAATGATCTGCGCCTTATTCTGCAGCGCGGCGTTCTCTTCACTCCAGCGGTAGGCAGCGTCCACGTCTGCCGTATTGCATAGCGTGGAGAAAACCGAGCTGTAGGAGCGGGCGTGTACCGCCTCCATAAAGCTGATATTTGACAGCACCGCTTCTTCATGCGGCGTGGCGGCATCCGGCATCAGGCCCGGTGCGCCCACCACATTCTGAATCGTATCGAGCAGCGTCAGCCCGGTAAACACGCGGATAGTCAGCTGCTGCTGCGCCGGTTCCAGCGCCTGCCACGCGGGCAGATCGTTTGACAGCGGTACTTTTTCCGGCAGCCAGAAGTTACTGGTCAAACGGTTCCAGACCTCAAGATCTTTATCATCCTGCAGGCGATTCCAGTTGATTGCCTGAATAGCATTACGTTTCATCATAATTTTACAGGGCGCAGGAGACGCAGCCCTCAACCTCCGTGCCTTGCAGCGCCATCTGACGCAGACGAATGTAATAGAGCGTTTTGATGCCTTTTTTCCAGGCGTAAATCTGCGCCCTGTTGATATCGCGCGTGGTGACGTCATCGCGGAAAAACAGCGTCAGCGACAATCCCTGATCGACATGCTGCGTCGCTTCGGCATAGGTATCAATAATCGCCTCAGGACCGATCTGGTAGGCATCCTGATAGAACGCCTGATTTTCATTGGTCATAAACGGTGCCGGATAATAGACGCGCCCGGTCTTGCCCTCTTTACGGATCTCAATGCGCGATACAATCGGATGAATACTCGAGGTGGCGTGATTGATGTAGGAGATAGAACCGGTCGGCGGGATCGCCTGCAGATTCTGGTTAAACAGCCCGTGCTGCATTACCGCCGACCGCAGCGCCTGCCAGTCAGCCTGCGTCGGCAGGACAAGTCCGGCATCGTGGAACAGCTGCGCAATACGGGCGGTGCGCGGCTGCCAGCTGTGCGTAATATATTTATCGAAGTAGCGCCCGCTGGCGTAGTGCGACTGTTCAAATCCGTCAAAGCTGCGCTGCCGCTCGCGGGCCAGCTGGTTTGAGGTACGCAGTGCGTGGAACGTGACGCAGTAAAAGTAGAGGTTGGTGAAATCAAGCGCCTCGTCTGAACCGTAGGCGATGCCTTCCCGCGCCAGGTAGCCGTGCAGATTCATCTGCCCGAGACCAATGGCGTGTGAACGGCGGTTACCTTCGGCCACGGACGGCACCGAGCCGATCTCGCTCATCTCCGACACCGCGGTAAGCGCCCGCACGGCCACCGCTACGGTGCGGGGAAGATCGCGGGAGTCCATGGCGTGCGCGATATTCAGCGATCCGAGATTACAGGAGATATCTTTGCCCGTGCGCCGGTAGCTGAGATCCTCATTCAGTTCGCTGGCGCTGTTCACCTGCAAAATCTCCGAGCAGAGGTTACTCATGTTAATGCGGCCGGCAATCGGATTACTGCGGTTAACGCTATCTTCATACATGATGTAGGGATAGCCCGATTCAAACTGGATCTCTGCCAGCGTCTGGAAAAAGTCGCGCGGTTTGATATAGGTTTTGCGGATACGATCGTCAGCCAGCATCGCATCATAGTGCTCGCTGATGCTGATATCGCTGAACGCTTTGCCATAGATGCGCTCAATGTCATACGGCGAAAACAGCGCCATATCCCGGTTCGCTTTTGCCAGCTGAAAGGTGATATCCGGGATCACCACGCCCAGCGAAAGCGTTTTAATGCGGATTTTTTCATCTGCGTTTTCACGTTTGGTATCAAGGAAGCGCAGAATATCGGGATGATGCGCATTCAGCCAGACGGCACCGGCACCCTGGCGGGCGCCCAGCTGGTTAGCGTAGGAGAACGCATCCTCCAGCATCTTCATGACGGGGATCACGCCGGATGACTGGTTTTCAATGCGCTTGATGGGGGCTCCCGCTTCGCGCAGGTTAGAGAGCAGAAACGCCACGCCGCCCCCGCGTTTAGAGAGCTGCAGGGCAGAGTTCACCGCCCGGCCAATCGACTCCATGTTATCTTCGATACGCAGCAGGAAGCAGGAGACCAGCTCACCGCGCTGCTGTTTGCCGCAGTTCAGAAACGTGGGCGTGGCAGGCTGGAAACGGCCGCTCAGGATCTCCGCCAGCAGCGCCCGCGCCTGCTGCTCATCACCGCGTGCCAGCGTCAGCGCCACCATACAGGCGCGCTGGGTGAAGGTCTCCAGGTAGCGTTTGCCATCAAAGGTTTTCAGCGTATAGCTGGTGTAAAACTTCCAGGCGCCGAGGAAGGTGTGAAAGCGGTGCTTCTGCGCATCCGCGTCATCATGCAGCGCGCAGAGAAAGCGGAAATCATACTGATTCAGCACGCTGGCTTCGTAGTAGCCTTCATCCACCAGATAGCGCAGTCGCTCAGCGGCAGAGCTGAAGGTGAGCGTGTTGGGCTGAACATGCTGCAGGAAAAACTGCCGCGCCGCTTCACGATCTTTCTCAAACTGAATATGGCCTGCTGCGTCATACAGATTCAGCATCGCGTTTAGCGCATGGTAATCGAGCTGCGTGCTGTTCAGGGTGTCTGCTGTTGCCAAAATTGGGTTACTCCTGCTTTAACCTGCGCAATGTCTTCCGGCGTCCCCATCATTTCAAAGCGATAGAGGCAGGGCACCTGACATTTATGCGCAATGATGTCGCCCGCCAGGCAGAAACCGCTGCCGAAATTGCGGTTGCCGGCGGCAATAACGCCACGGATGCCGCGACGATTCGCGCTGTCGTTAAGAAACTGAATCACCTGGCGTGGTACGGCACCCTGCACACCGCCGCCGCCATAGCTTGGCACCACCAGAATATAGGGGTGGTCAACCTGCAGCCGCTGGTCAGCCTCTGCAGGAATGCGGCGCGCCGGCAGCGCCAGGCGGGTAATAAACCTGTGGGTGTTTTCAGATCGGCTGGAAAAATAGACCAGCGGATACACGGGACTATTCACTTACCGCTGCTGGCTGGCGCAGCGCAGCAATTTTGTCCGGACGGAAGCCGCTCCAGCTGTCGTCCGGCGTTATCACAACCGGTACCTGGCGGTAGCCCAGCGTTCTGAGCTCTCCAGTCGCCTCCGGCTGTATATCAAGATTGATGAGCTGGTAAGCGATACCACGACGATCCAGCGCATGTTTAGTGGTGTCACACTGGACACAGTTGCTTTTAGTGTAAATAATAATGCTCATGATTCGCATTTCCTTTTAGTCACAGGAAGATAGCGGCTACTGCCAGACGCAACGGGTCATATTTCAATATGTAGTGCCTTATTTGATTATCAGATACTAGATGTAGCGATTGCGATGGTCAACCCGCTAACTGAAGGGATATTGCTCCGATAGCAGCACAAATCAGGCAGGCAGCGCTTTTCGCAGCGGAAAAAATTTTTCGGGTAAAAAACGGCAAAAAAAAGCCCCGCGTCAGCAGGGCCTTGTGAGATTTCATAGGTCAGATTAGCGGCGGGATACCAGCAGCGCACCCAGGACCAGACCAACAGCAGCGCCTACTCCGACACCGTGCCATGGCTTGTCGCGCACATAGGCATCAACCTGATAGCCTGCATCACGCGCCGCCTGGGAAACTGAATTGTTGCCGTTCATTTTCGCACGGGTCTGTTTCAGCAGTTTTTGCGCCTTATCGCGTGCGCTGTCGACTTCATCTTTGGCATCGCTGCCGTAAGATTTGAGCAACGCTTCCAGCGAATCAGCCAGATCGTTTACATCCTGATTGATATCAATGTCATCATTTTTAGTCGTTCGATTAAACATTTTTCGCTCCCTTTGATTTAAAACGTAATACTAAGTGTAGACGATACGTGATTAAACGCAGCGCTATGCCAGGCTTTAGGGAAAATCCGAATGTCTGTACCATAGGTCTGTTGTAAGGTTGCGGAGCTGTGAGAAGAGAGGAGCAAGCATGTATTTACGTCCGGATGAGGTTGCGCGCGTACTGGAAAAAGCAGGATTCGAAATGGATGTTCTGACGCCAAAAACCTATGGTTACCGCCGTGGTGAGAACTACGTCTATGTTAACCGTGAGGCGCGTCTGGGACGCACAGCGCTGGTGATACATCCTACGCTGAAAGAGAAAAGCCAGCACTTTGCTGAGCCCGCCTCAGAGATGAAAACCTGCGATCACTACACGCAATTCCCTCTCTACCTGATGGGTAATTCACAGGAGCATTACGGTATTCCCCACGGTTTCAGTTCCCGTGTTGCGCTGGAGCGCTATCTGCAGGGCGTGTTTGGCGCCTGATTTTTTGCCCCGTTAACGCGGGGCTCTCCCGATCTGTACGATTCCCTGTTTCCGCCACGTTGCAAAACGCAGCGCGGATGCGTATAACTCTGTATCCATATAGAAGTTTAGACGTCCATATGGATTATCAGCATGCAAAGCGCGAATACCCCTCCGCAGGAAAGTTTTAAACGCACGATGAAAGTGCGGCATCTGGTGATGCTGTCGCTGGGCGGCGTCATTGGCACCGGCTTGTTTTTTAACACCGGCTACATCATTTCAACAACCGGTGCCGCGGGCACACTGCTGGCCTATCTCATTGGCGCGCTGGTGGTCTGGCTGGTAATGGCCTGTCTGGGCGAGCTGGCGGTAGCGATGCCGGAAACCGGTGCGTTTCACGTTTACGCCGCGCGCTACCTGAGCCCGGCCACGGGCTACACCGTCGCCTGGCTCTACTGGCTCACCTGGACCGTGGCGCTGGGGTCCAGCCTGACCGCGGCCGGTTTCTGTATGCAGTACTGGTTCCCGGCCGTGCCGGTCTGGCTCTGGTGTCTGGTATTTTGTCTGGCCATCTATCTGCTGAATATTATCTCTACGCGCTTTTTTGCCGAAGGCGAGTTCTGGTTCTCGATCATTAAAGTGGTCACCATCATCGCTTTTATTGTGCTGGGCGGCGCCGCGATGTTTGGCTTTATCCCGCTGAAAGATGGCTCTGCCGCGCCGGGCCTGCATAACCTCACGGCGTCGGGCTGGCTGCCGCACGGCACGCTGCCTATTCTGATGACGATGGTGGCGGTAAACTTTGCGTTTTCCGGGACTGAACTGATCGGAATTGCAGCAGGTGAGACTGAGGAGCCGCAGAAAGCGCTGCCGCTGGCTATCCGTACAACCGTGGCCCGCCTGATTATCTTCTTTGTTGGCACGGTATTTGTGCTGGCGGCCCTGATCCCGATGGACCAGGCGGGCATAGTTAAAAGCCCGTTTGTGCTGGTGTTTGAAAAAATCGGTATTCCCTGGTCAGCTGACATCTTCAACTTCGTGATTCTTACGGCGATCCTCTCTGCTGCTAACTCCGGCCTCTATGCCTCCGGACGCATGCTCTGGTCGCTGGCGAATGAAAACACGCTGCCGCGCTGTTTTGCGCGCGTGAACCGGCGTGGTATTCCGGTTCTGGCGATCACCATCAGCATGCTGGGCGGCCTGCTGGCGCTCTTTTCCAGCGTAATCGCGCCGGATACGGTATTTGTGGCGCTGTCGGCCATCTCCGGTTTTGCCGTGGTGGCCGTCTGGCTCAGCATCTGCGCCTCACACTACGTTTTCCGCCGGCGCTACGTGCAGGCCGGAAATGATATCAGGCAGCTCGCGTACCGCGCGCCGTTCTACCCGGTGGTGCCGGTACTGGGATTTGTGCTCTGTCTGGTAGCGTGCGTGGGTCTGGCGTTTGATCCGTCACAGCGCATCGCGCTCTGGTGCGGTATTCCGTTTGTACTGCTCTGTTATGCTGCTTACTATGTTACCCGGCGACGTAAACCCCTTAAGACGCAGGAGAGCAACCATGCCGCGTAACCCGATTGCTGAAGCACTCACTCAAACCCGTCCACTGATCCTGGATGGCGCGCTGGCCACCGAGCTGGAGGCACGCGGCTGCGATCTTGCAGACTCCCTCTGGTCAGCAAAAGTGCTGATGGAGCAGCCGGAACTGATTTATGCCGTGCACCGCGACTACTTTGCTGCCGGCGCACAGGTGGCGATCACCGCCAGCTATCAGGCAACGCCGCGCGGTTTTGCCGCACGCGGCCTGGATAGCGGTAAGGCGGGTGAGCTGATCCGCCTGAGCGTGACGCTGGCGAAGCGTGCACGCGATGATTATCGTGCTGCTTCCGGCACCACGGCTCCGCTGCTGATCGCCGGTTCAGTAGGGCCCTGGGGCGCCTATCTGGCAAACGGTGCCGAGTATCGCGGCGACTACGCGCTGCCGCCGGAAGAGATGAAAGATTTCCACCGGCCGCGCGTGGCGGCGCTGCTGGAGGCGGGCGTCGACCTGCTGGCATGCGAAACGCTGCCGTCGTTTGGCGAAGCACAGGCGCTGATCGCGCTGCTGGCTGAATTCCCGCAAAGCAGCGCATGGTTTTCGTTTACGCTGCGTGACGCAGAGCATATCAGCGACGGCACGCCGCTTGAGAGCGTGATGAAGGTTATTGATGCAGCACCGCAGGTTGTTGCGGTGGGCATTAACTGTGTGGCGCTGGAGAGCGTTACGCCGGCGCTGCGGACCCTGCAGGCGCTGACGCAGAAGCCGCTGCTGGTCTACCCCAACTCAGGTGAACAGTATGATGCAGACAGCAAAAGCTGGCACTCCGCCCCGTCTGGCTGCACGCTGCAGGAGAAGTTCAGCGAATGGCAGCAGGCGGGTGCGCAGCTGATTGGCGGCTGCTGCCGGACGTCGCCTGAGGATATCCGGGCAATTGCTGCCTGTTGTCAACGCTGAATAAGCACAAAAAAAGCACACTGATAGCGCGATTGTCGTCAGTGAAAAGCCAGAGAGCACGGTTTACACTGTGCTCTCTGACTCTGATGCGGATCTGCTATGAACCTGCGACACACTCTTCCCGCCTGCGCGCTGCTGCTAAGCGGCTGCGCCACTATCGTCGGTACAGACACGCAGCCGGTAAAAATTGACTCTATCCCGCAAGGCGCCCGCTTTACGGTACAGGATGAGACCGGACGCGCGGTAGCGCAGGGCTACACACCCCAGACCGTAGACCTGGCAAAATCAAACGGCAGCTACTTTGGTAAAAAACATTATCAGGTCATGCTGGAGAGCCCCGGCTATGTCCCGCTGACGCTGCCGATTGAGGCAAGTGCCAATCTCTGGTACGTGCTGGGAAATATTCCGCTGCTCGGCTTCCCGGGCTGGCTGGTGGTCGATCCGTTCTATGGCGGGATGTATACCCTGAAACCGGATCATCCGCAGCCGGTACTGAACGTGGTAGGCGCGCGCGGCCGCTGATCTCTGCGTAATCATTCCCCTGCGAAGGTTCAGGTGCCGTAGAGGGCGCATTCATGCGCCCCTGGCCAGTTCCCGGCAACGCCGGCCAGGGCGCCATTAATGGCGCCCCTGCGAAGGGTTCAGATGCCGTAGGGGGCGCATTAATGGCGCCCCTACAGAATGTTCAGGTGCCTCAGGATTACCGTAGGGGGCGCATTCATGCGCCCCTGCAAAATGTTCAGGTGCCTGCGGTTCGCTGCTTACTGGGCGGTGGGCTTGACCATGGCGTTGCCGGGTTTATGCTGCGCCAGATACTGCTGCTGAAAAATGCACATGCGGATGGTGTTACGGTATTCACCGTTGATAAAAAATTCATGCTTCAGCACGCCTTCAACTTCAAAGCCGAGCTTACTGTAGATATGAATCGCCTTCTCATTCTCCTGATCAACAATCAGATAGAGCTTGTAGAGATTCAGCACGGAAAAACCGTAATCCATGGCCAGCCGGGCCGCCTTGCTGGCTAAACCCTTGCCCTGATGGCCTGGCGCGATGATGATCTGAAACTCAGCGCGACGGTGCACATGGTTAATCTCCACCAGCTCAACCAGTCCCGCTTTTTCCTCTTCATATTCGACCACAAAGCGCCGCTCGGTCTGATCGTGAATATGCTTGTCATAGAGATCGGAAAGCTCAACAAACGCCTCATAAGGCTCTTCAAACCAGTAGCGCATCACGCTGGCATTATTATCCAGCTGATGAACAAAATGCAGATCTTCCCGCTCCAGAGGGCGTAATTTCACCGTCACAGGCTGCTCCTTGCGTTAAGAGATTCAGAAAGCGGCCGCCGGATACCGGAGGCCGCATAAGCGAAAGGCTAACTGACAATGCGTCCCTGCGCCATATGCGCCGCGCGATCGCACATATGATCGATAACATCCGGATCGTGGCTGACCAGCACCATGGTCAGTCCGTCGTTCTGCTTGAGATCGTTCAGCAGGTTGAGGATCTCCGCCTGCACCGACATATCCAGCGCTGATGTCGGTTCATCCAGCAGCAGAATTTTAGGTTCCAGCAGCAGTGCGCGTACAATCGCCACGCGCTGGCGCTGTCCGCCCGAAAGCTGATGCGGATAGCGATCCGCCAGCGCCGGATCGAGACCGACATGACGAAAACCTGCGTCGATGCGCTCATTGATATTGTCGCGCTTCAGTAGCTTCAGGGGCTCCGCCAGCGTGCGGCGCAGACGATGACGCGGATGCAGCGAGGCATAGGGGTCCTGAAACACCATCTGCACATCGCGCCGCAGCTGGCCGGTAAAGGCTTTACCGGGCTGCACCGCCGTCTGCGCCAGCGTCATCTCGCCCTGCCAGTGCGGGTTCAGCCCGGCCAGCACCCACAGCAGCGAGGATTTGCCGCAGCCGGAGGGACCGACCAGGCCAAAACATTCACCGGCAGCGACCTGCAGCGAGACGTCATGCACTACGGTACGCAGCTCATAGCCGTGCTTGTGGGCAACGCTCAGGTTTGATAACTCAATCATTCTCTCTCTCCAGCGCAGCGCGATCCAGCACCGGCAGACGTTCGCCGTGCGTCGCCTTGCCGGGGCGACATGCCCACAGCGTGCGGGTATAAGGGTGAGTGGCATGAGAGAGCTGTGAGGCCGGCAGCGTATCAAGCAGCCGGCCCTTATACATCACCATTACCCGTTCACAATGTTCTGAGACCTGCTGCAGATCGTGACTGATCAGCAGCAGCCCCATATTACGCTGCTCAACCAGACGGCGGATCAGCGCCAGCACCTGGTCGCGCATGGCGTGATCGAGCGCAGAGGTCGGCTCGTCGGCAATCAGCAGTTCCGGATCGGTGATCAGCGCAATCGCCAGCATCACGCGCTGGCCCATGCCGCCGGAGAGCTGATGCGGGTAGCGCTTCATCAGCTGACGCGGTTCGGGCAGGCCAACGGCTGCCAGCATCTCACACACTTTCTCGCGGCGTTCAGCGCGGCTCAGCTTACGATGCAAAATCAGCGGCTCTTCTACCTGCCAGCCGATGGTACGCGTCGGGTTAAGCGCATATTTCGGGTCCTGCATTACCATCGCCACTTTGCCGCCGCGCAGCGTGATCCAGTCACGCTCCTGCAGACGCTGAGCATCAGCGCCGGCAATCTGCAGACGTTCAGCCTGCAGCTGCAGGGAAGGGGAGAGCAGGCCCATCAGCGAGCGTGCGGTGAGTGATTTGCCGGAGCCGGATTCACCAACCAGCGCCACGCGTTCGCGGCCAATCTGAAAGCTAATGTTATCCACCAGCAGTGATTCGCCGCTGCGGATGCTCAGCCCGCGGGCATCAATCAATAACTCATTTTGCATGGCGGGTATCCAGTCGATCGCGCAGGCCGTCGCCTGTCAGGTTAAACGCCAGGCTGGCGAACAGAATCGCAGCGCCGGGCGCCGCAGCTACCCACCACTGATCGAAAATTACTTTACTGCCTTCGGCAACCATTGAGCCCCATTCGGCGGTAGGAGGCTGTACGCCCATACCGAGGAAGCCGAGACCCGCAGCAGAAAGAATAATACCGCCGAGGCTGAGTGCAGCACGCACGACGGCAGTTGGCAGGCAGAGCGGCAGAATATGGCCGAACATCAGCCGCAGGCCGGTGATCCCCTGCATGCGCGCGGCGGCAAGATAGTCGCTGCGGCGCAGCGCCAGCGTCTCTGCACGCGCCTGGCGGGCAAACGGCGGCCAGCTGGTCAGCGCCAGCGCCAGCGCGCCATTCATCAGGCCCGGACCGAGCATGGCGACCAGCGCCAGCGCAATCACCAGATTCGGTAACGACAGAAAGATATCCGTAATGCGCATCAGCACGCGCTCGGTCCAGCCGCCGACATAACCGGCGGTAATACCAATCAGTAATCCCACCGGGATCGTCAGTACCAGAATCAGCGACACCAGCAGCAGCGTCGGGCGCGCACCGTAAATCACGCGCGACAGCAGGTCGCGGCCAAAGCCGTCGGTGCCAAACCAGTGCAGGGCGGAGGGCGGCAGCAGGCGCTGGTTAATGGTCTGCACATTCGGATCGAACGGGGCCAGCCACGGTGCCAGCAGCGCCATCGCAATCAGAATCACCACCAGCGTCAGGCCGATGGAGAGAGAAGTCACGCGCGCCCGACGACGACGCGGACGCACGCTTTCCAGTTCGTGAAGTTGTTGAGTCATCGGGTTCTCGGATCGGTTAACCAGGTCAGGGCATCAGCCACGGCGTTGAGCAGAATAAAGCAGCCGCCAATCAGCAGCGTGGCGCCGAGGATAGCCGGCACATCCGCTGAAAACAGGGCATTGGTCATGTAACGGCCTACGCCCGGCCAGGCGAAGACGGTTTCTGTCAGCACCGAGCCTTCCAGCAGCGTGGCATACGAAAGCGCAATCACGGTGATCAGCGTACCGGTGACGTTGGGCAGAATATGACGCAGCAGGATGCGCGTACGGCCTGCGCCTTTTGCACGTGCCAGCACCACATACTCTTTGCTGCTCTCTTCAAGCAGCGCCGCACGCAGCAGGCGGGTGATGCCCGCCATCGCCAGCAGGCCGAGAATTACCACCGGCAGCCAGAGATGCGCAATCGCATTACGGAACATCTCCGGATCGCCGGAGAGCCAGCTGTCGATCAGCACAAAGCCGGTTTTGGGCTCCAGCGTGTAGACCCAGATATCATCCAGCTGACCCGGTCCGGCGGACCAGTGCAGCACCGCGTAGAACAGCAGCAGACCCAGCAGCCCGAGCCAGAACACCGGCACCGAATAACCCAGCAGCGAAATAAAGCGCGCCACGTTGTCGATAACACTGCCTGGCTTCCACGCGGCCAGCAGCGCCAGCGCCACGCCAAACACGGCGGCAAAGATCATTGCGCAGGTGGCCAGCTCAATCGTAGCCGGAAAGGTACGCAGCAGATCGGCGCTCACCGGCTGATTCGTCAGATGAGAAAGACCTAAATCGCCGCGCGCCAGATGACTGATATAGCGCCAGAACTGTACCAGCACTGGCTGGTCAAGTCCGAGATCGTGCCGCACCTGCGCATAGGTTGCTTCGCTGGCGTGATCGCCGGCAATCTGCTGCACCGGATCAACCGGCGAAAGGTGTGACAGCATAAAGGTAAACGCCAGCAGCCCGAGCAGCGTCACCAGCAGCGAAAGCAGGCTGGTGACAAGGCGGCTGCCGCGCTGCCAGAGTGACCGGGCGAACCCGGTCTGTGAAGCAGATACGGACATTATTTAGAGACCTGCGCGTAATACACCATATCGGGGTTAATGCCCTGCACATAGCCTTTCAGATTGTCGCGCAGCGCAACCAGATTACGCGCCTGCAGGCCAATCACGTACGGGGAGTTTTTCAGCACTTCGCGCTGCATCGCCTGGTACAGCTCTGCGCGTTTGTTGCTGTCCGCTTCCGCCGTCGCAGCCAGCGTCTGCTTGCTCAGCTCCGGAATGTGCCAGTCAGAGCGGTAGGCGATGGTTTTGCTGCCATCTTCCGGATTATAGGCAAATGAGGCGGCGTTGGTATTGGGATCGAAATAATCGGCACCCCAGGCGTTCAGCGTCGCCTCAAACTGATGCGCTTTAACCCGCGTTGAGACTTCAGAGCTGAGGCCCGGCTGAACCTCAACTTTTACCCCGCCCTTTGCAAAGCTGCCCTGCAGCGCCTGAGCGATATCAAGATAAGGCGGCTGATTGCTGGTGGAGAGCGTAAAGCTCACATTCGTCAGGCCCGCTTTCTTCAGAATCGCTTTGGCTTTTTCCGGATCGTAGCTGTATGGCGTTTCATTCAGCGCGCCTAAAAAGCCTTTAGGCAGGAAGGTCTGGTGCACTTCAAACTGACCTTTCAGCAGGTTGTCGGCGATGCCTTTATAATCGAACAGATAGCGTGCCGCTTCCCACAGCGCCGGGTTTTTCAGCACCGGATCTTTGCCGACGTTAAACTGAATGTAATAGAGCGACGCCATCGGGATCGCATCGGTTTTGACGCCCGCTTTGCCTTTCAGCGCGGCAATCTGGTCGGCGCCCAGGTTACGTGCGATATCCACATCGCCCTGTTCCAGCAGCAAACGGCGCGCCGCAGGTTCCGGTACGTTTTTGATCAGAATATTTTTCAGCTTCGGCGCACCGGCGGGTGAAGAGGGGTTTGCCGACAGCAGAACTGCTTCATGCAGCACCACCTTGCGGATCTGATACGGGCCGCTGCCGGCAGAATGCGTTCCCAGCCATGCATGACCGAAATCGCCGTTTTTCGCATTAGCCTGCGCTGTTTTTTCATCAATGATTGAAGAGACCGGCGCCGAGAGCAGGCTCAGCACATAGGCCGGGCTGACGTTAGCGTTCCAGCTGATCTGAACGTGCTGGTCATCCACCTTTTTCAGGAAGCTATCAACGTTATCTTTATTCCAGCCGAGCTGCGTCAGAATAAAAGAGGGGTCGAGATTCAGTTTAACCACGCGACCCAGTGAGAAGATCACATCTTCCGGGCGCAGCGGATTGCCGCTGGCAAAGGTCGCATCTTTACGCAGCTCAAACGTCAGGCTGCGGTTATCGCTGCCCGGCTGCCATGAGGTCGCCAGCGTCGGTTTCAGGTCGGTCGGGTTTTGCGGATCGGACTGGACCAGGCGCTGATAGATATTAGTAAACGACTGTACCGTGGTGAGTTCAAAACCCTGCGCCGGATCGAAGCTGTCAGCATCATCGGTAGACTGTGCAATTACCAGCGTATCTTTGGGTGTGGCAGCGTGCGCAGAGAAGGCGGCCGCCAGCGACAGCGCCAGCAGTGAGGGAATAATTGTTTTCATGTTGTTTCCTTGCCTTAAAAAAGTAACGCGAGTTTACGAGAGCGTACCAGTGAAGAATAGTCTATTTATGGCTATGCATATGCTTTTAGGTTCTAAGACCGGCGGTTCTGTTATAAGGGTTATGGCCGGTAATAACCAGCATAGTACGCATCAGATACGCTTTTTCAGAAATGTTTCAGCCCCGGATTTTCTGCGGACTTACCGGGTCGCAACCGCAAGCCATTAATAACGTGCTCAACCAAACGGCAACAGAATTTAGATAAACCGCTCATGCGTTATATTCAGCTTTACTTCACTTGTTGCACAAATATAATAACGGCAACTAACTATCTGGAGGATCTTGTTGAACAGTCAACCTTATCGATGGCGATACAGGGCAAGCTGACGCACCGATCCTTTTGCTGCTGCTTGCCTCTCAGGCGGGCGGCACGTTCTGTTCTCTGCAGAATGCTCCCGAAAACGCAATGCTGATGGCGAACACAGATTCGCGGGAGTAATTTATGCCTCTGATTTACAACGCGCTATTTCCACCACCCCGATGCGCACGCTGATCCTCAGCGTGCACCCGTCTGCTGTGCGTTAACCCTGACTTCGCATTCTCAGTCAGGCGTTACGCCATACACATTTAATCACTCACTTTTATTCGGTGCAGGATCGTGACGTCTTTTATTAATTAAAGACGCGTAATCTTTTCGCCCGATAATAGCGGGTTCAGCGTGCTGATTATTTATCAGGCTCTCTCTGTTTATATGCGCCAGGCGCAGGATAGCGCTTGCCTGAATAACACCATCGGGGTGTCACATGAACAATATGAAATATAAGCTGCAACGGGATAACCGGAAAAAGGATCTGCGGTCGCCGTTTTACCGCATTGAGCAGGAAACCGGCTTTACTGCAGATGAAACGCTGGTACGGCTGTGCAGCCAGGCTTCGGGCCTGACCGAAGAAGAAGCTGCGGCACGCCTGCGCCGCTATGGCCCTAACGATGCCCGGCATATTGACGCGCCACCGGCGCTGCTGCAGCTGCTGCAGGCGTTCAGTAATCCATTTATCTATGTGCTGATGGCGCTGGCCGCGGTGAGTTTTTTTACTGACTACTGGATCCCGCGGCGGCAGGGCGGGGAGACCGACCTGACCGGGATCGCAATTATCATCACTATGGTAACGCTGAGCGGATTACTGCGTTTCTGGCAGGAGTTTCGCACCAGTAAAGCAGCCCAGGCGCTGAAATCGATGGTGCGCACGACCGCAACGGTGATACGGCGTACGTCGCTGCAGGCGTCGCCGGTACGCAGGGAAGTGGATATCGCGGATCTGGTGCCGGGGGACATCATCTGCCTTTCCGCGGGCGATCTGGTGCCGGCCGATCTCCGCCTGCTGGAGTCGCGCGATCTGTTTATCAGTCAGGCGATCCTGACCGGCGAGTCGCTGCCGGTAGAAAAATATGACGTCACCGGCCATGTCACCAGTAAAGCGGCGGGCGGATGCGAACAGAGCGCGTCGCTGCTTGAGTCAGGCAGCATCTGCCTGATGGGCACCAGCGTGGCCAGCGGCTGCGCAAAAGGGGTGGTGGTCGCCACCGGTAGCGATACCTATTTCGGCAGTCTGGCAAAATCGCTTACCGGTAAACGCAGCCAGACGGCGTTTGATCGCGGGGTAAACAGCGTCAGCTGGCTGCTGATCCGCTTTATGCTGGTTATGGTGCCGGTGGTACTGCTGCTGAACGGCCTGACCAAAGGCGACTGGCTGGAAGCCTCGTTGTTCGCACTGGCGGTCGCAGTGGGCCTGACGCCGGAGATGCTGCCGATGATCGTCAGCTCGAATCTGGCAAAAGGGGCTATCGCCATGTCGCGTCGCAAGGTGATTGTGAAACGCCTGAACGCGATTCAGAACCTTGGCGCGATGGATATGCTGTGCACGGATAAAACCGGCACGCTGACGCAGGATAACATTACCCTGGCACAGCACGTGGACTGTGCCGGCGTGGAGAACAGTCGCGTGCTGATGCTAAGCTGGCTTAAAAGCTTTTACCAGAGCAGCACCGCTAACCCGATGGATCGCGCCATTCTGCACTATGGCGGCGCGCGTATGGGCGGCGCTATTAATGATGCATGGAGCAAGATTGATGAGCTGCCGTTTGATTTTGTCCGGCGGCGCGTGTCGGTCGTGGTACACAATCGCCGGCTTAACCAGCAGCTGCTGATCTGCAAAGGGGCCGTTGAAGAGATGCTCAGCATCGCGGTCGCAGAGCGTGAAGGCAGGCTGATACAGCCGCTGAATGACACCCGTCGTGCGGAACTGCTGGCGCTGGCGCAGGGGTATAATCAGCAGGGGTTTCGCGTGCTGCTGGTGGCGAGCCGCGTACTGGATGAGCCGGGTCTGCAGCAGGCGCTGAACGTTGCAGATGAGCAGAACCTCACCATAGAAGGGATGCTGACGTTTCTTGATCCGCCTAAAGCCAGCGCGGCTCCGGCGGTCAGCGCGCTGCGTGATAATGGCGTCGCGATAAAAGTCCTGACCGGTGACAACCCGGTGGTGACCGCGCGCATCTGTGCAGAGGTGGGTATCGACAGCGGCGCGATGGTAACCGGTGAACAGCTGGCGCGAATGAGCGATGAGCAGCTGGCGCAGACTGTGCAACAGAGTGCGGTGTTTGCCAGACTCACGCCGCTGCAGAAATCGCGTATTGTGACGGCGCTGCAGCAGCAGGGGCATACCGTGGGTTTTCTGGGTGATGGCATCAATGACGCCCCGGCGCTGCGCGCAGCCGATGTCGGGATCTCCGTGGACAGCGCGGCGGATATCGCCAAAGAGTCCTCCGATATCATTCTGCTGGAGAAAGATCTGCGGGTGCTGGAGGAGGGGATCATCAAAGGACGTGAGACCTTCGGCAACATTATCAAGTACCTGAACATGACCGCCAGCTCTAACTTTGGCAACGTCTTTTCGGTGCTGGTCGCCAGCGCATTTATTCCGTTTCTGCCGATGCTGGCGATTCATCTGCTGATTCAGAACCTGATGTATGACATCTCGCAGCTGGCGATGCCGTGGGACAAACTGGATAAAGAGTTTCTGCAAAAACCGCGTAAGTGGGACGCGCGCAATATCAGACGGTTTATGCTGTGGATCGGGCCGACCTCCTCTCTGTTCGACATCACCACTTTTGCGCTGATGTGGTATGTGTTTGCCGCGAATACGCCAGAGATGCAGTCGCTGTTTCAGTCGGGCTGGTTCGTTGAAGGGCTGCTGTCGCAGACGCTGGTGGTGCATATGCTGCGCACCCGCAAAATCCCGTTTATTCAGAGCCGCGCCGCACTGCCGGTATTGCTGACCACCGCCTGCGTCATGGTCGCCGGGATCCTGCTGCCGTTCTCATCGCTGGGAGCCAGCGTCGGCCTGACGCCGCTGCCGTGGTCCTATTTTCCGTGGCTGGTGGCGACCCTGACCGGCTACTGCCTGGTGGCGCAGGGTATGAAAACCCTCTACATCAAACGTTTTGGTCAGTGGTTCTGATCCGCAGGAGGTGCGATGAAAAAGCCGGAACTGACAAAGGTGGTCTGCCACCTGGTGTTAATGATGACGGTGATTACCGTGCTAACGTTAGTGTTACGTTAGTTCATCGCGGGCAGCATACGCTGCCCGTTTCGCTACCTGTCCGGGAGAAAAATATGAGCCAGTCACAACGCGCGTTGGTTATCGGTGCCTCAAAAGGGATCGGGCTTGCGGTGGTACAGCAGTTTTTGCAGGCGGGCTGGGATGTGACCGCCACCTTCCGCCGCACGGCGGTCTCATACCAGCACGAGCGGCTGCGCTGGCTGGCGCTGGATATCACCGACGGCGCGGCGCGTGCGGCGCTGCTGCAGCAGTTACAGGGTGAGCAGTTTGATGCAGTGCTGATCAACGCCGGCATTTTTGGCCCGGATGCGCAGCAGCTGCAGCAGGCAGAGGATGCGGAGCTGAGCGAGCTGTTTCTCACTAACGCGGTGGCCCCTGTGCGGCTGGCGGAGAGCCTGCTGCCGCTGCTGCGTGATAAGCAGAGCGTAGTAGGGATCACTACGTCACAGCTGGCGAGCCTGAATGAAAACCGCGTCGCCGCGATGCCGCTCTACTCGGCCAGCAAGGCGGCGCTTAATATGCTGAGCCGCGCGCTGGCAAAAGAGATGCGACCGCAGGGTGCGACGCTGCTGTCGCTGCATCCGGGCTGGGTAAAAACCGATATGGGTGGCGAGAACGCCGATATCACAGCGGAAGAGAGCGCAGCAGGGCTGGTTGCGCAGCTGCAGCGCTATCGCGGCGAGGGCGGTCATCACTACCTTGATTATAAAGGCGACGCGCTCGCCTGGTGATGTTTCAGGCCGGTTTACGCGTCGTCAGGCGCGTAATACTGCACCCCAATCTCAATGCGCTCCCGACCACCGGCCACGCGGTGCCGGTTGGTATCGCGCAGTGAATAGATGCAGCCGCAGTACTCCTGCTGATAGAAGCGCTCGCGTTTGCTGATCTCAATCATGCGCGATGAGCCGCCGCCTTTACGCCAGTTAAACTCCCAGTAGAGCATATCCGGATAGTGCGCCGCCGCCCGCACGCCGCAGTCGTTGATCTGCTTCATATCTTTCCAGCGTGAAATCCCGAGCGAACTGGTGATCACCGGAAAGCCGTGCTCGTGCGCGTAAAGCGCGGTGCGTTCAAAGCGCATATCGAAACACATGGTGCAGCGTACGCCGCGTTCCGGCTCCCACTCCATGCCGCGCGCGCGCTCAAACCAGTTATCTTTGTCGTAGTCAGCATCCACGAACGGCACGCCAAACTGCTCAGCAAAGCGGATATTCTCCTCTTTACGCAGCTCATACTCTTTCAGCGGATGAATATTCGGGTTGTAGAAGAAAATGGTGTAGTCGATGCCGGAGGCGAGCATCGCTTCCATCACTTCGCCGGAGCAGGGGGCACAGCAGGAGTGCAGCAGCACTTTATTGTGTCCGCCGGGCAGCGGCAGCGGCTGACGTGTGAAGGTTTCAGACATAAGTAACCGTTAAGCTTGCAGAGGATAGGCGTAGTGTAGGGAGTTACGGCACCGGATGCAAAATACGGCAGCGGAAAAACAAAAAGGCCGCAGGGCGGCCTTTTTATCACAGCAGTGCAGCTTACTCGCTGACTTTCTGTTTCAGATCGCTGGCACCTTCTTTGGTTTTGTTCCAGCCTTTCTGTGCGCCTTCTTTGGTCGCATCCCAGCCTTTCTCAGTGCCTTCTTTGGTCTTGTTCCAGGTTTTCTGGGTGCCTTCGCTGGCTTTGCTAGTCATGCTGTCGCTTTCGCCTTTCGCCGCGTGCTTTGCTTTAAGACGCTGCTCTTCGCCCTGATGCTGCGCCTGATGCAGTTTCTCTTTCGCGGTGTTAGCGCCAGCCTGAGCGTTAGCGACCGTATCGTCAGTTGCGTGTGTGGTAGCCGCAAACGCGGAAGAAGCCAGCAGGAAAGCAGATACAGCAATAATGGTCTTTTTCATCATAGTCCCTCATTTAACGTATTTGGTGATATGAGCGTAGTTAAGAGTGGCACACTGAGCAACGTTGCGCTCCAGGATAAAACTGTAAGTGAATGAAACGTGCTGAGGGGGTTAGGTTGGTTGTGAAAGTGGCTGCAGGGTATTGTTGCTAGGGGCGGGTTTTGAAATGGTGAATGGAGGGTTTGGGCTGAGCTATTGTTTGGATGGGTGGGGTAGTCGTATGGGCGAGAGAGTGGGAAGAAAATGAAAGTGCTGTTCGGTAAGCTTGGGTTGGTAAGCAGCAGGTGTAAAAGCCTGAAGGATTTTAAGCATACGGTCTTACGGCGCTACTGCGCTGGCGGAGTCTGAACTGGTTTTCTAACCAACTGAATTAAATCGTCAATTTATCAATTCAACTTTTCATTGGTGCCTAAGAGGGTGCCTAAAGTATTTTTCCATTTTTTTCAGCTCGTTTTTCATCATCTAACAACGTTGGTTAGTTGAAGGTGGGAGCTGGTCTGGATAATGCTTTGCAATGATGTCGTTCATCTTCTCGACCAGCTCAGGGCGCTTGAACGTGAGATGCGCGGTGCCCTTCTGAAAGTACCGGGTGGAGAAGTATGAATCGTCATAAACATCCTTGCCAGGATTATCGCGTATGTGATTCATCAGGTTGATGGAAATGTCTGCGCGATTGTCAGGTAACGCTTTACCATCGATCAAAAACAACACCCGTTCCAAATCTGCCAGCTGGTCGCGACGAAATCCCCACGTCAGACTGAAGCCCCAACGGTTGTGCGTCACCAGATTGTTGATGATGATCTTCTTGCCGAAGTAACATGGGCTGTTGGTTTTGTAATCCCATGACAGCCCTTTAAACACGTTGATAATCCCCCGCTCAAACACTTCCGCTTTGCTTTGGTGCAACTGTTCAAAGGTGCTGAGAATATTGGCTTCACTGATGGCCGGAAGGTCGCCATCTTCCAGATTCTGATACCACTGAGTACGGGCTTGCGCGTCCATCAGCGATAGCATGCCGGATTTCAGCATCAGATCGCGCCACAGACTGCGGTCGATGTTACGCGTGATAACTGGCATCGCTTTATCCAGCTTTTCCATCAGCCAGCAATCATAGCGATGCCCTTGCTTCATCGCCCAGTCAGAGGCGTTACCACCACCGATTCCGGCAGTGAACTGAGAAATGGCGTTGAGTTGCTGAATCAATTGTTCGATCTGCGCCAGCGCTGTATCACGTCCGGTGACGATGCGCTCGATGCTGGTGGAACAAATAATATCGGTATGGTCGGTAAGCACGTTTGATTCCGGTTGCATGTTGTCTCCCTAAATGAAAACACCCGCCGGTTTAAGAACGGGTGCATGAGTTGAGGTGAGAAATGATGAAAAAGTTACCGTCAGCCTTTAGGGCGATTTTGCCCATGTTCAGCGCCAGCACACTGATACTGCCAGCGCTGAGGTTCAGACCGATTTTCACTGTGGTTTCTCCTGCCGATACCGGCCCGTTGTGATTCGGGTTATGGTGCTGTAGCCGCTGCTCACTATCAGTCCGGTTGCACGACGGGCACGCAGAATGTCGATGGCTCCAATCAGCGATGAGCGCTCGCTGAGGTTGAAACGGCTGTTGTCGGTGCGCACCAGTTCATACCTTTCCACAATGAAATTAACGGCATCACACAGTGAGATACCGGCGTTGATGTGCGCCTGAATCACGTTGTCGTCGCCAAACGGCGTGTCGATGAGCGTGAGGCCATAGTGTTTATCCAGTAGATGTGTGAGCAGCAGCTGCCAGACCTGCACGGGCGACGGGCATGGCTCAACCGCCAGTGGCTCGGGTAATGGTAAATTTTGCATGTGGCGTGATCCTGTTGTTAGATGCGGCGGGTTAGCCGGTGACTGCCAGAAAGGGATAAATCGCGAGGTAAACGTAGCCGTGTGAACCGAGGGTATCGGCCTGGCAGATCAGCCCGTTGTGATGCAGGGTAACGCGTTGCTGCTGGCGGGGATTCAGCTCACCGGCTGAAAGCATATGTTCCAGCTGTTTCATTATCAGAGGAAAAGCCTGGTCCAGGCGCAGTGCTTCATCGTCGCTGAAGTCGCCGGTAAACCCCGCCCGGTCAGCCAGGAGGTGCAGCCGGTTACCTTCCTGCACCAGCCTTGCGCCAAAGCACGGCGTTTTACCGCACGCCAGTCCCCATTGTTCAGAATGCATATTTCCTCCTTCAGGACCAGCCGCGTTCGGCGAACGAGACAATCTCTTTGCTGCCAACAATCAGATGGTCCAGCACGCGCACCTCAATCAGCGCCAGCGCTTTTTTCAGCCGCTCGGTGATGCACCGGTCTGCATCGCTGGGCTCGGCATATCCGGAGGGATGATTGTGGGCAAAGATGGCCGCAGCGGCGTTGTGCCGCAATGCAGCCTTAACCACCTCGCGGGGATGAATTTCCGTACTGGTGATGGAGCCGTGAAACAGCGTTTCGTGTGCCAGTAGCCGGTTCTGATTGTCCAGAAACACCACCATGAACACTTCCCGCTCCAGCCCTGCGAGGTTCAGCCGCAGCCAGTCGCGGGTGAGTGATGCTGAGGTAAACGACACGCCGGGTTCGCGCAGGTGATTTTCGATAAGCGCCAGGGCGCGTTTTATGGTGCGGTGTGATGAAAGCGGAAGAAGTAATGCAGTAGTTTCCATAACGTCCTCCGGCATCAGTCGATGCTGTGCATGATGGCGCTGCTTTCAGGATGGCTCAGCGCAAATTCACGCAGGTGATAGTAGTGTTCGCTCATGGCGGGGCTGCCGGTTCTGCAGGCATGGTGACTCCAGTTCAGCAGGCAGACACTGATGCCTGCGGCTTCACTGCTCATCTTCGCGCTGTTGCCATTCAGCTTGTTGAACACGGCCCAGTTGTCTTCGCAGTCAGGTGCGATGAAGGCACCACCGTTGCTGAGCGTGTAATAATTCCAGTATCCGCCGTTGTAGGCTTCGCACAGGCGATCCATCCATGCGAAGGCGCGAGGCTCCAGCAGCATCCACTGGGGGATTTTGCCGAAGTGCTTCGGCCAGAAGTTAAGGCGTTGCCTGC
Organism: Pantoea sp. UBA4549; assembly: GCF_002387285.1. Taxonomy (NCBI): domain Bacteria; kingdom Pseudomonadati; phylum Pseudomonadota; class Gammaproteobacteria; order Enterobacterales; family Erwiniaceae; genus Pantoea; species Pantoea sp. UBA4549. The sequence continues at coordinate 147,321 of NZ_DGLH01000007.1, read as the reverse complement.
CGGGTACAGGTGATGCGGTTACGGGTGATGTGGTTTGATTCATGGTGATTCCTTTTGGCATAAAGCAAAACGCCCCGCTCTTTCGAGCGGGGCGTCTGAAGTTTTGATGTCAGGGGGATGGGTCTTCAGTTGGGTAGCGTAAATTCATTACGTTTGCCATTAGCCCAGATAACGCTTAGGCGGGTAACGCCAGCCTCGTCATCGACGGTGATATTGTCAGCGCGGGACAGATTCGAATTGTCATCATCGAAAACAATGCTGGTGAGAGATGGAAAGGCGGCTTGTTTATCGACATACCAGAAATCCGGCGTCTGATTTGCAGCTGTTTCGGGTGCATCGGATGACATCAGAATGGCGTATCGGCTCGTCTCTCCGGCGCGGGTATAGTTGGCGGCTTTTTCCTTCGCACCTTTAGGGTAGTCAGCCATCAGATAACGGTCGGTTTTGTCAGGCCCACACAGATGGCACACCATATAGCCCTGTTCATCGTTAATGAGCCGTGCGCCTCTGCCTGCTGGAGTTGCGGCGGCGGAAAACGCCAGCGACAGGCACAGGGCGGCGAACCCTGCACGTCGGGTAATTAACTCAGTCATGATGTTTCTCTCAGATTTGATTTAGCGGTAGATGGTGATACTGCTGGTGGGCAAAATTAGCCGTAAGTAAACATGCCCTGGTTCGTATAAATTCTCGCCTCAATCACTTTGCAGACGATCCCCTGCTGCCACAGCGTGTTGCCGAAGCGCCACGTCAGGCTTTCAGCGAACTGCATTTTGCGTGGTGTAAACGCCTCTTTGTTCGGCCACCATCCTTCCATCCGCCGCCCCTGAATGGTGGCTACACCCTGTTTAAGCTGCGGGCATTTACCGCGATTCACGTCAATCTTCTCAATGCGGATGTTGTCCACTTTTGCTGTCACCGTGACATAGACGCAGTCATTACACTCCCAGCCGCTTTTGGTGATATCAACTTTGATGGGGTATTTATCCTCATCTGCTGCGCGCGCAGGCATAACAACAAATGATGCGCAAACGACCAGTGCTGCTGTGACTATCTTTTTCATGTTCTCTCCGGGCGTAACAATCCCTGTGAATCATCACATTGATATTTAATGGTTAAATTTAATAATGGGGTAATGCCAGCCCGATTCTATAATCCAGTGCTGGTGGGGGATAATGAAGATAACCGATCGTATCGATCGGCAATTCTGATCGTCATTTGAAGAAAAATGACCAGACTGAACCCGCCACGCTGGCAACGGTATGCGTGACGGCCTTGAGCGCACTGCGAGCTAACTGAGGTAATGGAGCCAGGTCAATCACACGGTCTATAACCTCCACGACGCCCTCGCCAAAACTGCTGCGGGCGGTGCTGATAATGCTGCTGGTGCGGTAACCCGAATGCAGGTGCGGCACCAGCGGACTGCGGGCCTGCTTTGGGAGGTGAGTAATGATGTGTTCAACCAGCGCGGGCAACCGATAGCGACCGCGCACCGAGACCGGTAAGACGACGTTTTCTGCCAGGCCAAGCTGTCGGGCCACCGCCTGTTGCTTCAGCGCAATATGCTCCGCCTGTAAAGGTGAAGGCTGTGCAGACGGCCAGCGCCATTGTTCCGCTGGCTCGATTTTGTCCACCTGATTAAGCACCCAGATAACCGGTGGTAGCGGTCCGCTGAACTGCTGGAACACATCGTGACAGAACTGTTCTTCAATGGAGAAAGCACGATCATCAGCCTTGAGCACCCATATCACCATGTCCAGCTCGGGAATCAGTTGGCGGTAGAGATCACGGTATTCGCTATCGCGCTGCTGACTTTCACCGACGCCGGGGAGATCCACAAGTGTCAGATAGTGGTTACCAAACCTTAACCGCACACGCTGTGGCTGTCGGGTGCAGGCTTCCACCGTGTTCATACCACAGACTTCACTGCGGAATAGCGCGTTGCAGAGCGATGATTTGCCGACACCGGTTTTACCCATGATGCCAATCACGGGTTCATAAGTGACAAGCTGATTGAGTTCACGAATTAGCGTCTGGCGTAGCGTTCGCGGATAGCGCCGCAAATGGCGACGAATAAGGGCATAACCTGAAGGTTTTTTCATAGGCGTTCTCAGCATAAAAAAGGCCATCCGGTGTGGATGGCCTGAAGTCGTCAAATGGGAGGGAATTCAGTTAGGTGATATATACCTTAAAATTATTTAAAATTTTTTTTTGGTGGCGCCTTTACTTATCCGTCCGAAAAGACAGTGAGTTGATAATGCCGAGGGGAAATTCAAATAAAAACCAAATCAGCGAAAATGTGAAACTCCTCTTGCGGGATGATGATTTAAAAACCGCTTATGTGTCACGTCATTAACTCTATAATTCATCCTGATTTGTCTTTTTCAGTCCAATCGAGTCCAGTGAGAAACAGAATATCCAATCAGGTCTTATAAAATGCAATTTGGTTCGATATTTATTTTGATGTTGACGTGCGATCTGGTTTGCTATTAATTGCTTCCACTGCATACCAACAGCCTAAAGGTGAAATATTTCTAACATTCCAGTCAATGCACTTCCTGATCTCATTCGTGAAACCATTTATGATATAGCGGAGCATACACAAGCTCCACGGGCTTTAATAACATCCTCTGTTATCAGTGCATTATCTCTGGCATGCCAGGGTTTAATAAAAGTGAAGGTAAATGATAGCCTTGAATATAACACCTCTATTTTTTCTCTTGTAATTGCTAATTCTGGAGAAAGAAAAACATCCGTTGACCGAATGGTTCTCGCACCATTTTATCAACATGACAAAGCCAAACTGGCTCAGTCTGATGAACTGAAGTCAGGTCATGGCACCAGACTGATGGCATGGCGTGAAAGAGAAAAAGGTATTCTGAGTCAAATCAGGAAAAAAACAGTCCAGGGGCAATGCACTGCTGCATTGTCTGATGCGTTAGTCGAACTGCAACTTGAAAAGCCTTTACTGCCCAAAATGAACAAACTCATTTATAACAACGTCACTCCCGAGGCTCTACAACATGCGATGTATAATCATGGTTCGCACGTAGGATTGATTGCCGATGAGGGAACAAATATTCTGGATCGTAAAGTGATGAACGAATTCAGCTTTACTTGCTCAATGTGGGATGGCGTTCCTTTCAGTGTTGAACGAAAAACGTCGCCGAGTTTTACTATCGTAAATGGTCGCATCACCTTGTCTGTGATGGTACAGAAAAAACCTTTTGATTTTTATTTAAGGCGCCAGGGAGAAAAAGCCCGCGGTAGTGGCTTTTTTGCGCGTTGCCTGATAGTTAATATTGATGAACAGCTTTCCACGCAAGGTGAGCGATATATCGATGATCGCCCAAAAAGCTCTCATTATCTGACACTCTTCCATAAACGAATAAATGAACTTCTGAATGAGAAAGATTTACAGGATGATGTGTCTTTTGAAAAAGTTCTGTCTCTCACTCCTGCTGCTTTGTATGAATGGCAGGAAATTTATAATCTGATTGAGAGCCGTATTGGTCCGGATGAAGATTACGCCAACATGAATGACTTTGCGTCCAAGCTTGCTAATAATGTTGCCCGACTATCAGCCCTACTCAGCTACTTTACCCAGGGAGAGCGTTTGATTGAAAAGGAATATGTTGAAAGTGCATGGTTGATATGTGAGTGGTATATGAACCAGGCCATAAATCTGTTTGGTTACGAAGACGGCTACTATGAGGCTCTCTTATTATCATGGCTGCACCGTGAATATTCTCGTTCAGATGTTCGCATCAAATATAATGATATCCGAAGGTTTGGGCCGAATGTTCTGCGAAAAGGTAAATTGCTGGATAAGGTAATCAGCAACCTGGAAAAAGAAAGAGTCATCGAAATTGACTACCTACGCCACGGGGCAAGAGTCGTATGCAGAGATCGTAATTTTCATGACAATATTTTTCACAAAAATCCTGTTTTTAAGTACTACTGAGTTGCTACTCCTGCGACTGTCGCAAGTTGTAGCAGCTAAATTGACTAAAAAACTAATAAATTAATTTCAGAGTGAAATTACTGAGGCTTTTTTTTCATTTGCCCATCAGGCATGGGTACACACTATTGCTTTGGCCTGAATAATTAATGTTTGACTGTCGGTGTAGTATTATATATCCGTATACCTCCATCATATTTATTGGTGGTTAATTATACATACTCATTAACTATCAACGTATTGAGATAATGGTCTAATCATCCTCGATTGTTATCATTTGAGTGTAGATACATATCATTAATCAATCGTCAGTGTTTATTACTCATGCGTAGGGTATGCAACGGATAAGCTTGCAATGGTTGCGCTATGGTCTGCTGTCATAATTAATAGAATTGACTTAAAGGTATTGAAATGGACAATGATTCTCATAATGAACAATATCGCCAGGACTTTATGAATGTCATCCATGATGCTGTTGATGAATTCCCCCGTACTTTAGCGCTACGGGTTGATTTGCGTTTTTCGAAGGATTATCAGTATGAAACATCCAACAAAGAAATCACACGCTTTATTGAATCGTTGAAAGCTAAGTTAGTGGTGGACTGCCGGAAGCGCTGCGAACGATGGAATCGCACCGCGCGTAATCGCTTACGGTATATCTGGGTGCGCGAGGTTGGTGAACGTGAACGCCGTAAGCACTATCATGTTCTGCTTCTGCTGAATAAGAATATCTACAAAGGGCCAGGTAATTTTGGTTCCGATAAAAGCCTGGCTGCCTTAATTCAACAGGCATGGTGTAGTGCGTTAAGTCTGGAGTGGAAGCAACACCGACAGTTAGTCCACTTTCCACAAAAAGCATGTTGCTATCTGCATGGCAATTCAGCCAATTATATGCAGGAAGCGACAGACCTGCTGCGCAATATTGATTACATGGTGAAAAATTATTCTAAGCCTTATGGCGATGGGTATCGTTCGATAGGTTCGAGTCGCAGGTAGTATGTACGGATAAAGCTGGCAGTTTGGTCATATCGTCTGCCAGCATATTTGGCTTTAATCACAGCTATTTCTTTTTAGGCTTTACGACATTATCAAATGCAGCTTTTATTTTCTGATCCTGACTTGACCAGACCTCAACCCGGAGCATCTTCATTGCAAATATTTCATCTTTCGTTTTGGACTGATTATTTCGATCACGGGCAGAGGGCCATTCCAGTTCATTTATTCCATTCTCTATGTCTTTTAACGCTTCTAATTTAGTGTTCCACCCGCATGGGGGGCACTTTTCCTGCAAAAGTCTGATAATTCCAGCTTTAACGGCATCAAAGCGAGCCGCTTTACTTTTGCCACCCTGCGCCGGAACATCTGTTTTTACGGCCTGACCCTGTTGCCACAATTCTTCATCTGCTAGACCTCGGCAGTAATCAAGATATTCAATGCCCTGGAGAAGGCACTTTATCGCTTCATTTTTATTCGTGTTCAGGAGCCCAAGTCCCAGATGCCAGTTAACATCAGCCAGAAAAATAAGATCACCCATAGTTTCGCGAGTTGTGACCGGATCATCAAATGTCATCCTGTAAACTTGATCATCAAACTTACGGCGTGCTAACGGATTCTTAAGCATGCTTTCAACCAGCGATAGTACAAACTCATGATATTCATTGGCATCTGAAACCACCTCTTCCTGTTCCCGCTCAGCCACCCTGAGTCTCAACGACAATGCTGCACTCTTGTTGTTGAACGCAGTTTTCAAGCCAACGATAAAATCATCAAAATTAAAATCACCCATAATTCAGCTAGTTGCACTCCGTAAAAAATGAGGTATTGCAGCCGTATGTTGCACAACTGCAGCAGCAGATACTTTGGCTCCCGTCCAAAGCAAACCAAAAGAGGAAGTCTTATCATGGAAACAACAGCCGTTAAAATCTTGCGCATACCTGCACTTGTCAAGAAGTTAGGAATTGGTCGTTCTACGGTATATGATTGGCTTGACCCGTATTCGACCCGTTATGACCCGACTTTTCCGTTGAGGATAAAAATTGGAGTAAAAGCGGTTGGCTGGCTGGCTGGAGTCGGAAGTCGATGAATGGATTTTGAACAAAACGAAACAACCCCTGGCCCCTGTTTCGCCTTAGTTTTAGAAGATCACCCGGTAGGGAGTGAGACTCACACTCCTCCCACTGGATTTAATTCTCTCCCCGCATCCTCAGCCAAAGTTTCAGATAAAAACACAGATCGCTGAAATTACTGATGCCGCTTAACAAGCTACCGAAAGAGATCCGCTCGCGGAATTTACGGCGAATTGCCGCTTTGCCATTGACGTTGTTGCGGTAGAGTCCCAGAAAATGGCGGGACTCTACCAGAGCGTGCCGGAGCAGATACTGTCGCAAGTCCCGATACTGGTGTTGCTCACCAAGACGAATAATCTCCGCAATCACATCCAGATAGCTCAGCGCCCTTACATCGTAGTAGTCAGTCCGATTGGTGATGGAGGCCGTGTTAATGCGATAGCAGTAATCTTTGTCATCAGCGATGTGGAACTGTGCATTGCTCAGTGCCAGTTCAATGGTCCAGAGTATGTCTTTATGGCTTTTGCCGGGATAAAACTGCAACTGGTGCAAGCGGATGCAGGAAGAGCGAGCGATTTGCAAGCTGAGATAGTGCGGCCATTCGCGTTGTGTGACGCAGTGACGTATCCAGTCATGGCCCGATAGCCGCTGCCCGTAAGGCTGCCGGGTATGTATCGCTCTGCTACGAACGTCAGGCTCAATCCGCCAGCCGTTGCAAACCATCACATCGACCTGTGCTGCCTGCACTTTTTGCCAGCGGTTATACACAAATCCATCGCTCACCTCGTCGTCAGCATCAAGGAACAGCAGCCAATCACCCCGGTGAACTGTCAATGCTGCATTTCGTGCAGCATAAACGCCCAGATTCGACTGAGACACCAATACAAGGCGCGGGTCATCAATACTGGCAACGATGTGGCGGGTGTCATCTGTGGAACCGTCGTCTACTACGATGATCTCCATGCTGACATTGTGTTCGCTCAACAGCTGGTGGAGCAGTGCGCCAATAGTATCGGCCGCATTTCATGCGGGGATGATAACGCTGACATCAATGTGATTCGGCATAGCAGTGTCATCACTTCTCACCGTTTACGGGGTCTGACGGGCACTGACGTTTTCTCCCGAACTTTACGCATCAAATCATGTAAACACTCTTCACACAGCGTTTTATCCGTGGACAGCTGGCGCTCAATGAAACCGCGCTTTTTGTTGCAACGCTCGCAGCGTTTCATGTGGGCATTCCTGAAGATGGGCTGCTTGCAGGGTTTAGAACCGATGCATGCAGATAAAGGAGTGGGAAGGATAAACAACGCAGTGGCGGGAAAGGTAATCGTTTTGATAGATCAATAAATCGTTATCGATCGTTCTTACCGATCAATTTTTTGAGCGACTGATGATTCTTCAGAAAGCAAAGAAAGCATGCCTTCTTAATTTAACCTGACTTACTTAACCGCCACACAAATAAATGCCGATCAAATCGCAGAAAGCCCACAACAAAACGCTGGTGACCAACTTCTAAAACGGTCTTTAAACGCTTATTGCAGTACTCTCTTTGCTGCTGCAAATATGTGGAGTTGCTGGCAGGTTAGCTGTATGAGTTAACGCGAACCTTAGCTCACTGTGTTGGTGATTACATGCAGCTATTAAAAAGCGCAAGATGTTCCCTGTAGACTACTCGATCTATGAGGTGATTTATCTGGCTATCAAGGATGAGTCGAAGAAATGGATTATGTCGATCCACAACTGGCGGCTGGCAATGAACCGTTTATTATCGAGTTCGGTGATCGTCTGAGTGCTCACCTTTAATATGGTGGCTATTGCATAGAGTAATTTACAGGGCCCGCTTAAAAAGCAGCGTAGTAACGCGCCATCTTAGCCATGCCTCTATACTATTATCAATTACAGTCCCTGCATCAAACTTCTGGTTGCTGATTCCAGCATCCGGGACTTTCACTGTCAAAAAACTCTATCAAAATGTTTTTCCCAAGATTATCTTTGATTAATTGGTTGGCTCTATTGCAATACGCTTGGTCTCTTCTGAATACAGATACTGCGACTTTTTTTATGCCTGCACCAGCCATTCGTTTTAATAGATGCACATCATGCTCTCCCATTCCCCAGCCTAGAATAACAAGATTTTCACGCTGTTCGGTAAGTACTTCCCGGTAAACCGTTGAAAGATAAAAACTGCTCTGAATCGAGTTTACTTTTTGTTCATGCGTTCCTTCACTAACAAACAGAGGAACAACTTCCTCGCTTTGCCACCGCCTCAGAATCGATTCAAGTAAACCTGCATTCTTAATATGAATTTTACTCTCTTGTTCAATACGATTACGGCACAATATGAGGCTGCCATGTGGATAAAAAACAAGTGTATTAGATTGTTCATTTCCAAGCATTCCTCTTAACCGTTGCCAGTCTTGCTCAAAAAGGCCTCTGGCAAGAAAGCAGTCCTTAAACCGATGATGATCGTTGAGACCCAGACCATATGTCATTGTCCAATAGACTATCAGATCGTAGTTAAGCGAAATGACTGTGTTAAATCTTTTCAAAAACTCGTAAATATATGGCAGCTGTTCGTCAACTTCATCATGCTCAGGATGCACATCTCGTACAGCTTGAATAAGGCATTCACGTATTCTGAGGTAGGTCTCATGAGTGCGGGCATCTTCAATTTCTAATGATTTGTTGACGTTTGACGCCTGCCAAACAATACGCAGAATGAGTTCGAAATCTTTAGTTTGGAAAAAGTCAAAAAGTTTTCGTACATCTGCCTCCAGACTCTCTTTTTGGGTGACGTGTTCAAGAAGAGAGCCATATGCAAAACGAGGACTGACGGCGATGCTTGCGCCGTTACCCAGCAAAATTGTCCCATCATATCGTGGTGCCAGCTCAGACCAAGGGAGAATGGTAAACGACATCTTAGTTATCTGCTCCAATAGTGAATTTTTCTAAATAAAAAACAATTTACAGCACAGATGCTGACTGTTTGCATTTTCAACATTGCCGGTTCAACAGTCTTGCTTGATGGTTTTAAGAAAATATTTTATTTTCAGTTGCTTGAATGCGTTTTCGCATGACCGACACAATTATCCATATAGATATTATCTTCCTGATTTTATAGACTATCTAGTTAAGAATACCCCTTTCAGGAAATTGAACGATGCCCCGATTCAGCAATACTATTTTATGGTCAGGTCATGAGCACTGATGCTGTCATGAGTGACAATCATTTAACAGAACCTCACGAGGCAGGGTTTACTTTCTATGAGTTTTTCGCGGGCGGCGGTATGGCTAGGGCTGGGCTGGGAAAACAGTGGCGATGCCTTTTTGCCAACGACATGGACCCGATAAAAGCATCGACTTACATCGATAACTGGGGGGACGAACATCTCGACATGCGTGATGTACGAGAGGTTACCTCCTATGAACTGCCGCTCCACGCTGATTTAAGCTGGGCGTCATTTCCTTGCCAAGATTTGTCTTTGGCCGGTAATGGCTTGGGAATTGGCGAAAGAGATTCCAGTGCCGATGAAACCACGCGTTCGGGTGCAATATGGCCATTCCTCGATTTAATAAGCAGGCTCGGGGAGGAAAACCGTAAGCCGCCGATTCTTGTTCTTGAAAATGTTCTTGGATTGCTGACGCTGGATAAGGGGAGCCATTTCGCCGCAATATGCCATCAGCTAAGCAAAACTGGCTATCGGTATGGCGCAATAATCATCGATGCAAAGCACTTTCTACCGCAGTCCCGCCCCCGCGTATTTGTTGTTGCGATTAGTCGTCATGTTTCCATTCCTGAATGTTTGGTTTCAGAAGAACCTTTGTTGCAATGGCATTCACCTTCGCTCCTACGCGCCTGCGATGCGCTGGCGAAGGAAGCTCGCAATGACTGGATCTGGTGGTCGCCTGGCGATTTACCAGACGCCAGAATGAGGGAACTGGACGACTTAATCGATTTTGAGCATGAAAACGCGCTATGGCATTCTGCCGAGGAAACACAACGGCTTATCAGTATGATGGCACCGGCTAATCTGGCGCGTCTGGCGAACGCGCAGGCATCCGGCGAGACAATTGCAGGCAGCCTTTATTTACGCATGCGCAAAGAAAAAGGCGTCAACCGGCAACGGACCGAAATAACGTTCTCGACAGTTCTTGGTTGCCTGAGAACGCCAAAAGGCGGAGCTTCTCGTCCTCGTATTATCGTTGTAAAAGGCAGCCAAGTGAAAACGCGTTTGTTGTCGGTCAAAGAAGCGGCGGCGTTAATGGGGTTGCCGGATGATTTCATCCTCCCGGCTGCGTATCAGTCAGCATTCAAAGTGATAGGTGACGGCCTTGCCGTTCCTCCCGTTCGTTTTCTGGCAGAACGTCTTCTGGAGCCACTGGTGATGGCAGTCCGAATCAATAGTCAGCGGACGGAGGATATACCTGAATGAACTGGACGTCTCTCGTTACGCCCGATGGTTGGGAAAGTAAACTGATTGATTATTTTCTCCGGTTCGGTGCCGGCGGCGACGCGCAGGATATTCGCTGGTTTGAAGTTACGCCGTCGACGCTTGCGGCAGCATTCGCCGACAGCAGTGCTAATGCGAATGAAATTGAAGAAGCGTTTCGAACCTGTATGTCAAAAATACGGGATCTGCCACAGCGCCTTGAATACGGCATGATAGAAAAGTCGACTCGTGATACGCCCGGATTTTTTACTTATCTGGTCATGACGTTGCTTATTAGCAGCCAATTCGACGCACAGGAAGAGCGCAATGACTTTCGTCTGAAGCTACAGAACTGGCTGCAGACCTCGCATAGTTTTCAGAATTTATCTGGCGTCAACCAGATGTGGGAGGCATTAGCCGAATGGCTTAACCAACGAATTCAGGAAGGTGAGTCTTACAGGCATCTTGTCCTGCCGCCGCGGGATGGTTGGGTTCAAATCGGTCACACCTTGCGGTTGGCATTCCCTAATAAAGCCGATCTACGCCTGATGAGCGAGTGCCTGGAACGTTATCCGCAAGCGGCCGCTGATCCGCGCCAGTTAATCAAGTATTTTCAGATTGTTATTCAAAGACCTGGCGTTTCTTATGCGCTGAAGGAGGCTTACGCCGAATTCAGAGACGCGTGGTTACTAGGGCACCGCGCACTATTCGATATGCCTTTCTGGCGCCTGCGTCAACGGGCGTTCGAAATATCATCCGGCGCACCGCATCATCAAATCATTATTGATATGTATGTCGACTTTGACGGTTCACGATGTTATTTCAGTAGTGTGGGCGATACAGGCGAAACCGTTTTTCATCCTGTGTTATCCAAAGCTCTTAAAGACCGTGGTGCCGGTAGCAGCGAAAATCTGGGGAAGGCGTCGCAGGCCGGCTTACTATTTTTTGATGAGATCGGGCACGGGCGCTGGAGAGCGAAACCGTCTCCTGACGTAAACTCGCAACGGTTTCATATTGCCTTATCCAGTAAACATTCCGTACAGATAAGCAAGCGTCTCAACGGTTATATTGTAGAGGACGATTGGATTTTAACGGTCCAGCCTGTGAACCTAGTTTCGGCGATGGATATATTTCGCTTACTAAGACCCTCATGGGGCACTCAGGGTGATGACGTCACGCGCCCTCAGCTATACGGTGGAATACGCCTCCCCGGCGGATGGCTGGGATTACCCGCATTTTTGCCTTTTATTGAGTCAGATACGCTACGCTACAAAATATATTCATCCGGGAATGATGAAGCAGGAATCAACGTTTCTGTAATTGATGGCCGTTTGATTTCTTCTGTACCTCTTAACTGTGAACTTTCCATCGAGCCAGCGCTTGAGTCGGGAGAAAAAACTCCGCCGTGGCGGCGTCGCGCGCGTTTTTTCACCTACGCTGTACCGCACCCGACTTTAGGCGAAAGTGCAAGATACCGGTTTGAGCCGTATTGCGACTGGTCGACGTCTTCACTAAAGGCGCCGACATTTAATTTCGAAGAGCAGTTTCAATGGGAAGATAGCGAAGTATGTTGCGATCATCTTCTGGAGGCGATATACGCCAGCGGAGCAAGCGGCTGGGAAGAGGCCGAGTTAATCGCGCTTCTAAGGCATGTAGACGGGAAGATCAACGTATGGCATTTGATTCGTTGTTTACAAAATGCGGGTCTGATCGAGCCACGCCTGCGTCCCGGATGGAAAGGCCGGGCATGGACGCTGGTTAAATCTTCATTGCTTCATATTCGTAACGGAGAAAATTCTCTAATTGTTGTGGAAGGCGCAGTCTGCGCCAGACTGGTGGATGATTTTCAAAAAGTGGTCGCTGGGTTGGGCGGAAAAAGTTTTCGTCGTTGCGGCGTTAGCCTTTGGTCGCCCCCTGTGTTTGGCGCTGTACTTGCTGATCCTGTTGCGTTATCTCAGCGTCTAGGATGGCCGCTAATCGAAGCCTCATCGTCATCCGATACAATACCGCTTTCACTAGCCACGACAGAACGCGCTGCTGAATTACATGATCTAGCTGCGGTCTGGGACTGGCATTCAGGGCGATTTCAGCAACATGGTATCCAGGATAAAGAATCTGTGTCGCTGTCACTGCATACTCATCCTGGAGGGCGAGATCATGATATCTATCGGGTTATTTCCGGAAGAAAAACAACACATTATCTTTCCCGAACCGCAGCTATTATCGCCGCTGGCGCAAATAACAGGGAACCCATGTTTGAACGCGTCGCTAAAAATCATCTGCAGTGTCTTATCGATGATTGTGGCCTGCCCGACGTATTGGCTACGGGAATACGGCGTCACGCGCTCAGAAACGGAGGTCCGATGGACTCCGGTTACACCTATCCTGTCGATGACATATCTTTCCTCTGGCTAGAGTCGCTACTTCCGGGATGTTTTTATTCTCTCTCGTCAAATGGCGAGGACGATTCAAGCCGAGTGGTTTCAGTCAGTCGCCATTCTGGCGGAAGAATACGTCCGATATGGAGAAACGGTCGGTTAACACTTACGCTGGGATAATAAGGAAAATTAAAAATGAGCAACATCCCTTGGTATCTGGGTCAATATGATCGCAGAAATTATCAGTCTTACCTTACAGCTATTGCGCAGGAAACACCTGATGGCTGGCGTACGATCGAGAACCCTAAGAAACTGTTTCCTCGTACGGGTGAGGTTGAGTTTAATGACTCTGATGCTTTGTCGCTCCGTAAGGGCGAATGGGCCGCTTTTCATGTTGGGCTAAGTACTCGCAACAGAGCGCAAGCGAAACGTGCTCGCCGTATTTATCCTTATTATGATTTATCTTCCGGCCAGTCGCTGCTGGAAGCGCGTCGCCAATTGAGCTTTGATGGCATAGCTACAGATGGTGAACCGGGGTTGTGGGCTATTCGTTTTGGGCTGGATGGCTTGATTCTGGCAAATCTGGCTGAGTCGAAAACAGGCTGTCTGATCATTTCCAAGAGTCAGAACGTCTATGAATATGATTTCCGTGAAGGCGGCGTGATTTCCGTATCAGGCATATCTGAAAACGGAAAATTGTTTTATATGCCCGATGCCGATGCGTTGCCTACCCAGATCCATGACTGGACGCCGGATAAGCAGTACATCGAATACGTCATTCAACTTCTTTCCTGCGCTGATTTGACGGTCGAGATCTCTTCATGGCTTCGAGTGCATACAGACGAGCAAAACGGAAAATTATCTTCCGGCGTCGATGCTATTCTGGCTGCTGCTCAAATGCTTCGGGCAGGAGAGTTGGCTAAGAAACTGGAAGAGGAGGATTCTCTGACTCGTCAATTTACCGAAGCTGTTTTGAAGGACCAGCACATCATCCGTCTTCTCGAGCATCAGATACAAAGCATAGCGGAAGAAGAGCGAGTCAAGTTGCGCGCCCAAGAGCATAAGGCGCTCGATAATGAATTTTCGGCTGAACGGCTTCGACGTCGTGAAGTTATTGAAATGGAAATGACCGTTTTTGATAAGACAAGGAAAAGCGAAATCGAGGAGGAGATTGCACAATTATGGCAGCTCCAAAAAGAAAAATTACAGACTGATTTTGCAGAAAATAAAGCGGATATAGAAAAAACGTTCAATCAGGAAAAAGAGTATCTCGAAAAAGAAATTAGCCGTCTGAAAGACGCCAACAATGAGTTATGCGCCCAGAACGAAAATCAGCATCATATATTGGCTTCCTTAACCTACGATCATGAAGCATGTTTAGCATCTTTAAGAGAGACCGAAGAACGTACTGCTCAGGCAAAAATTGAACTCGAAAAGATGGATGTCGCGATTGCTGAGAAGTTTCGTCATATGGCTTATTCAGTATTCCCCAAAGTATGTCTTCCGACGCAAGCGAGAGTAGTATCATGCGAAGAATTCGGCCAGCTCGTTAGAGAGAACAAATTGCTGACACCCAGCGGAAAAATATTGATGACGCAATTTCTTGCGTTGATGTTGGCCGGTGAATGTCCGTTGTTATTTGGTCCGGAAACACAAGACTTCCTTGCTGTTGCTGAATCGCTGATTTCTTCAGGCCGCTCAATTCGACAGATCGCCGATCCAACGATAATTTCCTGCGAGGATCTATGGGTTCGTGCGGGGAATAATATGGCGACGCCGCTTTACCAAGGATTATTGTTGAGTGAAGCTTCTTGTCCCCGAACGATCCTCGCCGTGATTGAACGTGTCGAATGTTCCGCTGTGCGTTTCTGGTTGCCAGCACTGAAAGATCGACTGTACCGAGGTGATTTGCACCGACGCTTTCTGATTTGCGGCACCATTGAAAACGAAGATTGTGAAGAAACGGAGGAAATCAAGGTACAACATATTCGCCTACGAATGGAAAATGTCGTCATTCGGGATGCGATTGCGCTATCTCCTTTATATCTTTCTTCAGAAAATCTTAGCGAACTGGACCCCGGTCCAAAATCGCAAGGTTCTTTCCCTGAGAAGCTCGCTATCGCGGATGAAATGTCAGCCGGACGTTTGGATCTAGCAAATACACTACGGGCGATGAGAACGGCACATGAGGTGCTGCCGCTTGATACTGAAAACAAAGCGATGCATCAAAAATATTTAGTCGATTTATATGCAAATTTAAATAATGACGAGATGTATGCCCAATAAATTATAGGAGAAGGAAATCATGTTAGACCCTATTGGCGGTTTTCGCCGTATTCAGGACTTCTTCATTTCATATATAGAAACTAGCTTTCGAATTGCCGATCCTTCAGTCGCGGCCTCAAGACGCAATCTTTTGAATAGTAGCGGAGAATTTGCCGCTGAGCCTTACATTGAGCCTGTTTTGCGGTATGAGTCTTCTGATAAAACGCTTGAAGCTCTGGCCGAGATGGACGGTGGACCGCTCAAGAGCTTGTCTCCCAAAGGCCGTAAGGCGTTCGTTGAACTAGCGTTATCCGGTCTATTTGATTCGAAACTAGGTGACGAAGTCTGGTCGCGTCGTTCAGTCCATGCACCGTATAGCCACCAGACGCAAATGCTGGAGCGCGGTATTCTTCCCGGTAGACCCGGCATCGTGACATCTGGTACAGGTTCGGGAAAAACCGAAAGTTTTATGTTGCCTATATTAGCTGCATTATCGAATGAGGCTGTCAGCTGGGCCGCGCCTTGCGAAGGCTATCTGCAAAATCGGTGGTGGACTGGCGAAAAAACAAACTGGACTTCTCGTCGAGAAGGAGAACAACGCCCCGCGGCCCTAAGGGCGATGGTGCTTTACCCGATGAACGCTCTGGTTGAAGATCAAATGGCGCGTTTGCGTAAAACGCTGGATTCCGAAGGGGCGCGTAGGGTCATGGAGCAGCATTTCTCCGGAAACAAGATATTCTTTGGGCAATATACCAGCGCAACACCGATTACAGGCTATGCCAGCCATCCACGTCTTTCCGGAGTCAAATCGGAAAAAAGTCGCCGTGCTCGTAATCTTGAAAAGTTACGTAAGGCATTGAAACGGATTGATAACGATCAGCAGGCTGCACGCGCGTTCGATGAAAAAGAAAACACTGCGGAAAAGACTCGATATATATTTCCTTCGACAGACGGCGGGGAAATGATGTCTCGCTGGGATATGCAGGCTGCTCCGCCTGACCTCCTCGTCACTAACGCCTCAATGCTTGGGGCAATGCTTTCGCGCGAAGTCGAAGACGGTATATTTGACGCTACGCGCGAATGGTTAATGAATAACAACGACGCATACTTCTATCTGGTATTTGACGAGTTGCATTTATTACGTGGTTCTGCTGGAACTGAAACCGCGATGTTGATTAAGTCGCTAATTGTAAGACTCGGGCTTGACGACCCGAAACATCGCTACAAACTGCGTTTACTCGCGTCTTCAGCATCGCTGCCGATGGATGGCGTGGATGGAGAGCAATCTCGTAAATACCTACGCGATCTATTTTCGCCCTTCGGTACTTGCCGCGATGCTCTCGATGCCGGTAGTGATGATCCTGATTTCTGGCGTAACTGCGTCATTAAGGGAATACCTTATGTACCATTGAAACCAGAAGGAAAAATCGCTGCGCGGCCTTTCGCCGCATTGATGCGTGTTGCCCTCGAGGGGCAGGAAAATGTCGTACGCAATCTGAAAATGACGGACGCGCTTAGTCAGGCTTTGTCTAATGTCTTCTTGGCTCTAGACGTGAAAGCGCAAAATAGCATGCAAGGCATTAAACAAGCCGCTGAGAAAGCAGCAGCGTTGCTGACCAATGCTTGTATAGAAGATGGCAGCGAGTTGCCGCGAGCGATGCCGCCAGGAATAATCATTGATAAGGTTTTTCTGAAGGAAGACCCAAGTAATCAAGATGAATTGGAATTAGCATTACGCGGATTAATGCTGGTGCGTGCGCTGCCAGAATCGGAGATGGATTGCGATAAACCCGCCAACGTCACACCTGCTTTTCGCGTGCATACATTCGTCAGAAATATTGAGGGTTTCTTCGCCTCCGTATTGCCGGGAGAGCAAAAGGCGAAATTCTCCGATTTTTGTTTGGAGCGTGGTTTGTCGCACGCTCCAGCAGGCCTGGGGGAGAAACGAGGTCGCCGTTTATTCGAGATGTTGTACTGCGAGGCATGCGGAGAATTACTGATCGGCGGTCAGAAGGGACAGAAGGGCGGTAAGACAATCGAATTATTACCTTCGGCGACCAATCTGGAAAATCTTCCAGAACGCCCCGGCGCTGAATATTACGACGATATGACGTTGGATGAATTTGCGGTTTTCTGGCCTGTCGATACTGCTCATTCAAGCCCGGTAGGTTGTGAAAAAGGTTGGGATGTCTGGGATAAGGCGGTGCTTAATCCTGTTACAGGCATTGTGACGATCGGGCAGGAAATATTTCCGACAAGTACTGACGCGGTTCACGGATATCTTTATTTCCAAAAAACAATTCCGGGTAAAAAAGGCGAGCCGACAAAGAGACCCTTCGCGCAGCCTTTCTGCTGTCCTAACTGTGGCATTGACTACTCCAGCCGGCCTGCCAGCAATCGTACCAGAACGCCCATTCGCGCATTTCGTACTGGTGTGACTAAGTCATCCCAGCTTGTGGCGACAGAATTATTTGAATTGCTACATGCGATCGGTGCGGAAGCAAAGAGTATTGTTTTTTCAGATAGTCGGCAGGATGCGGCATCTATGGCGCTAGAAATTGAACGATTACACTTGCGCGATCTACGCAGGGAAATATTAGTCGCAGCAGCCAGAACGATGCTTAAAGAAGCAGAAAACAATTATATATCAGAAGATATTCTTAAAGATAAGATGACCAAAGCTATGCTGGCTAATGATGATAATGAGTACGGCCGACTATATGCTATAAAAAAACATCAAGAGGACATTGCTAATCTTTGTAAGTATAAACGCATAAAAATAGATAGGCTATTAGAGTCTGAAGGTGATTCAATCGGAAGAATTACATCTGAGCTGGTTGGGTTGGGAATATCACCATATAAGTATCGTTCCAGTTCAGATGATGAGGATAGCAATGTTTGGCATGCTAATTTTACTAAAGAAGATGCGGTCGTTAAATATAGCGATGGGCTATCTTCTCATGAAAAAATGAAGATAAAAACAAAAGTCGCCGGCGATCAATTTGAGCTGATAGATGATGTTATTTTTGCTAATACCTTCTTCGCGCTAGAGGAAACAGGTCTGGCATATCCATGTATATCAGATAAAGATGACTTACCAGAGCTAGATGCATGGTTAAGGGTGTTTTCAGGGGCGTATCGCGTTACAGATAATAAATATTTTGACTCTACACGTACCCGTGATTGGTATGAAGGCAGTCATGTTGAAAAAGAGAAAGTTAAGCGCGTCGCCAGAGTATTATTCGGCGATGGAGGGTATCAAGAAGGTTTGACGCGTATTTTAAATCAATTCTCTCAGCTTGAGCATAAGGCTGGGCGAATTAAGATCGGTAAATTGTTCCTCAAAATTAGTAAGCCAGGCGATGGTTATTGGCAATGCAGGAAATGTGGGCGAATTCACTTACATTTAGGGTTTAAGAATTGTACTCGCTGCTTAACCCTACTTGAAATTGAACCCAGCGGAGTTGTCGAAAAGCTATGGAAGGAAAATTTTCTTGGTAAACGCATTGTTCGTGGAGAGCAAGACGGAGTTAAACGTTTCAGGTTGAACGTCGAGGAATTGACGGGGCAGACAGATGATTTCTCCGATCGCCTACGTAAATTTAAGGGCATTTTTGTTGATGAAATGAGTGAACTCGAAAAATTAGATGCGGAAATCGATATGCTTGCCGTTACCACGACAATGGAAGTTGGAATTGATATCGGTTCACTTCAGTCGGTTTATCAAGCAAACATGCCTCCTCAGCGGTTTAACTACCAGCAGCGCGTCGGCCGCGCTGGGCGACGTGGTCAGGCTTTTTCTTTCGTTATCACATTTTGCCGCGGACGAACTCATGATGCTTACTATTTCGCTCATCCTCATGCGATCACCGGAGATCCACCACCGCCGCCTTTTTTGGCAGTAGATCACGATGCCATTCCATTAAGACTTATGCGGAAAGTATGGCTTAGAGCTGCATTTAATCTTTTACGTGAAGAGGATCATAAAAAGGGAATAGCTTTCCCTGGAGATAAACTCGTTCCACCTGATATTCATGGCGAATATATTTCTACGCATGATTACTATCATAGCGATGAAAATAATTGGGCTGAGCGATTGCTAGGAGCATTGAAAGCAACTCAGAATATACATAATCGATTTATTAAAGCAGCAACGTTCGATCCAGAACAAAAACAACGTCTTAATTCAATATTAAATGCGGAAAACATAATTGATGAAATCTCTGAACTGAAAATTTATGTCACTGAAGAGGATATGGGGCTTGCACGTTTCCTAGCCGAGCATGGAAAATTGCCAATGTACGGAATGCCGACCCGGGTGCGCAACCTTTATTTGGGATTGCGGAAAACAAAAGGTCTAAACGCGCAAGAAGAATACGAATGGTCGACGATGGATCGCGATCTTGATCTCGCAGTTTTCGAGTATGCTCCTGGCTCAGTATTGATCAAGGATAAGAAAAAGCATGAGGTAATAGGCTTCACCGGTAATTACCAAGAACCGCAGGTCCAGAATAACCGAATATCGGATCTTTCGACGGTAGGTTCGTGGCAGGAGTCATGCAGCCATGTAGCAGTTTGCCCGGCATGTGGTTCAGCCAAGCTAGAGCTACATAAACCTGACAACGACATTAATTGCGAGGATTGCTGCACGCCGATTAGCCCTAACGAATTCAAGCTTTATATCACACCAGCTGCTTTTCGTACTGATTTCAAACCCAAGGACGATATGGATAGCTTTATCCGCATGTCGTTGAAAACCACAGCAACAGTATTGCATGAAGGTGTTCCAACAAAATGCGGTTCCTTCACGGTGCAACGCGGCGAAGTGACCATTCTACGTCTTAATGATGGCCCTATTAATGGAGAAAAGGAAGGCGAACGATTTAATGTTGACTTGGTAAACGACCAAAAAGCGCCAATGCCCTTTTCTACATATTGCCCGTCAGTTAACGGCGAGCAGGCTATCGATTCAGACTGGCTAAAATCGCACGATAACCCACGCTGGCAGTATCGCGGCGAGAAAAAAAGTTTTGGGCTTGTATCTAGCAAAGAGACAGAGTCTCTTCATCTTGAAATAACGAAATTCGATACTCGCCTTAATCTGAATATGGTTGCCAGATACGGCGAGTACATGAATTTGCCTTCGCGCGCCGCAGCTATTAGCGCGACCCAGATCTTGACGCATAAGGCAGCGCTCTATCTGGATGTTTCGCCAGATGAATTTGAAATGCTTGAACCCCGGCTGCACCTTGGTAAACCTAGACTGCAAATCGCCGATGCGTTAATCAACGGTTCAGGACTATGCAGGCGGCTTGCCGAACCAGCTACTGCTAACGGCTTCCCTCTGATAGTCAAACTATTACATGAGATTTTCGAAGAGAATGACAAATGGCCGATGGTTGATTTTTTAAAGAAAGATCACCCGATTCAATGCCAAACCGCGTGTTACAAGTGCATACAGCGCTATGGTAATCGCCAGTATCACGGTTTACTCGACTGGCGGTTAGGTTTGGCCTATTTACGGGCGATGGTTATGCCCGAATTCGCATGTGGTTTGAATGCCGCAGACTGGAACCAGCCGGAGATGACAGGATGGCGAGAAAGAGCATTTCAGTTAGCGGAAGACGTCGAGGCTCTACGACCAGCAACAATCAAATTGTTAAAAGAGTATTCGTTACCTGTTCTTATCGAGATTCAGGATGGAAAAGAACTCTGGCGTGCAGTTGTTACACATCCCCTATGGCAATCGAAGGAACCTGAGCGAAATGCTCTGATTGATTCCATGGGGCTAGCTGATGGGAGCTCTTCACTTAAGTTCATTGATACATTCGAACTGGAAAGACGACCATTGCGTGCGCTTGCTAACCTTAAGCTTAGTTAAAATATAGTAATAGTGCTGATAGTTGTTGATTGATGAGGTTTTATTGGATGCGTTTTCGATATGAAAACGCATTTATATAATTACATGGCATCGCCGGTTTTTATTTATAAAGTTTATCCGACTGAGTGTCTCTATGTGATAACAAGAGTTTAAGATAGATATAACAATGCAGAGCGAGTCGTTTGAATCTTGATCTATTAATTTATTTTCCCATTTATAGTGCAGAGATTACAGGTGAAGAGCTTCGTTCTTTTTAGTAGTGTTAAATTATCTTAATACGTGTGTTATCTAAGCAGGGGAGTGAGGATTCGATGATGTACTATGCTAAATTAAAATAAGGAGTATTTTCAGTTTAAGAACACAAAGTCAGGTATCCTATTCACTCATTAAAGCTACATTAAATGCTCCGGTGACATTGTTTTTTTAGGAGCTGTACATTAAAATAGCCTAAAGGTTTAGGGGGGGGCTGAAATGTGTTGAGTTGGAAGTGATGCTACTTTAAGTGTTGTTTTCGTTAGTTAAAAATAGTGGTTGGTTAAATTATTTTAGTTTTTTTTATTTTGATTTATTAAAATTAAAAATATTATTGTCTAAGGCAGTCTTGTTCAGTGGGGTTAAATTTAAATAAAACTCATCTCAGTTCCCTGGTGTAGGTTTGCCATACACGTTCTCCATTAAGGTATCTAATTGAAGAAAGTTGAGAGCATACTCCATTGTCAATTGAAAAGTAACTGGATAACATTACTTTTAATAAAAAAATTCATATTGGCAGTGATAACTATTATTTTATATAAAACCTCAAAAGATAAATGCGATGCAAATTTTTGATAATGATGGTATTGAACTAAATGCAGAGTGCTCTGTAGTTGAAGAAGATGGGGTTTATGGATTAATTCTTGAATCTTGGGGGCCAGCACACAGAAATAAAGACTACAATATAGCCCTCGATTGTATTATTGAGCGGCTGATTAATTACGATGTGCAAAATGTCGTTGTCTATCTTGCCTCATCGACAGCCAGAAAACACATGCCGTCCATAGCTGAAAGAAAAATCCATCCAGGTGAATACTTCGCTTTAGTTGGTAATAGCCCTAAAGATGTTCGTCAAGAAATGTGTAGTTATCAATCCCATTTCAGTAGTACAGGCAGAAAAGAAGTACCTTCAGGTAACAGGACCAAACGAATAATAATATGTGTTCCTACAGTCAATAGTGAAAAATTTTGGGACCGTGTAATATATGGAGAATCATCAGATATCTTGCAGCCTACAGATGATGAGAGAATTTTGAACGCAAGGGTTAGCCGACTGATAAAAAAACCTTTGACCGAACCAGACGGATATAAATCACCAAGCTCGATAGAGCGACTTCAAAAGGTCTATGTTAGAGATCCAGCGGTAAAAGCTTGGATCTTGCAGCAAAGTAAAGGCATTTGTGAAAGTTGTGGTGAAAAGGCACCGTTTTATTTAAATGATGGCAGTCCGTATCTGGAAGTACATCACGTAGTACCTCTTTCATCAGCCGGAGCGGATACCACAAGCAACTGTGTTGCAATTTGTCCTAATTGCCATAGGGCCTTACACTACAGCCAAAATGCAAAAAAACTAATTGAAACTCTTTATGTTAATATAGGCAGATTAAAGAAATGACTTCGTTCTTTACTAAGTGAATCGTTGCAGTGTACTTCCGCCTTTGTGACGCAGCGTACAGACTGGGAGGATATCAGGTCTGCTATGAATGAAGAATGGGCATCGTTGCATGGAAAGAACAACAGTTATGATAACTAATTGATGAAAAGGCATTCAATAGATAGAAAGCGGCGAAGGTAATAGAAGGGAGGTGTAATGAGGTATTTAGAGAGTTTCTACTCAAAGCCACGCACAGCTTGGCACTCACGTAATCAACAAAGTGTCGTATTGATTACCGTATTGTCAGAATATCCTATAGACTATTTTAGTTTTAATTGCACATTCAAACTTGCCGGGGTGCCCCTGATATCAGGAAACAATCAATCCTGATCTAGCCTTGGTCATACAAGCGTCTGAGTAGGTCATTACCATCATCCGGGACGACGGTAATAGTATTGTCTGTGTTAGTCAATTGGAGAAATAAAATAATTAAAGTAATTATATAAACCGCATATAATATTACCTCATAATTCCAGTGTGTTGCATTCCCCCTCATTCCTATTACTTCTTGGGTCTTACATATCCGTAATTCAAACTATAAACATTAAATGGTTGCGGGTACCTAGTGAGTACCTTAGAAATAACTTTACTTGTTTTTTCAGGGGTTAACCATTTAAAGATAATTATTGTATTTGTCGTGATGTCATAAACAGAGTTGCTCAATGACAAGCTTTTGATGTCAGAATAGTGAGATATACAAAAAGCCTGAGAGCGACCACCCAGCATATAAATGTCTTTGTGAGTAACTACTTCCTTCTTTAATACTACCTCAAACTGGCTATCTTTATAGCGGTCGATGCCTAGCTTAATATTCTTGATGTTATTCCTGTGTTGATTGAGGGCATTATGAAAGTAACACGATTTGTAAACTGCTATAAGATTAAGAATGACCTCATTTTGAGCTGGATTAGTTTGATAGATAAAGGATTGTTCGCCGATTTTAAGTGATACACCATGCTTAAAACTCTTCACGACATCAACGGAAGAAGACCATGAGGAAATTCGTTCCGGAAGACTATGACGCGCAAACACGCTAAACACACCATCCTTCTTCAAATTTATTTTCCTGTAACAAGGGAAGTCAACCGTTCTGTATTCTGCAGGGAGTTGTACACATAGTTTTTCTAATTTTTTTCCTCGAGCTGTAGTTGTACTTAGCTGCCAATCATTGATAGCTTGAAGTATTTCCAATGTGAAAGGATTATTCATGTGGCATCCATATGTCTTTAATTGCGGATTGAAGTTCAATTCTATATTTTTTAACTTGTTAACACATTTTTTTTGCCAAGTCCATCATCATTGAGGTTGCATCTTATTGATAAAATTCTACCTATGTTTGCGAGGTTCGCCTTTGGTAGGGAGCAGGCATGCCCGTACGGCAGAGTAAGCTGTGAGCGAAAAGTGGAAGCTCGCAATTAAGTCGCCCCGGCTATTTCTAGTATGGTCGTGTGTTAATCAACGGGAAATAGGCTACCGAGACTCTCCGCTTAGAGGCATATCCACATTACGTGGGTAGGATCACCCTGCATCTGACTTAGTCATTTCAGACCAGTTGCCATGTGTTTATCTTCCATAACACCGGAGAGTTCATGAAATTTCATCACAATTCCCCATTATGATAAGACAAAGAATTTAAAATTCATGAGGAAGGAACACTCTCCCCACAAGATTGATATCGATAATATTGCAATCAACTTTCACTCTGGCTCGCAGCAATTATGTCCTCTGGGCAAGGCCCGCTGTGAGCGACTTGTGGGAGTGGCGCTCGCATTTTCGATTGTTTTGAAGCGCAGCAGAGAACTAGTACGACGACATGTGCTTGTTAGGAATTTTTAAGTACTCCTGCTGAAATTTGTTTGTAAGTTCAATCCTTTTTATCTCGCTTGGGGTAAATAGCAATTGTACAAAACTCTCTTGTGCTGCGTGTAAGTTTCCAGTGTTTTCTATTTTCCCTTCCAACTTTAACTTATCTTCTAATTCATGAATGAGGCGTACCAATTTTTTACCTCTTGATGTCAGTGGTGCCATAAATGATGGCTGCATTTGACGATCATGCCAATCAATCATACAGTCAGAGAAATCAACATCAGCTATATGCTGGTGTACGATGAACTTTATATAATCAAACAGAAAGTTATGTTCTGAGTCACCCATTCCGACACCAAAAGGTGAATTTTGATTTTCCAGCTCTGTTTCTGCTACAGTTAATGCTACATCCATACTAAAATATAAAGAGCGACAGATATTAGTCAGCCCGGAGCAGAAAAGATTTAAATATGAGACAGGGAACGAGGCGTTTTTACTTTTTTCCCTAATCAAATAGTCAAGAACATCTTCGACCGACATGAAGTCTTGATCTATAACTGCAAACCCTTCAAAGAGTGTTTTAGCACTTGTAGATTGTAAAATATTTGATTTGGGTATCGTAATTCCCTTTGCATCTGTTGGCTTGGCAACTCTTAAAGCTTGGCGAGCATCTTGCCAATAACTTAAATTTGTATCGGGGTTGTGGATAATTATGAGTACAGGCAACGGGAATCTTTCCCAATAAAATCGGTGCTTCTCTTCTGGGTGGAAAAGCCAATCTCCGTTGCTTTCCTTAAAAAAGGAAGGACCTGACTTTATTTGAACAGCGATCAACCTTCCTGTGGCAAATCCCTCAGGACTGACATACTCAATCTGGCCATCAATTCCAACGTCAGCCATTGAATTTTCACGCCAAATCTGGCCCATTTTTGCCATAGCTTCTGCTACAGCATTTACACCTAATCTTTCTTGAGAATTAGTCTGGTTATATTTGGGAAACATAATTTCCTCGATTGCCTAATGACGACTACGGTGGCCGCAGGATTTGGTACGGAATTGCCCTAGAATTTAAGTGACTAGTTTTTCAGTCCGTTGCTTTATTCAACCGGTTATTACTCAAACCGAGAAAGCACTTCCGACAAATATGTATTGTCTATTCATCAGTTGTTTGAAATTAACTCACTGTAGTTGCTGTTTTTTCTTCAGTAAGTTATAGGATTTTTGGGGAAACTGTAAGCTATATTAGACAGTGTTTGTCCGCTTTTGGCACTTAGCAACCGATGAGTCTGCATCGTGCGCAATGTTTGGACACGATGTAATTATGCCATAGCAATTAATTTGATACCTTTAAAGCCATTCTCAATAATACTTCCTCGGTCTGCCGCTGTAACGAAATTTGCCCACCACTGCATCATAGGACGACGTTGCTCAAGATAATCGCTTCGGTTGTAAGCACGACGTACCTCATTTTTGTCTACATGAGCCAATGCTGCTTCAATAACATCAGGCGGAAATCCTCGCTCATTAAGAGCCGTACTGGCGATAGATCTCAGCCCATGCGAAACCAGCACGCCTCCAAAGCCCGCACGCTTTAGTGACGCGTTAACCGTCTGACTATTCATTGGTTGCTTTGGTTTGATACGGCTGGGGAAAATGAATTCCCGATTACCACTTAACGGCTTCATCATTTCCAGAACAGCGATGGCTTCATCTGACAATGGCACAGTATGGTCACGGTTCATCTTCATGCGTGATGCAGGGATCTTCCATTCTCGTGCTTCTATGTCTACCTCTTCCCAACGGGCTTCAGCCGCTTCGGCAGGGCGGGTGATAGTAAGAAGCTGCCACATGAATAGGCACCGTGTAGAAAGGCTAATGCTGGCCGTGCGCATCGTCTGCATTAACTGAGGCAACTGATCCGGACGAATACTGGGCATGTTTTTCTTCTGCGGTTTCTCGAATGCTTTGCCAATATTGACGCTGGAAACAGCATCAATCAGCCCCGTGTTCTGGGCATAGATCATGACCTCATTAATGCGCTGACAAAGGCGACGAACAGTTTCCAGTGCTCCTCTGGCCTGAACCGGTTGCACGGCCTGAACCAGGGTATGAGCTTTGATATCTGTAACGCTGACGTCACCAATCGCCGGAAAGACATCTCTTTCAAGAGATCGCCAAATGTCCTCTGCATAGTCCTCGGTCACACTGGTTTTCTTCACATTCCACCAACGTTTAGCCACGAGTTGGAAAGTGTTAGTTTTGGCTTCAAGCGAACTGCGCAGTTGTTCTTGCTTATGTTCCTGGGGATCGATTTGTTTTGCCAGGAGAGAGCGGGATTCTGCCCGATAGCTTCAAGCATCGGCAAGCGTAACTGACGGGTAAGAGCCAATGCTCTTTTTCGCTCTCTTCTTGGTGACAGGGCGAATGTAGCGAAACTGCCAGATTTTACTTCCGCTGGATTTGATCAGTAGCTCAAGACCATCGCCATCATAGAGCACATAGTCCGCTTCCTTGGGTTTGGCAGATTCGATTTCCTTAACGGAGAGAGGTTTGGTTTGTCTTGCCATAGCCGGGTTTCCATAGTTTTAGGCACCTAAAAAACAATAAAGCTTTATGAGGTGCCTAACAAGGTGCCTAAAAGGTTCGGATTTAATTAGTTCACTTCGGACTTCGCGGGACAAATTGAGGGCACAAAAAAGCCCGCAGGGCTTGCGCCGTGCGGGCTTTCAGGACTTCTACGGATGGCTCTGGAACCATCTTTGAAGAATTTTGGTGGAGCTGGCGGGAGTTGAACCCGCGTCCGAAATTACTACACCGTCGGTACTACATGCTTAGTCGATCTTTACATTCGCCTGGCAGCTGCGGACAGACACGCCACTGACAGACTAGCCTGATTAGTTTTAACGCTTCAACCCCAGGCAGGGCATCCACGCGATCTCTTTTGGGTTTGACCTCTCTTGATCCCCGTCCTAAGAGCGGAGGCTAGGGAGAGAGGGCTGCAAGCAGGTTATTAAGCTGCTACTGCGTATTCGTCGTTATTTGCGACTATTTTTTTGCGGCTTTTTACGAGGCAAACCGCCCCTCGGCATGCACCTTGGGTTTCGCGAATCCCGTCGAATCCAGAATCAGCCCCAAGTTGTTAAACTGTAGCGCAAATCTATAAAAGAATCCAGTGCTTAACGACTGGCACTCTTCATAATTCGTGCTTTATCCATCTTCCACTCGCGATCTTTGATATCAGAGCGCTTATCGTGCTCTTTCTTACCGCGCGCAACGCCGATTTTGAGCTTGGCCCAGGCGTTTTTCCAGTAGAGCGAAAGCGGTATGATGGTATAACCGTCGCGGTTAACGCTGCCAAACAGTGAAGCGAGCTCGCGCTCTTTCAGCAGCAGTTTGCGGGTGCGCGTAGGGTCGCATACCACGTGCGTTGAAGCACCGATCAGCGGCTGGAACGTGGCGCCGAACAGAAACGCTTCGCCGTCGCGTAGCATGATATAGCTTTCGCTGATATTGGCTTTACCGGCGCGCAGTGCTTTGACTTCCCATCCCTGTAACGACAGACCCGCTTCGAACTCCTCTTCGACGAAGTATTCGTGGCGCGCGCGTTTGTTGAGGGCAATGGTGGCTGAACCGGGTTTGTGAGCTTTTTTCTTTGTCATAGTGCGGCGTAGTCTACATTACTCAGTTTGTGGGCGCATCCCCATGTCCTGCGGGGCGGTAAAAAACATCCTATTTTAGCACAGCTGGCAAAAGCATGAATTTTTGTTTAATGGCTTAAAATGGTATAATTCAACGGTTTTGTGACCAACAGGAACCCTTATGGCCCAGATTAGTCGTTCAGCGCTGGTCCCCTATAGCGCTGAGCAGATGTACCAGCTTGTGAATGACGTGGATGCCTATCCTGAATTTCTTCCCGGCTGCACCGGCAGTCGCGTGCTGGATAACAGCGGTCATCAGATGACTGCTGCGGTTGATGTCTCAAAAGCGGGCATCAGTAAAACCTTCACCACGCGTAACACGCTGACTGATAACCAGAGCATTCATATGCAGCTGGTTGATGGCCCGTTTCGTAAGCTCACCGGCGGCTGGAAATTTATCTCGCTGGGTGATGACGCCTGCAAAGTTGAGTTAAGTCTCGACTTTGAGTTCACGAATATGCTGGTTGAGATGGCATTCGGGCGCGTGTTTAAAGAGCTGGCAAACAGCATGGTGCAGGCGTTTACCCAGCGTGCCAAAGAGGTCTATCGTGACTAAGATCC
The DNA here is from genome assembly GCF_002387285.1 of Pantoea sp. UBA4549. Classification (NCBI taxonomy): domain Bacteria; kingdom Pseudomonadati; phylum Pseudomonadota; class Gammaproteobacteria; order Enterobacterales; family Erwiniaceae; genus Pantoea; species Pantoea sp. UBA4549. Next base: position 118,588 of record NZ_DGLH01000007.1, on the reverse strand, counting down.
GTGTGGAGGTGGTTTATGCGCTTCCGGATAAGCAGTATCTGCGTGAGGTTACGCTGGAGCAGGGCGCCACGGTAGAGCAGGCGATAGAGGCATCGGGCCTGCTGCAGCTGCGCCGTGATATCGATCTGGCGCAGAATAAAACCGGGATCTTCAGCCGGCCGGTTAAGCTTGGTGACACGGTTGAAGAGGGCGATCGGGTTGAGATCTACCGGCCACTGATTGCCGATCCGAAAGAGCTGCGCCGCCAGCGCGCTGAGCGTGCCGCGGTGAAAAAGTAGCTGACGTTAAGCATTAAAAAAGGCGCCCCGGGCGCCTTTTTTATTGTCATCAGCTTAATTATCTTTCTGGCCAGCGAGCCGCGGCTTGTTATCAATGTTCGTCAGGACACCGCTGCGATCAAAGGTCAGCGTCAGCGTCTGCTGCTTCACGTGCTCATGACCGGGTTCCTGACGGAAAATGTAATACCAGACGTTGCTGCCAAAGGGATCGTGCATCATCGGGGTGCCCAGCGTGTAGGCTACCTGCTGCTGCGTCATGCCGGTGTGGATCTTGGCGACATCGTTGGCGGCCAGGTAATTCCCCTGATTGATATCCGGACGATAGACAACGCGCTCCAGCGTGGAACATCCGGCGGTTGTCATCAACATTACCACTGCCGCAGCAGTCAGCGTCTTAAAGCGCATCTGTACATTCCTTTTTTCGGGCCAAACGCCTTTCAGCAGGCAGTTTTGTTGCCATTACATTCTGAACTCTGCACGCGGCAGGCTTTTATTATGGCGATATCACTGCCGATGATAATAGACCTTTTCCCGGTTGGGAACCTCTACAGAGCATGCATATGACCACCAGGCCGGAAAAAAGTGCGTTCTCAGGCTGCTAAAAGTTCTTTGGCGTTCGCCAGCGTGTTACGCGTGACTTCGCTGCCGCCCAGCAGACGAGCCAGCTCCTGCAGACGCGCCCGCTTATCCAGCGGCTGCATATGCGTTTCCGTCATCGCGCCGTCGGTCTCTTTACTGACAAAGAAGTGCTGATGACCGCAGCCTGCAACCTGTGGCAGGTGCGTGACACACATGACCTGCGTCGACTCGCCCAGCTGACGCAGCATCTTGCCCACTACAGCAGCCGTCGGGCCGCTGATGCCGACATCCACTTCATCGAAAATCATGGCCGGGGTTTCCATCTTCTGCGCGGTGATCACCTGAATAGCGAGCGCAATACGCGACAGCTCACCGCCAGAGGCGACTTTACCCAGCGGCTGCAGTGGCTGGCCCGGGTTAGTTGTCACCCGGAAATCGATGCGGCTGGCACCCTCGGCGGTGAGCTGATCGGGATTAAACTCCAGCACAATCGCAAACTGCCCGTGCGGCATCGCCAGGGTACGCATGCTTTGCGTAATGAGATCGCACAGCTCCTGAGCGGATTTTTCACGCTGATGATGCAGCGCTTCAGCGCAGGTGATAGCGGCTTTGTGATGCATTACCACATCATGCTGCAGACTCTCCTGATCGCTCTCCTGCTGCGACAGCAGCTCCGCTTCTTCCAGCAGCTGCTGATGCAGGGCCGGCAGCGCTTCAGGCGAAACGTGATGCTTGCGCGCCAGTGCAATCTGCCGCGACAGGCGCTGCTCCAGCTCGTAAAGACGGTTAGGATCAAGATCGAGACGTTCGCAGTAGTGACGCAGCTCGTCGCTGGCTTCACTCAGCTGAATCGCCGCTTCTTCCAGCAGATTAAACACGCCGCTGACTTTATCATCCAGCGAGACCAGCTCGCTGAGCATGTTGCGGGCGCTGTAAAGCAGGCTCTGCAGGTTAGTATCGTCGCCATCAGCAAGGATATGCAGCGCCTGCTGGCTGGTAGAGAGCAGCTGTCCGCTGTTGGCCAGACGCTTGTACTCTTCATCAATCTGCTCATATTCACCCGCCTGCGGGGCAAACTCGTTCAGCTCTTTCAGCTGATACTGCAGCAGCTCGCGGCGCGCTTCACGCTCCTGTGACTGCTGCTGATGCTGCGCCAGCACACGGCAGCTGTGATGCCAGCGCTGGTAGTGCTGACGCATCTCCGTCAGCAGCCCGTCATGCGCCGCGTAAGCATCCAGCAGATGCTTCTGGTGATCGGTTTTCAGCAGCAGCTGATGGGCGTGCTGACCGTGGATCTGAATCAGCAGCTGGCCCAGCTCCCGCAGCTGGGAGAGGGGTACGGCTGTGCCGTTAATAAAGCCGCGTGAGCGCCCATCGGCGCTGATAACGCGGCGCAGCAGACACTCATTACCGTCATCCAGCTGATTATCAACCAGCCAGCGCTGCGCTGACGGCGAGGATTTCAGCTGAAAGCGGGCGCAGATATCAGCCCGGCTCGCCCCCTGACGCACCATATCCGCTTCCGCCCGTCCGCCAAGGCAGAGGCCCAGCGCATCAATGGCAATAGATTTACCTGCGCCGGTCTCACCGGTGATCGCTGTCATACCGCGATGAAAGTCGATCTCGAGTTCACGAACGATTGCGAAGTTACTGATGGTCAGTTGTGCCAGCATACAATCACCTGTATGGAAAAACAGATATGGTTTTTCGTACAGTATAAACTGGTTTTTTAACCAGTAAAGTAGCCAGCGCTGATTTCTAAAACAATTTTTTTGACCAGCCGAGTTTTGAGCTTAATGTATTGAAGTAATTGTAATTTTTAGGATGAATCAGATTAAGATGGCTGCTGCTGCGCCGGATCAGCACATCTTCACCTTCCTGAATCGGCAGGGCAATCTGGCTGTCACAGCTGATCTCCAGATCGCTGCGTAGCGAGGAGAAGCGCAGGCGAATGGTACTGTTGCTGTTGATAACCAGCGGGCGCGACGACAGCGTGTGCGGGAACATCGGCACCAGCACAATCGCATCAAGCGAAGGGGTAAGAATAGGTCCGCCTGCGGAGAGCGAGTAGGCGGTGGAGCCGGTGGGGGTGGAGATAATCAGGCCATCTGAACGCTGAGAAAAGGCGAAGACTTCGTCAATATAGACCTCAAACTCAATCATATGCGCTACTTTGCCAGGATGGAGCACCACTTCATTAATGGCGCTGCCAATGCGCGGTGAGCAGGTATCACGGCAGACCTGCGCCTCAAGCAGAAAGCGGCTCTCCACAAAGTAGTCGCCCTGAAGAACATCATCCAGCTGCTGCTGCGCGTTATCCGGATCGAGGTCGGTCAGGAAGCCCAGATTGCCACGGTTGATGCCAATCACTTTAATGTCATAGCGTGCCAGCACCCTGGCCGCGCCCAGCATATTGCCATCGCCGCCAACCACCACGGCCAGATCGGCCTGCTGGCCTATTTCCGCCAGCGTGCCGGTCTTTACATCGGTTAAGCTCAGCTCGCGCGCAATCTGCTGTTCGACAATCACCTCATATCCCTTATCGGTCAGCCAGCGCCAGAGCATCTCATGGGTGGTTAACGCGGTAGGATGGCGCGGATGACCCACGATTCCGATGCAGCTAAAGTGTGTGTTCATGTGGCGGGTATTCCTCATAAGCCAAAACGGCCTGGCAATGTGATGGGTTCACTTGAAACCGTCAAACTGATCCCCATAATAAGCCAACCAGCGAAATGAATGTGCAAAACGCGGAGAAATTCATGAGTAGTAAAGAACAGAACACCCCAAACGAGCAAGTCTCAGACGAAATTCAACAGGATCAACAGCCGGCGGACGCGGAGACAGCAACTGAGGTGGATCCGCGTGATGAGCGCATTGCGCAACTGGAAGCGGAGCTGACCCAGGCGCAGGGCGGCGTACGCGAAGCGCAGCTGCGTGCGCAGGCGGAGATTGAAAACATCCGTCGCCGTGCGGAAATGGACGTTGAAAAAGCGCATAAATTTGCGCTGGAAAAGTTTGCCAACGAACTGCTGCCCGTGATCGATAGCCTGGAGCGTGCGCTGGAAGTCACAGACAAAGAGAACACCGAGCTCGCTTCGATGATTGAAGGCATCGAGCTGACGCTGAAGTCGCTGCTGGGTGCCGTGCGCAAGTTTGGCGTTGAAGTGGTGGGCGACACCCACGTGCCGTTCAACCCGGATCTGCATCAGGCGATGTCGATGATGGAATCGGATGAGGTTGAGCCGAACCATGTGCTGATGGTGATGCAGCGTGGCTATACCCTGAATGGGCGCCTGCTGCGTCCGGCGATGGTGGCGGTTTCTAAAGCCAAAGCCTGAGCAGAGTAGTGCATCACAACGGCCGCCTGACGCGGCCGTTGTTGTTTCAGGGGAGGACTGGCGTCCAGTCGATCGGCGTTTCTCCCGCCTGGCTGAGCAGTGCGTTGGTCTGCGAAAAGTGCCGGCAGCCAAAAAAGCCGCGGTGCGCTGAGAGCGGAGAAGGGTGGGGGGCTTTCAGCACGTGATGACGCTGCGCATCAATGATGCTGCCTTTCTTCTGCGCGTGCGATCCCCACAGCAGAAAAACCACGCCCTCACGGTGCGTATTGATGGCATCAATCACCGTATCAGTAAACGTCTCCCAGCCAAGCCGCGCGTGCGAGTGTGCTTTGCCCGCCTCAACGGTCAGTACCGTATTCAGCAGCATCACCCCCTGCGTGGCCCAGCTCTCCAGAAAACCGTGCTGCGGGCGCTGAAAGCCGTCGATATCCTGTTCAAGCTCTTTGTACATATTAAGCAGGGAGGGCGGGATAGCCACGCCAGGCAGTACCGAGAAAGCCAGGCCGTGCGCCTGATTCGGTCCGTGATAGGGGTCCTGACCCAAAATCACCACTTTAATATCGCCCAGCTCTGTCAGCTTAAATGCGTTAAACACATCTTTCTGCGGCGGATAAACAGTCACGCCCGCTGCCCGCTGCTGCGCAACCGCCTGCAGCGTCTCTTTGAAATAGGGTTTCTCTTTCTCATCTGCCAGCACATCGTGCCAGGTCAGCTTGTCACTCATGGTTAACTCCTGCCGCTAGTTTTCCTTAGCTTAGCTGCTTCAGAGCGCGAGCAGAAGAATTAACCCCGCCGTTTCAGCTTGATGCAGGTCAAGGCACCGGCGGCGTCCCGGTGATATACCAGCCTGTCTATCTGTCAACGGCGTTCAGAGACAGAACGCCTCTTTCTGGAGATCGCTATGATTACCGGCATTCAAATTACTCAAACCCATAACCCGCTATTGCTGAACTCATTCTGGCTGCTGGATGAGGAGGCCGGACAGGCGCGCTGTCTGTGCGCCAGAGGTATCTATGAGGCGGATCAGGTTGTTGCCCTGAGTGAACTGGGCGAGATGGCCTACCGCGAAATCCCCCTGGAGCAGAAACCGCAGGTGCGCGTTGAGGGCGGTCAGCATCTTAACGTCAACGTACTGCAGCGGGAGACGCTGGAAGATGCGGTTAAGCATCCCGAAAAGTATCCGCAGCTGACCATTCGCGTATCCGGTTATGCCGTACGGTTTAATGCCCTGACGCCAGAGCAGCAGCGCGATGTGATCACCCGTACCTTTACAGAGAGCCTGTAACTGAAGTAGCGATGAAAAGTTGCTCATGCTGCAGGCCAGTGCGGAAGCGGTCCGGAACGCATGCGTTAATTAAAATGCGACATTTACCAGCGTTCGCGCTGACCCGCCTGTCAGTGGCCCTTAAGGCCTGCTGAACGTAAAAAAAAAGCGCCGGTTCAGGCGCTTTTTTTACTGCAGTGACGTTTTATTCCGCACCTGACTCCGGCGTGGTTGATCCGCTTGGCTTGCGGCGTTTACCCACGTTTTTGGTGTCACGATGGCGTTTTTTCACGCGCGGCTTTTCGTCTTCTTTCTCTTTCTTCTCTTTGCGTTTGGCAAGCGCCTTTTTCGACGGCTTTCCGGTGACTTTAGCACTCGGCGCACGCGACTCAGGGCGCAGCTCATCAATCACGCGTGATTTCAGCGGCTCATTGACGTAGCGGCTGATTTTACCCAGCAGAACGTGATCGTGCGCCTCAACCAGCGAGATAGCGATCCCTTTGCGTCCGGCGCGGCCGGTACGGCCAATACGGTGCAGATAGGTATCTGCCGTACGCGGCAGGTCAAAGTTGATCACGTGGGTCACGTCATCAATATCAATACCGCGCGCCGCGACGTCAGTGGCAACCAGCACGTTCACGCGACCGTCGTTGATGCGTTTAATCGCTTCATTACGGTTAGCCTGAACCATCTCCCCTTCGAGGTAGCTGCTGCGCAGGCCCGCTTCATGCATCCAGGTCACCAGCTCGTGCAGACGTTCACGCTTGCGCACAAACACAATCGCACGCTTCACTTCCGGCTGCTTTAACAGGTGCACCAGCAGTTTGGTCTTGTGCTCAAGGTTATCAGCACGGTAGTACCACTGCTGAATGCGTTTGCGTTCGCTTTTGCTCGGGTCGGCTTCAATCGCGACCGGATCGTTGAGCAGGCGTTCAGCAAAATCTTTGATGTGCTCGCCTTCCAGCGTGGCAGAGAAGAGCAGCGTCTGTTTGCGCCAGCGCGTCTCACCGGCGATGGTCTCGATATCCTGGGCAAAGCCCATATCGACCATGCGGTCCGCTTCATCCAGGATCAGCGTTTCTACTGCGCGGCAGTCAAAATTCTCTTCTTTGATGTACTGCAGCAGGCGGCCGGTGGTCGCCACTACAATATCCTGGTTTTCGCTGAAGACTTCAGCGTGGTTCATATAGGCAACACCGCCGGTAATAGTGGCAATGTCCAGATGGGTGTGCTTCGCCAGCTCACGCGCCTGGTCGGCCACTTGCATCGCCAGTTCGCGGGTAGGGGTGAGGATCAGGATACGCGGCGGACCCGACTTCTTACGCGGGAAGTCCAGCAGATGCTGTAATGCGGGCAGCAGATAGGCGGCGGTTTTCCCCGTTCCGGTGGGTGCCGAACCTAACACGTCACGGCCTTCCAGCGCGGCAGGAATGGCTTCAGCCTGAATGGCCGTCGGGCGCGTGAAGCCTTTTTCCTGCAGGGCATCCAGCAGGCTTTCGTCGAGTTCGAGTTCGGAGAATGTGGTTACTGTCATGTTCTACCTCAGTTTGGGGCGCTGATTATAGACAGATCAGCCGCAATCTTCATCTGTTTGTGTTCATCAGACGCAGATGAATTCATCATGCGACCACGTTACACTCTCGCCAGATAACAATTCAATGGCCGAAAGCATGTCTCAGTACCAGCCGCCAGCACGGGCGACATTAAGAAAAGATGGGTTTACGTTTAAGCAATTTTTTGTCGCACACGATCGCTGTGCAATGAAAGTCGGCACGGACGGCGTGCTGCTGGGGGCATGGGCGCCGGTGGCTGGCGTCCGGCGTATTCTGGATATTGGCTGCGGTAGCGGGCTGATCGCCCTGATGCTGGCGCAGCGCACGCCGGAACAGGTCACGCTGGATGCGGTCGAACTTGATAGCGATGCCGCCGCGCAGGCGCAGGAGAACGTGCAGGCCTCGCCGTGGGGCGCCCGTATCAGCGTGCATCAGGCGGATATCCTTCACTGGAGCAGCCGGTGTGAAAAACGCTATTCGCTGATCGTCAGCAATCCACCTTTCTTTGTGCCCGGTATGGCCTCATCCAGCGTCGCCCGAGACACGGCGCGCAGCACCGCCACGCTCGATCACGCCGCGCTGCTGCAATGCGCGGCACAGTTGATCGAAGAAGACGGGCTGTTTTGCGTGGTGTTGCCGGTGGAGAGCGGCGAGGCGCTGGTGCAGCTTGCCCGCGACGATGGCTGGCATCTGCGGCTGCGCTACGACGTTGCGCCTTATGCACAGCGGCCACCCAACCGGCTGGTACTGGGCTTTTCACCCGCTGCCGGTGATCTGATTCAGGAGCGGCTGGCGATCCGCAATGAAGACAAAAGCTACTCCGCTGACTGGCTGAGCCTGGTGACTGACTTCTATCTTTTCCGCTGAGTATTGGCTGTCACCGTACTGCAGCAGCGGTCGCGATCTGCCATGACGATCGCAGGTTTCATGCCATATCGTGTCGCAACTTAGCGAATTTTGCGCGCTGCCATCCGCTATGCTGAAAAGAAGAGTAATAAAGATGAAAAAGAGGCTGCCTTACGCTACTCTGCCAGCACTGATTGGCAGCGCATAAGCCATTGAAAGCGGGTGAACTGCTGCTGGCAAAACCGGTAAGTCGCAAATGGCTGCGCTGCCGGTACGAAAAAACAGGTCGTGGTGAACTTCAGGCCAGAACAGAACTCAAAGCGCATGCTTGCTCACGGGTATGAGATGTGCTGGCAGTCCACTTACGCATAAAAGAGTTTTGGGGAGACATTACCTCGGATGAGCGAGCAGTTAACGGATCAGGTTCTCGTTGAGCGGGTTCAGAAAGGAGATCAAAAGTCCTTTAACTTACTGGTAGTCCGATACCAGCATAAAGTGGCGAGCCTGGTTTCACGCTATGTCCCTTCGGGTGACGTGCCCGATGTGGTACAGGAATCATTTATCAAAGCCTATCGCGCGCTGGAGTCGTTCCGCGGTGATAGCGCTTTTTACACGTGGCTTTACCGCATTGCGGTAAACACGGCGAAAAATTATCTGGTGGCTCAGGGCCGCCGTCCGCCATCCAGCGACGTTGATGCAATTGATGCGGAAAACTTCGAAAGTGCGGGCGCGTTGAAAGAAATATCGAACCCTGAGAACTTAATGTTGTCTGACGAACTGAAACAAATTGTTTTTCGGACAATTGAGTCACTTCCTGAAGATCTCCGGATGGCTATCACGCTCAGAGAGCTGGATGGCCTGAGCTATGAAGAGATCGCTGCCATTATGGATTGCCCGGTTGGTACTGTCCGATCGCGCATATTTCGTGCCCGGGAAGCCATTGATAACAAAGTTCAACCGCTTATCCAACGTTAGTGATAACGGCTACTGAAAGGGTACCAAGGCATGCAGAAAGAAAAACTTTCCGCTTTAATGGATGGTGAAACGTTAGACAGCGAGCTGTTGTCCTCGCTGTCAAAGGATGTCGAACTTCAGAAAAGCTGGGAGAGCTACCATCTTATTCGCGATACGCTGCGCGGCGATGTTGGCGAAGTGCTGCATTTTGATATCTCCGCCCGTGTGGCCGCAGCCATTGAAAATGAGCCGCTGCGCACTGCGGCGACGCCGCTGATCCCGGAAGCGCAGCCGGAACCGGCACGCTGGCAAAAAATGCCGTTCTGGCGTCGCGGTGGCAACTGGGTGGCATCAGTCACGCAAATTGGCGTGGCCGCATGCGTATCGCTTGCAGTGATTGTGGGCGTGCAACACTACAACGGCTCTTCTGCCAGTGGTGCAGCAGAATCATCGGATGCCCCGGCGTTTAATACGCTGCCGATGATGGGTAAAGCGTCACCGGTAAGCCTGGGCGTGCCGTCTGATGCCTTTGATACCAATAGCTCAAACCAGCAGGTTCAGGATCAGCGGCGTCGCGTCAATGCCATGCTGCAGGATTACGAACTACAGCGCCGGTTGCATGCCGATCAGGTGCAGTTTGAAAACACGGTACCGCAGCAGGCGCAGGCCACTGTTCCCGGTACCCAGTCGTTAGGAACTCAACAGCAGTAATGAAGCAGCTCTGGTGCGCCGTTAGCCTCATGGCAGGCAGCCTGCTCTGGACATCTACCGCCCCGGCACAGACGTCGTCTTCCGGGGCGTTGTTACAGCAGATGGAGCAGGCGACTCAAAATCTCAATTATGAATTCGCATATATTAATGTCTCCCGACTGGGCATTGAGTCACTGCGCTATCGGCACGCCGTGGTGGATAAGCGCGTCTTTGCACAGCTGTTGCAGATGGATGGCCCGCGTCGTGAGGTGATCCAGCGCGGAAGTGACATCAGCTATTTTGAACCTGGCCTGGACCCGTTTTCACTGCCGGGTGACCATATCATTGACGCACTGCCCTCATTAATGTTCGCTAATTTTGCCCGGCTCGGTCAGGCGTATGATTTTGTGCCGGTAGGACGGTCACGTATGGCCGATCAACTGTGCGAAGTTGTGCGGATTGTCTCCCGTGACGGCACGCGCTACAGCTATGTGGTCTGGCTGGATGTGGATACCAAACTGCCATTACGCATCGATTTACTGGATCGTGACGGCGAAACGCTGGAGCAGTTTCGTGTTATCAGCTTTGCGGTGGATGAGGGCGTACGTAATCTGATGCAGGGACTGGAGAAGGCAAACCTGCCGCCATCGCTCTCTGTGCCGGCGGGCGACAAGGTTGAACTTAGCTGGCAGCCCGGCTGGATACCGGCGGGCATGAAGCTGATTTCACAAAGCCGTCGCGCGATACCCGCCATGAATAAAACCGTCGAATCACGTCTCTACAGCGACGGGCTGTTCAGTTTTGCCATCAATATAGCGCCTGCCGATAAAAACAGCGTGCCCCAGCAATTGCGCACGGGACGTCGTACGGTGCAGACCGTTGTGCGCGATAATCAGGAGATCACCGTGGTGGGCGAGTTACCGCCTGCAACCGCGAAACGTATCGCCAGCGCTATTGATACAGGGGCAAAAAAATGATGAGAGAGTGGGCCACGGTTGTGGCATGGCAGGACGGCATTGCCACGCTGCATTCTGAAGCGAAAACCTCCTGCAACAGCTGTTCAGCACGCAAAGGGTGCGGCAGCCATGCGCTTAACAAGCTGGGGCCGAAGAACGCACACGTCATGACGATTCCCAGCGCTGAGCCGCTACAGCCGGGTCAGCGCATTGAATTAGGCATTCGTGAAAGCAGTCTGCTGGGCTCAGCGCTGCTGGTTTATATGACCCCGCTGTTTGGCCTGTTTGCTGTGGCTGGCGTATTCCAGATGCTGTTTCACAGCGATCTTGCTGCTGCCTGCGGGGCACTGCTTGGTGGCGTAGGGGGCTTTATCATTGCCAAAGGCGTTTCATCCCGCTATGCCGGGCGCGAAGCGTTTCAGCCGGTGATCCTTAGCGTGGCGCTTCCGCCTGATGCGCTGCGGGTCGAAGATGTCAGCTGATGCCGCCAGGGCCGCCAGATGTGCGGCCTTTTCATTTCTGCTTACCCGCTGAATTCTGTTGCAAATCCCACAGGTTCCATTCTTTAACGCGCGGCGTTAACAGTGTAATATGCGACGTCATTAATGAGGCCGACAGGGTTCCGGGTAAAGATCGCTTGCCTGAATGTGTCTGTGCTCACGTTTTCAACTGATTCTCTACGTGAAGATATTCATATAAATGAAGCACATACGAAATTTCTCTATTATTGCTCACATTGACCACGGCAAATCAACGCTCTCCGATCGTCTGATTCAGATTTGTGGTGGCCTGAGCGATCGTGAGATGGCAGCGCAGGTTCTTGACTCCATGGATCTGGAGCGCGAGCGCGGCATTACGATTAAAGCGCAGAGCGTTACGCTCGATTACACAGCGCCAGACGGTGAAACTTACCAGCTCAATTTTATCGACACTCCGGGCCACGTAGACTTCTCGTATGAAGTTTCCCGCTCGCTGGCGGCCTGCGAAGGGGCGCTGCTGGTGGTCGATGCAGGACAGGGCGTTGAAGCACAGACGCTGGCGAACTGCTATACCGCCATGGAAATGGATCTGGAAGTGGTACCGGTACTGAATAAGATCGATCTGCCTGCTGCCGATCCTGAGCGCGTAGCTGAAGAGATTGAAGATATCGTGGGTATTGATGCCGTAGACGCCGTGCGCTGCTCGGCGAAAACCGGCATCGGTGTACCTGATGTGCTGGAGCGCCTGGTGCGCGATATCCCGGCGCCGGAAGGCGATCCGGATGGCCCGCTGCAGGCACTGATCATCGACTCGTGGTTTGATAACTACCTCGGCGTTGTTTCCCTGATCCGTATCAAAAACGGTACGCTGCGTAAGGGCGAGAAGGTCAAAGTCATGAGTACCGGTCAGGTATATAACGCTGACCGTCTGGGTATTTTCACACCCAAACAGGTTGACCGCACCGAACTCAAATGCGGTGAAGTTGGCTGGCTGGTGTGCGCAATCAAAGATATTCTCGGCGCGCCAGTGGGCGATACGCTGACGCTGCAGCGCAATCCGGCAGAGAAAGCGCTGCCAGGCTTTAAAAAAGTTAAACCGCAGGTCTATGCCGGTCTCTTCCCGGTAAGCTCGGATGATTATGAATCATTCCGTGACGCGCTGGGCAAGCTGAGTCTGAACGACGCCTCCCTGTTCTATGAGCCAGAGAGTTCAACCGCGCTGGGCTTTGGTTTCCGCTGCGGCTTCCTGGGTCTGCTGCACATGGAGATCATTCAGGAGCGTCTGGAGCGCGAGTATGACCTCGACCTGATCACCACAGCACCCACGGTAGTGTATGAAGTGGAAACCACCGATGGCGAAGTGGTGTATGTCGACAGTCCATCCAAGCTGCCGCCGCTGAACAACATCGAAGAGCTGCGTGAGCCGATTGCAGAGTGTCATATGCTGCTGCCACAGGAATATCTGGGTAACGTGATTACCCTGTGTGTGGAGAAGCGTGGCGTTCAGACCAATATGGTTTACCACGGCAATCAGGTTGCGCTTACCTACGAAATTCCGATGGCTGAAGTGGTGCTCGACTTCTTTGACCGCCTGAAATCGACGTCGCGCGGCTATGCGTCGCTGGACTATAACTTCAAGCGCTTCCAGGCGTCAGACATGGTGCGCGTGGACGTATTAATTAACGCAGAGCGTGTTGATGCTCTGGCGCTGATCACCCACCGCGATAACTCGCAGTACCGCGGTCGCGAGCTGGTGGAGAAGATGAAAGATCTGATCCCGCGCCAGCAGTTTGATATCGCGATTCAGGCGGCGATTGGCAACCACATCATTGCGCGTTCCACCGTGAAGCAGCTGCGTAAAAACGTCCTGGCAAAATGCTACGGCGGTGACGTCAGCCGTAAGAAAAAACTGTTGCAGAAACAGAAAGATGGTAAGAAACGCATGAAGCAGGTCGGCAACGTTGAGCTGCCGCAGGAAGCTTTCCTCGCCATTCTGCATGTCGGTAAAGACAGCAAATAAGGAACCACAATGGCTAACATGTTCGCCCTGATTCTGGTTATCGCTACGCTGCTGACCGGTATCATCTGGTGTATCGATCGCGTGAAGTGGGCACCTGAGCGACGTGCAAAGCAGGCCGCTGCGCAGGCGCAGGCGGGTAACGCACTCGACAGCAAAACGCTGGCGAAGGTTGCTGCACAGCCAGGCTGGATTGAAACGGCGGCATCGGTATTTCCGGTGCTGGCGGTGGTACTGATTGTACGTTCATTTATTTTTGAACCCTTTCAGATCCCCTCCGGCTCAATGATGCCCACGCTGCTGATTGGCGACTTTATTCTGGTAGAGAAGTTTGCGTATGGCATTAAAGATCCCATCACGCAAACCACGCTGATCCCGACCGGGCATCCAAAACGCGGTGACGTTGCCGTGTTTAAATATCCGAAAGATCCCAGCGTTGACTACATCAAACGCGTGATTGGTCTGCCGGGCGACAAAGTGGTGTTTGATCCGTTCAGCAAAACGCTGACCATCAACCCAGGCTGCGGTAACGGCAAATGTGATACGGCGCTGCCGGTCACCTATACCAATATTGAGCCAAGCGACTTTATCCAGACCTTCAGCGGCTTTGATGGCAATGAAACCGGCAACGGCTTCTTCCGGAAACCGCAGGGTGAAACGCTGCGCGGCGGCCTGCGTCTCGGTACACGTAAAGAGACGCTGGGCGATGTGACGCACAATATCCTGCTGGTGAATGAGGCGCAGAGCCAGGCGAACATGTACTATCAGCAGCCGGGCCAGCCGCAGGCGACCTGGGTCGTGCCGCAGGGGCAATATTTCATGATGGGCGATAACCGTGACAACAGCGCCGACAGTCGCTACTGGGGCTTTGTGCCTGAGAAGAATCTGGTCGGTAAAGCGGTCGCTATCTGGATGAGCTTTGAAAAACAGGAAGGTGAATGGCCGACAGGTGTACGCCTGAGCCGTATCGGCGGCATTCACTAAATACGGGTGGCTTCCTGTCTGACAGGAAGCCACTGCACACGAAACAGAACGCGCTGCTCTCAGCCCTGTTTCGTATGCAGAGTTACAGACGCACAGAACAACTGGAATCGCATGAACCCCATTCTCATTACTAAGCTGCAGCGCAAACTGGGCTACACTTTTACTCATCCGGAACTTTTGCAGCAGGCCCTGACACACCGCAGCGCCAGCAGCAAACATAACGAACGGCTTGAATTTCTTGGCGATTCAATTCTCAGCTATGTGATTGCCAACGCGCTCTATCACCGCTTCCCGCGCGTGGACGAAGGTGATATGAGCCGCATGCGTGCCACGCTGGTGCGTGGCAATACGCTGGCAGAAATGGCGCGTGAATTTGAACTGGGTGAGTGCCTGCGTCTCGGGCCAGGCGAACTGAAAAGCGGCGGCTTCCGTCGTGAGTCGATCCTTGCGGATACGGTAGAGGCGCTGATTGGCGGCATCTTCCTCGACAGCAATATACAGACCGTTGAGAAGCTGATTCTCGACTGGTATCTGAATCGTCTGGAGCAGATCAGCCCGGGCGATAAACAGAAAGACCCTAAAACGCGCCTGCAGGAGTATCTGCAGGGTCGCCATCTGCCGCTGCCCTCCTATCTGGTGGTGCAGGTACGTGGCGAAGCGCACGATCAGGAGTTCACCATTCACTGTCAGGTGAGTGGCATGGCCGACCCGGTAGTGGGCGTAGGCTCCAGCCGCCGTAAAGCGGAACAGGCTGCCGCCGAACAGGCTTTAATCAAGCTTGGACTCGAATAAATTGTTTTACGACAGCGCCATCCCGGCGCTGACTAAGTCAGGACCCGAATGAGCGAACACGAAACTTATTGCGGCTTTGTCGCGATTGTAGGCCGGCCTAACGTCGGTAAATCAACCTTACTGAACCAGCTGCTGGGGCAGAAGGTCTCGATCACCTCACGCAAGCCGCAAACCACGCGCCACCGCATTATGGGCATTCACACTGAAGGCGCTTATCAGGCGATCTACGTGGATACGCCCGGGCTGCATATGGAAGAGAAGCGGGCGATCAACCGCCTGATGAACCGTGCTGCCAGCAGCTCAATTGGCGATGTGGAGCTGGTGATTTTCGTCGTGGAAGGCACGCGCTGGACACCGGATGATGAGATGGTGCTCAACAAACTGCGCGATGGCAAAGTGCCGGTGGTGCTGGCGGTGAACAAGGTGGATAACATTCAGGATAAAAGTATCCTGCTGCCGCACCTGCAGTTCCTGAGTCAGCAGATGAATTTCCTCGATATCGTGCCGATCTCTGCTGAGAATGGCAAAAATGTCGATACCATCGCAGCGATTGCCCGCAAGCGCCTGCCGCTGGCAGAGCATCACTTTCCGGAAGACTACATCACCGACCGCTCACAGCGCTTTATGGCTTCAGAGATCATCCGCGAAAAGCTGATGCGTTTCCTGGGCGCCGAGCTGCCTTACTCCGTCACCGTGGAGATTGAACAGTTTGTCGCTAACGAGCGCGGCGGCTACGACATCAATGGCCTGATTCTGGTGGAGCGCGAAGGCCAGAAAAAAATGGTTATCGGCAACAAAGGGTCAAAGATCA
This sequence comes from Pantoea sp. UBA4549, assembly GCF_002387285.1. Classification (NCBI taxonomy): domain Bacteria; kingdom Pseudomonadati; phylum Pseudomonadota; class Gammaproteobacteria; order Enterobacterales; family Erwiniaceae; genus Pantoea; species Pantoea sp. UBA4549. The sequence goes on along the minus strand of NZ_DGLH01000007.1, from coordinate 103,047 downwards.
AAACCATCGGTATCGAAGCGCGGCGTGACATGGAAGAGATGTTTGAAGCCAAAGTGCACCTCGAACTTTGGGTGAAAGTAAAATCGGGCTGGGCAGATGACGAACGTGCGCTGCGCAGCCTGGGCTACACAGACGATCTGTAACTGATGGAAGGCTGGCAACGCGCGTTTGTGCTGCATAGTCGCCCTTACAGCGAAACCAGCCTGCTGCTCGATCTCTTCACGGAAAGTCAGGGACGCGTCCGCGTGCTGGCTAAAGGCGCGCGCTCGCGCCGTTCTCAGCTGAAAGGCACCCTGCAGCCTTTTACGCCGCTGCTGGTGCGCTGGGGCGGACGCGGCGAAGTGAAAACGCTGCGTAACGCCGAAGCGGTGTCACTGGCGCTGCCGCTCAGCGGTATCACGCTCTACTGCGGTCTCTATGTCAATGAACTGCTGTCGCGCGTGCTGGAGCAGGAGATCCCCTTTTCTGAGCTTTTCTTCGATTATCTGAACTGTATCCAGGAACTGGCTGCCGGCACGGCCTCGCCGGAACCGGCGCTGCGCCGGTTTGAGCTGGCGCTGCTCGGGCATCTCGGCTACGGCGTCGATTTTCTGCACTGCGCCGGCAGCGGCGAAGCGATTGATGACGCCATGACCTACAGCTACCGCGAAGAGAAGGGCTTTATCGCCAGCCTGGTGCTGAACCAGCGCAGTTTTACCGGTCACCAGCTGCGCGCCATCGAAGCGCGCAGTTTCCCCGATGCCGACAGCCTGCGGGCAGCCAAGCGCTTTACGCGCATGGCGCTGAAGCCCTATCTCGGCGGCAAACCGCTGAAGAGCCAGGAGCTGTTTCGCCAGTTTATTCCAAAGAAGAAACCTGATGCGCCGCAGGCGTAGCGGCGGTCATACCACCTGAACGTATCATCGCGATACACTGCACTGACATTGGACAAAGAGAAGCGTAGTTATGGCTGAGTTGCTGTTAGGCGTCAATATTGATCATATCGCTACCGTACGTAACGCGCGTGGCACCCACTATCCCGATCCGGTACAGGCGGCTTTTGTGGCCGAACAGGCGGGTGCTGACGGCATTACCGTGCATCTGCGCGAAGACCGCCGTCATATCACCGATCGCGATGTGCGTATCCTGCGCGATACCATTCAGACGCGGATGAACCTGGAGATGGCGGTCACGGATGAGATGATCGCCATCGCCTGTGACATCCGGCCGCACTTTGTCTGTCTGGTGCCGGAGAAGCGTCAGGAGGTGACAACGGAAGGTGGACTGGACGTCGCGGGCCAGCAGGCGGGCGTCAGCGCAGCGGTACAGCAGCTGTCTGAAGCGGGCATACTGGTGTCACTGTTTATCGATGCCGATCGCCGGCAGATTGATGCGGCCGTTGCCAGCGGCGCCCCCTATATCGAAATTCATACCGGCGCGTACGCCGAGGCACCGGAAGGGCCGGTGCGTGACGCCGAGCTGCTGCGCATTCGTGAAGCGGCGCACTACGCGGCTTCCCTGGGACTGAAAGTCAACGCCGGCCACGGACTGACCTATCACAACGTGCAGCCGATTGCGGCGCTGCCGGAGATGCATGAGCTGAATATCGGCCATGCCATTATCGGGCGGGCGCTCTTCAGCGGGCTGGCAGAAGCGGTAAGCGAAATGAAACAGCTGATGCGGGAAGCGCGGCGCTGATGGCGATCCTCGGTCTTGGCAGCGATATCGTGGAAATTGAGCGCATCGCCGGCGTCATCGAACGATCCGGCGATCGCCTGGCGCGCCGCGTACTGAGCGACGCAGAGTGGCAGCAGTATCAGGCGCATCAGCAGCCGGTGCGTTTTCTGGCCAAGCGTTTTGCCGTTAAAGAGGCGGCGGCCAAAGCGTTTGGCACCGGGATCCGCGGCGGTCTGGCGTTTAATCAGTTTGAGGTATTTAACGATGCGCTGGGGAAACCGGGTCTGCGCTTTTTTGAGCAGGCGAGCATCATTGCAGAGCGGCTTGGCGTGCAGCGCGTGCACGTGACGCTGGCTGATGAGCGCCACTACGCCTGCGCCACGGTGATTATTGAGGACTGATGTTCGTCCTCAGTGCGGATGCAGCTGCACAAATTTTTCCCACAGCGCGTCGCGGCTTTCGGCGTGCTGCGGATCACTGATAATTGTGTTGTCGATAGGGCAGACGCTCTGACAGGTTGGGGTTTCATAGTGCCCCACGCACTCGGTGCAGCGCGCCGGATCGATTTCATATATCGCCTCACCCAGCGCGATAGCCTGATTGGGACACTCCGGCTCACACATGTCGCAGTTAATACATTTCGCCGTAATCAGTAACGCCATTCTTTACGTCCGTTAATCCTTAATAAATGCGCGGTCATTATAGGCCGGTTTAACGCTTATATCAGCTTTTTCACCAGTGCTTCGCTGTGGCGGATGTGGCTTGATGCCCGCTCCGGATCGTGCTGCACCAGCGCCATAAACAGTAAATCCGTCAGGGCCAGCTGTGCGCTGGTTGAGGAGATGGCCGCGCTGCGCGTGCTCTGCTCCTCTGCAACGGTATAGAGACAGATGGAGGCGCACTGCTGCAGCGCGTTCGGCGTAAAACCGGTAAACGCCACCACATCAGCCCCGATAGCGGCCGCTTCCTGTGCCGCCAGATTAATTTCACGCCGTTCGCCGGTGTAGGAGATGGCCAGCAGGACATCGCCAGGCGCCATCGCCTGTACGCTGGCGAGCAGGGCGTGCATATCCTGCTCAGCTACCGCATTAATGCCGATTTTCATCAGTTTCCAGGAGAAATCTTTCGCCACCAGGCCAGACGCGCCGATCCCCACCAGCAGAATGCGGTTGGCATTCTTCAGCAGATGCAACGTCTCCATCAGTTTCTCTTCGCTGTTGATATCCAGCGTGGCGCGGATCGCGGAGATCTTTTCAGTCAGCAGCTTCTCACCTACGGTTTTCAGTGGATCGTCACTGAGAATATGGTTATGCACGGTGATCGCATCGCGATCCGCCAGCGATTCACTCAGCGCCAGCTTCAGGGCCGGAAATCCTTTATAACCCAGCTTCTGCGCAAACTTCACCACGCTCGACTGGCTGACGCCCGCTTCTTCAGCCAGCTTTTGTGAGCTGAGATGGCGCGCCCGATCGGGCTGTGACAGTAAAAAGTCCGCCAGCCGGCGCTCATTCAGCGCCAGCCGGGGATAGAGCTGGCGGATTCGCAGCAGTGAACTCATGTTCGATCCTTACTCCCGGTTTCATAGCATGCCGCAGGTTACCTCTCTGCCGCACGCGCAGTAATAGTAAATACTCCGTGCCACCAAGAATAAACTATTCAGTGGGCTTTGTAGCTAGCGGAATTAAAAATCACAGCTTCGCTAAGCGCGGTTGCTGGCTACACTGTAGAGCAGCAACTGATTTAAAAAAGGAGAGAGGTTTGACACAGGACTCGCAACGCCGCGTCGTATTTTTCGATCTGGATGGCACGCTGCATCAGCAGGATATGTTTGGAACCTTTATGCGCTTTTTGCTGCGCCGGCAGCCGCTGAATCTGCTGCTGGTGGTTCCGCTGCTGCCGGTTATCGGGCTCGGGCTGCTGGTTAAAGGCCGGGCAGCGCGCTGGCCAATGAGTCTGCTGCTCTGGGCGATCACGTTCGGGCACAGCGAAACGCGCCTGCGCGCGCGTGAAGCGGAGTTTGCGCAGTGGTTCCGCGAGCGGGTAGTGGCGTTTCCGGTGGTGCAGCAGCGCCTGACAGATTACCTGCAGAGTGACGATGCCGATGTCTGGCTAATTACCGGATCACCGCAATCACTGGTGGAGCAGGTCTATTTCGATTCCGCCTTTCTGCCGCGTGTGAAACTGATCGCCAGCCAGATGCGGCCAGGACGCGGCGGACGCGTGCTGGCAATGCGCTGTCTCGGCCACGAAAAGGTCGCGCAGCTGGAAGAGCAGATTGGCACGCCGCTGCAGCTTTACAGCGGCTACAGCGACAGCAAACAGGACAACCCGCTGCTGTTTTTCTGTCAGCATCGCTGGCGCGTAACACCGCGTGGCGAACTGCAGCAGCTGGAGTGAATCGCGCGGCGTTTTTGTCTATAATGCGCCGCCTTTTCATTCTGCAGGAGTTACCCGGTGAAACCACAAACTGATGAATACTGGATGCGTCACGCGCTGCAGCTGGCGCAGCGTGCCCGGGAGCAGGGTGAGGTGCCGGTCGGGGCTGTACTGGTGCAGGGAGAGCGGATCATAGGGGAGGGCTGGAACCGGCCCATCGGCCAGTGCGATCCTACCGCACACGCGGAGATCATGGCGCTGCGCCAGGGCGGTAAAGTGCTGGATAACTACCGCCTGCTGGATACCACGCTCTATGTCACGCTGGAGCCGTGCGTCATGTGTGCCGGTGCCATGGTACACAGCCGCATTACCCGGCTGGTTTACGGCGCAAAAGATGTCAAAACCGGTGCGGCCGGTTCACTGCTGGACGTGCTGGGGCATCCGGGGATGAATCATCAGATCGAGATCGCCTGCGGCGTGCTGGCGGAAGAGTGCGCCGGCATGCTGAGCGACTTTTTTCGTATGCGACGCGAGCAGAAGCGCGCGCTGCGTCAGGCACAGCGCGCAGATTAATTCATGGCGATTTTGGGCTCAACCGCCGGATAACCGGCGCCCAGCTCCGCTTCCAGCGCTGAACGCTGCGCCAGGCGCCGCTCCTGCTCCTGCAGATAGCCCACCAGACTTAGCTGATACTTACGGATATTCTCCACGTAGTTATACGCTTCGTGCCCGCGCGCATAGCCATAGGCGGTTTGCGCGTAGTAGCGCTTCTGACTGAGCATCGGCAGGCGCAGCTTCACATCTGCCCAGCTGTCAGGGTTGCCGCCCTGTTTCGCCGTCAGCCGGCGCACATCGAGCATGTGCGCATATCCCATGTTATAGGCCGCCAGCGCAAACCAGATGCGCTCGTCGTCAGGCACGCTCGCCGGCACTTTATCCATCATACGCTGCAGATACTCACTGCCGCCGCGAATGCTCTGCTCCGGGTCAAGCCGGTCATCAACATTAAGGCTATCCGCCGTGTTACGCGTCAGCATCATCATGCCGCGTACGCCGGTGGGTGAGGTCGCCTGCGGATTCCAGTGCGACTCCTGATAGGAGATCGCCGCCAGCAGACGCCAGTCCATACTTGCAGAATACTTTTTAAACAGCGGTTTGATATCCGGCAGCGTATTGTCAATCGCGCGCAGGAAGGTGCGGGTATCGACATAATCAAATGTGCCAACGTGACCGAGGTATTTCTCCTCCAGTCGCGCCATAGTGCCTTCTTCACCCATCTGGCTGTAAAAATCGAGCATGGCCGCGTTAAGGCTGCTGTCATCATTGCGCGGCAGATACCAGGTCACCGGCTCTTCATCGGTGATATCAAAGGCGACCGCCAGCTGCGGGTGAATACGCTGCAGCAGGCCCACGGTAACCGAGTCGCCTACCGTGTAGTCAAGTTTGCCGTCAGCCACCGCCTCCAGCAGCGCTTTCTGTCCCTGATCGGTGGCGATTGCCCAGTCGAGATCGGGATAGCTGTTGGCTTTTTCTGTCCGCAGCGTCGAGAGATAAGCTGAGCCGGACTGCACCACCAGGCGGCCTTTCAGGTCGCCCAGCGTGCGCGGACGCGGTTTATCGATACGGTAAACCAGCTGCTGCGACACCGAATAGTAGCTGGGGCCGGCCTGATAGTGCGCCAGACGCTCGCTGTTATAGATAAGCCCGGCGGCGAGCAGATCGGCTTTTCCCTCATCGAGATCGTCAAACAGATCGCCCAGGCTGGGCCGCACAGTGACCTCCAGCCTGACGCCGAGGTAGTCTGCAAAGCGCTTTGCCAGCTCGTAATCCATGCCAGCCGGTGCCTGATTGATGGTGTAATACGTCAGCGGCGAATTGACCGTACTGATGCGTAACACGCCGCGTGATTTGATCGCTGTCAGCGCGTCCCGATCGCCCCCGTACCAGGGGATTGCCGGCCATAGCGCCAGCGCCAGCAGCACGGTGATCAGACCGATGAACAGATAATTTAATTTTAGGCGTTTCAAATGGTTGTCTCTTAATGGCTCACAGGCCTCTGTCCTTTAAAGGCAGTATTGGTATTGTTTTTTACTCCCAGAGCGAGGGGCATTTTGCGCAACAAAGCGAAACAGGGCAACTCATATAGCAGGTTTTGCGCAAAATTCAGGCAAATCCCGTATGGCAGTTTTTCTGCGCAAACGGTTTCGTTACCTGCGCGCTTTCTCTATAATACCGCCCGTTTTCCCTGTTGCGCCCAATGAAGCGTCGCCCGGCGCTTCGAAGACGAGAGATCTTTAATGATGGAAATTCTGCGTGGTTCGCCCGCTCTGTCAGCATTTCGTGTAAACAAACTGCTGACCCGCTTTCAGAACGCTCATCTGCCGGTGAGTGATATTTACGCCGAGTATGTCCATTTTGCTGATGTTGCTGCACCGCTCAGCGCGGATGAACACGCCCGCCTGCAGCGCCTGCTGAAATATGGCCCTTCTCTCGCTGAACATGCGCCTCAAGGGCGTCTGCTGCTGATTACGCCGCGTCCTGGCACTATCTCTCCCTGGTCATCGAAAGCCACGGACATTGCTCACAACTGCGATTTGCCGCAGGTTAAACGCCTGGAGCGCGGCCTGGCGTTCTATGTTCAGGCGCCGCAGCTGACAGAAACGCAGTGGCAGCAGCTGGCTGGCCTGCTGCACGATCGCATGATGGAGTGCGTATTCAGCGACCTGCAGGCAGCAGAGCAGCTGTTTGCTCATCACACGCCGCAGCCGCTGCAGAGCGTTGATGTGCTGGGAACCGGACGTCAGGCGCTGGAGCAGGCGAATACCACGCTGGGGCTGGCGCTGGCAGATGATGAAATAGACTATCTGCTGGATGCTTTTACCCGTCTGGGTCGCAACCCTAATGACATTGAGCTCTATATGTTTGCACAGGCGAACTCAGAGCACTGCCGTCACAAAATTTTCAACGCTGACTGGATCATTGATGGCGAAAAACAGCCCAAGTCGCTGTTTAAGATGATCAAGAATACGTTTGAGCAGCATCCCGATCACGTGCTGTCAGCCTATAAAGACAACGCTGCCGTGATGGAAGGATCAGACGTTGGTCGCTTCTACGCTGATGCACAGCAGGGCGAATACGCTTTCCATCAGGAAGCCGCGCATATTCTGATGAAAGTAGAGACGCATAACCATCCCACCGCTATTTCTCCCTGGCCGGGTGCAGCGACCGGCTCGGGCGGTGAAATTCGCGATGAAGGCGCAACCGGGCGTGGCGCCAAACCGAAAGCGGGTCTGACCGGCTTTTCCGTTTCCGATCTGCGCATTCCGGGCTTTGAGCAGCCGTGGGAAGAGGATTTCGGCAAGCCGGATCGTATTGTTACCGCGCTGGATATCATGACTGAAGGTCCGCTGGGTGGCGCAGCGTTTAACAACGAATTTGGCCGTCCGGCGCTGAACGGTTACTTCCGTACCTATGAAGAGCAGGTTAACAGTCATAACGGCGTTGAACTGCGCGGCTACCATAAGCCAATTATGCTGGCAGGCGGTATCGGTAATATTCGTGCAGACCACGTGCAGAAAGGCGAGATTGTCGTGGGGGCCAAACTGATCGTCCTGGGCGGGCCGGCGATGAACATCGGCCTCGGCGGCGGTGCAGCGTCATCCATGGCCTCCGGTCAGTCAGATGCCGACCTCGATTTTGCGTCAGTGCAGCGCGACAATCCGGAAATGGAGCGCCGCTGTCAGGAAGTGATCGACCGCTGCTGGCAGCTGGGCGAAGCCAACCCGATTCTGTTTATCCACGACGTCGGCGCGGGCGGTCTCTCTAACGCCATGCCTGAGCTGGTCAGCGATGGCGGACGCGGCGGTAACTTCAATCTGCGCGACATTCTCAGCGATGAACCTGGCATGAGCCCGCTGGAAGTGTGGTGTAACGAGTCGCAGGAGCGCTATGTGCTGGCCGTGGCGCCAGAGAAACTGGCGCTGTTTGATGAGCTGTGCCAGCGCGAGCGCGCCCCGTATGCGGTGATTGGTGAAGCTACCGAAGAGCAGCACCTGTCGCTGAGCGACAGCCATTTTGACAACAAGCCCATCGACATGCCGCTGGATGTTCTGCTGGGCAAAACGCCTAAAATGACGCGTGATGTCACGCGGCAGCAGGCAAAAGGCGATGCGCTGCAGCGTAGCGGCATCACAATTGCTGACGCGGTTAACCGCGTGCTGCATCTGCCTGCGGTGGCTGAGAAAACGTTTCTTATCACCATCGGCGACCGGTCGGTGACCGGTATGGTGGCGCGCGATCAGATGGTCGGACCCTGGCAGATCCCGGTTGCGAACTGCGCCGTGACCACGGCCAGCCTCGACAGCTATCACGGCGAAGCCTTTGCCTTAGGTGAGCGCGCGCCGGTCGCACTGCTGGATTTTGCAGCCTCCGGGCGTCTGGCAGTAGGCGAAGCCCTGACTAACCTGGCTGCTACTGCAATTGGCTCGCTGAAGCGCGTGAAGCTGTCCGCGAACTGGATGGCAGCAGCGGGACACCCGGGTGAGGATGCCGGCCTGTATGAAGCGGTTAAAGCCGTTGGTGAAGAACTCTGCCCGGCGCTGGGGATCACTATTCCGGTTGGCAAAGACTCAATGTCGATGAAAACCCGCTGGCAGCAGGGCAATGAGGAGCGTGAAATGACCTCGCCGCTCTCGCTGGTGATCACCGCTTTTGCGCGCGTGGAAGATGTCCGGCGTACCGTAACGCCGCAGCTGCAGGCGGATCAGGATAACCTGCTGCTGCTGGCAGACCTCGGCAACGGAGCCAATACGCTGGGTGCAACCGCGCTGTCGCAGGTCTATCGTCAGCTGGGCGATAAGCCGGCTGACGTGCGCGATGCCGCACAGCTGGCGGGCTTCTTTAATGCTATCCAGACGCTGGTCAGCGAACAGAAGCTGCTGGCCTACCACGACCGTTCCGACGGCGGCCTGCTGGTGACGCTGGCAGAGATGGCCTTTACCGGCCACTGCGGTATTGAGGCGGATATCGCCGCGCTGGGCAGCGATGCGCTGGCGGCGCTGTTCACCGAAGAGCTGGGCGCGGTGCTGCAGATTAACGCAGCCGATCTGGCGGCGGTAGAGCAGGTATTTGCTGACCACGGTTTGCGCAGCGCGCTGCACGTGATTGGTAAGGCGCTGCCGGGCGACCGTTTTGTGATCCGCGCCGGCGAGCATCCGGTCTACAGCGAAAGCCGCACAACGCTGCGTACCTGGTGGGCCGAAACCACCTGGCAGATGCAGCGCCTGCGTGATAACCCGGCCTGTGCCGATCAGGAGCATGAAGCGAAGCAAAACGACAGCGATCCGGGTCTGAACGTTCAGCTGACCTTCCGTCCGGAAGAGGATGTGGCTGCACCGATGATCGCCACAGGCGTGCGTCCGCGCATCGCCGTACTGCGCGAGCAGGGCGTTAACTCGCACGTTGAGATGGCAGCGGCGTTCCATCGCGCCGGCTTTACCGCCGTGGATGTGCACATGAGCGATCTGCTGGCGGGCCGTCGCGGTCTGGAAGAGTTCCATGCGCTGGTGGCGTGCGGCGGCTTCTCTTACGGTGACGTACTGGGTGCCGGCGAAGGCTGGGCAAAATCGATTCTGTTTAACGGGCGCGTGCGTGATGAGTTTGAAAACTTCTTCCATCGTCCGCAGACGCTGGCGCTGGGGGTTTGCAACGGCTGTCAGATGATGTCAAACCTGCGCGAAGTGATCCCCGGCAGCGAGCTGTGGCCGCGTTTTGTGCGCAATCAGTCTGAGCGTTTTGAGGCGCGTTTCAGCCTGGTGGAAGTGGCGGCCAGCCCGTCGCTGCTGCTGGAAGGGATGGCGGGTTCACGCATGCCGATCGCGGTATCGCACGGTGAAGGCTTTGTTGAAGTGCGTGATGGCGCCCATCTGGCCGCGCTGGAAGCAAAAGGCCTGGTCGCACTGCGCTTCACGGATAACTTCGGTAACGTGACCGAAAACTATCCGGCTAACCCGAACGGCTCGCCAAATGGCATCACGGCAGTGACGAACGAAAGCGGTCGCGTCACGATCATGATGCCGCATCCGGAGCGCGTCTTCCGCACCGTCAGCAACTCCTGGCATCCGGCGGAGTGGGGTGAAGACAGCCCGTGGATGCGCATTTTCCGCAATGCGCGTAAACAGCTGGGCTGATCTGCATTTCGCAGCAGGCAGATGAAAGAAACCACAAAGCCGCCGCAGGGCGGCTTTTTTGCAGGATTCAGGGCACGTGTCGCGATATACCGACAAATGAGCGACTGTACTGTCGCTATCAGGAGACACTTAACGCCCTGATTTTTATGATTAAGAAAAAACCTGACGAAATGCGTCGCTAAGCAGAGACACTTCTGCGCCGTCAGCAGGCTGCTTTCGTGATCCGGACGCCATTTTCCCTGGTGTATCTCTGATAAATAAAGAGATTTAAAAAGTGGCACGATAGTTGCTATAATTAGCGCGTGGCTCATTCGCCTGTCTGTGATTGCCCCGTACTTTACGGCAGAGCTCACAGAACCCTGAATGACGCACCAAACGGAGCCTGCCGTCCACCTGACCGATAATCGCCTGCATTGCAGCGTTATCAAGCATCGGACGTAACGTTGAGTTAGGCTCCACCTCTTCTGAGCGGCAGACCTTCGGGTCTGCCGTTTGCATTTCCGGCTTTCTAAGCGCGCCAGAGTTAGCTAGCATGCCTGCAGCACCCTATTTGCGAGAGCGCGGCAGTATGAGATGGCGTCTGTTTCCCCGATCCCTGCGACAACTGGTCCTGATGGCATTTTTACTGGTGCTGCTGCCGCTGCTGGTGCTGGCGTGGCAGGCGTGGGAAAGCCTGTCAGCGCTCAGTAATCAGGCCGCCGATACGAACCGCAATACCTTTACCGACGTGCGGCGCAGCGAGGCGATGGCCCGCACCGCGCTGGAGCTTGAACGCAGCTATCGTCAATACTGCGTACTGGGTGATGCTGCGCTGATAAAGCTCTATACCACGCAGTGGACCCGCTACGGGCAGATGCTGAACAGCCATGCGGCCAGTCTGCCGGAACTGCCCACCTTTACCCTGTTGCGCGGCACGCTGCCGCAGCTCGCCACAGCCGCCTGCGAAAATGGCACGCCTTCGGCGTCCGGAGCCGCTGCGCTGGATCGCTTTTCGGACGCTAACGCGCGTATGGTACAGGCGACGCGCGAGGTGGTGTTTTCCCGCGGGCTGCAACTGCAGCGTGATATCGCCGAGCGCGGCCAGTTCTTTGGCTGGCAGGCGCTGATCCTGTTTCTGATTACATTGATGCTGGTCCTGCTGTTTACCGGCATGATTATCGGACCGGTAAAGCGTGTGGAGCAGATGATCAACCGGCTGGGAGAAGGGCAGTCGCTGGAAAACAACGTCAGCTTTCGCGGACCGCGTGAGTTGCGCTCGCTGGGGCAGCGTATTGCGTGGCTTAGCGAGCGGCTGAGCTGGCTGGAGGCGCAGCGACATGAGTTTTTACGTCATCTTTCGCATGAGCTCAAAACGCCGCTCGCCAGCCTGCGTGAAGGGACCGAGCTGCTGGCCGATGGCATTGCCGGGCCGCTTAATGCAGAGCAGCAGGAAATCGTCGCTATTCTGGACAGCAGCAGCCGCCATCTGCAGCGTCTGATTGAACAGCTGCTGGATTACAACCGCAAGCTGAACGAGATGCCGCTCAGCCCGGAACCGGTCGCGCTGGATGCGATCGTGACTGCTGTGACCCGCATACATTCCCTGCCAGCCAGCGCCCGGCAAATAAAAACGCACGTTGATCTGCAGGCCACCTCCTGTCTGGCAGAAGCGACACTGCTGCAGCGCGTTATTGACAACCTCTACTCGAACGCCGTGAACTATGGGCGTGAATCCGGTAACATCTGGCTGCGCAGCCAGCAAAAAGGCGATCGGGTGTGGATTGACGTAGCGAACAGCGGTATCCCGATCCCGCCAGAGGAGCAGGCGATGATCTTTGAACCCTTCTATCAGGGCAGCCGGCAGCGGCAGGGGCCCGTAAAAGGCAGCGGTCTGGGCCTGAGCATTGCGAAAGATTGCCTGCGTCGCATGCAGGGCGATCTGCAGCTGGTCAGCCACAAAGAGGCAGATGTCTGCTTTCGCATTATTTTACCCGCCAGCGCCAGGAAGCCTGAACCATGAAACGCCTTATCAGACACGCACTTCTGAGCGTACTTATTTTGAGTGGCGTGAGCGCCTGCCAGCCGCATGCGGTGCCTGTGCCACAGCGTGAGCGGGTGAGCGTTGCTGAGCCCGCTACCCGGCTGCCTGACTACCTGACGACCGCCTGTCAATACGTATGGCCTGCGGAAACCTCAGCGGCGGTAAATAATCCGCTTTACTGGCAGCGTGCGATTGATTGCAGTGAACGTTTTACGGCCACGGAGGCCCGCGCGGAGGCGCGCCGCTGGCCGGTGCAGAACTGGGCGCGTGCCTTTAAGCAGGGCATCCTGCTGGCGAACGGTAACGTAACGCCGGTTGAGCGCCGGCAGTATATCGCCACGCTCGACAGCTACAGCGCAGACTTTCCCGCAACGGTACGTCCGCTGATCCAGCTGTGGCGCAGTAACCAGGCTGCACAGCTGGAGCTGAGCGCGGCGCGCAGCCGCTACAGCGCGCTGCAGCAGAGTCACGATAGCGAACTGGATGCCCTGCGTCATCAGCAGACCCGGCTGCATCAGGCGCTGAACGACACCCAGCGCAAACTGGAGCGGCTGACCGACATTGAACGCCAGCTCTCAGCGCGTAAAGCGCCGGACAGCAACGATAGCCCGCACAGTGAGGGCGAAACGCAGAGTGAGGAGCAGCCATGAGTTCACGCGCCCGTTTACTGCTGGTGGATGATGACCCCGGCCTGCTGAGGCTGCTCGGTATGCGTCTCACCAGCGAAGGTTTTCAGGTCGCTACCGCCGCCAGCGGAGCTGAAGCGCTGCGTCAGCTGCAGAAAGAGCCGGCTGATGTGGTCATCAGCGATTTGCGGATGGATGAGATGGACGGACTGGCGCTGTTTGGCGAAATTCAGCGGCGTCATGCCGGGCTGCCGGTAATTATCCTGACCGCGCACGGTTCCATACCCGATGCAGTGTCTGCCACGCAGCAGGGCGTGTTCAGTTTTCTTACCAAGCCGGTAGATCGCGACGCGCTGTATAAAGCGATTGATGAGGCGCTGGCGTTGCGTGCCCCGGTCAGTGACGACCGGTGGCGTGAAGCGATTGTCACCCGGAATCCGCTGATGCAGCGGCTGCTGGAGCAGGCGCATATGGTGGCACAGTCGGATGTCTCCGTGCTGATTAATGGTCAGAGCGGCACCGGGAAAGAGGTGCTGGCACAGGCTATCCATGCTGCCAGTCCGCGCGCCGCAAAACCGTTTATCGCCATTAACTGCGGCGCACTGCCGGAGCAGCTGCTGGAGTCAGAGCTGTTTGGTCATGCGCGGGGTGCGTTTACCGGCGCGGTCAGCGCGCGCGAAGGATTATTCCAGGCAGCAGAAGGCGGCACGCTGTTTCTGGATGAGATTGGCGATATGCCGCCGGCGCTGCAGATTAAACTGCTGCGCGTGCTGCAGGAGCGTAAGGTGCGTCCGCTGGGCAGTAACCGGGATGTGGAGATCAACGTCCGTATTCTTTCTGCTACCCACCGCGACCTGCCTAAAGCGATGGAAAAAAAGAGTTTTCGGGAAGATCTCTATTACCGGCTTAATGTCGTGAATCTGAAGATCCCGGCGCTGCACGAGCGCGCTGAAGATATTCCGCTGCTGGCTAATCACTTACTGCGTCAGGCAGCCGAGCGCCATAAACCCTTTGTACGCAGCTTCTCCGCGGGTGCGATGAAGCGACTGGTCAGCGCCAGCTGGCCGGGTAATGTCCGTCAGCTGGTTAACGTGACTGAGCAGTGCGTCGCGCTGACCGTTGCACCCGTCATTGGCGAGGCGCTGGTGGAGCAGGCGCTGGCGGGTGAGAACACCGCGCTGCCCACCTTTGCTGAGGCGCGCAATCAGTTTGAACTTAATTATCTGCGCAAGCTGCTGCAGATGACCAAAGGCAATGTTACGCATGCCGCGCGTCTTGCTGGACGCAACCGTACCGAATTCTATAAGCTACTCTCTCGTCATGAGCTGGATGCCAGCGACTTTAAAGCGTAGTTTGCCGCGTCACCGGCGCCGTTAGCGATATATACTTTCTGTTATCCGTCCGTCATGGAGGGAGCAAAAAAGGGATCTGCGATGAAAAAGATCGATGCAATTATTAAACCATTTAAACTTGATGACGTGCGTGAAGCGCTGGCGGAAGTCGGCATCACCGGGATGACGGTGAGCGAAGTCAAAGGCTTCGGACGTCAGAAAGGCCACACTGAACTCTATCGTGGCGCAGAATATATGGTCGATTTTCTGCCTAAGGTAAAAATCGAGATGGTCGTGGGCGATGATATCGTTGATACCTGCGTAGAAACCATCATGAAAACGGCGCAGACCGGCAAAATCGGCGACGGTAAAATTTTCGTGTTTGACGTGGCCCGCGTGGTGCGCATTCGTACCGGCGAAGAGGATGAAGAGGCGATCTGATCGTCTGCTCTGCATTACAGTAAAAGCCTGCCAGCCGCAGGCTTTTTTATTGTTGCGGTTACAGCACCTTATGCGGGCCGAAAACCTCATAGTGGATACGGTCCGTGGTGACGCCTGCGTCCAGCAGCTGGCGAGCAACAAACTGCATAAACGGCAGCGGGCCGCAGAGCCAGAACTCACGGTCCGGCTGGCTCAGTTCCGCTGAGACGCAGGCCAGATCCATCACGCCCCCGGCATCATACTGACCGGCATCGTCGCTGGCAGGCTGGCGATACCAGACATGGCTGCAAAAATGCGACAGGGTGGCTCCCAGCGTTGCGACCTCCTGCGCAAAGGCGTGCTGCGCGCCATTTTCCGCCGCGTGCAGCCAGGTTACGGCTGCCGGATGCTGCTGCTGCGCCAGCACGGCGAGCATCGCTAACATCGGCGTCTGGCCCACGCCCGCTGAGATCAGCGTGACGGGCGTCGCTGGTTCTGTCTGCAGCACGACATCACCCGCCGGCGCGCTGCACTGCACAATATCTCCTACCCGGGCGCAGTCGTGCAGCCAGCCGGACACGGTGCCGTGCGCTTCACGTTTGACCGCAATTCGATAGCCTTTGCCGTCAGGCGCGTGCGTCAGCGAGTACTGACGATGCTGCATAAATCCATTTTCTGTCAGACGCAGGCTGAGCGTCAGGTATTGTCCCGGCAGGAAACCGGCTACCGGCTGTCCGTCATTGGGCACCAGCTCCAGACTGGTGATCACGCTGCTCTCCGGCGTGATACGGCGGATACGGAAATCACGCAGGCCACGCCAGCCACCGGTTTTCTGTTCTGATGCCTGGTAAATGGCTTCTTCGCGCTGAATAAAAACCTGTGCCAGCAGCGCATACGCTTTGCCCCATGCCGCAAGCACCTCATCCCCGGGGTTCAGCTGCTCCTTAATGGTATCCAGCAGCGTCGCACCGACCAGATCATACTGTTCAGGCCGGATATTCAGGCTGGCGTGCTTCTGCGCAATTTTTTCTACCGCCGGCAGCAGTGCAGGTAAATCTTCCAGGTGGGTGGCGTAAGCGCAAATCGCATTAAACAGGGCTTCACGCTGATCGCCGCTGCGCTGGTTATTCATATTAAATACGTTTTTCAGTTCAGGGTGATCGTTCAGCAACTTGTGGTAAAAACAGCCGGTAAGAGCAGGCCCCATCTTTGCAATAGCGGGCACAGAAGAGTGAATAGTCGCGATAGTCTGAGCGTCAAGCATGGTGTGTTCCTCAGCGGATAACTTAAAAGATGTATTTTAAATGCATCTTATGCTGCGCGCGTCCGGCTGTAAACCGGATGCAACGGGTTTTATCGCAAAGCGGATCCATATTCCGTGCGATTCAGGCTTATCTTTCGGACCCTCACGCCATTTTTCTGCGCATCGCTGAAGCGTAAAAAAGCCGTTCCAGCGGCCTGCCAATCGTTTGCGTAAAAAGAGCGCCCTGGCGCTATCGTCCCCTGGCAAAACCGTTTACACTGTTGGCCTTCGCCCCTAAGCGGGGGCTTAAATTGCCGTTAAAGTTGCTGAGTCAGGAGATGCGGATGTTAAAGCGTGATATGAACATTGCCGATTATGATGCCGATTTGTGGCAGGCTATGGAGCAGGAGAAAGTGCGTCAGGAAGAGCATATTGAACTGATCGCTTCAGAAAACTACACCAGCCCGCGCGTTATGCAGGCGCAAGGTTCACAGCTCACCAATAAATACGCGGAAGGGTATCCGGGCAAGCGCTACTACGGCGGCTGTGAATATGTTGATATCGTTGAGCAGCTGGCTATCGACCGTGCAAAAGCGCTGTTTGGTGCAGATTTTGCCAACGTTCAGCCTCACTCTGGTTCTCAGGCAAACTTTGCTGTTTACACTGCGCTGCTGCAGCCGGGCGACACCATCCTCGGGATGAATCTGGCGCACGGTGGTCACCTGACCCACGGTTCACCGGTCAACCTCTCTGGTAAACTTTACAACGTTATTCCCTATGGCATCGATGAAACCGGCAAAATCAACTATGACGAACTGGCCGAACTGGCACAGACGCATAAGCCAAAAATGATCATCGGCGGTTTCTCTGCTTACTCCGGCGTCTGCGACTGGGCAAAAATGCGTGAAATCGCTGACAGCATCGGTGCCTGGCTGTTTGTGGATATGGCTCACGTGGCAGGCCTGGTGGCGGCTGATGTGTATCCTAACCCGGTTCCGCATGCGCATGTCGTTACCACGACTACGCACAAAACGCTGGCGGGTCCGCGTGGCGGCCTGATCCTGGCGAAAGGTGAAGATGAGGATCTGTTCAAGAAGCTCAACTCTGCTGTTTTCCCTGGCGGACAGGGCGGCCCATTGATGCATGTCATCGCTGGCAAAGCTGTGGCATTCAAAGAGGCGATGGAGCCGGAGTTCAAAACCTATCAGCAGCAGGTCGCTAAAAACGCTAAAGCGATGGTGGAAGTCCTGCTGGAGCGCGGTTACAACATCGTTTCCGGCGGTACGTATAACCATCTGTTCCTGATCGATCTGGTGAGCAAAGGCCTGACCGGTAAAGAAGCGGATGCCGCGCTGGGACGTGCAAATATCACCGTGAACAAAAACAGCGTGCCAAACGATCCGAAAAGCCCGTTTGTGACCTCTGGCGTGCGCATCGGTACACCAGCGGTAACCCGTCGCGGCTTCAAAGAGGCGGATGTGCGTGAGCTGGCTGGCTGGATCGCTGACGTGCTGGATGATGTGAATGATGAAGCCACCATCGAACGCACCAAACAGAAAGTGCTCGATATCTGTGCCCGTCTGCCCGTTTATGCCTGACAGGTTTTAACGGATGAAAAAAGGATGGCTCCGGCCATCCTTTTTTATTTGTGTGCTTTCCACCGCTTAGCGCACAATTGATCCGCTCTGCGGGTTTATTTTTGGCCGGTGCTTTGCCACAGTAGCGCCCAAATCGCAGTCAGTGGCGCGCGCCACAGGAGAGAGCATGACCATCGCATCAGCCAGGTGGCTGGGACTGAGCTATTTCACCTACTTTTTTTGCTACGGCATCTATTTACCTTTCTGGAGTGTCTGGCTGCAGGGCAGCGGCCTGGATGCGGAAAAAATCGGCCTGCTGCTCGGTTGCGGCATGGTGGCTCGTTTTGCCGGCAGTCTGCTTATCGCCTCGCAGGTTAAAAATCCGGCGCAGCTGATTGTCGCGCTGCGGCTGCTGGCGCTTCTGACCGCACTGTTCGCCCTCGGCTTCTGGTTCGGCGGTCAGTGGCTCTGGCTGCTGCTGGTCATGGTGGGATTCAATCTGTTTTTCTCCCCGCTGGTGCCGCTGAGCGATGCGCTGGCGGCCACCTGGACGCGCCAGATTGGGCTGGCCTACGGCCCGGTGCGGCTATGGGGATCGCTGGCGTTTGTCATCAGCTCGGCGCTTACCGGCATGCTGGTCAGCGCTTACTCTTATCAGGCGATTTTGCTGCTGCTGAGCCTGGGCGTGATGGCCATGCTGAGCGGTATGCTGCTGCCACCGCAGACGCGTCCGCAGGGTGATGCGCGACAGGGTGCCAGCGGAGGCTGGGCAGCGTGGCGCGACCTGCTGCGGGAAAACAGCGTCTGGCGTTTTATGATCTGCGTTACGCTGCTGCAGGGCGCACATGCCGCCTATTACAGCTTCAGTGCCATCTGGTGGCAGCAGGCGGGCTACTCTGCCTCTGTGGTGGGGTATCTGTGGTCGCTTGGCGTGGTGGCGGAGATCGTGGTGTTTGCACTCAGCAGCCGGTTATTCAGACGCTGGAGCGCGCGCGATCTGCTGCTGCTTTCCGGCGTCTGCGCACTGATCCGCTGGACGCTGCTCGGGGCCACGACCGCGCTGTCGCTACTGGTTGTTGCTCAGATTTTGCACTGCGGCAGTTTTACCGTCTGTCATCTGGCGGCGATGCGCTTTATCGCTGCACGCAAAGGCACAGAGGTGATCCGCCTGCAGTCGCTCTACTCGGCGCTGGCAATGGGCGGCGGCATCGCCGTGATGACCATGATCTGCGGCGTCCTGTTTGCACATCTGCAGGGGCATCTGTTCTGGGTGATGGCACTGGTTGCGCTGCCGGCACTGTTCCTGCGCCCTGCAGCTCAGAACTCCAGCAACTGAAGAATGCGCTGCTGCTGATGATCGCTCAGCGGCAGCTCTGCGTGGATCAGCGGCGGCGAAAAGAGCGGCAGTGAAATGGCATAGGGGGTGACCACCAGCGCCACATCGCGCGGTGCACCCTCACGCTGAAAGTGCAGCATATCCTGATAGGTAATATTGATCGGCAGCAGCGTCATGTCGCGCAACTGCTGCTCCAGCAGCTGCTCCAGCGCAGCGTCCACGCCGGTCAGCAGCAGAACCTGCTTCTCCTGCAGCGCACTCTCCTGCATCATCCAGGCACCAAACAGCACGGCGACCAGGCTTGTCTCCTCGGCGCTGAACTGCGTGCCAAAGTCGCTGCTGAAATGGTACAGCGCGCGCTCGGTGGTGCGCATCAGTCGCGGATAGAGCCGCGCCACATCCAGCGCAACGCTGTTATCTATGCCAATCGAGAAATGGCTGCGGTCCAGCGCCTGCGCCAGGTGGGTATAGAGCTGTATCTTTAACTCATGCTGGTTGCGGATGCGCGTTTTTGCCAGCTGCTCAAAACGCGCAATCAGCGCCTCTGTGGCGCTCATCAACCGGCGCGCCTGCGGCGCACTCAGCTGCGTGGCATCAGGGGCGTGGATCAGGCTGAACAGCAGCGTCCAGAAGTCGGTTTCGCTGGCATCAGGCATCAGGTGGCAGCGTTTCTGCCAGTGGTGGATAACATCATCTGCTGCGATACGCTCCGCTTTCTCTGACAGCCAGCTGCGCTGGCGCTCATTGAACAACGCCGCCTGACGCTGACAAAGGGCATATTTCATAAAAATAAGCAGAAAAAGCCGATCGCGTGGAGAAAAGTTGCGCATCAGCCGCAGGCTGCAGTGCTGGATCAGCGCCTGCAGGTTGATCTCATCCCACAGCGCTTTTTCAATCTTCAGCACTTTAAGTCGCTGGCGCAGTGCAGGAACAAAATGGTCGCAGACAAACGCCTGCGACAGACGCAGCGCGCGTCGCAGCCAGTGGATCAGGCAGAGTCTTCTGTCCAGTTCCGTACCGTGAATGCGAAAGCTGCCATCCACCATCTGATGTAGTTCCAGCTGATGAAAGCGCTGTATCTCATCACCCACATCCGCGATATCCTGACGGGCAACCGCAGGATCAACGCCGTTCAGCTGGCACAGTTTTTCGAGCGTCAGGGCGGGAGCGGGCAGAAATAACAGCAGTAACAGATGGCAACGTCGCTGGGAACGGCTGAAGAGTGGTGCTGTAGCAGGCGCAAAACTCATCACGTATTTTATCCGCAGCTCATTTTTCAGCTAAGAATAGCTAATATCGCGCTGAAATTACGCCATCAGTACAGACTTTTACTCAGAGCTTCAGGGCGGGTCACAGTTTTTTTCGGACCACGTAAACCTTTACCTTATAAATTGTTACTTTATAACATATGAAAATTGCGCTTTTACTGGTTACGCTGTTTTTCTCCGCTGCAGGTGCCTGTCATCCGCACAGTTTTATTGCGATGAAAGCAGAGCTGACAGGCGAAAACGATCGGCTGACCGGCATAAAAATGGTCTGGACGATGGATGAAATAACTTCCGCTGACCTGCTGTATGACGCCGGAAATGCTGAACCGGGTGACGTGGTATGGAAAAAGCTGGCGGCTCAGGTCATGGCTAACGTGCTGGGCCAGCACTATTTTACCGAGCTGTGGCAAGCGAAAACGCGGATGAAATTTCTCAATCTGCCACAGGAGTATCATTTGTCGCGTAACGGACATAAGGCCGTACTGGAATTTATTATGCCGCTGGGCGAGCCGCAGCCGCTGGCCGGAAAGCGTTATCGTATGCTGACGTTTGACCCCAGCTACTTTGTTGATATGCAGTATGAGAATGCACAGGATATTGCCATGGATGAGAATGTAAAGGCGCACTGCCAGCTGGCACTGACTACACCCCAGCCGGATGCTTCGCTGCAGCAGTACGCGCTCTCGCTGGATAAAGCTGACGCGCCGCCGGAAGAGATGGATCTGGGCCGACAGTTTGCTCAGACGGTGACGCTGATATGTCGCTGAATACCTCGCTTTCAGTCCGGCGTCGCTGGCCGCTGCCCGCCGCCATAATGCTGCTGCTGATCGCGATGCTGCTCTGGCACGCCTGGCCGCAGATCCTGCTGCAGAGTGTACTCTGGCAAAAAGTGCTTAATCAGGCAATGACACAGCTGCTGCAGCAGGTGGCGGCACAGCCACATCAGGCAGGGCTAACATTATTGCTGCTGAGCCTGGCGTATGGCGTGCTGCACGCGCTGGGGCCGGGACACGGCAAAGTGGTGATCGCCACTTTTTTAGCGACGCACCCGACACAGTTACGCACCAGCATCCGGCTGACTCTGCTGGCTGCACTGCTGCAGGGCGGTGTGGCGGTCGCTCTGGTCACGCTGATGCTGGTGGTACTGCAGACCTCATCGCGCCAGCTTCATCTCAGCAGCTACTGGCTGGAAAAAGGGAGTTATCTGCTGGTGATAGCGCTGGGTGGCTGGCTGGGCTGGCGCGCCGTGCAATCGCTGCGGTCAGCCCTGCGTCCGGCAGCAGGCGGGCAGATCCACGCGGTACATCCGCAGCATCAGCATGAGGCAGGTTGCGCGTGTGGCCATGCGCATGTGCCGGATGCGCGTCAGCTGGCACAGGCGGTGGACGTCAGGACGCAGCTGCTGCTGGTGCTCTCAATGGGGCTGCGCCCCTGTTCCGGAGCGCTGATGATGCTGTTATTCGCGAAAGTGATTAATGTCTATCTGTGGGGCGTGGCCGCCGCGCTGGCGATGGCGCTGGGTACCGCACTGACGGTCTCGCTGCTGGGCATTGTGGTTCAGCGTTCACGCCTGCTGGCCGCCAGAGTGAGCCGGTCAGCGTCGGATCAAAAACGGACCGCCATCCTGATAGCGCTATTGATGTTACTGGGCGCCATCGCACTGATTCTGGCCGGACTGCTTTTGTGGCAGAGTGCACTACCCGCTGCCGGCGGCGGCCTGCGACCTTTTTAACGTGCTCCATAATAAACATCCGGACGCGTGTAATCGCCCGGATGTTTACGCTTCTTCTGTCTGATAAAAATATCCTGCTGCCCGGCGCTGGTGTAATTAGCATTCTCTGTCTACGCTAAATGACATCAGCTGAGAATTTACTTTTTTAAAATAAACTTTTATCAGTCGTCGTTTTTGCGAGGAAAATACCATGCCTGAAATCCGGACTCATAATGGCATCACGGATACCGTGACCGATACACATACGGGCCTGCCGTTAAAGCGCATTTCCTGGAGTGCAATATTTGCAGGGGTTATTGCTGCGCTTATTGTTCATATATTACTGGGAGTATTAGGAACGGCAATTGGTGCCACGACCATTGATCCGCAGCAGGAGCAGAATCCTCTGGAGCATCTTGGCACGGGCGCACTGATCTGGACCGGTGCCAGCATGCTGATTGCAATGGCGGTAGGTAGCTATATCGCCGGCCGTCTGGCACAGCGTGAAGGTGCACTGCATGGTTTACTGATGTTTGGTGTCAGCACGCTTATTACTCTGTGGCTGGCCTTTTCACTGGCGAGCGGTATTATTGGCGGCGCCTTTAATATTCTGGGTTCAGGTGTAAACGCACTGGGTAATGGTATTTCTTCTGTTGCGCCTTCGCTAACCAATATGGCGAAAGAGAAACTGCAGGAAAATAATATTAACCTCGATGATCTGCAGAATGAGCTGGAAACCACGCTGCGCCAAACCGGCAAGCAGGAATTACAGCCAGAAAATCTGCAGCAGGATGCAAATAGCGAAGCAAATAACGCTGAAAATCAGGCAAAAAATACGGCACAAAATCCGCAGAATGCGGATGCCGATCTGAGCAACTGGTTTAAAGGTGTGCTGAGCCGTCATTCTGATACGCTGCAGGCTGCTGACCGCGATGCGCTGAAAAACATCATCAAAGCGCGTACCGGTAAGAGCGATCAGGAAGCAGAGCAGATTGTTAACCAGGCAGAGCAGAGCTATCAGCAGGCAATGCAGAAGTATCAGCAGCTGAAGCAGGAAGCGGAGCAAAAAGCGCGTGAAGCTGCAGAACAGGCTGCCGCTGCTACAGCGAAAGCAAGCTGGTTTACCTTCATCATGCTGATTATCGAAGCCGTACTGGCCGCGATTCTGGGTGGTGTGGGTCGTCGCACTCAGCCACGTCAGGTGTTAACGCACGAACGTCGTTAATCCGTACCTTCAAAAAAGGCGGCCCGCGGGCCGCCTTTTTTTTGCTTAGCGCTTCAGCGCTTCGCTCAGCTCTTCGCGCATGTTAGCCAGCATGGCTTTCACAACGCGCGGGTTACCGGCTACAAGATTACCTGAGTGCAGGTAACCGTGGTTGCCGGTGAAGTCGGTAACGAGACCGCCAGCCTCACGTACCAGCAGTTCGCCCGCGGCAAAATCCCATGGCTTCAGGCCAATCTCAAAATAACCATCTACGCGGCCTGCTGCCACATAAGCCAGATCCAGCGCCGCTGAACCGCTGCGACGGAAGTCTGCGCACTGGGTAAACAGTTTGCCAACAATGTTGATATACGGCGTAGCGTGCTGCTTGACCTTGAACGGGAAGCCGGTCGCCAGGATAGTGCCATCCAGATCGCGGGCGTTGCTGCCGCGCAGACGATAGCCATTCAGCTGTGCACCCTGACCGCGTACGGCAGTGAAGAGTTCATTACGCATTGGATCGTAAACCACGGCCACTTCAGTACGGCCTTTAATGCGCACGGCAATAGAGACGGAGAA
Organism: Pantoea sp. UBA4549; assembly: GCF_002387285.1. Taxonomy (NCBI): domain Bacteria; kingdom Pseudomonadati; phylum Pseudomonadota; class Gammaproteobacteria; order Enterobacterales; family Erwiniaceae; genus Pantoea; species Pantoea sp. UBA4549. The sequence continues at coordinate 79,515 of NZ_DGLH01000007.1, read as the reverse complement.
GTGTGGCAGACGTTTGATGAAGTTGGTGGTGCCATCCAGCGGATCGATTACCCATTGAATGTCCTGATCCTCACCCGCCAGCTCACCGCTCTCTTCGGTGATGATGGTATGTTGTGGGTAAGATTTACGAATCACTTCGATAATCAGGCGTTCTGCGTCGCGGTCAACATTCGTAACGAAGTCGTTGCTGCCTTTCTGGCTGGCTTCGACAGCGTCCGGGGTTTCGTAATTTTTGGCAATTAAATTTCCGGCCTTGCGCGCTGCGCGCACGGCGATGTTGAGCATCGGATGCATCGGTATCTCTCGCTGGATGTTAAAGAACGGGGAAAACGGCGCGGAGTATAACAGCGTGTTCAGCAAATGTCCTGCATTTATGTTAGGATGCGCGCCATCATTTTCTCACCCGCTCATAATTATGCTGCAAAATATCCGAATTGTACTGGTTGAAACGTCCCACACCGGCAACATGGGTTCTGTTGCCCGCGCCATGAAAACCATGGGGTTAAGCAACCTTTATCTGGTGAATCCGCTGGTTAAACCTGACTCGCAGGCGATTTCTCTGGCGGCGGGTGCCAGCGACGTGATTGGCAACGCCCGCATTGTTGATACGCTGGATGAGGCGATCGCCGGCTGCAGTCTGGTGGTCGGCACCAGCGCCCGTTCACGATCGCTGCCGTGGCCAATGCTGAATTCACGCGAGTGCGGCATCAAGAGCGTGGAGGAGGGGCAGCAGGCACCGGTCGCGCTGGTGTTTGGTCGTGAGCGTGTCGGACTGACCAACGATGAGCTGCAGAAGTGTCACTATCACGTAGCCATTCAGGCCAACCCGGAGTACAGCTCGCTGAATCTGGCGATGGCGGTGCAGATCATCGCGTATGAAGTCCGTATGGCGTGGCTGGATGCGCAGGAAAAAGCGGCCCCGCAGCCGGAATATGAAGCCTCACCTTATCCGCTGGTGGACGATCTGGAACGCTTTTATCAGCATATCGAACAGATGATGCTGGAGAGCGGCTTTATCCGTACCGGCATACCGAGCCAGGTGATGAGCAAGCTGCGTCGCCTCTATACGCGTGCGCGTCCGGAACGCGATGAGCTGAATATTCTGCGCGGCATGCTCTCCTCCTTTGAAAAACCCAAAGGTGATAAGGGTAATAGTTGAGTAAAACGCCAGGTTAAATAGTTGAGTAAATTACTCGGTTAAATAGTTGACCAAAATACTCGGGAATGGCAGACTGCGCTGACTGACATTCCACCGATAACCCGCCTGCGCAAGGGCGGACGCCGACGAGGTTTTACGCTATGAGACTGACATCCAAAGGACGCTATGCCGTTACCGCTATGCTGGACGTGGCCCTGCATTCGCACGAGGGACCGGTACCGCTGGCGGATATTTCCGAGCGTCAGGGGATATCACTCTCCTATCTGGAACAGCTGTTTTCACGTCTGCGTAAGCATGGCCTGGTCGCCAGCGTGCGCGGCCCGGGTGGCGGTTATCTGCTGGGCAAAGAGGCCAGTGCGATCGCAGTAGGTGCAGTGATCACCGCGGTGGATGAGTCGGTGGATGCCACGAAATGTCAGGGCAAAGAGGGCTGTCAGGGTGGTGAACGCTGCCTGACTCACGTGCTGTGGCGCGATCTCAGCGAGCGCATCAGCGATTTCCTGAATAATATCTCGCTGGCTGAGCTGGTGAATAATCAGGAAATCCTGGATGTTGCTGACCGTCAGAACAGCGTGGATAACCGTCGTTTTCAGCAGCATCGCGTGCAGGAAACCATCAACGTTAATCTGCGTGCCTGATCGCAATCGCATTGCCTGACTGAAAACTGACTTTTTACAAAGCCCCGGGCGCTTAGCGATTAAGCCCCCGGGGCTTTGTGCTGTTAGCGCTTCTGCCACCGGCCGCATGACCGGTTTACTCTCCGCAGGCTGAATCATGCTATAAAGACCTGTGTTTTATTTTACGGAGTTACAGCGCCATGAAATTACCGATCTACCTGGATTACGCAGCGACTACGCCTGTGGATCCACGGGTCGCCAGCAGAATGATGCAGTGTCTGACGCTGGATGGCACCTTCGGTAACCCTGCATCCCGTTCCCATCGTTTTGGCTGGCAGGCCGAAGAGGCCGTGGATGTTGCCCGCAATCAGGTTGCGGCGCTGGTTAACGCCGACCCGCGTGAAATTGTCTTTACTTCCGGGGCAACCGAAGCGGACAACCTGGCCATTAAAGGGGCAGCACACGCCCGCCAGGCGCGCGGACGGCATATCATTACCAGCCAGACAGAACATAAAGCGGTACTCGATAGCTGCCAGCAGCTGGCCCGCGAAGGGTTTGACATTACCTGGCTGACGCCCGGCAGTGACGGCATTGTCACGCCGGCTATGCTGGCTGCCGCGCTGCGCGACGATACCGTGCTGGTGTCGCTGATGCACGTCAACAATGAGACGGGCGTCATTCAGGATATTGCGGCGCTGGGTGCGCTCTGTCACGCACGTGACATTCTGTTTCACGTCGATGCCACGCAGAGTGTGGGCAAGCTGGCGCTTGACGTCAGTACGCTGCCGGTAGATCTGATGTCGTTTTCGGCGCATAAGCTCTACGGACCCAAAGGCATCGGTGCCCTCTGGGTGCGCCGTAATCCGCAGGTAAAAATTGATGCGCAGATGCACGGCGGCGGACATGAGCGCGGTATGCGTTCCGGCACGCTGCCGGTACATCAGATTGTCGGCATGGGTGAAGCCTATGCGCTGGCAGGCGAGGTGATGGCTGAGGAGATGGCGCGACTCGCTACGCTGCGTCAGCGACTCTGGCAGGGCATCAGCAGCCAGCTGAGCGGCGTACAGCTCAACGGTACACTGGCGCACAGCGCGCCAAACATCCTCAACATCAGCTTTGCGCAGGTTGAGGGTGAAACGCTGATTATGGCGCTGAAAGATCTGGCGCTTTCGTCCGGCTCCGCCTGCACTTCGGCGAGTCTGGAACCTTCGTACGTGCTGCGCGCCATGGGCGTTGAGCCGGAACTGGCCTACAGTTCGCTGCGCTTTTCGCTCGGACGCTTCACCACGCAGGAGGAGATTGACTACGCCATTGCGCTGGTCAATAAAGCTGTCAGCCGGATGCGGGCCGTTGCCCCGGCAGCGGCCCGCTGATCCATGCCACTCTGCGCCGGTCTGGCGCGGAAATGAGACCAAACGTAAACGGAGCGACGCGATGACAACACAACCGATGAATATTACGCTTAGCGCTCAGCCCGCTGATGCGCGCTGGGGCGAAAAAGCGCTGCTAAGCAGCACTGAGAGTGGTATGACGCTGCACCTCACGGGCACCGATGCTCTGCTGACGATTCAGCGTGCGGCGCGCAAGCTCGACAGCCAGGGGATCCGCCACGTCGCGTTGTGCGGTGACGACTGGGATCTGGAGAAGTGCTGGGCATTCTGGCAGGGCTATCGCAGCCCGAAAGGACAGCGTCAGGTTGAATGGCCGCCGCTCAGCGAGAACGATCGTGCTGAGTTCGATCGGCGCTTGCAGATTGTAGACTGGGTGCGCGATACCATTAACCTGCCCGCGGAAGACCTGAGTCCGGAGCAGCTGGCGCACAGCGCTATCGATCTGATCAGAGAGGCAGGCGGCGATGCCGTCAGCTATCGCATTACCAAAGGTGAAGATCTGCGTGAGCAGGGGTACAGCGGGATCCACACCGTAGGCCGCGGCTCATCGCGCGCGCCGGTGCTGCTGACGCTTGACTTTAACCCGACCGGTGACGCAGATGCGCCGGTTTACGCCTGTCTGGTCGGTAAAGGGATCACCTTTGATACCGGCGGCTACAGCCTGAAGCAGAGCGCCTTTATGGACTCCATGAAGTCCGATATGGGCGGTGCAGCGACCGTTACCGGCGCACTGGCGCTGGCGATTGCCCGCGGGCTGACGAAGCGCGTAAAACTCTATCTCTGCTGCGCCGATAACATGGTCAGCGGCAATGCATTTCGTCTCGGCGACATTATTCGCTATCGCAATGGTAAAACCGTTGAAGTGATGAATACCGATGCCGAAGGGCGTCTGGTGCTGGCAGATGGCCTGATTGACGCCAGTGCGCAGCAGCCGGAACTGCTGATTGATGCTGCCACGCTGACCGGTGCCGCCAAAACGGCGCTCGGCAACGACTATCACGCGCTGTTTACCTTCGATGACGTACTGGCTGAGTCGCTGCTGGGCAGCGCCACTGGCGAAAACGAGGCGTTCTGGCGTCTGCCGCTGGCGGAGTTCCATCGCAGCCATCTGCCGTCAAATTTTGCCGATCTCAACAACATCGCCAGCCCGGCTCACGCCGCCGGTGCCAGCAGCGCGGCAGCGTTCCTCTCATGGTTTGTTGAAAAATATCAGCAAGGCTGGCTGCATATCGACTGCTCCGCAACCTATCGCAAAAGCGCGGTGGATCAGTGGTCAGCGGGCGCAACCGGACTCGGCGTGCGCACTCTTGCCAACCTGTTACTGAAATAATCCCGCCCCGGGCAGGCTCTCTCCTGCCCGCTTTTTTGGAATGAAACACGCATGAGTAATCGTCTTGAAGAGGTGCTGAAGCTGGCCGCCACCGAGCCGGCGCATCGCCCGGAGTTTTTTCAGCTGCTGCTGGCTGCGGATGTCTGGGTGCCAGGTGAAAGCCCGGCTGAACAGTTTAATGCGACTTCGCCCGTCGAGTTACAGCACTGGGAGAAAGAGGGAGGCGGCAGCGTGATCCCGTTCTTCAGCTCTGAGGCGGCGATGCGCGAGGCGATAGCGGATGAGCAGCCGTGGCTGCGCCTGCCGGCGCGTACGCTGTTTGAGATGACGCTGGGTGAAACGCTGTTTCTGAACCCGAAATTACCGGCCGGTAAAGAGTTTACTCCCGGTGAGATCGCGCATCTGCTGGGTGAAGAGGGGAGTGCGCTGAGCCAGCAAACCGTGCTGGAGGGCGGTCACGCGCTGCTGTTATCCGAAGTAGCTGAACCGCCGGCACAGATGATCGACTCCCTGACCCGGCTGTTTGCTAAATACAAGCAGGTACGCCGCGCCTATATTGCCAGCCTGCGGGAAAGCGTGACGGAGGCGCCCAATCTGCTGATTGGTATTGAAGCTGACAGTGATATTGATGAGATAATTCAGGCAGCAGGCAGCGTGGCGACCGATACGCTGGCTGATGATGCGCCCATTGATATCTGTGAAGTGGATGCCGGACAGCAGGGCGTCAGCCACTTTTTTACCGCACATATCACCCCGTTCTATGAGCGGCGCTGGGGCAGCTTTTTGCGTGATTTCAAAGGCAGCCAGCGCATCATTTAACCATCGCATGCTGATGCATATGGCCCCCGGACCGCACGTAACACGGGGCGCATTAATGCGCCCCCTACGGGGGATGGGTGCAAAATCTTCTGTAGGGGCGCCATTCATGGCGCCCTGGTTTCAGGCGGGTACGCAGTACGCATCAGGTGCGAAATCCCCCACAGGGGCGCCATTCATGGCGCCCTGGCTTCAGGCAGGTGACTATTTTTCGATCGGTAAATCGTCGCGGCTGCCCCATTCACCCCAGGAGCCGTCATACAGCGTTGCATCACGCACGCCCAGCGCCGTCAGTGCCAGAATCAGGACTACCGCCGTTACGCCCGAGCCGCAGCTGGCAACAATGGGCCGGTCCAGCGCCACTCCTGCCTGAGCAAACTGCTGGCGCAGTTCAGCATCGGGTTTCAGCGCGCCGTTTTCCACCAGACTGTTCCACGGCAGATTAAGGCTGTGCGGAATATGTCCGCGCAGCAGGCCGGGACGCGGCTCATCTACCTCAGCGTTAAAGCGGTTTGCCGCGCGCGCGTCTACAATCTGCGCGCCTCCCTCATGGCTGAGCAGCAGCACATCGTTCAGTCGTTTCACCTGGCTGCTGTCCATGTGTGCCGTAAAGTCTCCTTCCGGCAGCGTTACCGGACCCTCTGCCGTAGCGAAACCTGCGGCTTTCCAGCCCTGCTGGCCGCCTGCCAGAATGGAAACCCGTTCGCAACCAAAAGTACGCAGCATCCACCAGGCGCGTGGGGCAGAGAAGAGGTTACCCTCGTCATACACAATCAGGTGCTTATCCTGCACCACGCCCAGTTCGCGCATTGCGACGGCAAAACTTTCAGGACGGGGCATCATATGCGGGTAAGGACTGGTGTGATCGGAAAGCGCTTCAATATTAAAGAAAGCTGCCTGCGGCAGGTGACTGGCCAGATACTCTGCGGTGATATCGCGCACTGCATCCTGACCCGGCGGAACCATACGCGCATCCAGCACCTGGACTTCTTCATCATCGCAGTGCTCATGCAGCCACTCAGCAGATACAAACAGGGGAGCCGTCATTGCCATCTTCTCTCTTATCGGGGAAAAAGCCAGTCTCCGGGAATGTGCAGGCTATCTCAAGCCCGTAATGGCGAAAGTGAGCACCTCAGGATGAAATTACGCCACATAGTCTGCTGCCTGTGTCGGGTCTGTGCCACACGCGGCTAAACCATGGCAGAACGCCAGACCGGCGCATTACTGTGCGGCCTGCACCAGCAAAAAGTAATTATTTTCAATAATTCCACCAATCACTCATAGGCAACACGCGTCGATCTCCCTATAATCGGCGCGTTTTTCTTACCGGGAGAGGGTTCCCGGTTTATTCAGGATGCTAATTCAGAGGTAATCATGGCAATCGAACGTACTTTCTCCATCATCAAACCAAACGCCGTTGCTAAGAACGTTATCGGTGCTATCTACAACCGTTTTGAGAGCGCGGGCTTCAAAATCGTTGGCGCAAAAATGCTGCACCTGACCAAAGAGCAGGCTGAAGGCTTCTATGCTGAGCACAAAGGCCGTCCATTCTTTGATGGTCTGGTTGAGTTCATGACCTCTGGCCCGGTAGTGGTTTCTGTTCTGGAAGGCGAAAATGCCGTTCAGCGTCACCGTGACCTGATGGGTGCGACCAACCCGGACAACGCACTGGCAGGCACCCTGCGTGCAGATTACGCAGACAGCTTCACCGAAAACGCGACCCACGGTTCTGACTCTGCAGAGTCTGCTGCCCGTGAAATCGCTTACTTCTTCGCTGAAAACGAAGTCTGCGCGCGCACCCGCTAAATGCATTGCAGCTGAAGCGGACAGGGGAGTTTACACCTTTTACCTCGGCGTAAAACGGTTACCCTGGCATCGTGCTGCAGTTATAGTACAATAATGCGCCCCTGTTGAGCCTGGCTCAGCCGGGGCGCTGTTTTTTCTTCTTTCCTAACCAGAGCCGTAACGTGTAACAACGAGGCCAGAGATTATTATGTCCGAACAGATTGTGACGCCAGCTGCCGCGTCTCCCGCCGTGGTTTCTCCTAAAAACGAAAAAATTAATCTGCTTGATCTGAACCGCCAGCAGATGCGCGAATTTTTTATCGAAATGGGCGAGAAGCCGTTCCGTGCCGATCAGGTCATGAAGTGGATTTACCACTACTGCTGCGACGATTTCGAGCAGATGACGGATATCAACAAAGTGCTGCGCGGCAAGCTGATGCAGCGCGCAGAGATCCGCGCGCCGGAAGTAGCGGAAGAGATGCGCTCCAGCGACGGCACCATTAAATGGGCGATTCGCGTAGGCGATCAGCTGGTGGAGACGGTCTATATTCCGGAAGCGGAGCGCGCCACGCTATGCGTCTCCTCTCAGGTGGGCTGTGCGCTGGAGTGCAAATTCTGCTCCACGGCGCAGCAGGGTTTTAACCGCAACCTGCGCGTTTCCGAAATTATTGGTCAGGTGTGGCGCGCGGCCAAAATTATTGGCGCCGCGAAAGTGACCGGCCAGCGTCCCATCACCAACGTGGTAATGATGGGCATGGGTGAGCCGCTGCTCAACCTGAACAACGTCGTGCCGGCGATGGATATTATGCTGGATGATTTCGGCTTTGGCCTCTCCAAACGTCGCGTCACGCTCTCAACTTCAGGCGTTGTACCCGCGCTGGATAAGCTTGGCGATATGATCGACGTGGCGCTGGCGATCTCGCTGCACGCTCCAAACGATACGATCCGTGATGAGATCGTGCCGATCAACAAAAAGTACAACATTGAAACCTTCCTGGCCGCGGTGAAGCGCTATATCGGCAAATCGAATGCGAATCAGGGCCGCGTGACCATTGAGTATGTGATGCTGGATCATATCAATGACAGCACTGACAATGCGCATGAGCTGGCAGCGCTGCTGAAGGAGACACCCTGCAAGATCAACCTGATCCCATGGAACCCCTTCCCGGGCGCACCGTATGGCCGCAGCTCCAACAGCCGTATCGATCGCTTCTCCAAAGTGCTGATGGATTATGGCTTTACCACCATTGTGCGTAAAACCCGTGGTGATGACATTGATGCTGCCTGCGGTCAGCTGGCGGGCGATGTGATCGACCGTACCAAGCGTACGCTGCGTAAAAAGATGGCAGGTGACGCTATCTCTGTGAAGGCGATCTGAAACCGCACGTCCGCAGATTCGCTGCGGGCGTAATGCATGGCACTCTCCCGGTTTATTCGCAGGGAGAGCGCTATGTTAAAAGGATTAGGGATTGCCGTGGTGGCTGGCTTTGTTGTAACCGGGTGTGTCACTGGCTCGCCATCGCATCGCGCAGCGGATATTCGTCTGCAGCTGGGACTGCACTATCTGGCGGCGAACAATTTAGCCGCTGCTGAACGCAATCTGCTGCAGGCGCAGCGCGTTGCTCCTGAGGATTACCGCGTGCCCCTGGCGCTGGCGCGGGTCGCTCAGGCGCAGCAGAATAGTGTACAGACACGCCGGTACTACCAGCGGGCACAACAGTTAGCGCCCGCTAATGGTTATGTCGCTAACAATTACGGTGCGTTTCTCTGCGGATTAGGGCAGTATGGCGAAGCGCATCAACAGTTTAAGCTGGCAAATGCGGCACCAGAGAGCGATGCCCGTCAGGATGTCCTTCTGATTTCAGGCTATTGTTATCTGCAGGCGGGCAACGAGGCCGCCGGGCGCAAACTGCTGCTGCAGGCGCTGGAAACCGCACCTGAGCAGGGAAACTGGCTGCTGGAGGAGGGTGAACGGCAGCTGATGCAGCCGGCAGGAAACAGGCTTTCCGTGCTTTTAGAACTCTACCATCAGCGTCTGCCCGCAACGGCAGAGAGCCTGTGGTTACAGATACGTTTCGCCGCGCAACAGGGAAACGCTGCTGACGTTACACGTTATGGCGACCGGTTGGCGCGAAGTTTTCCACAATCGATACAGTACCAGCGTTATTTAGCTAATGAATACTGAAGCCACTCAAGAAAACTCTGCAGTACATTCCACAGGTGAACGCCTGCGTCTGGCCCGTGAGCAGATGGGGCTGACGCAGCAAAACGTCGCTGAGCGCCTGTGCCTGAAACTTTCCACCGTGCGGGACATTGAAGAGGATAAGTCGCCGGCCGATCTCGCGTCGACTTTTCTGCGCGGTTACATTCGTTCCTACGCCCGTCTGGTTCATGTACCGGAAGACGATCTGCTGCCGATGATGGCGAAGCAGGCACCGGTGCGCGCAGCTAAAATTGCGCCGATGCAGAGCTTCTCGCTGGGCAAGCGCCGCAAAAAGCGCGATGGCTGGCTGATGATCTTTACCTGGCTGGTGGCGTTTGTTGTTATCGGCCTGACCGGCGCCTGGTGGTGGCAGAATCATAAGGCCTCACAGGACGATCTGGTCTCGATGGCCGATCAGAACGGCAGCAGCGACAGCGGTCAGTCTATCCCGCTGGGCGATACCAGCACGGATAGCATGAGTGACAGCGACACCAATGCCGCGGGCACGCCGGTTGATAACGGGGCAGGGGCAGTGACGTCCCAGAGCAGCAGCACCGCAGGCAGCGCGGATAACAGCGCTAGCGCGCCGGCGGCCTCTTCTGCCGCCGCGGGCGACAACGCGGTGGTGTCTCCGTCGCAGGCGCCGGTTGATAACACGCCGCCAGCGGCCACCTCGCCGGCACCGGCCAACAGCGTTGCGGCCGGCAGCATGCCAACGGCGAATGCTGCTGTCAGCCAGCCCGCAGGCGATCCCAATGCTGTCGTCATGAATTTCAAAGCCGACTGCTGGCTGGAAGTCAGCGATGCAACCGGCAAGAAACTGTTCAGCGGGATACAGCGCAGCGGCGGCAAGCTCAGCCTCTCCGGCACACCTCCGTATCGTCTGAAAATTGGCGCACCGCGCGCGGTTGACGTGCAATATCAGAATCAGCCCGTTGATTTAAGTCGTTTTATCCGTAATAACCAGGTTGCCCGTCTGACGCTGGGTGCGCAATAACGCGCAGCGCGCTTTCCGGGGAATTGTGGAGAGAAAATATGCATAACGAAGCACCCATTATCCGTCGCAAATCAACGCGTATTTACGTCGGCAAGGTGCCAGTCGGCGATGGTGCACCCATCGCCGTTCAGTCCATGACCAACACCCGCACCACCGACGTGGAAGCCACGGTTAACCAGATCCGCGCGCTGGAGCGTGTGGGTGTGGATATCGTACGCGTCTCGGTGCCAACCATGGACGCGGCGGAAGCCTTTAAACTGATTAAGCAACAGGTCAACGTGCCGCTGGTAGCGGATATTCACTTTGACTACCGTATCGCCCTCAAAGTGGCAGAATATGGCGTCGACTGCCTGCGTATCAACCCGGGCAACATCGGCAACAACGAACGTATTCGTCAGGTAGTGGACTGCGCTCGCCACTATAACATCCCGATTCGTATCGGGGTGAATGCCGGTTCGCTGGAGAAAGATCTGCAGGAAAAGTATGGCGAACCCACGCCGCAGGCGCTGCTGGAATCCGCTATGCGCCATGTCGATCATCTTGATCGCCTGAACTTTGATCAGTTCAAAGTCAGCGTTAAAGCCTCTGACGTATTTCTGGCCGTAGAGTCTTACCGCCTGCTGGCGAAAGCGATTGATCAGCCACTGCATCTCGGGATCACCGAAGCGGGCGGCGCGCGTGCCGGCGCGGTGAAATCGGCCATCGGCCTCGGTCTGCTGCTGGCAGAAGGTATCGGTGACACGCTGCGTATTTCACTCGCGGCCGATCCGGTAGAAGAGGTGAAGGTTGGCTACGACATCCTGAAATCGCTGCGTATCCGTGCGCGCGGGATCAACTTTATCGCCTGTCCGACCTGTTCACGTCAGGAGTTTGACGTGATCGGTACCGTAAACGCACTGGAAGAACGGCTGGAAGATATTATTACGCCGATGGACGTCTCCATTATTGGCTGCGTGGTCAACGGTCCGGGCGAAGCGACCGTGTCGACGCTGGGCGTCACCGGTGGCAGCAAGAAAAGCGGTTTCTATGAAGATGGCGTTCGTCAGCGCGATCGTCTCGACAACGATGACATGATCGATCAGCTGGAAGCGCGCATTCGGGCCAAGGCATCCATGCTGGATGAGAGCCGCCGCATCAGCGTGCAGCAGCTGGAAAAATAATCAGGCGGTACGCGCCCGGCGCGTACCAGTTTATGAATGAACCTGTGCGGTTTCATCCTCATAAGGTATGATGCCGGACAGGTTTTTTTGTATTAAGAGATTTTAACGTGGCGAAGAATATTCAAGCGATTCGCGGGATGAACGACTTCCTGCCAGCCGATACCGCAATCTGGCAGCGTATCGAGGGCACCCTGAAGCAGGTGCTGGCCAGCTATGGCTACAGTGAAATCCGTCTGCCAATCGTCGAGCATACCCCACTGTTCAGCCGCGCCATTGGTGAAGTCACCGATGTGGTTGAAAAAGAGATGTACACCTTTGAAGATCGCAACGGCGAGAGCCTGACGCTGCGTCCGGAAGGCACTGCGGGCTGCGTGCGTGCCGGCATTGAACATGGCCTGCTCTATAACCAGGAGCAGCGCCTCTGGTATGTCGGACCGATGTTTCGCTATGAGCGTCCGCAGAAAGGGCGCTATCGCCAGTTTCATCAGATGGGCGTTGAAGTATTTGGCCTGCAGGGACCGGATGTTGATGCTGAGCTGATCATGATGACCGCTCGCTGGTGGAAAGCGCTGGGCATCGCCGATCACGTTGAACTGGAGCTGAACTCCATCGGCTCTCTGGCGGCGCGTGCAGACTATCGCAGTGCGCTGGTGGCGTTTCTGGAGCAGCATCAGGATGTGCTGGATGACGATTGCAAACGCCGTATGTACACCAATCCGCTGCGCGTGCTGGACAGCAAAAACCCGGAGATTCAGGCGCTGCTGAATGATGCGCCAACGCTGGGTGAGTTTCTTGATGAAGAGTCGCGTGCCCATTTCACCGGGCTCTGCGCGCTGCTGGATGATGCCGGTATTCGCTATCGCATTAACCAGCGTCTGGTTCGTGGTCTCGACTACTACAACCGCACTGTTTTTGAGTGGGTCACCAGCAGCCTCGGCTCGCAGGGTACCGTATGCGGCGGCGGGCGTTATGATGGCCTGGTCGAACAGCTGGGCGGACGTGCCACGCCAGCGGTAGGATTTGCCATGGGTCTGGAGCGGCTGGTGCTGCTGGTACAGGCGGTAAATCCGGAATTTGAACCGACGCGGGTTGTCGATGTCTATGTTATCGCTTCAGGGCAGGGCGTTCAGTCTGCGGCTATGCAGCTGGCGGAAACATTGCGTGATGCGAACCCGGCGCTGAAGCTGATGACCAACTTCGGCGGCGGCAACTTTAAGAAGCAGTTTGCCCGTGCAGACAAATGGGGCGCACGCATTGCGCTGGTGCTCGGTGAGGATGAAGTGAAAGCGGGTCAGGTGGTGATTAAAGATCTGCGCACCGGCGACCAGCAGACGCTGGCTCAGCAGGACGCCGCTGCGACGTTGCAGACGCTGCTGCAGTAAGCAGCACGCGGCAACAGCCATTTTAAGGAGAGGGATTGCGTGGAAGTTTACAGCAACGAGAATGAACAGGTTGATGCGCTGCGTCGCTTTTTTGCCGATAACGGCAAAGCGCTGGCGATTGGCGTGGTAGTAGGGATTGCGGCGCTGGGCGGCTGGCGCTACTGGAGCTCACAGCAGGACAACGCCGGTAAAGCCGTGTCAGCGCAGTATCAGCAGCTCACCAGCGCGATGCAGGCAGATAAACCCGAAAGCCTGGAGGCTGTTGCCAGCTTCGCCAGCGAAAACAGCAATACCTATGGTGCGCTGGCCGCGCTGGACCTGGCAAAACAGTACGTTGAGACCAGCCAGCTTGATAAAGCGATTGCGCTGCTGCAGAAAGGGTTGAGCGACACCAAAGATGCCAATCTGCAGGCGGTTATTAATCTGCGTCTGGCGCGTATTCAGCTGCAGCAGAAGCAGGCTGATGCCGCCCTGAGCACCCTGGATAACGTCAAGGGTGACGGCTGGAGCGCTATCGTGGCCGATATTCGCGGTGAAGCGCTGCTGAGCAAAGGCGACAAGCAGGGCGCGCGCGATGCCTGGAGTAAAGGCGCAGGTTCGCAGGCTTCTCCGGCACTGAAGCAGATGCTGCAGATGAAAATAGATAACTTAAGTTAAGCCAGACAAGAGAGCGCACATGGAATTACGTAAATACCTGCTGCCAGGGCTGATTTCCGTCACTCTGCTCAGCGGTTGCTCGCTATTCAGCGGCGAAGAAGATGTAGTGAAGATGGCTCCGCTGCCGAAAGTGGAAAATCAGTTCACGCCGGAAACTGTCTGGAGCACGTCAGTAGGCGACGGCATTGGCGATTTCTACTCCAACCTGCATCCGGCCTGGCTGGACGGCACCGTTTACGCTGCCGACCGTTTTGGCGTGGTGAAGGCGCTGGATGCCAGCAACGGTAAAGAGAAGTGGAAAGTCGATCTCTCTGAGAAGACTGGTTTCTTCTCGAAAAACATCTCTGCGCTGCTCTCCGGCGGCGTCACCGCCAGCGGCGATCGGATCTATATTGGCAGCGAGCGCGGGCAGGTATTTGCACTTAATAGCAGCGACGGCAGTCTGGCGTGGCAGACCAAAGTAGCCGGCGAAGCGCTGTCGCGCCCGGTGGTCAGCGATGGCCTGGTACTGGTCCACACCAGTAACGGTATGCTGCAGGGACTGGATCAGAGCAGCGGTGCGGTAAAATGGACCGTAAACCTCGATATGCCGGCGCTCTCGCTGCGCGGTGAGTCTGCGCCTGCGGTCGCCTTTGGCGGCGCTATCGTTGGCGGTGATAACGGTCGCGTCAGCGCGGTGATCCTGAACCAGGGTCAGCTGATCTGGCAGCAGCGCATTTCACAGCCAAGCGGTGCGACGGAAATCGATCGTCTGAATGATGTCGACACTACGCCGGTTATCGTGAACGGTGTGGTCTATGCGCTGGCGTACAACGGCAACCTGACCGCGCTCGACCTGCGCTCCGGTCAGATCATGTGGAAGCGCGAAATCGGCGGCGTCAAAGATCTGATTGTCGATGCCGGACGCATCTACCTGGTGGATCAGGACGATCGCGTAATTGCGCTTAATGCCGATGGCGGCGTGGCGCTGTGGCGTCAGAGCGATCTGCTGCACCGTAACCTGACGGCGCCGGTGCTGTTCAACGGTTATCTGGTGGTGGCAGACAGCGAAGGTTACGTACACTGGATCAACACGCTGGATGGCCGCTTTGTGGCGCAGCAGAAGCTGGACAGCGACGGTTTCCAGACCGAGCCGGTTGTTGCCGGTGACAGGCTGCTGATTCAGGCGAAAGGTGGCGAGGTTTACGCCATCAGCCGTTAAGGTCAAAGCGTGCGGGAACGGACTTCCGTCATCAATTGCGGCTCCTGATTCGTCAGGAGCCGTTCTGTTTTTTATCAGGCGTGATATTCTAGGCGCCTTAAGCCTGAAGCGGGCGACAAATGTCGTTATACTCACGCCATTCGGGCGATTCATTTTTAAACTGAGGCAAGTGTTATGGTACCTGTGGTCGCGCTGGTTGGGCGTCCCAATGTGGGGAAATCCACGCTGTTTAACCGCTTAACGCGCACCCGTGATGCGTTAGTGGCCGATTTCCCTGGACTGACTCGCGATCGCAAATATGGTCGCGCCGAAGTGGAAGGGCGCGAATTTATTGTTATCGATACCGGCGGTATTGATGGCACCGAAGAGGGCGTGGAAAACCGCATGGCGGAACAGTCGCTGCTGGCGATTGAAGAAGCGGATGTGGTGCTGTTTATGGTGGATGCCCGTGCGGGCGTGATGCCGGCAGATCAGCAGATCGCCAATCATCTGCGCTCCCGTGAAAAAGCAACGTTCCTCGTGGCAAACAAAACGGATGGCCTGGATGCCGATGCCGCCGTGCTGGACTTTTACGCGCTAGGTCTGGGTGATATTCATCCGATTGCCGCGTCGCACGGTCGCGGCGTTACCTCGCTGCTGGAAACCGCGCTGCTGCCGTGGATGGACGTGGCAGACCCGCAGGAAGTCACCGAAGAGGATGAAAACGAAGCCTACTGGGCCGCGTTAGCCGCAGAAGAGAATGGCGAAGAGGCTGAAGAGGAAGAGGCGTTTGATCCGACCGGCCTGCCGATTAAGCTGGCTATCGTGGGCCGTCCTAACGTAGGTAAGTCAACGCTCACTAACCGTATTCTTGGTGAAGATCGCGTGGTGGTCTATGACATGCCAGGCACGACGCGTGACAGCATCTATATCCCGATGGAGCGTGACGAGCGGGAGTATATCCTGATCGACACCGCCGGGGTGCGCAAGCGTGGCAAGATCACCGATACCGTTGAGAAGTTTTCGGTGATTAAAACCCTGCAGGCGATTGAAGATGCTAACGTCGTGATGCTGGTGATTGACGCGCGTGCCGGTATTTCCGACCAGGATCTCTCGCTGCTGGGCTTTATTCTCAACAGCGGGCGCTCGCTGGTGATCGTTGTAAACAAATGGGATGGTCTGTCGCAGGAAGTGAAAGATGAAGTGAAAGAGACGCTGGATTATCGTCTCGGCTTTATCGATTTTGCCCGCGTACACTTTATCTCGGCGCTGCACGGCAGCGGCGTAGGTAACCTGTTTGAATCCGTAACGGAAGCGTACGACTGCTCAACCAAACGCGTCAACACCTCTATGCTGACGCGCATTATGAACATGGCAGCAGAAGATCATCAGCCGCCGCTGGTACGGGGCCGTCGCGTTAAGCTGAAATACGCTCACGCCGGTGGTTATAACCCGCCTATCGTGGTCATTCACGGTAATCAGGTAAAAGATCTGCCTGATTCCTACAAGCGCTATCTGATGAACTACTTCCGCCGCTCGCTGAACGTGATGGGTACGCCAATCCGTATTCAGTTCAAAGAGGGTGATAACCCGTATGCCGGCAAACGTAATCTGCTGACGCCGACGCAGCAGCGCAAGCGCAAGCGTCTGCTGGCGCACCTGAAGAAGAATAAGCGTTAACTAAAAAAGAGCCCGCCGGGCTCTTTTTTTTGCCTGTGATTTAACAGCCGCTTAGCACCGCAGATGTAGCAAAAATGCTATTGGCCGGTAAACCCTGCGTTATGATCGTTCACTTTTAATTGTACCATCTGGTACAATCCTGCCGCCTTATGGTGAGCTCGCCCTGATATACCGCGTTCTCATGCATGAGTGCGTGGTAGCGGGCTGCTTCGCAGTCCGTCATTAAATAAAGTGCTGCAGTGTCCCGCGACAGAGCCGGACAGGCGGCATGCAGTATTTTTCAGGAGAGTTTGTGTGAAGGCAGAACATTCCACTCGCCCCGGCAGGGGACTCAGTGCCTGGTCCGTGCTGTTCGGGCTGGTGCTGCTGGCGATCGGCCTGTTTTTCGCTATTGGCGGCGGTAAACTGGCGGCACTGGATGGCAGTAAATACTTTCTGATTGCCGGTATCGTTATGATCGCGTCGGCGATCCAGTTTATCCGGCGCAAAGCGTCAGCGGTAACGCTGCTGGCGCTGGCGTTTATCGGTACCCTGATCTGGGCGGTGATGGATGCCGGCTGGCACTTCTGGCCGCTGGTTTCCCGGCTGATGGTGCCGGCAGGCCTGATGCTGTTTGCATTTCTGACGTGGCCTGCGCTGCGTAAAAGCGAAGGCAAAGCGCCGCTGGCAACGCTCTCTTATGCGCTGTCAGCGCTGATTGCGGCTGGCATGGTCACCACCGTGGTGCAGATGTTTCAGCCGCATCCGACCGTGGCCTTTACCGGTTCACAGCTGCCGCTGATCCCGGCAGATAAAAGCAAACCGCAGCAGGACTGGAGCAGCTACGGCCGCACGCCGGAGGGCGATCGCTTTGCGGCGATTGACCAGATCACGCGTGACAACGTTAAGGAACTGCAGGTTGCCTGGACCTTCCATACCGGTGACACGCCGCTCAGTCCGACCGGCAATGGCGCTGAAGATCAGCAGACGCCGCTGCAGGTAGGCAACACGCTCTATCTCTGCACGCCGCATAACAATGTGATTGCAGTGGAAGCGGACAGCGGTAAGCAGATCTGGAAGCGTGAAATCAATGCGCAGGCGGAAGTGTGGAACCGCTGCCGCGGTCTGGCCTATTTTGACGCCACCAAACCGGTAACGCAGCCTACGCAGCCAGGCTCCACGCCGATGCCGCCACCGGTACTGGCCGCAGGCGACAGCTGCCAGCGCCGTATCCTGATGAACACCATCGATGCGCGTCTTATCGCAATTAACGCCGACAACGGTGAGTTCTGCGCCAGCTTTGGCAACAACGGTGTGGTTGATCTGAAGCAGGGGCTGGGCAAGGCGCCCGATCCGCTCTATCAGCTGACCTCCGCTCCGCAGGTTGCCGGTACCACCGTGGTAGTCGGCGGTCGCGT
Organism: Pantoea sp. UBA4549; assembly: GCF_002387285.1. Lineage (NCBI taxonomy): Bacteria > Pseudomonadati > Pseudomonadota > Gammaproteobacteria > Enterobacterales > Erwiniaceae > Pantoea > Pantoea sp. UBA4549. The sequence goes on along the minus strand of NZ_DGLH01000007.1, from coordinate 61,761 downwards.
GGCGGATAACGTGCAGACCGATATGCCAGGCGGCGTACTGCGCGGCTTTGATGTGATCAGCGGTAAAATGCGCTGGGCGTTTGATCCGGGCAATGACGATCCGAATGCGGTACTGATGCCGGGCCAGGATTATACCCGCAGCACGCCAAACTCCTGGGCGCCGCTCTCCTACGATCCGGCAATGAACACCGTATTCCTGCCGATGGGCAGCTCGTCAGTGGATCTGTGGGGCGCGAATCGCACAAAGCTCGATCACACTTACGGCGCATCAATCCTCGCGCTGGATGCCACCACCGGCAAACAGAAGTGGGTCTATCAGACAGTTCACAACGACCTGTGGGACTTCGACCTGCCGATGCAGCCAAGCCTGGTCGACTTCCCGATGAAAGATGGCACCACCAAACCGGCGGTGGTCATCGGGGCAAAAACCGGCATGATCTGGGTGCTGGACCGCCTGACCGGCAAGCCGCTGACCAAAGTGGAAGAGCGGCCGATGCCGCAGGGCCACATCCCGAACGAGCAGTACACCAAAACCCAGCCGCACTCGGTTGAGATGCCCAATATCGGCAATCAGACGCTGACGGAATCCGATATGTGGGGCGCGACGCCGTTTGACCAGCTGGCGTGCCGTATCGCATTTAAAGGCATGCGCTATGACGGTCTGTTCACCGTACCGGACACGGACAAGTCGCTCAGCTTCCCGGGGTCTCTGGGTGGTCTGAACTGGGGCAGCATCTCATTTGATCCGAACAACCAGTATATGTTCGTCAATGATATGCGTCTCGGCCTGTGGGTGCAGATGATCCCGCAGGACACCAGCAAAGTGGCCCGCGGCAGCAACGGCGGTGAGTCGGTGAACACCGGTATGGGTGCCGTACCGCTTAAGGGCACGCCATATGCGGTGAACAAAAACCGCTTTATGTCGCCGCTCGGCATTCCGTGCCAGGCCCCGCCGTTTGGTACGCTGTCAGCCATCGACATGAAAACGCGCCAGATCGTCTGGCAGGTGCCGGTGGGTACCGTGCAGGATACCGGCCCGTTTGGTATCAAAATGCACGCGCAGATGCCGGTAGGGATGCCAACGCTGGGCGGTACGCTGGCGACGCAGGGCGGACTGGTGTTTATCGCCGGTACCCAGGACTACTACCTGCGCGCCTTTGACAGCTCAACCGGTAAAGAGGTGTGGAAAGCGCGCCTGCCGGTCGGCAGCCAGGGTGGCCCGATCAGCTATGTCTCGCCCAAAAATGGCAAGCAGTACATCCTGATCTCTGCCGGTGGCGCACGCCAGTCGCCGGATCGCGGGGATTATGTGATTGCCTACGCGCTGCCAGACAGCAAGTAAGAGCAGCAGGGCCGGCAGACAATGCCGGCCTTTTTTTTGCCTACTCCCCGTTCTGCCACAGCGCCTGCAGCGCTGGCGGCGCATCCTTCTCCGCCACATAAATCACAATGGCACCTGCTTCATGGTGAGTGGCGTAGGTGATCTGAATACGAAAATAGTGCTGATCGCCACTGCCTGCGGTGCTGGCTTGCTCCGCCTGCTCTCCGAAGGGCAGCGCCTGCTCCAGCACCTGACAGACCCGCTGTTTCTGCGGCTCCGGCAGCTGGGCCAGCGCAAAACGCCGCTCTTTACGCAATTTGGGGATAAAGGCGAAACCGCCCTCCCGCGCCAGCTCTATGATGGCGTCATCCGTCAGTTCTACGTTCACTTCACACCCACCTCTTGCCAGGCGGCCCTGATCTGCTCCGCGACCTGCCGATCAAAGCGTTTCGCCGCATGCTCAACGGTAAAGCGGGCAAAGGTGCTGAAATCAGCATCCTGCGGCAGGGTTTTGTCACACAGCGTGTCATACCATGCCTGGCCGGCGCGTTCCCACGCAAAGCCGCCCAGCGCGGTGGCCGCGAGATAAAACGCGCGGTTGGGAATGCCGGAGTTAAGATGCACGCCGCCGTTGTCATCACGCGTTTCGATATAGTGCGCCATATCCGCAGGCTGCGGATCTTTGCCCAGCAGCGGGTCATCATAGGCGGTGCCGGGTGCGGACATTGAGCGCAGACCGCTGCCGTTAATGCCTTTAGCCAGCAATCCTTCGCCGATGATCCAGTCCGCTTCCTCCGCGCGCTGCTGCCGCTGATACTGTTTTACCAGTGAGCCAAAGACATCAGACATCGACTCATTCAGCGCGCCCGCCTGCTGAAAGTAGATCAGTCCCGCTTCGCTTTCCGTGACGCCGTGCGTCAGTTCATGGGCGACCACGTCAATCGCGATGGTGAAGCGATTAAAAATCTCGCCGTCACCGTCGCCAAAGACCATCTGCTGGCCGTTCCAGAAAGCGTTCTGATAATTCTGGCCGTAGTGCACAGTACCGTCCAGCTTCAGCCCTTTGTTGTCGAGCGAGTTTCGCTGATAAACGTTCCAGAAAAAATCATAAGTAACGCCCAGATAGTCCCAGGCTTCATCAGCAGCCACGTCGCCATTGCCGGGCTGACCTTCCTGACGAATCAGCGTGCCGGGCAGCGTCTGGCTATGCCCGGCATCAAAAATGGCGCGCAGTACCTCGCCTGGCCGGGCAATATCCGCCGGGGCGACAACGCGGTGCGGCTCCGCCATCAGCTGCTGAACGTGGGTAAGCGTACGGCGTGCCGACGCCTGTTGCGGCCCTGCACAGTTATCGATGATATTACGCAGAATATAGGGGGGGATTACGCTGTATGACATGCCGGACTCCCTGAGTGATGGGTATGCAAAGAGTATAGACCGGGGTCAGGCAGAGCAGGGGGGCGTGAAAGCAGGGAGAGCATCTCTCCCTGCTGGCTTAGTCAGATCGGCGGGATGTGCGGCGGCGCTTCAGCGGCGTGAGGGCAGTGACTTCGCTCTCTACCCAGCCATCCTGCAGCCGGGTGCGCAGTCTGTCGCCCGGCTGCAGCGGGGCGATCTGTTTTACGACTTCGCCCTGCGTATCGGTGGTGACGCTGAAGCCGCGCGCCAGCGTCGCCAGCGGGCTGACGCCCTCCAGCTGTGCCATCAGCGTGCCAAAGCGCTGGCGATCCTGCCCCAGCTGCTGCGTCATGCTCTGCTGCAGCCGGTAGTGCCAGTGCGTGAGCTGCTGCTGCGCGCGCAGGATGCGTCCCTGCGGCTGCTGCGCACTGAGCCGCTGCAGCAGCCGATCCTGCTGCCGCTGCGCGCTGCGCAGTTGCCGATCGGCGGCGGCGCCTAAGCGACGCTGCAGCTGAAACAGGGCGGTCTGCTGGCGAGCCAGGCGCAGCTGCGGATGCTGCTGCTGCAGGCGATGCTGAAGCTGGGTGAGATAACGCTGCTGCCCGGCAAGGTAGTAGTCCATCGCCATCTCCATGCGCTGCTGCTGTGACTGCAGCTGGCGCAGCAGTTCGACCTGATTGCGGCTGACGATCTCAGCGGCGGCAGAGGGCGTGGGCGCGCGTAAATCCGCGACAAAATCGGCAATGGTGACATCCGTTTCATGTCCCACGGCGCTGACCACCGGCAGGCGGCTGGCAAAAATCGCACGCGCCACGCGTTCATCGTTAAAGCACCAGAGATCTTCCAGCGAGCCGCCGCCGCGGCCGACAATCAGCACGTCACATTCGTTGCGCTGGTTGGCCAGCTCGATAGCGCGCACGATGGCAGCGGGCGCATCGGCCCCCTGCACCACGGTGGGGTAGATGACCACCGGGAGTGAGGGATCGCGGCGGTGCAGCACGCGCAGCACATCATGCAGCGCGGCGCCGGTTGCGGAGGTGATCACCCCGACCTGGCGGGCCGGATCGGGCAGCGGCTGTTTGAACTGCTGATCGAACAACCCTTCTGCGCTGAGCTGCGCTTTCAGCTGCTCAAACTGCTGCTGCAGCAGGCCTTCACCCGCCGGATGCATGCTTTCAATGATTAACTGATAGTCGCCGCGCGGCTCATACAGCGTGACGCTGGCCCGCACCAGCACCTGCTGCCCGTGCTGCGGCCGGAACGTCACGCGCCGGTTGCTGTTGCGGAACATCGCGCAGCGCACCTGGGCGCCATCATCTTTCAGCGTGAAGTACCAGTGGCCGGACGCGGGCTGCGTGAAATTAGAGATCTCAGCGCTGAGCCACACCAGGCCCATCTCATTTTCCAGCAGCGTGCGCACCGTGGTGTTGAGGCGGCTGACGGTAAAAATATTGGCGGTTGCAGGTAGCGACATGTGATGAAGATCAAATTTTAAATCAGAGGGTTAATTCATCGATACTACAGGGCTGCTGCGCAGGATCAAGACTTTTTCTGAAAAAGCAGTAGAGGCAATCGGTTTCGTCCTGTATAATGCCGCGGCAATATTTTATCTGTTTTCAACGCCCCCAGGTGGAGATATTGCAATGCTAAGAATCGCGAAAGAAGCCCTCACATTTGACGACGTCCTGCTCGTTCCCGCTCACTCCACTGTATTGCCTAACACCGCTGACCTCAGCACCCAACTGACCAAAAACATCCGTCTGAACATTCCTATGCTCTCTGCTGCGATGGATACCGTGACCGAAGCGGGTCTGGCGATCGCGCTGGCACAGGAAGGCGGCCTCGGCTTTATTCATAAAAATATGTCGATTGAGCGTCAGGCTGATGAAGTGCGTAAGGTGAAAAAGCATGAAAGTGGCGTGGTAACAGAGCCGCAGACCGTGCTGCCGACCACGACGCTGGCGGAAGTGAAAGAACTTACCGACCGTAACGGCTTCGCCGGCTACCCGGTCGTCAACGCCGGTAACGAGCTGGTGGGGATCATCACCGGTCGCGATGTGCGCTTTGTGACCGATCTGACGCTGCCGGTTACCGCGGTCATGACGCCGAAAGAGCGTCTGGTCACGGTAAAAGAGGGTGAGGCGCGTGAAGTGGTACTGCAGAAGATGCACGAAAAGCGCGTTGAAAAAGCGCTGGTCGTGGATGAGAGTTTCCACCTGCTGGGCATGATCACCGTAAAAGATTTCCAGAAAGCTGAACGTAAACCCAACGCCTGTAAAGATGCGCAGGGCCGTCTGCGCGTGGGCGCGGCGGTGGGTGCCGGCGCCGGTAACGAAGAGCGCGTGGATGCGCTGGTTGCCGCTGGCGTTGACGTGCTGCTGATTGACTCTTCGCACGGCCACTCCGAAGGCGTGCTGCAGCGCATTCGTGAAACCCGCGCCAAATATCCCGATCTTGAAATCATTGGCGGCAACGTTGCCACCGGTGCCGGTGCCCTGGCGCTGGCTGAAGCGGGCGTGAGCGCGGTGAAAGTGGGTATCGGTCCGGGCTCTATCTGTACCACCCGTATCGTGACCGGCGTAGGCGTACCGCAGATCACCGCTGTTTCTGACGCCGTGGCGGCGCTGGAAGGCACCGGTATTCCGGTCGTGGCTGATGGCGGTATCCGCTTCTCCGGCGATATCGCTAAAGCGATCGCCGCAGGCGCAGCCGCTGTGATGGTGGGCTCCATGCTGGCCGGTACCGAAGAGTCTCCGGGCGAGATCGAACTCTACCAGGGCCGCGCCTTTAAATCCTACCGCGGCATGGGCTCGCTCGGTGCGATGTCCAAAGGCTCTTCTGACCGTTACTTCCAGACTGACAACGCCGCAGACAAGCTGGTACCGGAAGGCATTGAAGGCCGCGTTGCTTATAAAGGCCGCCTGAAAGAGATCGTTCATCAGCAGATGGGTGGCCTGCGCTCCTGCATGGGCCTGACCGGCTGCGCGACCATTGATGACCTGCGTACCAAAGCGGAGTTTGTTCGCATCAGCGGCGCCGGTATCAATGAGAGCCACGTGCACGATGTGACCATCACCAAAGAGTCACCGAACTACCGCATGGGTTCCTGATCCCTGAAGATTTCCCGCCCGGCTCTGGCCGGGCGCTTTTATTGTTAAGTCCCTTCCACTGGAAATGCCTCAATGACGACTGAAAATATTCATAAACATCGTATCCTGATCCTCGATTTTGGTTCGCAGTATACGCAGCTGGTTGCGCGCCGCGTGCGTGAGCTGGGCGTCTACTGCGAACTCTGGGCGTGGGATGTCACCGAAGAGCAAATCCGTCAGTTCAACCCAAACGGGATTATCCTGTCAGGTGGCCCTGAGAGCACCACCGAGCTGGACAGCCCGCGTGCGCCTGAGTATGTCTTTAACGCCGGCGTGCCGGTGCTGGGCGTCTGCTACGGCATGCAGACCATGGCGATGCAGCTGGGCGGCAAGGTTGAAGGCTCAAACGAACGCGAGTTTGGCTATGCGCAGGTGGAAGTCACCACCCAGAGTGCGCTGGTGCGTGATATCGAAGATGCGATCAGCGCCGCCGGCAAGCCGCTGCTGGATGTCTGGATGAGCCACGGTGATAAAGTCACCGCGATCCCGGCTGACTTCGTCACCGTTGCCAGCACTGAAACCTGTCCGTTTGCCATCATGGCCAATGAAGAGAAGAAGTTCTATGGCGTGCAGTTCCATCCGGAGGTGACGCACACCCGTCAGGGACTGCGCATGCTGGAACGCTTTATCCGCGATATCTGCGGCTGTGAAGCGCTCTGGACGCCGGCGAAAATCATTGAAGACGCCGTTGAACGTATCCGCCAGCAGGTGGGCAGCGACCGCGTGATCCTCGGCCTTTCCGGCGGCGTTGACTCCTCGGTAACCGCCATGCTGCTGCACCGCGCCATCGGCGATCGCCTGACCTGCGTATTTGTTGATAACGGTCTGCTGCGCCTGAATGAAGCAGAGCAGGTCATGGATATGTTTGGCGATCATTTCGGTCTGAACATTGTCCATGTACCGGCGGAAGCGCGTTTCCTGGATGCGCTGGCGGGTGAAAACGATCCGGAAGCCAAACGTAAAATCATCGGCCGCGTATTTGTCGAAGTGTTCGATGAAGAAGCGCTGAAGCTGACCGAAGTGAAGTGGCTGGCGCAGGGCACTATCTATCCGGATGTGATTGAGTCTGCCGCCTCTGCCACCGGCAAAGCGCACGTCATCAAATCGCACCATAACGTGGGCGGCCTGCCGAAAGAGATGAAGATGGGCCTGGTTGAGCCGCTGAAAGAGCTGTTCAAAGATGAAGTGCGCAAAATCGGCCTTGAGCTGGGTCTGCCGTACGACATGCTTTACCGTCACCCGTTCCCGGGTCCGGGTCTCGGCGTGCGCGTGCTGGGCGAAGTGAAGAAAGAGTACTGCGATCTGCTGCGCCGCGCCGACGCCATCTTTATTGAAGAGCTGCGCAAAGCGGATCTCTACAATAAAGTGAGTCAGGCGTTTACCGTGTTCCTGCCGGTGCGCTCCGTCGGCGTGATGGGCGACGGCCGTAAGTATGACTGGGTCGTCTCACTGCGTGCGGTGGAAACCATCGACTTTATGACCGCACACTGGGCGCATCTGCCATACGACTTCCTGGGCCGCGTCTCCAACCGCATCATCAATGAAGTCAGCGGCATCTCCCGCGTGGTGTATGACATCTCCGGTAAGCCACCGGCGACGATTGAGTGGGAATAATCCCTTTCTGACACAAAGCCCGCCGCGTGCGGGCTTTTTTTATGGCTGAAACACAGCGGCAGCGCACAATGATGTGTTTGCCGGCGCGTTGCGTGCCAGCGCATAGTTGGTGAATAAACAGGCGCCGTTTTGCTGCATAATAGCGCACTCTTTTTCTGCCCCGGATACCCCTGAATGCTGCCTGTAAAACTTATCCTGCTGACTTTTCTTTGTGCCGTGATCCTGTCGCTGGCGGCGAGCCTGGCGCAGGCGACGCGCAGCGGCGACCTGCAGACCGGGCAGGGCGGCTGGGCTACCGCGCGGCGCGACTCCGCCGGACTGGCACCCGATCCGCAGCGCTACGCCAGCGAGGCGGTGGTGCAGGTCTATGCGGCTCCCACTTACGGCTGGAAAGGCGCAGTGGCGGTGCATCCGTGGATCATCTTTAAGCGCGCCGGCGAGACGCAATACAACCGCTATGAGGTGATCAGCTGGGGCAGCGGTGACAAGGTGCGGCGCAACCGCAATCTGCCGGATGGCTACTGGTATGGCGCCCGTCCGCGCCTGCTGGTGGATCACCGCGGGGCGGCAGCGCAGGCGATGATCCCGCAGATTGAGGCGGCGATCCGCTCCTATCCGTGGCCCGCCACCTATCGCGCCTGGCCGGGGCCAAACAGCAATACCTTCCTGGCACACATCGGTCGCGAAGTGCCGGCGCTGAAGCTCGACCTGCCGGCAAACGCCGTCGGCAAGGATTACCGCTCGCTGCTGCACCCGGTCGGGCTGCCGCCCTCGGGGCGCGGTCTGCAGCTGTCGCTGCTGGGCGTACTGGGCGTGACGGTCGGTGCAGAAGAGGGCGTAGAGATGAATATACTGGGACTTAATCTTGGCGTGGATTTCACACCGCTGCGGCTGCGGCTGCCGTTTATCGGCGGCATCGGCCGGGAGAACGTGCAGAAGGATAATCCCTGACGGGGCGCCGCGGAGTGCGGCGCGCCGGGCACTCAGCAGACGCCGAAGTCGCCCTCTTCATGATAGAGGTTGACGCTGTCTGCTTTAATCTCTATCTCTTTTTTCAGCGGGTCGTCGATGCGGGCGCACCAGAGCATATCGCCCTCTGCACGCAGCACCTGCATTTTAGGACCACCGGTTTTTGACTGCACAAAATCGCCTTCGTTAAACATGTTGTGTCTCCATCAGATAAAGGATATGAGTGAGTGTAGCTGCGCCGGCATAAAGGCGCAGCTATCGTGACTCAGTGCGGCAGTAAAAACAGCGTGGCCAGACCGAGAAAGATAAAGAAGCCGCCGGTGTCGGTAAGGGCGGTGATCAGCACGCTGGAACCCACCGCCGGATCGCGCTTCATTTTGGTCATGATCAGCGGAATTAATACGCCCATCAGCGCCGCCAGCAGCAGGTTCAGCACCATCGCCAGCATCATCACGCCGCCAAGCTGAATATTGTCATACATCAGCCAGGTGATGCCTCCCATGATGCTGCCCCAGAACAGGCCGTTGATCAGCGCCACGCCCAGCTCGCGGCCTATCAGGAACGAGAAGTTACCGGGCTCCACCTGATGCAGCGCCAGCGCGCGCACAATCATGGTAATGGTCTGGTTACCGGTATTGCCGCCAATGCCGGCCACAATCGGCATCAGGGTCGCGAGCGCCACCAGCTGCGAAATAGTCGCTTCAAACAGGCCGATGACGCGCGAGGCGATAAATGCGGTGCAGAGATTAATGGCCAGCCACGTCCAGCGCTTGCTGACCGCTTTACGCACCGGTGCAAACACATCCTCTTCCTGGCTGATACCGCCCATTTTGCGGATGTTGCTCTCATTCTCCTGGTTCACCAGATCGATCACATCTTCTACAGTAATGCGCCCAATCAGTTTGCCTTTGGCGTCGGTGACAGCGGCAGAGATCAGGTTATAGCGCTCAAAAGCGCTGGCGGCATCCTCGGCGTTATCATTGAGCTGAAACGTAGTGGGACGAGGGTTCATGACATCTGCGACCAGCGTTTTGGGTTTGTTCAGCAGAATATCGGTCAGCGGCAGCTCACCGAGCAGCTGATTCTGTGCGTTGGTAATAAAAATTTTATCGGTGCCGTTGGGCATGCTGCTGCGTTTGCGCAGAAAGCGCTGCACCGTGGCAAGGGTAACGTCGGCGCGCACGGTGAGAATATTGAAATCCATGATGCGGCCTACGCGATCGCGATCCAGCTCAATCACATCAAGCAGGCGCGCGCGCAGCTGCGGCTCCAGCGTGGTCAGCAGGCGGCCGGTGAGATCGCGCGACAGATAGCGTGCCAGATAAACCTGATCGTCAATATCCAGCGGTTCAATCGCGCGCAGGATCTCGCGATCGCTCATGCCGTCAGTCAGGCTCTCCCAGACGGTTTCTGAGGCTTCAACCAGCACGCGGCCACGCTGTTCTGAGGGCACCAGCTGCCAGAGCGCCCGGCGTTCCTCTTCCGGCAGCGCTTCCAGAATATCAGCGAGGTCGGCGGCATGCAGCGGCGCCAGCTCCTGCTCCAGCTGCTGACGCCAGGCGGCCACTTCGCGCAGCTCTGCGGCGCTGAGGTCGACAGATTTATCCAGCAGGACATCCACTAAGTCCTGTTTGCTTAGCAGCAGCGAGAGAATGCGCTGGCGGGATATGGTTAGTTGTTGTGCGTGCGAGGCAGACATAACGCGTCCTTTGTGTCTGTAAAGTCAGCACAAAGTGTAGCGTGTTACCGGCAGAACGGGCAGAACAAAGGCCGTAATTGCAGCGTCAGCGCGTGTCGCTGCTGCTCAGCGTCGCCGGTTCCGGCAGGGGCTTTTTCTGCTGATGATGCTCAATGGCACCGGGAATGATAAAAATCAGGCGACCAGCCAGAATAAAAAAGCTGATCAGCAAAACGATGCGGGTCATGGTGCCGGTTTTGGGACGTCTTCGTGGTGATAGGGCGCTGTTCACGCGGGTGTTCCTGTTGATACCCCTCAGGGCGATAACAATATTTAGTCACAGTTACCGGATGGGGTCAATCGCTGTATGAAAAATAAGCATTGAATGCGTGCGACAGGGGCCGCAGACCGCGGCCCTGCTTCAGTAACTCGCCTTTTGTGCCAGCAGGGTGGCAAACTGACATTTAATGCGGTTACCGTCGGCGTCACGACGGTGCAGCTCGCCGACATCCTCGTTATATTTTACGATGTGCCAGTTGCGGTAGTAGTGGCTCAGCTCGCCCGATTTAAAGGTAAACGGGAACGCCTGCGTATTGGGGTAATCAGCGGTGCTCATCGCCGCCACAATCAGGTTGTAGCCATACTTCTGCGTACTGGCTTGCATATCGGCAATCAGCTGCGGGATCGTCTCCGGCTGCAGAAACATCATCACCACCGTTGAGAGCACAAACTGATAGCTGCCGTTGAAGCGCAGCTGGTTGAGATCGCACAGCGCTGTCTGAATGTTCGGCAGCTGTTCGGTGGCAATAATGGTATTCAGGTAGTCAAGGCTTGCCGGATTAGCGTCCCAGGCGGTGACGTTAAAGCCGTGCTGGCTGAGATAAAGGCTGTTGCGGCCTTTACCGCAGCCGAGATCCAGCGCGTTGCCCGGCGTCAGCTTTGGCAGCGCCGCGCGCACTTCAGAGTGCGGCGGCGATAAATCATACTTTTCTGTAAACCAGTTATCAGGGCGTGTCGTCATCGTCAGACAGCGGGCAGACGGCCCGCGTTACTCCTCTTCCAGTAGCAGTTTCCAGCCGGTCACGTCGCTCCAGTACGCCTGCTCGCGCTCAAGGTCGAGCTGCACCAGCGTATTCTGGCTGAGGAAACCGGCCGGGAAGGTGAGCGTCCAGTGACCATCATCCGTTGAAAGCTTCAGTGCATCGGGGCGCGTGGTCGCCTGACGCTGGTTGTTCAGCAGCGTGCCGAGGCGCAGCAGAAAAATCATCGGCAGCACCTGCTTTTTCTTAAACAGGGTAAAGCGCGGGATCTCATCCTGCTTCACCGCTTTACGATGGAAGCGTACCAGCGTGGCCAGCAGCATCTGTTGATCCTGGTTAAAGCCAGGCATATTAGAGTGCTGCAGGATATAGGCGGAATGCCGCTGCATACCACTGTGATTAATGGTCAGGCCGACCTCATGCAGCAGGGCCGCCCACTTCAGCAGGGCGGTCAGCTGCGGATTCGCCTGCTTCGGATTCTGCTCCTGCCACTGCAGATAGAGCTGCTCTGTGGTTTCCAGCACGCGGCGCGCCTGATCGCTGTCGATCACATAGTGATTCGCCAGGCTCTGCGCGGTACGGCTGCGGATATCCTGATGGCGGAAGCGCCCCTCCATCTCATAGAGAACGCCTTCGCGCAGCGCACCGTCAGAGAGACGCAGTTCGCGGATCGCCAGCGCGTCAAAGACGCCGCACAGGATCGCAAGGCCAGGCACAAACACCGCTTTGCGCTCTTCAGATAAGCCCGGCAGGCTCAGGGCATCAAAGGATTTATGCTTCAGCACTTCGCTGACCAGCATATCGAGATTGTCAGGCGTCACGCGCTTCTCTTTCTCGCCCATCGCCAGCAGCACTTCACAGGCGGCTTTGATACTGCCGGAGGCGCCCAGCGCATATTGCCAGCCGTGCAGGCGATATTGCCACGCCAGCGTCTCCAGCTTGTGGGTGGCGGCAAGGCGGGCGCGGCGAAAATTATCCTGGCTGATTTCGCCTTGCGGGAAATAGAGGTTAGCGAAGCTGACGCAGCCCATGCGGCGGCTCTCAACCAGCTGCGGCTCAAAATCCTCGCCGATCACCAGCTCGGTTGACCCTCCGCCGATATCAATCACCAGCTTGCGCCCTTTTTCCGGCTGAGTATGCTCAACGCCCATGAAAATCAGGCGCGCCTCTTCGTTGCCGGAGATCACCTCAATTGGATAGGGGATCACCTCTGCGGCGCGCTGCAGAAACTCTTCGGCATTGGTTGCGATGCGCAGCGTATGCGTGCCGACAATGGTCACGTTGGCGGCGCTAAAGCCCTGCAGGCGCTCAGCGAACAGAGCCAGGCAGCTCAGACCGCGCACAATCGCGTCTTCGCTCAGCCGGTTCTGCGCGTCAAGCCCGTCAGCCAGGTGCACCCGCTGCTTCAGACGCCCCAGAACCTGCATGGCGCCATCTACTACGCGGGCGATCACCATATGAAAACTGTTTGAGCCGAGATCGATGGCCGCAAATTCCTGCGGCTTCGGCGTACTCTTCGGAGTAATTGGCATAGGCGTTATTCAGGTTGTTCCAGTCTCTTGATGTAATCGTAAATCGCCAGCTGCGAGCGCACTTTCCTGCGATTGCCGCGCGGAACATAACGGTTACTCAGCTCTTTGTCTACGATACGTGCTTTCACCGTATCACTTAACAGAATGGCGATAATATCCAGAATCCGCTGTTTAAGACGTGGATCGAGCACCGCCACGGCGACCTCAATGCGGTAATCGATGTTGCGCGTCATCCAGTCAGCCGAGGAGAGAAACACCTTTTTCTCGCCGCCATTTTCAAAAATATACACCCGGTCGTGTTCAAGATAACGATCAACAATGCTGGTAATGCGAATATTTTCACTGATGCCGGGCAGGTCCGGGATCAGCGAGCACATACCGCGCACCAGCAGGTTGATTTTCACCCCGGCTGCCGAGGCCGCATAGAGTCTGTCGACCAGGCCATTATCAACCAGGTTGTTGATTTTTAATGTAATACCGCACGGCTTGCTCTGCTGCGCATTGGCAATCTCCGTATCGATCAGCTGATAGAGCACGGCCCGTGAATTTTGCGGCGACACCATCAGATGTTCAAAGGTCACCGGGCGATAGGGGTTCTCAATGAAGTTAAATACGCGGCGCACTTCGTTCGTGATGCGCGCATCAGCGGTGAGCAGGGAGTAGTCGGTATAAAGGCGCGCGGTCTTCTCATTAAAGTTGCCGGTGCCGATATGCGCATAGCGCACCACCTCTTCATTTTCGCGACGGGAAATCAGAAACAGTTTGGCGTGAATTTTCAGACCAGGCGCAGAGAAGATAACGTGCACGCCCGCCTCAGTCAGCCGCTTGGCCCAGTGGATATTCGCCTCTTCATCAAAGCGCGCCTGCAGCTCAACCACCACCGTGACTTTTTTGCCGTTATGCGCTGCGTGGATCATCGCATCCATGATGCGGGAGTGTTTGGCTACACGATAGATATTGATTTTAATCGCCAGCACGCTGGGATCGAATGACGCCTGACGCAGCAGCTCCAGTACATGCTCAAAGGTGTGATAGGGATAGTAGAGCAGCACATCGCGATTGCGGATGGCGTCAAAGCCATTGCGGAAGCCATCAAAGCCGATATGGCGGATCTGCGGCAGCGGCCGGTTGACCAGGTTACTTTTGCCGACGTTTGGAAAGCCGATAAAATCTTTAAAGTTATGGTAACGGCCACCCGGTACAATGGAGTCATAGTTGGAAATAGAGAGCTTGTGGCGCAGCATCTCCACCATGGCATCGGGCATGTCGCGCTGATAGACAAAGCGCACCGGCTCAGCAGTAAGACGCTGCTTCAGGCTGGAGGACATCAGCTCCAGCAGGCTCGACTCCATCTCCGTGACCAGATCATATTCGGCGTCGCGCGTCATTTTCATGGAGTAGGCATTCAGCGCATCGTAGTCGAAAAAGCCTTTGAAAATCTCGTCCAGACAGTAGCGCAGAATGTTATCCAGCAGGATCATCGGCTTGCGGCGGCGTGGCGACTCTGCCGGCAGGTTGATAAAACGCGGCACCTTGTCGGACGGAATTTCAAGCAGCGCATAGCGGATATCCTCGCCGCGGATAATCTCCACCGCCAGGTAGGTATAATCATCTTTGAGAAACTCAATCAGATCGGTGTCATGGTTGATCAGAATAGGCGTGACGTGCTGGCGCAGCTGATGCTTGAAATAGTGGCGCAGCCACTCCTGCTGATTAGGTGAAAGCTGACGCTCGTTGATCAGGAAGATCTGATTGCGCGCCATCTCCAGCAGCAGCTCATTGTAGAGTGCATCAAACTCCTGATCGGACTTCAGCACCCGCTGCTGGATCTTCTTCAGCAGATGCCGCAGGGGAGTGGGTTTACCCTGCTCTTCGCTGATCAGAATGCGCCGCTTTAGATCGGCAAAGCGCACTTTATAGAACTCTTCAAGGTTGTTGGAATAGATACCTAAAAACCGCATGCGCTCAATCAGCGGGTTACTTTTATCCGCCGCTTCCTGCAGCACACGTTCATTAAAGGATAACCAGCTTATTTCTTTTTCGATATACAGCTTTTCCTGACCCATTCTGACTCCGTGATGCTGTGGCGGGACAATATGTCCGGCGCAAGGCGCGCAGTGGTGCGGCTCCGCTCAGTCTCCCTCACCATTATTGCTAGAGTATGGCAGGCTTGTCCAACCGCAACAGTTGTCTTATCAACCCGCTACGGGCAACATAGCGACTCTCTAATCTGAATCCCTGACCGGCATGAGCATAAACCATATTCCTGTTGAATTTAATGACCGTCGCCGGCGCGCCATCGATCGCTTCGTGCGGCGCATGGTGACGGCGTGCGGCGCAGGAATATTGCTGCTGATGCTGCTGCTGTTCTTCTGGCTTATCTGGGTGGTTCTGCCCTTATTCAGCGCGCCACAGCTTCAGCCTGCGCTCAGTCAGCAGCTGTGGGATAAAACGCCGGCGCTGGCGCTGGGCAGCAGCGGCACATTGGGCTGGCGTATCAGCCCTCATGAAGCGCGCTTTATTCCGCTTAACGGCGACCCCGCCGGCCCGGCGCTGGCGCTTTCGGACGCGCCGCAGGCTGCCGTTACCAGTAGCGCTGCTGATGCAGTGTTACTCAACGTGCAGGGCGCTCTGCTGTTGATGCAGCCGCGGATAGATCACCATCACGGCGAGTGGTATTTTCCGCTGGGCGATCGGCCGCTGCGGCTGCCGCAGGGTGCCGTCAGCCAGATGGCGCTGGCACAGACCGGCGAGGGGCAGTGGCGTATTGCTGCACAGACGCCAGCGGGGATCAGCGTGCTGACACTGGCTGGCCAGCAGCAGGTCAGCCAGGTCGTGCTGCCGCAGCAGCACGCCGATCAGCTGCTGCTGGCGCCTGACGGCACGCAGCTTTTTACCAGTCGTGAGCGCCAGCTGCAGGTGTGGCAGATTAGCGCCGGGGGCGCAGAGCTGCGTGAAACGCAGGCGCTGACGCATCCGGTTGCGAGCCTGCATATGCTGGCGGGGGGCCGATCGCTGCTGATCAGAGACGATCGCGGTGTCAGCCAGTGGTTTGCCATTACCGGCGAGCGCGGTCCGCGTCTGCAAAAAATCAAAACCTGGCACGGCTCACAGGGCGCGCAGGGCGTGGTGACGGAGCCACAGCGCCGGGTATTTGCCAGCTGGGATGGGCAGGGCGTGCTCAGCCTGTTTGCCAGCAAACAGTCAGGGCCGATCCTGACGCGTCAGCTGGCACCGGGTATTCAGGCGGTCGCCTTTTCGCCGCGCGGTGACGGGCTGATTGTCGAGCGCGCCGGGCACTGGCAGCAGTTCCGGCTTGATAATCCGTGGCCTGATGTTACCTGGCGTAACCTGTGGCAGAAAATCTGGTACGAGAATTATCCGCAGCCCGACTGGGTGTGGCAATCCACCGCTGCCGGCGACAGCTATCAGGCGAAATTCAGCCTGGTTCCGCTGGTCATTGGCACGCTCAAAGCCGCCGCGCTGGCGCTGCTGTTTGCCACGCCGCTGGCGCTGGCTGCGGCTATCTACACCGCCTGGTTTATGTCGCCGGGCCTGCGGCGCTGGGTTAAGCCTGGTATTGAGATGATGGGCGCGCTGCCGAGTGTGGTGATTGGCCTGATTGCCGGTATCTGGATGGCACCGCATATCAGCCACGCGCTGGCGGGCGTACTGCTGCTGCCGGTGATACTGGCCGCTACGCTGCTGCTGTGCGGCGTGCTGAGTCCGCGACTGCCGGCGCGCTGCCGTCGCCCGGGTGTTGAGGTGCTGTTACTGCTGCCGCTGCTGCTGCTGGTCACGCTGCTGACGCTATGGCTGGCGGCCCGGCTCTGGCCGGACGCCGGTGAACAGCTTATCCACTACGAACAGCGCAATCTGCTGGTTGCCGCGGTGGCAATGGGGTTTGCGCTGGTGCCGCTGATATTTACCCTGGCGGAAGATGCGCTGTTCAGCGTACCGGGGGCGCTCGGACAGGGCTCACTGGCGCTGGGCGCCACGCCGTGGCAGACCCTGACGCGGGTGGTGCTGCCTGGTGCGTCGGCAGGCATTTTCGCGGCACTGATGATCGGTTTTGGCCGGGCGGTGGGGGAGACGATGATCGTGCTGATGGCCACCGGCAACACGCCGGTAAGTGAAGGCGGGCTTTTTGCCGGGCTGCGGGCGCTGTCAGCGAATATCGCAATAGAGATGCCGGAGGCGGCAGCGGGCAGCGCACACTACCGCATTCTGTTTCTCAGCGCGCTGCTGCTGCTGCTGTTTACGCTGGTTATCAACACGGTGGCAGAAGTGATCCGCCAGCGGCTGCGCCGGCGTTACGGTCAGCATGAGGGACAGGGATGAAAAACGCACATCGTCAGAACGATCGCTGGCGCTGGCTGACGGCGGGGGCGGTGGCTGTCTGTTTGCTGGCGTTTACGCTGCTGATTGGTCTGCTTGGCTGGCAGGGGGTGCGTGCATTCTGGCCGCAGCCGGTGGATCGCTATCAGTTTCAGGCCTCTGGCACCGCGCCCGTTACGCTACTGGGCGAAACGCTGCAGGCAGAGCGGCAGAGCACCGGATGGCGCTATCTGGTGAAAACCGGCAACCGTGATTTTGCTGCCCCTGATTTCCGCGTGATTTACAGTCGCGCGCCAGCTGTTGCTGAACAGCCGCGTGACGTGCTGGTGCTGCAACGGCGCAACGGCGGTAACGCTTACGGCTGGCTGGTGGCGCTGCGGGAAGACAACGAGACACTTACCGCACATAATCGCGATGCGCTGCTGCAGCAGCGCCTGCAGCAGGTACAGGAGCAGCTGCGTCAGGCTGAGAATATTCGCCGTGTCGATATGGCGCGTCTTAACGCGCAGCTGGAAAATCTGCAGCAGCAGGCGGATGAGCAGCAGCACGAGCAGCGTTTTGGTCTGCAGCAGCAGTCAGAGTTTGATGCCAACAGCGCAGCCCTGCATCGTCGCTTCAGCGCGCTGGCTGAGCAGCTGGCGCATCTGCAGCGGGCGAGCCAGCGCGATACGCTGATCCTCCGCGACGCGCAGGGGACGGAACATACCCTGCCGCTGGCGCAGATTGTGGCGGCCTGGTATCCCAATAACATGAGCGTGACGCAAAAAGCGCAGCACTTTTTCCGGCAGGTGTGGCAGTTTGTCAGCGATTCACCCGCGGCAGGTGGCAGCGAGAGCGGCGCGTTTCCGGCTATTTTTGGTACGGTGCTGATGGTGGTGCTGATGTCGGTCATCGTTATGCCGCTCGGCGTGGTGGCTGCCGTCTGGCTGCATGAGTATGCCGGACGTCATACCCTGACGCGGCTGGTGCGCATCGCCGTGGTGAACCTTGCGGGCGTGCCCTCTATTGTTTATGGCGTATTTGGCCTCGGCTTTTTTGTCTGGCTGATTGGCGGCACGCTCGATCAGCTCTTTTTTTCCCGGGCGCTGCCAAACCCGACCTTTGGTACACCCGGCCTGCTGTGGGCGTCGCTGACGCTGGCGCTGCTGACGCTGCCGGTGGTGATTGTGGCAACAGAAGAGGGATTGTCACGGATACCCGATACGCTGCGTCAGGGATCGCTGGCGCTGGGGGCCACGCAGGCGGAAACGCTGTGGCGGGTGGTACTGCCGCTGGCGGTGCCGGCGATGCTCACCGGGCTGATTCTGGCGGTAGCGCGCGCGGCGGGAGAGACGGCGCCGCTGATGCTGGTCGGTGTGGTTAAAATGGTGCCGGAGCTGCCGGTAGACGCCGTGTTTCCTTATCTGCATCTTGACCGCAAATTTATGCACCTCGGCTTTCAGATTTACGATCTGGCCTTTCAGAGCCCGAACATCAATGCCGATCGGCCGCTGGTTTACGCCACCGCACTGCTGCTGGTAATGATCATTCTGTCGCTGAATCTGCTGGCGATGGTACTGCGCCACCGGCTGCGGGAGCGTTACCGGCTGATGACGCACTAATAAGGTTGGAACATGACGTCCGATGAGAACATTGCGCTACGCGTAAATAAATTATCGCTCTGGTACGGCGAGCGCCAGGCGCTGAACGCTATCGATCTGCAGATCCCGAAAAACCGTATCACGGCGCTGATTGGCCCCTCCGGCTGCGGAAAATCCACGCTGCTGCGCTGTTTTAACCGTATGAACGACATGATTAGCGGCTGCCGTACCGAAGGGGAAATTCTGCTGGACCAGCTGCCGGTGATGCAGGCGGGGCAGGATTTGCCGGCGCTGCGGCGGCGCATCGGCATGGTGTTTCAGCGTCCTAATCCGTTTCCCAAATCGATTTATGAGAACGTGGTGTATGGCCTGCGTCTGCAGGGCGTGCGCGATCGCCGCGTTTTAAATGAGGCGTGTGAACGCGCACTGCGCGCGGCGGCGCTCTGGGGAGAGGTGAAAGATCATCTGGCGCAGAATGCGCTGACGCTCTCCAGCGGTCAGCAGCAGCGGCTGGTGATCGCGCGGGCCATTGCGATTGAGCCGGAAGTTCTGCTGCTGGATGAGCCGACCTCTGCGCTCGATCCTATCTCTACGCTGGTGATTGA
Organism: Pantoea sp. UBA4549; assembly: GCF_002387285.1. Taxonomy (NCBI): domain Bacteria; kingdom Pseudomonadati; phylum Pseudomonadota; class Gammaproteobacteria; order Enterobacterales; family Erwiniaceae; genus Pantoea; species Pantoea sp. UBA4549. Next base: position 42,537 of record NZ_DGLH01000007.1, on the reverse strand, counting down.
AGAGCTGATGACCACGCTGAAAGCGCATTTCACGCTGGTGCTGGTGACGCATAATATGCAGCAGGCGGCCCGCGTGTCTGATTACACCGCGTTTATGCATCAGGGACAGCTGATTGAGTTTGGAGATACCGATCGGATTTTCACCGCACCCGGCGTGCGCCGCACCGAAGAGTACATCACCGGCCGGTTCGGTTAATGCCGGTTACCGGAGGCGTCATTGCGTTCCGCACGCGAATCAACCCAGGGGCGCATGAATGGCGTCATTAGGTTCCGCACGCGAATCAACCCAGGGGCGCATGAATGCGCCCCCTACGGGGGGGATAAATGTATGGGGCGCATTAATGCGCCCCGGGTTGCGGGGTATCGAACGGGCGTCGTCGCGTTCCGCACGCGAATTAAACCAGGGGCGCATCAATGGCGTCATTAGGTTCCGCACGCGAATTAACCCAGGGGCGCATGAATGCGCCCCCTACGGGGGGATAAATGTAGGGGGC
>NZ_DGLH01000007.1:41894-42034 GCF_002387285.1 Pantoea sp. UBA4549 | reverse complement strand
GCGGGGTATCGAACGGGCGTCGTCGCGTTCCGCGCGCGAATTAACCCAGGGGCGCATCAATGGCGTCATTAGGTTCCGCACGCGAATTAAACCCGGGGCGCATGAATGCGCCCCCTGCGGGGGGGATAAATGTAGGGGGC
>NZ_DGLH01000007.1:0-41847 GCF_002387285.1 Pantoea sp. UBA4549 | reverse complement strand
GCGGGGTATCGAACGGGCGTCATCGCGTTCCGCACGCGAATTAACCCAGGGGCGCATGAATGGCGTCATTAGGTTCCGCACGCGAATTAACCCAGGGGCGCATGAATGCGCCCCCTACGGGGGGGATAAATGTAGGGGGCGCATTCATGCGCCCCGGGTTGCGGGATATCAAATGGACGCATTCATGCACCCCGGGTCGCGGGATATCGAATGGGCGCATTAATGCGCCCCGGGCATCCCTAGGGTGCATACCCCTGTGCGGGCAGCGGCTGACCATCCAGCCAGGCCCTGCCGTCGCGCATCACCAGCCGGCCATCCATAAACCAGCCGATCGCCAGCGGGTAGATAGCATGCTCCTGATGCTGCACGCGCGCCGTTATCTCAGCTTCATCATCGCCGGCAAAAATCGGTACCCGCGCCTGCAGGACCACCGGACCACCATCCAGCTCATCGGTGACAAAATGCACCGACGTGCCGTGCTCCTTATCGCCGTTCTCCAGCGCCTGACGATGGGTATGCAGGCCAGGATATTTTGGCAGCAGAGAAGGGTGGATGTTCAGCAGGCGATCGTGGTAGTGCGCAACAAAGGCGCTGCTGAGAATGCGCATATACCCTGCCAGCACCACCAGATCGGGCTCGCAGGCGTCTATCTCCTGCATCAGCTGGCGATCAAAGGCTTCGCGATCGGGGAAGTCGCCGGGCGACAGCGCCAGGCCCGGCACGCTCGCCTGCTGCGCGCGCGTCAGGCCGTAAGCGTGCTCTTTATTACTGAAAACGGCAGCAACGCTGCCGTTGATCCGCCCGCTGGCGCAGGCGTCAAGGATGGACTGAAGATTGCTGCCGTTGCCGGAGATCAGTACAACCAGTTTTTTCATGAATGGATAACCACACGCTCTGCGGAATCAGACGCCTTAATAACGCCGATTTTCCACGCCTGCTCGCCGGCATCCTGCATCAGCTGGACCGCTTTGTCGGCTTCATCCGGGCTAAGGGCAATCACCATGCCGACGCCGCAGTTAAAGGTGCGATACATCTCATGACGGCTGACGTTCCCGGCCTGCTGCAGCCAGCTGAACACCGCCGGCCACTGCCAGCTCTGCTCGTCCAGTACCGCCTGCGTATTATCAGGCAGCACGCGCGGAATGTTTTCCCAGAAGCCGCCGCCGGTAAGGTGGGCAATGGCGTGAACATCCACCTGCTCAATCAGGCTCAGGATATTTTTTACATAGATGCGGGTCGGGGCCAGCAGGTGATCGGCCAGCGACTTACCTTCCAGCTGCTCGCGTTCCGGGTCGGTGGCGCTGACTTCCAGAATTTTGCGTACCAGCGAATAGCCGTTGGAGTGCGGGCCGCTTGCTCCCAGGGCAATCAGCACGTCACCATCCTGGACTTTACTGCCGTCGATGATCTCTGATTTCTCGACCACGCCGACGCAGAAGCCGGCAACATCATAATCTTCGCCGTGATACATGCCCGGCATTTCCGCTGTCTCTCCGCCAACCAGCGCACAGCCTGACTGCAGGCAGCCTTCGGCAATACCGGTAATCACCGCAGAGGCGGTGTCAACGTCCAGCTTGCCGGTTGCATAGTAGTCGAGGAAGAACAGCGGCTCAGCGCCCTGTACCACCAGATCGTTCACACACATTGCGACCAGATCGATACCGATGCTGTCGTGACGCTTGAGATCCATCGCCAGGCGCAGCTTGGTGCCGACGCCATCCGTTCCCGAAACCAGCACCGGCTCGCGATATTTCTGCGGCAGCGCACACAGCGCGCCAAAGCCGCCCAGCCCACCCATCACTTCCGGGCGGCGGGTTTTCTTTACTACGCCTTTAATACGGTCAACCAGATCGTTACCAGCATCAATATCAACACCGGCGTCTTTGTAGCTGAGAGAGGTTTTGTCGGTCACTGCGGAATCCCCACGCGATTGCGATTGGTGGCAAAAATTAAGCGCGGCAATTCTAACAGCGCAGGCAAACGTTTGCGAGTCTGATCTCGCGCCGGATATTCGTTGTGTCAGATTTTCGCAATTCCGCTATTCTCAGGACAGGCAGCCACCCCCCTGCGCAATCCGCTGTGGCGCAAAAGCAAAAAGGCGGTATAATCCGGCGATTTTTTTTAGCTCAACTCAATTCCGGGAGAACAATCATGAAAATCGTGGAAGTCAGACACCCGCTGGTTAAACACAAACTCGGCCTGATGCGTGAGCATGATATCAGCACCAAACGCTTTCGCGAGCTGGCCTCGGAAGTAGGCAGCCTGCTGACCTATGAAGCCACCGCCGATCTCGAAACCGAACGCGTGACGATTGAAGGCTGGAACGGCCCGGTTGATGTTGATCAAATCAAAGGTAAAAAAATTACCGTGGTCCCTATTCTGCGCGCCGGTCTCGGCATGATGGAAGGGGTGCTGGAGCACGTACCAAGCGCGCGTATCAGCGTGGTGGGCGTCTACCGCGATGAAGAGACGCTGGAGCCGGTGCCCTATTTCCAGAAGCTGGTCTCTAACATCGAAGAACGCATGGCGCTGGTCGTCGATCCGATGCTGGCGACCGGTGGCTCCATGATTGCAACCATCGACCTGCTGAAAAAAGCGGGCTGCAGCAGCATCAAGGTGCTGGTACTGGTGGCGGCGCCGGAAGGCATTGCGGCGCTGGAGAAAGCGCATCCGGACGTTGAGCTCTATACCGCGTCAGTCGATCAGGGGCTGAATGAGAAAGGCTATATCATTCCGGGTCTCGGCGATGCCGGTGATAAGATCTTCGGAACGAAATAATGTTTACTCCGGGGTATGTTGCTGGTCACTCTGCCTCCGGGCAGTGCCCGAAACCGTTGCCTGCGCCGGTACGCTCCGGCTGCTGCGCGCTGGCCGTGAACCCATTGCCGCCAGCAACACCCGGCCTGCGCCTGCAGGCAGAATATGCATTAGCATTTTTTAAAGAACAGTATTTGAGCAGCCGACCAGAGAGTCGGTTTTTTTTTAACAAAAAAACAGTAATTAACCGCCTGTAATACAGGAAGGGAAGGGGATACGATGACGAGACGTGCCATTGGGGTGAGCGAACGCCCGCCGCTGCTGCAAACCATTCCACTCAGCCTGCAGCATCTGTTTGCGATGTTTGGCGCCACGGTGCTGGTGCCGATACTGTTTCATATTAACCCGGCGACCGTGCTGCTGTTTAATGGCGTCGGCACGTTACTCTATCTGTTTATCTGCAAAGGTAAAATTCCCGCTTATCTCGGCTCCAGCTTTGCTTTTATTTCACCGGTACTGCTGCTGCTGCCGCTGGGTTACGAAGTGGCGCTGGGCGGCTTTATTCTGTGCGGTCTGCTGTTCTGTATTGTGGCGCTGATTGTGAAAAAAGCGGGCACCGGCTGGCTGGATGTGATGTTTCCACCCGCTGCGATGGGCGCTATCGTGGCCGTTATCGGCCTGGAACTGGCAGGCGTGGCGGCGAACATGGCGGGCCTGCTGCCGGCAGAAGGTACGGCACCGGACAGCACCACCGTGCTGATCTCCATGGTTACGCTGGCGGTCACGGTGTTTGGCTCCGTGCTGTTTCGCGGTTTTCTTGCCATCATCCCAATCCTGATTGGTGTGCTGGTGGGCTACGCACTCTCATCAATGCTGGGGATTGTTGACTGGCGCAGCGTGGAAAACGCCCCCTGGTTTGCGCTGCCGACCTTTTACACGCCGCGCTTTGAGTGGGCAGCCATGCTGACCATTCTGCCTGCCGCGCTGGTGGTGATTGCCGAGCACGTCGGGCACCTGGTGGTGACTGCAAATATTGTGAAGAAAGATCTGATCCGCGATCCGGGGCTGCACCGCTCCATGTTCGCCAACGGCCTCTCCACCATGTTCTCCGGCTTTTTTGGGTCAACGCCCAATACGACCTATGGCGAAAACATCGGTGTGATGGCGATCACCCGCGTTTACAGCACCTGGGTTATTGGCGGAGCAGCCATTTTTGCCATTCTGCTCTCCTGCGTGGGCAAGCTGGCGGCGGCGATTCAGGCGATCCCGGTGCCGGTAATGGGCGGCGTATCGCTGCTGCTGTATGGCGTGATCGGCGCCTCCGGTATTCGCGTGCTGATTGAATCGAAAGTGGACTACAACAAAGCGCAGAACCTGATCCTGACCTCAGTGATCCTGATCATCGGCGTGAGCGGTGCCAAAGTCCATATCGGCGCGGCAGAGCTGAAAGGCATGGCACTGGCTACGCTGGTGGGCGTTGCGCTGGCATTGATTTTCCGGGTTATCAATATCTTACGCCCGGAAGAGGTGGTGCTGGACGCGCAGGAACATCAGGATCGCTAAGCGCGTCCGCCGGGCAGGGACGCCCGGTTCATCTCTGCAGAGGATCGTGATAAACTTGCGCGGTTTTCTGCCCGCTCACTTGCTGAGGTACTTCTGAACACGCCGGCACAGCTCTCACTGCCACTCTACTTACCCGATGATGAAACCTTTGCCAGCTTCTGGCCAGGGGACAATCCGTCGCTGCTTGCCGCACTGCGCGGCGCACTGGCGCAGCAACACGGCAGCTATCTCTATTTCTGGTCACGCGAGGGCGGGGGGCGCAGTCACCTGCTGCACGCGGCGTGCGCTGAAATGTCCGCCCGCGATGAGGCGGTAGGCTATGTACCGCTGGATAAGCGTACCTGGTTTGTGCCGGAAGTACTGGAAGGCATGGAGAATCTGGCGCTGGTCTGCATCGATAACATTGAGTGTATTGCCGGAGAGGCGGAGTGGGAGATGGCGATATTTGACCTCTACAATCGCATTCTGGAAACCGGCAAAACCCGCCTGCTGATCACCGGCGATCGGCCGCCGCGTCAGCTCAATCTTGGCCTGCCGGATCTGGCATCCCGTCTCGACTGGGGGCAAATTTATCGTCTGCAGCCGCTCTCTGATGAGGACAAACTGCAGGCGCTGCAGCTGCGTGCCGGTCTGCGCGGTTTTGAGCTGCCGGAAGATGTCGGGCGCTTTCTGCTGAAGCGCCTCGATCGTGAAATGCGCACGCTGTTTGAAACGCTGGATCGTCTTGACCGCGCCTCTATCAGCGCCCAGCGCAAACTGACGATCCCGTTTGTTAAAGAGACGCTCGGGCTCTGACGTTATCCTTTCTGATACTGGCGGAAACGCCGCTGCAGCTCACGCAGCTGATCGATTCGGGCGTCATACCGTGCCTGCTTCAGACTGCCAAGCGGCACCTGTGCGCTGGCACTGCCCAGCGCGGTAATGGCCTGATCGAGCTGACCGCTGAGCGCCAGGCTCTCTGCCCGTGCCGACAGCTCTTCATCACGTAATCCCTGAGCCGCCGACGCCTGTGCCAGCAGATCCCAGGCGTTAAGGTCGTCCGGGTGGGCAAAGGTATAGCGGTTAAGAATGCGGCTGGCGCTGGCGGGCTGCTTCGCTTCCACATAAGCGTTAGCCAGGTTGAGCTGCAGCACCGGATCGCTGCCGCCGCCGCGGGCGCTGCTCAGCATGGCGATCGCCTGCTGCGGCTGGTTTAGCCCCAGATCGATATCGGTCATCAGATCAAGAAACCAGACGTTATCCGGCTGTTTCGCCAGCAGCGGCGCCAGCGTACGTCTGGCATTCGCAAAATCTTTGGCCTGCAGAAACTGCACCGCTTTGCCATACTGCGCCGCCTGCTGTTCACGCAGATTGCCTTTCGCATACTCATTCAGCAGATCGTCAGTGAGCTGATTGCGGCCGGTCGGATACATGCCCAGTACACGCACTTTCGCCATATAGAAATCCTGCGACGACTGGACCACCACCGGACGCATCTGGTTTGCGCGGTTGCGCGCGTCAGAGAGGCGGCTGTCAGGCAGCGGGTGCGTCAGCAGAATTTCCGGTGGCCGGGAAGAGAAGCGCGTCTGGTCGGCAAGCTTTTCCAGAAAGGCGGGCATCGCCTGCGGATCAAAACCGGCGCGCTGCAGCACCTGAATACCGATGCGATCCGCTTCCTGCTCATTACCCTGCGTAAAGCTGATGATGCCCTGCTGGGTGCCTGCCAGCGTACCGGTCAGAGCGGCCATTCCCGCCTGCGGATTTGCCATCGCCAGCAGAATAGAACCCAGCGCACCGACCCAGGTCAGCGGCGCACTGCGTTTCTGCTCCTCCATGGCGCGCGCCAGATGGCGCTGCGTCACGTGTGAAATCTCGTGCGCCATCACCGAGGCGAGCTGGCTTTCATTGTCGGTATAGCGAAACAGGGAGGCGTGCAGCACCACGTTACCGCCAAAAAAGGCAAAGGCGTTGAGTTCGTCGTTCTGGATCAGGAAAAAGTGAAACGGCGTGCGTACTGAACTGGCGTGCGCCACCAGACGCTGCCCCAGCGCATTAATGTACTGATTCAGCAGCGGATCCTGAATCAGCGGCGCACTGGCCCGCAGCTGGCGCACGTAAAAATCGCCCATCTGCAGTTCCTGATTAATGGATAGCGTGGAACCTGCCGTCGTGCCGATGTCGGGCAGGTTATCACTGAGATCGGCGCGTGCGCTGAAGGCTGGCGTCAGCAGCAGCGCAGGAATGAGGGTAGCCAGTACGGAGATACGCAGTCGGTTTAACATGCCTCGATCCTGATAATGCTCATCTGTCGCCGGACAGAAGAGAGGGTAAATGTTCGATGTGAATCGGATTTTCTGCTCTGCCGTTATCTTAACCGCAGGCCGCCGGGTTGCAAAGAGAGCGGCCACAGAAGCGCATAATGGAGCGTTTAGCAGTGTGAGTCGCTGTTTTGCCGCAAAAAACTGAACAGTAATGCAGCGACAGACGGGCGGATAAGTCACTATGAATTCAAAGTTACGTAAAGTTGCTCAAAAATATTGAATCTGGCATGGATTTTTCCAGGTATTCTCTGAAAAGCAGCGCGGCGCTGACCTCAACTATCACCCTGTTCCATCAGCTTTTTTTATCATCAGCGCCAGATAAAAACCGACCTTAACAGAAATTAATGGTCAGGATTAACCCGCTCGTCAACCCGCCTGGTAAGCATTGGTAAACCTGCTTTCCGGCCAGCCTATTCTGCAGCGCTGACGTCATGACCATCGAATTCCCTGTTTAATCAGCACAGCTAATTATGTTGCGCGCAACTAAAACGCGCTTATGCCGTGTGGGTCGGTCACGCCGTTCCGTATGCGCTGTGGTATAGATAAGGCACTTTTTTCCTTGTGGACTGTTAATACACGTGCCGTGTATGCCGGAGAGTTTGTATGCGTTCAGCAGTAAGCTATGCCCTGATTGCTGTTCTGGGAGGCGTGGTCGGAGCAGGAATAATCAAAGGAGACGACCTCTATCAGCGTGTGGCGAAACATTTTACCGCTGAGCCTGCCGATCCCGAGGGGTTCTGGAGCACGCCCGCCATTGAAGGCTATGGCAAGATTCACTACGAAGCAGATGCGGCCTTTAAGCCGGTGGCCGGCCTGAGCAATAAAGTCATTTTTCAGCTCACCAAAAATGAAGGCGATATCAAACGTCCTAACCTGGGCCTGGAACGGGTTGCGCGCGTGGTGAATCTCTATGTTGCCTCCGGGATCCCTGTCGATCAGCTGGCGTTTGTTGTCTCCATGACCGGCGATGCGACGCCTGCCACGCTGGACAACAGCCACTTCAGGCAATTTTATGGCGTTGATAACCCCAATCTGCCGCTGATCAATGCGCTGAATAAGCTGGGCGTAAAAGTCTCCGTATGCGATCAGTCTGTTGCCTTTCATCACTATCCCAACGCCTGGATCGATCGTTCAGTGATCCATGCGCTCTCCAGCCCGACTACGGTCTCCACGCTGGAAAATCAGGGCTATGCCCTTTTGCAGATGTAATCGTTTCGGTTAAGGAGAAACAGAATGCGTGTAGCGTCTTATATTGTTATCGCCGCGCTGGCAGGGTTTGTCGGCGGCAATGTGTTACAGCTTCCTGAGCTGGTGGATAAAGTCAGCGGTAAATTTGCCGATAAAAAAGCGGAGCCCGCTGACTTCTGGAGTACCCCGGCAATTGCCGGCTACGGCAAAATTCACTTTGTGAATACGCCGGACTACAACCCGGCAATGACGCCCGGGCTGAGCAACAAAATTGTGTTTCAGATCAACCGCAGCGAAGGTGATATTCATCAGCCTAATCTGGGTCTGGAGCGCGTGGCGCGCGTAACCAACCTCTATTACGCTGCGGGTGTGCCGCTTAATCAGCTGAACTTTGTGGTGTCCATTAACAGCGATGCGGTCCCGGCTGCACTGAATAATGAGCAGTTTCACAAGGCGTACGGTTTTGACAACCCGAACCTGAAACTGATTGATGAGCTGAAAAAAGCAGGCGTCAAAGTCACGATTTGCGATCAGTCCGTAGCATTTCACCAGCTGCAGCGTGACTGGATCGATACCCGCGTAACCCATACGCTCTCCAGCGGCACGACGGTCGCTACGCTGCAGAATGAAGGATACGCCTTTTTGATGCTGTGATTTCAGCCGACAGCGGCGCAGGCCGCTGTCACCTCTCTGCTTCAATCCGCAAACCGATCCAGCGTAAAAAAGAGTTCTGTTGCCAGTCCGGCGGGATGATCCGTGCTGAAACGACCTGAGCGGTGTACACTTGTGTGTCTCTCATAACAACAAGTGACCCCCTCAATCACCACAGCGTCAGGCACGTAAATCTATGAAGCAACCTATCCGCGCGGCGGCGTTATGCTGACGCGAATCCGGCCAAAAACTGACCTGCGGACGCTGATCGCGCTGCTGGCAATTATCAGTATTGTCATCACGCTGGCAAACACGCTCTATGCGACCTGGCGCGTGCAGCGCATGGTGCTGATTGAAACCACGCTGGAAGCCAACCGCGCCTACGCGACAAAGCTGGCAACCACCACAGAACTTTTCTTTCAGCAGGCGCAGTCGCAGCTGCACTTCAGCGCTAACCTGCTGGGCCAGGCGTTTGACGATGAGGCGCTCGCGCAGCAGGAAGTCAGCCGCCTGCGTGAGCAGACCAGCAGCTTCAATTCCGTCGCGGTGGTGGACAGTAACGGCATCGTGAAAGCGATCTCGCCGGAATCCCTGACGCTGAAGGGCATGCAGCTTACCAGCCAGGCGTCCCGGGAAGCGCTGACGCAGCGGCAGCCGCTGGTCAGCAGGGCGGTGATCTCAGCCGCGAACAATCTCATCGTGTTTGTTTCATGGCCTGTCTGGAATAGCGAAGGGCGTTATCTGGGTTACGTGGGCGGCACGCTCTATCTGAAGAAGAAAAGTATCCTGAATGCGCTGCTGGGCGAGCAATATTATCGCGACGGGACCCAGATTTTTGTCCTGGATCGTAACAATCAGGTGCTTTATCACCAGAACAGCCAGCTGGTGGGTAAAAGCGTGCCGGCTATTATCAGCGAACGCGAGCGGGAGGAGCGCAGCAGCGGCACCGCACAGATCACGGAGAACAACAGCAACAAGCTGATTGGCTACGCGGTGGTGCCGGGTACCGGCTGGATGGTTGTGGCGCTTAAGCCTGTGGCGGTTACGCTGGCTCCGCTTTCCGGCCTGCTGCTGAACGTGCTGAAGAATTCGGTGCCGTTTGCGCTGCTGACGCTGCTGGTGGCGATCGTGCTGGCCCGGCTGATTGCGCTGCCGCTCTGGCAGCTGTCGCGAAAAGCGAGCCAGATGGATACGCAGGGGGTGTCGGCAGAAATTGGCGGCATCCGCGCGTGGTATTTTGAGGCGGCGCAGGTGAAACGGGCACTGCTGACCGGTATCGGACTGGTACAGGATAAAATCGGGCGCCTTAAGTCAGAAGTGCAAAGCGATCCCCTGACACAGCTGCTCAACCGGCGCGGATTGCACGCCGTGCTCGACTATTTTGATGCGATGCAGCAGCCGTTTGCCGTGCTGGCGCTGGATATCGACCACTTTAAACGGGTCAATGATAATTTTGGCCACAGCGCGGGCGACGACGTGATTAAGCAGGTTGCGCAGACGTTGCGCAGCAACGCCCGTCAGACGGATGTGGTCTGCCGTAACGGTGGCGAAGAGTTTCTGATGCTGCTGCCGGCAACCACTATTGAAGAGGCGCGGGTTATTGCCGAGCGGGTACGCGTCAGCATTGCAGAGCGCTGGATTGATCCGCCCGGCCATATCACGCTCTCAGTGGGCATCGCCTGCTGGCAACCGCAGCAGGGCACGCAGGAGGAGAGTCTCAGGCAGGCGGATGCGGCGCTCTATCAGGCCAAGCACGCCGGACGAAACTGTGTGATGATTGCCGGCCATGACGCGCTGGTCAGCAGCATTATACGCTGATGCGTGCGGGTCGATAAGCGGACGGCTACGTGCCGTTCTGGTGCAGTAAAAGGATAAGGTTGATGTTGTCTTTGTTGTTTCAATGGTACAAGCGTCGCTTCAGCGATCCGCAGGCGATTGGCCTGCTGGTGATTCTGCTGGCGGCGTTCTGCATTCTGTTTTTCTTTAGCGGGTTGCTGGCCCCGCTGCTGATGGCGCTGGTGCTCGCTTATCTGCTTGAGTGGCCTGTGGTCCGGCTGCAGCGTATCGGCTGCAGCCGCAGCTGGGCAACCAGCATCGTGTTAATACTTTTCGCCGGCATTCTGCTGGTTATGGTACTGATAGTGGCGCCGGTTGCCTGGCAGCAGGGCATTAACCTGACGCGCGATCTGCCCAACATGCTTAACAAGCTCTATGTCTCTGCTGCTGCGCTGCCGCAGCGTTTTCCGGCGCTGGTGGATGCAGGCATTATCGATATTATCGTGGAAAATCTGCGCAGCCGCCTGACCGGCCTGGGCGAATCTCTGGTGCGCTATTCGCTGGCTTCGCTGGTTGGCCTGATGACGCTGATGATCTATCTGGTACTGGTGCCGCTGATGGTGTTTTTCCTGCTGAAAGATAAAGATCAGATGCTGAACGCAGTACGGCGCGTGCTGCCGCGTAATCGCGGGCTGGCAGGTACGGTATGGAAAGAGATGAATCAGCAAATCACCAACTATATTCGCGGCAAGGTGCTGGAGATGGTGGTGACCGGCGTCGTCAGCTGGATCGCCTTTCTGCTGCTGGGACTCAATTATGCGCTGCTGCTGGCGGTGCTGGTGGGCGTTTCGGTACTGATCCCTTACGTCGGTGCGCTGGCTGTCACGCTGCCGGTGATCGGCGTCGGACTGTTTCAGTGGGGGCTCAGCAGCGACTTCTGGACGCTGATGGTGGTGTATCTGGTGATTCAGGCACTGGATGGCAACGTACTGGTCCCGGTACTGTTTTCAGAGGCGGTGAACCTGCATCCGCTGGTGATTATTCTGTCAGTGGTTATTTTTGGCGGACTGTGGGGGTTCTGGGGCGTATTTTTTGCTATTCCGCTGGCCACGCTGGTGAAAGCGGTGGTGCGCGCCTGGCCGGAAACCATGCCGGAACGGCAGGTCACAGAGTAAGAGGTAACGGGAAGCGGTGCGCAGCAGAAGCGCACCGCTTGTGATCAGGCAGACTTAACGTAATCCAGCACGATATCGTGATGGTCTGAAGTTTTAAAGCTGTCGAACACCTTCTCCACTTTACCATCCTGACCAATCAGGAAGCTGATGCGGTGAATGCCATCGTAGCTTTTGCCCATAAAGGACTTTTCACCCCAGACGCCAAACTGCTCGCACACCTGGTGATCTTCATCAGAGAGCAGCGTGAAATTCAGCAGCTCTTTCTCAACAAAACGGGACAGTTTTTCCGGCTTGTCGGTGCTGATACCCAGTACCTCAACGCCCGCTTTTTTCAACTCATCCATGTTGTCGCGCAGGCCGCAGGCCTGAGTGGTACAGCCTGGCGTCATCGCTTTCGGGTAGAAATAGACCAGAACACGCTGTCCCTGGAAGTCGGCCAAATTTACTTGTTCGCCGTCCTGATCGGGCAAGCTAAATTTCGGTGCGGTATCACCGGCTTTCAGTGGATTCATCACAACTCTCCGTTTTTTGTTCATGCTGTGGGTATGACACCCGGCATCGCCTGCTGGCCTGCCGGACGTTTACCTCAGGGTTATTTCATAACACGTTATGTTGCCGCAACAGAGTGTGTGGCGAAATAACCCGGAGCCTGATTACAGGACACTGCTGCTGTCGTCGGTGACACTATAGAGGCGAATTGAGCCCTGTGCATGCAGTTCTTCACAGAGCTGATTAAACGCCTGCTCTATGGGCGCGCTGACCCGGTTAGCCGGGCTGTGTGCCGTCATCTGAATATAGAGTACCGGCTGTTCATTGTCCTGAGCCGGGTTGATACGCGATACCAGCTCAGCGATGTTCAGCTGGTGTTTATCAAACAGATCGGTAAAGCGCTCAATAATGCGTGGTGAATCCGGCACTTCTACCTGAACCCGGACCGTCACCGGCATCGGTGGCGTGGCGCGTGCATTCGTTCGCTTCATCACTATCAGCAGCTCCAGCTCAGCCCCTTTCATCGGCAGGGTGGATTCAATCAGCGTGATAGCGTTCCAGCTGCCGGAAAGCAGCATAATAAAGGTGAACTCATCGCCGAGCATGGCCAGACGGCTATCTTCAATATTACAGCCGCAACTGCTGACATGGCGGGTAATAGCGTTAACGATACCTGGACGATCAACGCCAAGGGCAGTGATGACCAGATGATGCGGCTGTGGCTGCGACAAAATGAGTTTTCCTGTACGTTCGCTAATAACTATAAGGTAAACATAAAAAAAACTGCTGACAAGCGCGGGAATGGGCTGGCTCGCTTGCTTTTCTTTCAAGGTAAAACGTAACATGAGGCACTTGTTTGTCGAGGGGATAGCCCATGTTCACCGGAAGTATTGTTGCACTCATTACGCCTATGAATGACCAGGGCCAGGTTTGCCGCCCGAGTCTGAAAAAACTGATTGATTATCATGTCGCCAGCGGAACCGCAGCGATCGTTTCTGTTGGCACCACCGGCGAATCTGCAACGCTCAGCCATGAAGAGCATGGTGATGTGGTTATGCAAACCCTGGAGCTGGCCGATGGCCGTATTCCGGTCATTGCCGGAACGGGCGCTAACGCCACTGCTGAAGGGATCTCTCTGACAAAACGCTTTACCGGCACCGGCGTAGTCGGCTGTCTGACCGTAACGCCTTACTACAATCGTCCGACTCAGGAAGGGCTTTATCAGCACTTCAAAGCGATTGCGGAAAGCACCGACCTGCCGCAGATGCTTTATAACGTCCCGTCACGTACCGGCTGCGACATGCTGCCGGAAACAGTGGCACGCCTGGCGGAAATCAAAAATATTATCGGTATTAAAGAGGCGACCGGGAACTTATCGCGCGTTTCACAGATCCAACAGCTGGTTGGTGACGAGTTCATTATTGTCAGTGGCGATGATGCCACCGCGCTGGATTCCATGCAGCTGGGCGGCAAAGGCGTTATTTCTGTCACCGCCAACATTGCGGCGCGTGAAATGGCTGAACTCTGCGCGCTGGCGCAGGAGGGCAAATTTGCCGACGCGCGCCGCCTGAATCAGCGTCTGATGCATCTGCACCAGACGCTTTTCTGTGAGCCCAATCCTATTCCGGTAAAATGGGCCGCGAAACAGCTGGGATTGATCGCGGATGACACGCTGCGCCTGCCAATGACGCCGCTGACCAGCGCGGGTCAGGAAAAAACAGCGCAGGCACTTATTAAAGCGGGTCTGCGTTAATTTAGGGAGAATCAATGAGTTTTTCAGTTAAGCGTTCGACGCTGGCAACAGTAGCGGGCCTGTCTACCCTGTTGCTGCTGACAGCCTGTTCCAGCGATCAGCGTTACAAGCGCCAGGTGAGCGGCGATGAGTCCTATCTTCAGACGCCTGAACTGCGTGATTTAAACGCGCCGGCAGGAGCAATACTGCCGATACAGAACGGCGACTATGAGGTTCCGCATCGCGTAGCCAATGGCGCACTGGGTAAAGCGCTTGATATTCGTCCGCCGGCGCAGCCGCTGGCGCTGATGAACGGTACCCGGGCGCAGTTCACCGGTAATACCGGCGTACTCGCGCTGGAAAGCAGCCGTGGCTCTATCTGGTCACAGGTGGTCAACGTGGTGCAATCCTATAAATTCCCGATTGCTCAGCGTAATGATGCCGGGCAGCAGCTCACTACCGACTGGGTGCAGTGGAACCGCGCAGATGAAGATAATCAGTATCGCGGGCGCTATCAGATCAGCGTCCAGAACCAGGGGTATCAGCAGGTTCTGACGGTGCGTCTGCTTGAGCTGCAGCAGCAGGGCCAGACGGTGACTTCACCGGCTCAGGTTCAGCGCTATACCGGCCAGATGCTTAACGATCTCAGCACCGGTCTGGATAAGATCGATACCGCCAGTCAGGATGCCGCCGCCGGGCGTGCAACCGGGCAGATCGATGTACAGAGTGGCGCGGATGACACCGGCCTGCCGCTGCTGATCCTGCGTTCGCCGTTTAACGTCACCTGGCAGCGACTGCCGGCGGCGCTGCAGCGTGCAGGCATGGAAGTCACAGATGACAACCGTTCGCAGGGCAGTCTGAAAGTGACCTACAAGCAACCGGGCAGCAGTGCATTTGACGCGATTGGCGCCAAAGATCCGGAGCTGCCGAACGGTGACTATAAGCTGCAGGTCGGCGACCTTGATAACCGCAGTAGTCTGCAGTTTATCGATCCCAAGGGTCACGTGCTGACCCAGGCGCAGAACGATGCGCTGGTCGCCGTCATGCAGGGCGCACTGAATAAATAATTGTGTAAAGGCCGGAGATTCTCCGGCCTTTTTGTTTTGATTTTGGCATAATGGCGCCCGGCGAGGTAAACGATTGCGTCACGCAGTCGTTGCGCGGTGGAACACCGCTGAACACGGGTTATTTCATGTCTGGAGTTAACAAGATGCAAAAGCGAGCTGAGTTGTATCGCGGTAAAGCGAAAACCGTATACAGTACCGACAATCCGGATTTGCTGGTACTTGAGTTCCGCAACGATACATCAGCAGGAGACGGAGCGCGAATCGAACAGTTTGATCGTAAAGGCATGGTAAACAACAAGTTTAACCACTTTATTATGACCAGGCTGCAGGAAGCGGGCATTCCTACTCAGATGGAAGCGCTGCTGTCTGATAACGAAGCGCTGGTGAAAAAGCTGGAGATGGTGCCGGTAGAGTGTGTGATCCGCAACCGCGCGGCCGGATCGCTGGTCAAACGCCTTGGTGTGGAAGAGGGCATGCTGCTCAGTCCGCCGCTGTTTGATCTCTTCCTGAAAGATGACGCCAAACATGATCCGATGGTCAACGAGTCGTACTGCGAAACCTTTGGCTGGGTCAGTAAAGCGAACCTGGCACGTATGCAGGAGCTGACGTATAAAGCCAACGAGGTACTGAGCAAACTGTTTGATGACGCCGGTCTGATTCTGGTGGATTTCAAGCTGGAGTTTGGTCTGTTCAACGGTGAAGTTACCTTGGGCGATGAGTTCTCACCCGACGGCGCGCGCCTGTGGGACAAAGAGACCATGGACAAAATGGATAAAGACCGTTTTCGTCAGAGCCTCGGCGGCGTCGTTGAAGCGTATGAAGCCGTAGCGCAGCGCCTCGGGGTAAAACTCGACTAAACCGCATCACGTGGCAGGTAATATCGGGCCGTCTCTGCAGACGGCCCTTTTTTATATCCGTCATCTGCCGGGCTGCAACGCTGGTGATTATGCCTGGCCCCATCTAAAATCATGCCTATCTGAAGAAAAATAAACAGGAGCAGGCCATGCGCTGGCAAGGGCGTCGTGAAAGCGACAATGTGGAAGATCGTCGCGGCGAATCATCAGGTTTTGGCGGAGGCGGGCGACAGATCCGGCTGCCGCGTGGCAAAGGCGGCATTATCCTGCTGGTGGTGGTAGCGATCGCCGGGTATTACGGTTATGACCTTACCGGACTGCTGGGCGGCGGGGGCGGCGCACCGGTGCAGCAGCGCCAGGTGGACTCCGCGCAGGATAACGAGGCGGCGAAATTTACCTCGGTGATCCTTGCGACCACAGAAGATACCTGGGACAAGCTGTTTAAGCAGATGAACAAACAGTATGTGCCACCAAAGCTAGTGATGTATCGCGGCGTGACGCGCACCCACTGCGGAACCGGCCAGGCGGCGATGGGCCCGTTTTACTGTCCGGCTGACCAGAGTGTCTATATTGATCTTTCGTTCTACGATGAGATGAAAACCAAACTTGGCGCAGGCGGCGACTTTGCGCAGGGCTACGTGATTGCGCATGAAGTAGGGCATCACGTGCAGAAACTGCTGGGTATCGAGCCGAAAGTACGTGAGATGCAGCAGGGCGCCAGCGAGAAACAGGTGAATCAGCTGTCAGTGAAAATGGAGCTGCAGGCCGACTGTTTTGCCGGCGTCTGGGGCCACTATATGCAGCAGCAGAACATTCTGGAAACAGGCGATCTGCAGGAAGCGCTTAACGCGGCAGAAGCGATTGGTGACGACCGCCTGCAGCAGCAGAGCCAGGGGCGCGTGGTGCCGGACAGCTTCACGCACGGCACATCTGAACAGCGTTACACCTGGTTCAAACGCGGTTATGACGGCGGCGATCCGGGCCAGTGTAACACCTTCGCCACAAACTGATGTCCTGTGCAGTGATCACGGCGGCGATGCAGCAGGCAGGCATTCGTCGCTTAGCGGTGATTGCGGGCGATGCACACTGGGTGCGCGAGCAGGCCGGTCTATGGCAGCAGGCGCTGCCGGGTGACTGGATCACGCTGAGCAGCGCCCGCGACCTGACGCCGCACGTTGCCCCGGCCGCGCTGCGTACGCTGCTGGGACGTGAGTTTACGCATGCGCTGTTCGACGCGCGATACGGCTTTCACGCTGAGGCATTTGCCGCGCTGGCGGGCACGCTGCGCGCCGGCAGCTGGCTGCTGCTGCTGACGCCGCCGTGGGAGAGCTGGGCGACAACTGCCGATGCAGACAGCCTGCGCTGGGCCGATGTTGCAGAGCCGATTGTCACGCCCCGCTTTATACATCGCCTGCAGCAGCTGATGCTGGCAGATGATCAGGTGCTGCTGCAGCGTCAGCATCAGCCGGTGCGTCAGCCCGCTGCAGGCGTCTGGCCGCAGTGGCAGTGTCGTGCGCCACAGCAGCAGGCGACTATTCTTGCTCAGCTGCAGGCGCTCACCTCCGGTGTGGCGGTGGTCACGGCCCCGCGCGGGCGCGGTAAGTCGGCGCTGGCCGGCATGCTGGCGCGTACTGTGTCACGCGTGCTGGTCACGGCTCCGGCAAAGGTGTCAACAGACGTGCTGGCGCAGTTTGCCGGCGAGCAGTTTTCCTTTATGGCTCCTGATGCGATCCTGCAGCAGCCGGCTGATCCGCTGCCTGGCTGGCTGATCGTTGATGAGGCTGCCGCGATCCCGGCGCCGCTGCTGCAGCAACTGGTCGCGCGTTTTCCGCGCGTGCTGCTGACCACAACGGTGCAGGGGTATGAGGGCACCGGACGCGGCTTCCTGCTGCGCTTCTGCGCCACCCTGCCTGACGTTCACGCTTTTACGCTGGATGAACCCCTGCGCTGGAGCGCTCAGGATCCGCTGGAGCAGTGGCTTAATCGCGCGCTGCTGTTCGAAGAAGCGGATCAGACTGAACCGGCATCAGAACCAATGCTCTGTAAAGTAACACCGGATGCGCATCCCGCTGCGCTGGAAGCGGGTTATCGTCTGCTGGCGAGTGCGCACTATCGTACCTCGCCGCTCGACCTGCGACGCCTGCTGGACGCGCCGGGGATGCAACTCTGGCTGGCCGGTACGCCGGAGAGCGTGGCCGGTGCGCTGTGGCTGGTTGAAGAGGGCGGGCTGGATACCGCGCTGGCGCAGGCGGTCTGGGCGGGTACGCGTCGCCCGCGCGGTAATCTGGTGGCGCAGTCCCTGGCGGCCCACGCGGGTTTCTGTACGGCGGCCACGCTGCGCTCCCTGCGCATCAGTCGTATTGCGGTCACCGCAGCCTGCCGTCAGCAGGGAGTGGGCCGTGCGCTGGTCGCACAGGCGCGTCAGCAGGCCGACGGCTGCGATTTCCTGTCAGTGAGCTTTGGTTACACGGCGACGCTATGGCGTTTCTGGCACGCCTGCGGCTTCACGCTGGTGCGGGTCGGATCGCAGCGTGAAGCGAGCAGCGGCTGCTATGCCGCGATGGCTATCTGCGCGCTGACGCCGGCCGGAAAATTATTGCAGATGCAGGCGGCACAGCGGCTGGCACGCGACGCCGTCTGGCTGCGCGACCTTATCGATTTACCGCTGCAGGGCGCGACAGCATTGCAGCAGGATCTTAATGAAGAGGATGTGGCATTGCTGGCCGGTTTTGCCTGGGCGCAGCGCCCGTTCGAAGCGAGCTATGCGGTGCTGCAGCGGCTGGTACGCGTACAGCCAAAGCCGTTAACGCAGGCCATACTGCTTCAGCAACAGACGCTGAGTGAGGCGGGCAGCAGCGCCGGTCTCAGCGGCCGCAAAGCGGTGATACAGCGGCTGCGTCAGGAGACGGCCGAGGCGCTTGAACGGCTCGATCCGCAGGCAGCGCAAGCCTGGCAGCAGCAGCTGACGTTGTTGCAATAAATCAGGGTTCTTATTCAAATTTTCCCGGTATCACTCTGCTGGCTGCGGCGTATAGTGATTACAGGAGGTCAGTATGGCTTTACGATATGTTGTTGTTCAGCAGCCGGTGCAGGCTGTACAGCTCTTTCTGCTTTATCACGGCGCGGATGATAACCCTGATGCGATGGCACAGATTGGCAGCTGGTTTGCGCAGGCGTTTCCGGACGCGCAGGTGGTGTCAGTTGGTGCGCCTTATGCGGGTAATGTGCCGCAGGGCCGCCAGTGGTTCATGGATTATCCTGCCCAGGATCGTTCGCCGCAGCAGTGTGTTGATGCGGTCATGCCGGTGTTTATTGAGTCTGTCCGGCACTGGCAGCGCGCCGCTGGCGTCCGGCCGGAAGCGACGGCGCTGGTAGGCTTCTCGCAGGGCAGCACCATGGTACTGGAGGGCGTAAAAGCGCAGCCGGAGCTTGCCGGACGGGTAGTTGCCTTTAGCGGGCGCTATACCACGCTGCCGGAACGGGCCAGCAGGCGTAATACTATTCATCTTATTCATGGCGACGATGACGAGCAGGTACCGCTACAGCATGCTGAAGCGGCAAACCAGCGTCTGACTGAGCTGGGGGGAGATGTGACGCTGGACGTGGTGGACGATCTGCCGCATGCGATAGATGAACGCAGCATGGCGCGGGCGCTGCATCATCTGCAATATACCATACCGCGCCGCTATTTTGATGAAGCGCTGAGCGGGGCAAAGCCAAACGACGACGACGTTGTGATGCTCCTGTAGGAGCGGGCGGCATGAATGCCGCCCCTGCGGGTGCCCGTAGGGGGCGCATTTATGCGCCCCTGGGTATTTACGCGTCCGTTGCCAAATTGCGGCCAGGGCGGCATGAATGCCGCCCCTACAACCAATCCGCCGGGACGGGCGGCATGAATGCCGCCCCTACAATTTTTGTAGGGGGCGCATTTATGCGCCCCTGATGTATTTATGCGCCCCAGGCCTATTTTTTCTTTGGCCAGTCATCTTCATCATCCCACTTATCGTTGAAATCACGATGCGGGGGCAAATCCGGCCGGTTATCCATATATTTCTTGTGATCGATGCGCTTGAGATCTTTATAGACGTTCATCAGCACGCCCACCATCAGCACAATCACCAGTATCCACCAGTACTCTTTTAACCACTCCATGCCCCGTCTCCTTGTTTGTGCGGTCAGGCGATCAGCTGCTCCATAATGCGCTGATACATGCGGCTCAGCAGCTGCAGGTCTGACGCTTTGACGCACTCATTGATTTTATGAATTGTGGCGTTAACCGGACCAAGCTCCACCACCTGCGCGCCCATACGGGCAATAAAGCGTCCGTCGGAGGTGCCACCTGTGGTTAACAGCTGCGGCTTAATTTCATTATAGTGCGTTACGGCGTTTACCACGGCGTCGACCAGCTTGCCGCGTGACGTCAGGAAGGGTTGTCCGGAGACAGTCCACTCCAGCGTATAGCGCAGCTGGTGGCGATCCAGCAGTTCCGTCACGCGATCTTTAATCATCTGATCGGTCAGCTCAGTGCTGAAGCGAAAGTTAAACTGCACAAAAAACTCACCCGGAATAACGTTATTGCTGCCGGTACCCGCCTGCACATTCGCAATCTGCATGCTGGTTGGCGGAAAGAAAGCGTTGCCCTGATCCCACTCGGTGGCCACCAGCTCATTCAGCGCCGGCATCGCACGGTGTACCGGGTTATCTGCCAGGTGCGGGTAGGCGACATGGCCCTGCACGCCGTGCAGCGTCAGGTTTGCGGTCATGGAACCGCGCCGGCCGTTTTTCACCACATCCCCGACAATTTCTGTACTGGAGGGTTCACCCACCAGGCAGTAATCCAGGCGTTCATGACGTGCCATGAGGCGCTCCACCACTTTGACCGTGCCGTTAACCGCGCTGGCTTCTTCATCGGAGGTAATCAGAAACGCCAGGCGGCCCTTGTGCTGCGGATGCGCGGCAACAAACCGTTCAGCGGCGACCACCATCGCTGCCAGCGAGCCCTTCATATCGGCGGCACCGCGTCCAAACAGCATGCCATCCCGGATAGTGGGCTCAAACGGCGGGTTGATCCAGCGATTTGCATCACCGGGCGGCACGACATCTGTGTGTCCGGCAAACGCTAAAGTTTCCCCGTGACCGCGCGTGGCCCAGACGTTCAGCGTGTCATTAATATGCATCTGCTCAATCTGAAAACCGATAGCCTCCAGCCGGGCGATCAGCAAGGCCTGGCAGCCCGCATCATCCGGACTCAGCGAAGGGCGACGGATGAGCTGCTGAGCCAGCTCAATAACCGGACAGAACATGTTATGACTTCTCCTGAATAAAGGCGTGGTAAAGATCGGCACTGTAGCCCGGCAGCAGGCTGCCATCGGGGGCGGCAAGCAGCGGACGTTTAATGATGGCGGGCTGTGCCAGCATCACGGCGCTGGCGCTGGCCGCATCATTAATCGCGGCACGCTCTGCTTCCGGCAGCTTACGCCAGGTCGTTCCACGCGTATTAAGCAGCGCTTCATAACCGAGCCGATCAATGAAGTGCTGCAGCAGCGCGGCATCCAGTCCATCCGCGCGGTAATCGTGAAACCGGTAGTCGATGCCGGACGCGGTTAATGCATTGCGCGCTTTTTTTACGGTGTCGCAATTTTTGATTCCGTACATCACCCACTGCGCTGTCATAGCTGTTTCCCGTTCTGCAAAAAAATCTGCGCGCGAGTTTACCACAGCGGGTTGCCTGCGGTGAGCGCCAGTGGATGTTGCCTGCATTTTTCATCATCTGCAGGCTTTAATCGAAAACGCTAATCAGGACCAGTAAACGCTTTCATTTTGAGCGCAAACTGCGCGCTGCCTGATTATCAGGCTGGTAAGGATTATCTTAATCACGGAATTGTGCTACAGCATGCGAAAAAAATTATTTTTCAGCCTGAACATCAGGTTGCAGGAATGTGCGTCAGGACACAAAAAAGAAAAACTGCAGCTTTTACCTGCTTCTGCCGATAGTGATAAGAGGTGAAAACGTATTCACCTGCAGAAAAAAGCGGCGTACAATTGCCATCACAATAAGAGAGGTTGTTATGGTTGAACATGAACTGGGGAACTGGAAAGAATTTATCGAAGCGATGTTACGTAAGTAACGCGTGACGAGGAAAGCAGGGTATTTCCCCCCTTGCTGTGATTCTGACCACACACATCAATAAAGCCGCCGGGAGCCTCTTCCGGCGGCTTTTTCATGCCGGTTAATCCTGTGGTTTCTCACGCAGCGGAAAGCGACGCCGGACCAGCACAAAGAATAAGGGTACAAAGAAGATAGCCAGCAGCGTGGCGGTCAGCATACCGCCCAGAACGCCGGTACCTACCGCGTGCTGACTGCCTGAACCTGCGCCGCTGCTGATCGCCATCGGCAGGACGCCAAACATAAAGGCCAGCGAAGTCATTAATATCGGGCGCAGGCGCTGACGCGATGCTTCAAGCGTAGCCTGCTTTAGTTCGCGGCCTTTACTGTTGATCTCATTCGCAAACTCCACGATCAGGATCGCGTTTTTCGCAGAGAGGCCGATTACCGTCAGCAGACCCACCTGAAAATAGACGTCGTTTTCCAGCCCGCGCAGCCAGGTTGCCAGCAGGGCACCCACGACGCCCAGCGGCACAACCAGCATCACCGAGAAAGGAATAGACCAGCTTTCATAGAGGGCTGCGAGACACAAAAACACCACCAGCAGCGAAATAGCATAGAGCGCCGGGGCCTGCGCGCCGGATAATCGTTCCTGATAAGATGCGCCGGTCCACTGGAAGCCAGTGCCCAGCGGCAGCTGCGCCACCAGCTTCTCCATCGCATCCATGGCTGTTCCGCTGCTGACGCCGCTGGCCGCTTCGCCAACAATTTCCAGTGATGCATAACCGTTGTAGCGCTCAAGGCGCGGCGAGCCGGTTTCCCAGCGGCTGGTAGCAAAGGCAGAGAAGGGCACCATGCCGCCGCTGCTGTTGCGCACGTACCATTTATTGATATCGCCGGGCAGCATACGAAACTCCGGCGCAGACTGCACATAGACCTTTTTGACCCGGCCGCGATCGAGAAAATCATTCACATAAGTCGAGCCCCAGGCAGTAGAGAGGGTCTGATTGATGGTGTCCAGCGAGACGCCGAGCGCCTGCGCTTTGCGCTGGTCGATATCAATCTGCAGCTGAGGCGTATCGTCCAGGCCATTATGCCGCACGCGCGACAGCGCCGGATCGGCCGACGCCAGCGCCAGCAGCTTATCGCGCATCGCCATCATCTGCGTATGCCCGATGCCGCCGTGATCCTGCAGCTGCAGGTCAAAGCCGGATGAGCTGCCCATACCGCTAATGGCTGGCGGACTGCTGGCGACCACGCGCGCTTCAGCAATGGCGGTAAATGCGCGGGTAGCGCGCTCAATAATGGCAAAAGAGGTGCGGTCGTCACCCGGGCGTTCATCCCAGGGAGTAAGGCGGACAAACAGCCGCGCCACGTTCTGACCGTTGCCGCCAGGCCCGGATCCAATGGTGGCAAACACCGACGTAACGTTCTCTTTTTCTGCCGTGAGGTAGTAATGTTCGACTTTCTCTACCACGCGTGACGTCTGCTGCAGCGTTGAACCTGGCGGCAGCTGAATCTGCGTCATGAATACGCCGCGGTCTTCCAGCGGCAGAAAGGAGGTCGGCAGGCGCAAAAACAGAAAGGCCATCAGGCCGATCAGCGCGGCATAGAGCAGCATCCAGCGGCCACTCTGGCGCAGCAGCCGCGCCACGCCCTGCTCGTAGCGCTGAGTGCCGGCGTTAAATGCGCGGTTAAACCAGCCGAAAAACCCACGCTGACCATGATGTTCGCCCTGTTTCAGTGGCTTAAGCAGCGTGGCGCAGAGCGCGGGCGTCAGGATCATCGCCACCAGCACCGACAGCACCATGGCGGAGACAATCGTGATTGAGAACTGGCGATAAATGGCACCCACCGTGCCGCTAAAAAAGGCCATCGGGATAAAGACCGCGGAGAGAACCAGCGCAATGCCCACCAGCGCGCCCTGTATCTGACCCATCGATTTTCGCGTGGCGGCGCGCGGCGATAATCCCTCCTCACTCATGATGCGCTCAACGTTTTCCACGACCACGATCGCATCATCGACCAGCAGGCCAATCGCCAGCACCACGGCAAACAGGGTCAGGGTGTTAATACTGAAGCCGCAGAGATAGAGCACGGTAAATGTACCCAGCAGCACCACCGGCACTGCGATCGTGGGAATAAGCGTGGCGCGGAAATTCTGCAGAAAGAGATACATCACCAGAAAGACCAGCAGAATGGCTTCCAGCAGTGTTTTAACAACATCTTTAATTGACGCTTTAACAAAAGGCGTGGTTTCAAACGCGATTTTCGCTTCCAGGCCGGGCGGAAAATAGTGCGCCAGCTCCGCGACGCGGGCGCGGACCAGCCGGTCAGTATTCATCTCATTCGCGCCTGAAGCCAGCTTGACGCCCAGGCCTGATGCCGGCTGACCGTTATAGCGGCTCAGATAGTCATATTTCTCTGCGCCCATGGCGATGCTGGCCACATCACCCAGCGTGACAACTGCACCGCTGCTGCTGCTTTTTAAGGTAATGGCGCGAAACTGCTCTGGCGTCTGTAGCATGGATTGCGCATTGACCGTGGCGTTCAGCGCCTGTTTTTCTATGGACGGTAATCCGCCGACCTGGCCTACGGCGACCTGCGTATTCTGTGACGCGATCGCCTGTATGATGTCGGCGGTCGTGAGCGCATAGCGGGTCAGTTTGGCGGGATCGAGCCAGATACGCATGGCGTATTGCGAACCATAGGCATCCACCTGACCGACGCCATCGATGCGGCTAAGCGGATCCTGGATGTTACTGGCAACGTAATCAGCAATATCCTGCTTGTCCATGCTGCCATCGGTGGAGACAAAGGCGATCATCAGAATATTGCTGTCGCCGGTTTTATTGACGTTAACCCCCTGCGCCTGAACGGCGGCCGGAAGTTTGCGCAGGGCGCTCTGCAGCTGGTTCTGTACCTGCTGACGCGCCTCATCGGGATCGGTACCGGCGAGAAAGGTCAGGGTAATCTGCACCTGGCCGGTACTGCTGCTGTTAGAGGACATGTACATCAGGTTATCGATGCCGGTCATATTCTGTTCGATAACCTGCGTCACGGTATTCTCCAGCGTCTGCGCAGAGGCGCCGGGATAATTAGCCGTGATCCGGACATTGGGCGGAGCGAGATCCGGGTACTGTTCAACCGGAAGGGAGGTAATAGCCAGCGTACCGCACAGACAGAGTAACATCGCCAGAACCCAGGCAAAGACCGGGCGGTCGATAAAAAAGTCCGACATAACTCTGTTACTCCTCAGCGGCAGCTTTTCATTATTATGTGAGCCGCGCACGGCAGGCGCGCTGGCAGGCGAGGCGGGTACACTCTGCAGAGACCAGCCTGCTTTACTTTACGCGGTGTAAATCAGAGAAACGTGGAGTAATTATGGAAGAAATGTAAATGTTACGCTGCCGGGCGGGCCAGTCTGAGCAGAACGCTTTCCTGTCGGCCACTCGTTTCCGGCGCGCTGCCTGAGAAAAAACAGCAGATATTCCCGACGGATACCCTCTGTTTTTCTGGCGTCCTCCCGACCGGTCGCGCTGCTGACCTGTTTTTTGTGCGTCACGACCGATTCTTACAAATCAGATCGTGCACCCAGCCAGTATATTTTGCTTCGTTCATGCAGAACGGGTAGGATTCATCGCCGTAATTTCCCGGGTCACCACGCGCATCGTTCCACTGCTCGGGTACCGGTTTTTTACTCCATTTCGCACCGCAGGCGCAAACGATTGGTCAGCCGGTGATTGATGGTCAGGACAAACAGGAAAGCTATGAAACATACTAAAAAAACGCCCGACGAACAGCGTGCTGCGAGAAGGCGCTGGCTGAACTCTCACGATACCGGTTACCACAAAGCGATGGGTAACCGACAGGTACAAATGATCGCCATCGGCGGTGCTATCGGCACCGGTCTGTTCCTCGGCGCTGGCGCCCGCCTGCAGCTGGCAGGTCCGGCGCTGGCACTGGTCTATCTGGTGTGCGGCATCTTCTCTTTCTTTATCCTCCGTGCGCTGGGTGAGCTGGTTCTGCATCGCCCCTCAAGCGGCAGCTTTGTCTCCTATGCGCGTGAATTCCTCGGGGAAAAAGCGTCTTATGTAGCCGGCTGGATGTATTTTGTGAACTGGGCGATGACCGGGATCGTCGATATCACCGCCGTGGCGCTCTATATGCATTACTGGGGCGCGTTTGGCGACGTACCGCAGTGGGTATTCGCGCTCGGCGCGCTGGCTATTGTCGGCACCATGAACATGATTGGCGTGAAGTGGTTTGCCGAAATGGAGTTCTGGTTTGCCCTGGTCAAAGTGCTGGCAATCGTGATCTTCCTGATTGTTGGCGTGGTGTTTCTCGGAACCGGTAAACCGCTCGACGGCAACGCAACCGGCTTCCATCTGATCACTGATAACGGCGGCCTCTTCCCGCATGGCCTGATGGCCGCGCTGGTGCTGGTGCAGGGAGTGGTATTCGCCTTTGCCTCGATTGAGCTGGTGGGAACCGCGGCCGGCGAGTGCAAAGATCCCAAAACCATGCTGCCGAAAGCGATCAACAGCGTGATCTGGCGTATTGGCCTGTTCTATGTGGGCTCCGTGGTGCTGCTGGTACTGCTGCTGCCGTGGAATGCCTACCAGGCGGGACAGAGTCCGTTTGTGACGTTCTTCTCGAAGCTGGGCGTTCCCTATGTCGGCAGTATCATGAACATCGTGGTCCTGAGCGCGGCGCTCTCCAGCCTTAACTCTGGTCTCTATTCAACCGGCCGTATCCTGCGCTCGATGTCGATGGGCGGCTCCGCGCCGGAGTTTATGTCGAAGATGAGCAAGCAGCAGGTGCCGTATGCCGGTATCCTGGTCACGGTAGCGGTTTACATCGTTGGCGTAGTGCTGAACTACTATGTG
Organism: Pantoea sp. UBA4549; assembly: GCF_002387285.1. Classification (NCBI taxonomy): domain Bacteria; kingdom Pseudomonadati; phylum Pseudomonadota; class Gammaproteobacteria; order Enterobacterales; family Erwiniaceae; genus Pantoea; species Pantoea sp. UBA4549. The sequence continues at coordinate 15,300 of NZ_DGLH01000007.1, read as the reverse complement.
CCGTCGCAGGTGTTTGAGATTGTCCTGAACGTTGCTTCGCTGGGGATCATCTCCTCATGGGGCTTTATCGTGGTCTGCCAGATGCGCCTGCGCAAAGCGATCAAAGAGGGCAAGGCAGAAGATGTCAGCTTTAAGCTGCCGTGGGCGCCGTTCACCTCCTGGCTGACGCTGCTGTTCTTACTCAGCGTGCTGGTGCTGATGGCATTCGACTACCCGAATGGCACCTACACCATTGCATCCATTCCTCTGATCGCCGTGCTGCTGGTGCTTGGCTGGTTTGGCGTACGTAAACGCGTACAGGCAGAGGCGATGAAAGAGCATGAGGTGCACGCGGATGACAGCAGCGATGCGTCACCGCAGCTGGCGGACGAAAGCGGACGCTAAATCCTTCTCTGTAAAGTAACGGGAGCCTGCGGGCTCCCGTTTTTTTATCTGTTATACCTGTCGCCGCACAGGGAATTCAGATAGTTTTCCCCGCCGCTGCCGCCTATCATTTCAGCTTCTCTCAGCAAAGCAGCGGAGCGCTCATGGCATTCACCATCAACATCATTAAAAATAAAATCCTGTCTGAAAACTGGTTTGTGCTGCGCAATTACACCTACGAACTGACCCGCAGCAATGGCGAAGTGGTACGGCACAAACGTGAGGTCTACGATCGCGGTAACGGCGCAACGATTCTGCTCTACAATCGTGAAAAAAACAGCGTGGTGCTGACCCGTCAGTTTCGCATTGCCACTTATGTTAACGGCAACGAAAGCGGTGAGCTGATTGAAGCCTGCGCCGGACTGCTCGACGATGACACGCCGGAAGATTGCATCCGCAAAGAGGCGATTGAGGAGACGGGCTATCAGGCGGGAAAGGTAGAGAAACTCTTCGCCGCCTATATGTCACCGGGCGGCGTCACGGAACTGATCCACTTCTTTGCCGCAGAATATAGTGAGGCGACGCGCGCGAACAGCGGCGGTGGCGTTGAAGATGAAGCGATCACCGTACTGGAGCTGCCGTTCCCGGAGGCGCTGGCAATGGTAAAAGCGGGGCGCATTTGTGACGGTAAAACCATTATGCTGCTGCAGCATGCGCAGATAGCCGGATGGCTGAAGGCGTAACCGGGGCGCAGCGATGCACCCCGGGTGGCGGACCTCAGCCACTCAGTTACGCCACCGCGTCCTCTATCTCTCCGACCACGCACTCCGGATGCGCCTGCAGTCGCGCCAGCGCCTCTGCATATGAGGGCATGGAGTCGGCTGCGCCGGCGCGTTCGACGCAAAGCGAAGCAAACGCTGCGGCAAACCGCGCTGCCTGCGGCAAATCGTCGCCGGAGGCGAGGCGCGCGGCCAGCGCACCGTTGAACGCGTCACCCGCGCCGGTGGTATCGCGCGGCTGGGCCGGAAAGAGCGGAATACGCAGCTGCCGGTCGGGCGTTGAGAGCAGGGCACCGGCCATGCCCAGCGTAATGATCACCTGGCGCGCGCCCTTGCGATGCAGCACCCCGGCGGCACGACGCGCGCTGGCGAAATCGGTTACCGTTACGCCGCTGAGCTGCGTTGCTTCGGTACTGTTCGGCGTCAGCAGATCAACCTTTGCCAGCAGCGCATCGCCAATCTTCTGCCACGGTGCCGGGTTAAGGATGACAAAGGTGCCGCTGGCGCGGGCGTTATCGATCATGCGCTGGATAGCGCTGAGATTATTCTCCAGCTGCACCAGCAGAATGTCGGCTGCGGCGACCGTAGGCTGGCAGCGCGTCACCTCGGCTGCGGTCACGGTGGTATTGGCACCGGGATAGACTGAAATCATATTCTCTGCGTCATCGCCCGCGACATAGATCAGCGCATTGCCGGTCGGCTTCTCTTTACAGGTAAACAGCGTAATGGCATCAAACCCGGTTTTTTCCAGATGCCGGCGCGCAAACAGGCCAAAATCGTCATTGCCTACTTTGCCGATATAGTGCACCCGCGCACCCGCGCGCAGCGCCGCCGTGGCCTGATTCGCACCTTTGCCGCCTGCGCCCATCATGCTGTGATGCGCGGTCAGCGATTCACCCGGCAGCGGAAAGCGGCGCATCACCGCCACGATGTCGAGATTAAAGGAGCCAAAAACACACACCTTTCCTTTCATCTTACGCTCCTGAACAGGCGTTCTGCGGCCAGACAGGCACCGCGACAGCCCGTGTAGTCGGTTGAGTGACTGAAAATAATCTTCAGGTGTTCACGGGTCACCGGCGGCCGCAGATGCTGCTGGATCTGGCTGCGCAGCTGCGCCAGCGGAAAATCAGCCATCGCCAGTACACCGCCACCGAGGATCAGGTACTCCGGATCGAGAATATTCATTTCGGTTGCGATGAGTTCGGCCAGCCGCCGGACAAACGCCTGCAGTTCCGGCTGTTCGCCGTGGCGGGTAAACAGGGCGGAGATCGGCGTACCGGCGGCATTCTGTGCGGCCCAGCGGCTCAGCCAGTGGCCCGACGTCAGCGTTTCCGCACAGCCGTGGTTACCGCACGGGCAGGGCAGGGTGTTGCCCGCGACCGGAATATGCCCCAGCTCGCCGGCACCGCCATGCTCGCCGTGATAAAAGCCACCGTTCAGCCACAGGCTGTTGCCCATACCGGTGCCGGGATAGAGACCCACGGCGTTGTCCGGCAGCTGCTCCAGCTGCAGCAGATCCCACAGCATCAGATGGTTTACATCTTTGTCCATCGCCACCGGTACGCCGAGCAGCGCAGTGAGGCGCGCCGCGACCGGCTGGCCATCCAGGGCCTGAATAAAGGGCAGCGAAATGACCTGCTGCCGGTCGCGACTGAGAATGCCCGGCAGACCCAGCATAATGCCGCTTACCGGCTGCTGTTCCAGCGTGTCGCGGATGAGCTGAGCGAGCGCCAGCAGCGCGTCGGGCTGCTGCGCCCAGCTGGCGGTAGCGACTTTGCGAAAGCTGCTCCAGACGCCACCCTCTTCCATCAGCTGCAGCCGGGTACCGGTGCCGCCGATATCGATCCCGAGCCAGCGTGGTTTCATGCGGACACCTGCGTCAGCCCCTGGGCTTCATCAATGCTGTCGCGCATCATTTCCCAGGCGGTCGCTAAATCATCATGAATGTTAAACAGGCCGGAGGTGCCGACAATCAGCACTTCTGCACCCGCCCCAATCAGCTGGTTATAGGTGCGGGTGTTGCAGGAGCCGTCAATCTCAACCAGATAGTGATAACCGTGCTGCTGCTTAAGCGTTTTCAGCTCGCGCACTTTCTCCACCATCTCCGGAATAAAAGGCTGACCGGCGTAGCCAGGATCCACCGTCATCACGGTGATTTTATCCAGCAGGTGGATATAGTGCTGGATAAAGGAGACCGGCGTGGCGGGGTTAAGTACCACCCCGACTTTTTTTCCAAAGCTGCGGATCAGATTTATTACGCGGAAGGCATCGCGATTAATGGTTTCTGCGTGCGGGCAGATATAGTCAGCACCCGCTCTGGCGACCGCTTCGATAAAATCGGTCGGCTCTTCCACCATCAGATGTACATCAATGGCGACGCGGGTATAGGGCCGGATCTGCTCAATGAAGAAAGGGGAGAGCGTGATGTTTTTGACGTAGTGACCATCCATAATATCCACGTGAAGAAAGTCAGCGCGCGAATCGAGAACCTGCAGCTGGTGCTTGATCTCCATCAGGTTCATACACATCAGTGACGGGGAGATTTGAATACGCATCATACTTCCTTCTTTTCAGTCAGAGGATTAAGCACCGCGGCCAGCTTGCTGAGCTTTACCGCACGGTGTTCATTGAACCGGGTTTTAAATTGTTTAAAGGCGAGTACCACAATCAGCACTGCCCCCCACATCGCCAGACTGACGTGCTGGCTGATATTCATCAGGTTGAAGCCGGTGGAGAGCACCTGCAGCGCAATCAGCGCCAGCACGACGCCGGTGACGCGGCCAAAACCGCCGTTGGGATCGGTGCCGCCGAGGATAATCGCCAGCACCGTCAGCAGCAGGTATGCGTCGCCGTAGCCCATACGCGCTGAGTTAAAGCGCGCCATCATGATCAGGCCCGCCAGTACGCAGAGCAGGCTGGAGATGACGTAAACCAGCATCACCATGCGATGGGTGTTGATGCCGCTGAACCAGGTCGCGTTAATGTTGCTGCCGCCCATGTAAATACATTTACCGGCGCGGGTTTTACCGAGGAACAGCGCCAGCAGCGCAGCGGCAATCAGAAAGACCCAGAGCGGCAGCGGCATCCCGAGCAGCGTATCGGCGCCCAGCGCCTGCACCACCGGCGGCATGCCGCTGACGGCTGCGCCTTTGGTCAGCCAGATACCGATCCCGTTCAGCGTCATCATCGTTGCCAGCGTCACCAGAATCGGATGCGCTCCGATACGTGTCACCATCAGTCCGGTGATGACGCCAATCGCGGCGGCAATCAGCATGGCGCCGATAATGGCGATAAACAGCCACAGCAGCTGCAGCGCCATCCCGGCACCGGCGGGCAGGGCGCTCATCAGCGTCCAGGCGATAAACAGTGCGGTCAGGTTAGCAGTCGCGATAATGGCGAGATTCAGGCCGCCGCTGAGAATGGCAATAAACATTGCCAGCGTGAGCAACCCCAGCTCCGGCAGCTGAAACGCCATGCTCATAAAGGTTGAGTCGGTCAGGAAGCGGCCCGGCAGCATCAGGGTAAAGGTTGCCAGCGCCAGCGCGATAAGCAGCATCAGACCAAGGTTGGTGCCGTCAGGGCGCAGTGCAGTCAGTGATTTCATCATCAATGCCCTCAGTCACACGAAACTGACATCAGTTTCTTTGCGTTTTTTGTAGTGCGTTACGGCGATCGCAATCATGATGACGCCGCCGACCACGATATTCATGAAGTAGTTCGACACGCCCACCAGGTTAAGACCGTTTTTCAGGATGGCGATCAGGAAGACCCCCATCAGCGTGCCGCTGACCGTGCCTTTACCGCCCATCAGACTGGCGCCGCCCAGCACCGTTGCTGCCAGCACATCAAGCTCGCCGCCAACCAGCGCATTAGGCACGACCTCTCCCATGCGATAGACCTGCACCAGTCCGCCAATCGCCGCCATTGCGCCCAGCCAGCCGTAGGCGAAAACGTGGATCAGACCAACGCGGATCCCGATACGTCGCGCAGACTCTGCGTCGCCACCTACTGCATAAAGCTGGCGTCCGAGGTTGGTTTTGTTCAGCAGCAGTGCGGTCGCCGCGGCAATAATCAGCATGGTGGCGAGCGGTAAGCCGACCTGAAAGCTCTCGCCCTGCCAGCTGAACGGCAGCACGTTACGCAGGGTGATCCACCACTCCGGCAGCGAGTAAAGGCTGCGGCCGCCGGTTACCCACATCAGCAGGCCGAACAGCAGCGACTGCATGCTGATAGTGATGATGATGGAGACCACCCGCAGCGTGGTGATCAGCAGCGCATTGATCACGCCAAACAGCGTGCCGCACATGACCGCCAGCACAATGCTGAGCAGCGCGTTATCAAACTGAAACTGCACAAACAGTGACGCGAGCAGGTACTGCACCACTGAGGCAACGGCGGCAAAAGAGATGTCGATCCCGCCGGTCACCAGCACCACAAAGAGGCCCAGCGCAAAAATGCCGGTTACCGCGTAGCTCTCGGCCAGATCCAGCAGGTTCTGTACGGTAAGAAACTGATCGCTGGTCACAGAGAAAAACAGAATGAACGCCAGCAGCACCCAGGCGAGCCAGCCCTGGCTGGAGTGCGGACGTAAACGGGAAAAATCAGGCATTGATCACCTCCGCCAGCTGCTGCTGCTCGACGCTATCGGGTTGATATTCGGCATGAATGGTGCCATCGCGGAAATGCAGGATACGGTCGCAGTTGTACCAGACCTCCGGCACCTCATCGGAGATCAGGATGATCGACAGTCCCTCTTTCGCCAGCTCATGAATCAGCTGATAGATGCTGGCTTTGGCACCGACGTCTACGCCAACGGTTGGCGAGTCAAGGATCAGGATGCGCGGCTGCGTCAGAACCCACTTTGCCAGCACAATTTTTTGCTGATTGCCGCCGGAGAGGGTGGAGATGGCGAGATTCGGGTCAGCGACGCGCACGCCGAGCTGCTGGATCCACTGCAGGATCAGCTTGTTTTTGCGGTATTCATCGATCAGGTGAAAACGGTTCTGCAGCTTGTCGAGGATCGGCAGCACCATATTGTCAGCCACTGACTGCTGCTGCACCAGACCTAACGTCAGGCGATCCTCCGACACATAGCCGATACCGGCCTTAATCGCATCTTCATGGCCGCGAAAGCGGACCGGTTTGCTGTCGAGCCAGATTTTGCCGCTGTCGGGACGCGTCATGCCAAACAGCGACAGCGCCAGCTCGGTGCGTCCGGATCCGAGCAGACCGCACAGCCCCAGCACTTCACCCTCGTAAAGTTTGAAACTGACATCATGGTACTGACCGGCACGGGTCAGATCGTCTATCTCCAGAATCACGCGCTCGCTGTTACGCGTCGGCGATTTCAGCTGATAGTCGAGCTTCAGGCCGGTCATCAGCTCGGTAAGGTGATGCGGTGTCATCTCCCGGGCGGGCCAGCAGCCCATTTTACGGCCGTCGCGGATCACCGTAACGCGGTCGGAGATCTCCAGCACCTCATCAAGCCGGTGGCTGACAAAGACCACGCAGATATTTTTATCTTTCAGATAGCGCACGGTGCGCAGCAGCTGATTAACCTCGGTGCGGGTCAGCGAGGCGGTTGGCTCATCCATGATCACCAGGCGCGCATCGGCGACCAGCGCGCGGCAGATCGCAACCTGCTGGCGCTGAGCAATCGAGAGCGTCGCCACTTTCGCGTCCAGATCGAGGTCAAAATTCAGCTCGGTTATGATGCCGCGCGCGCTTTCACGCAGGCGCGCGCTGCGGTGCCAGCGCAGCAGACCATTGAGGTTATGCTCAAACGCAATGTTCTCTGCCACGCTCAGATTCGGAAACAGCGACAGATCCTGATAGATCACCTGAATACCGAAGTCACGCGCCTGTTGTGTGGTCAGTCGCGGCAGTGCCGGGCCATCGCCCAGCGTAATGCGGCTGCCGCTGTCCGGGGCGTGCACCCCGGAGATAACTTTGATCAGGGTGCTCTTGCCACAGCCGTTGGTGCCAGCGAGACAGTGCACTTCACCTGCCAGTAAGGTCAGGGAGATATCGCTCAGCGCGCGGTTGCCACCAAATGTTTTCGACAAATTCTCGAGCGCAATTAGCGTCTGTGGAATGACCTCTTGCATATCAGAGCCCCATTTTTACCAGTTTTGGCAGGTTTTCTTTATCCAGACTCTCGGTGTTGTTACCGAGAATGGTATGGGTCGCTTCATCTACTTTGACTTTGCCCAGTCCTTCAATCGTCATACCGTCGGTGATTGGCTCTTTCTTCTGCATCATGTCAGCGATACGGACAAAGACTTCACCTGCGGTCTCCGGATTCCAGATGTAGCCGCCTTTAATGGCGTTACGCTGTACCAGTGAGGCACCCTGGCCCGGACTGAAGGAGCCAATAACGCAGACCTGATCGATTTTTTTACGGTTCATTACGGCGCGTCCGGCACCAATCGGCCCCTGTGAACCAAACGCCATAATGCCTTTCAGATCGGGATATTTAGACATCAGCTCATTGGTGGTACGGATGGAGTCATCCAGCGATTCGCCGACGCCAAATTTGTCGGTGACCAGCTGCATCCTGGGGTAGTGCTCTTTCTGATAATTGAGCGCGGCGTCGGTCCACTGCTGATGCAGCGGTACGGTCAGGCTGCCCACGTACATGGCATATTTGCCCTCGTCGTGCATGCACTTCGCCAGCGCTTTCATGTGATTGATACCGTGGGTGGCGGCGTCAACCAGTTCAAAATCCCAGTTGGCCCCCTGCTGACCGGGCGACTCATGGGTAATGACTTCGATGCCGGCATCCCGCGCCCGTTTCAGCACCGGCTCCAGCACTTTCGGATCGTTGGGCACCACGCCGATGATGTCGACTTTCTGCGCAATCAAATCTTCAATAGCGCGCACCTGCAGCGCCGGATCGGCTGCGGTAGGGCCGACCATCCATGCATCGATGCCGCGCTTCGCCGCCTCACTTTTAATGCCCGCTTCCATGGCGTTAAACCAGGGAATACCACCAATTTTAACGACGATACCCATGCGTAATTTATCAGCGGCCTGCGTACCGGTGGCGGCAAACAGGGCAAGCAAAGAACAGGCAATAAGATGTTTTTTCATACAGACTCCTGGTTAATTTTTAATTAGCTGCATGGACTGATGACGCTGAGAACAGACAATGACGTTAACGCCATTCCACGCCAGTTCCTGTTCCAGCTCTTTATCTTTTAATTGGTCAGTGATCAGAAAATCGACATCACGGTAGTGACAAACACGGGCAAAAGAGGGCCGCATAAATTTACTGCCATCCAGCAGAAGATGTTTTCTTTCAGCGGCCAGTAACATTTGTTGTTTTAAATGCGCGTTATTCTCATTGCCTTCGCGTAAATAACCGTCATTACCTAAACTGCTACAGGAAAAAAATATCTTGTTAATCTGAAATTCACGCAGCGGCTGCTCAGCCACTACGCCGTGAAAATCTTCATCGCGGTCAGAATATTCACCGCCGAGGCAGATAGTACGAATGCTGCCGCGCGCCGCCAGCGTCTGCACGATGCGTAGCGAATTGGTTAGCACGGTTAACTCAATATCGGGCAGCTGTCGCGCCAGATACCAGCAAGTGGTACTGCTATCGAGCAAAATACAGTCACCCGGAGTAATAAAATCGAGCGCGCGCTTGGCAATACTCATTTTTGCATCGACATGCTCGTTAATACGCTGCCGAAAAGATAATTCATTTTCTCTGGACGATCTGTTATTTCCCTGAATGCTGGCACTCTGTCTTTTTACCGGAACAGCACCACCATGACTGCGTTGTAATAATCCACTTTTTTCCAGCTGGCTTAAATCACGCCGTATGGTTTCCTGTGAAACCTGACAAAGCGTGACCAGCTCTGAGACAATTACGCGGCCATTTATATTAAGTTCATTAATAATTTTTTGCTGTCTCTCAATCGGCAACATACTTATCCTCCGATGGCTATAAATTACTGGAAGCGGGCACGGGAAAATGTGGACTGGGCAGGAGTCCACGGTGGTAAAAAAAGAGGCCCGTTATTGAGTGATATAACTTCAATAATTTATGTAATAAACGATAGTTAATTGCATTTAAAGTTGATCTGATTCACATAATTACCCCCTGAAGCGGTACAGTTAAAACAGATCCGATCACCAGCTCATTAATCCATAGCTACCATAGCATGACTGTTTATGACCGTTTGTGTGGTAATGACTGTTTCAGATTGCGCCCTGATAGTCCGAGGAATCTGATTGAGCCGTTGTAAAGCGCAGTGGATGATGGGACTGCAGCGCACAACCTGTCCGTACGATGATGAATCGCTGACTTAATAAGCAGTTAATTCTGCTTTCAGGCCACTTCACACTTCCAGCCTGCTGATAACGCACGCAGTGCGCTATGATTTTCTTTCCAGGAATTCGGGGACCGGGTTGTTAATGTCGTATTGGATGAAGTCACTGCTTTTGAGCGCTCTGGCGGCCAGTGTCAGCGTGCAGGCTGAACCTCTGCAGAAGTCTTTTTCTGACTGGCAGCTCACCTGTAATAATGCGGCTTTTTGCGTGGCGCGCAGCTTTCCCGGGGATAATGGGCTGGTGATGACGCTGTCGCGTCACGCCGGCGTTGACGATCGCCCGCTGCTGCGTATCGATTACGGCAGTGCCTATACCGGCACGCTTCCGGGCGGGCCGCTGAAAGATAATCTGCTGCTGGATCAGCGTCGCCTGAAGCCCGACCTTAAACACTGGACAGTTGAGCCGCATCATCTTGCCACCAGCAACGCCATCGCGATTGATGAGTTCCTGGGTCAGACGCTGGAAGCGAGCACGCTTCAGCTGACGTACCAGGCTAAGGCGGTGGTACCGCTGCGCGGTCTGAAGGCCGCGCTGCTGCTGATGGATGACGTGCAGGGGCGCGTAAACGGGGCCAGCGCATGGGTCAGGCGTGGCGACAGGGTGCAGTGGGATGTCCCGCCCCCGCCGTCGCTGCCGTCGCTGCCATCATTAGCCTCGCCGCCTGCGCCGCTGACGCAGGAGGAGACCAGCGGACTGATTGACTATGGCACCTGGCGCATCACCACCGATAACTGCTCGCTGGATCCGCTCCGGCGGGAGGTCAGCGTCGCGCCGCTGACCGACAGCAAAGCGCTGCTGCTGGTCAGCTGTGAAACCGGTGCCTACAACGTCATCGATCTGGCGTTTGAAGTAACACGCAGCCAGCCCTATGTATCACGCGGGCTGACGCTGACGCTGCCTTTTACGCCCCCGTCGCGCAGTGATACGCAGCTGGAGCTGGTGAACGCAGAGTTTGATGCCAGTAATGGCCTGCTTTATACCTTCAGTAAAAATCGCGGACTGGGCGACTGCGGCACGGCAACACGCTGGCAGTTTGATGGCAGCGCGTTTGTTCTGGCGGAATATGCAGAAGAGCAGATTTGCGACGCCTGGCACAGCAGCGACGACTGGCCCACACTATGGGTCAGCCAGCCGGCGCGCTGAGCGATTATCCGGGGTTCAGGGGATCGCACCGATCATCATTGGTGAGCCAGTCTTATTGCCCGCCAGCTCCGTCAGCAGGTTGTTTACGCCATCGCTCATGGGCGTAAAGCGGCTGAGTGGTGAGCGGGTGACAGCCACAAACACGCCAAGATTATGCTGCGGGATCATCGCCATATAAGTAATGAACCCGCCGGCGCCGCCGGTTTTCTGAATAATACCGGGCCGGCCCGCTTTGGGCGCCATATAGACCCAGCCCATCCCCAGCGCATCGGCACGTCCGGGTACATCCATCCCTTCAACTTTGGTGAGCTGATCGCGCCGGTAGATCAGGGTCTGCAGGCGATCGATTTGCGGCGTGCGATGGCTCACCGCCGAGTCGAGGAACTGCTGCATCCAGCGCGCCATATCATCTGGGGTGGAGTAGACGCCGCCGCTGCCGATCGCCGCCAGCGTATTATTACAGGGGCTGGCACCTTTTTCCGGCACCATCAGGCGCTGGCACTGGTCCGGTGAGGGCGTAAAAGTAGTGTCCTTCATGCCCAGCGGGCGCGTGACCAGACGCTGCAGCAGCGCCGGATAGGGCGTGCCGCCCGCTTTCGCCAGCGCGTCAGCCAGCAGATCAAACCCAAGGTTGGAGTAGGCCGCCTGAGTGCCAGGCGCAGCCTTCAGCGTGGCATTGCCCAGCCACTGCCAGCGATCGCTTTTAGTCGGCCAGACAAACACCGGACGATGGGGTTTACCGCCGGGCTGTTCGCGCGGCAGCGAGCCGGTGTGGGTGGCGAGGTTGATCAGACGGATTGGCTGGCCGTTATGGGCCGGAACGCGTGCACCCGGCGGGGCATAGCGGCTGAGCGGATCGTCCAGACGAATTTGCCCGCGCTCGGCCATTTTCACCATCACTTCACTGGTCATCAGCTTGCTGAGCGATGCGATACGAATAAGCGAATCCTGCTGCGGCCGGATATTATTGCCGGGCCGGGTTTCACCGAAGCTGGTAAAGACGCGCTGATTGCCGTCAATCGCGACCAGCGCCATACCGGTCGCGCCGCTGGCGTAAAAAATATGTTCGGCATAGCGATCAACAATCTGTGATGCCAGCAGGGGATCAGGTGAGACCTGCGCTAGAGCGCTGACAGGCAGCACGGAGACCATCAGGGCCAGTAAAAATGAAGTCGGTTTTTTCAACGGGAATGCGTCCGCTATCAGGATCGGAAGAAAACCTATAGTAATCAGTTTGCGCAGAGCGGGAAGGGGGAGACGCGATTTTTTTCTGTAAAGCGTGATAAAAAACGGCCCTCACCGTTATCGGGTGAGGGCCACAGAGCTTAGGCAGGTTTCAGCAGCGACTCAGCCTGGCTTACCACGTTTTCAACGGTAAAACCAAAGGCCGGGAACAGCTTGCCAGCTGGCGCAGACTCACCGAAGGTGGTCATGCCGACAATTTTGCCGTCAATGCCGACATACTTATACCAGTAGTCAGCAATGCCTGCTTCAACCGCGACGCGGGCGCGCACGGTAGAGGGCAGTACGGATTCGCGGTACGCGCTGTCCTGCTTGTCGAACACATCGGTGCTCGGCAGCGAAACCACCCGGACCTTATGGCCATCTGCGCTGAGTTTCGCTTCGGCCCCCAGGGTGATCTCCACTTCTGAGCCAGTGGCGATCAGAATCACATCCGGCGTGCCGTCGCAATCCTTCAGGACATAGCCGCCGCGCGCAATGTTTTCGACCTGCGTCTGGCTGCGCTCGGGCTGCAGCAGATTCTGACGGGAAAGGATCAGCGCGGTCGGGCCATGATGACGCTCGATGGCTGCTTTCCAGGCCACAGCGGTCTCAACCTGATCGCACGGACGCCAGGTGCTGAAATTAGGCGTCAGGCGCAGGCTGGCCAGCTGCTCTACCGGCTGGTGCGTCGGGCCATCTTCGCCCAGACCGATAGAGTCGTGGGTATAGACCATGATCTGGCGCGCTTTCATCAGTGCTGCCATACGTGCGGCGTTACGCGCGTATTCAACAAACATCAGGAAGGTCGCAGTGTAAGGAACAAAGCCGCCATGATGCGCGATGCCGTTCGCAATGGCAGTCATGCCAAACTCACGCACGCCGTAATGGATATAGTTTCCGGCCGCATCTTCTTTGATCGATTTTGAACCTGACCAGATGGTAAGGTTACTTGGCGCCAGGTCAGCCGACCCGCCAAGGAATTCCGGCAGCATTTTGCCAAAGGCTTCCAGCGTGTTCTGTGACGCTTTGCGGCTGGCGATTTTCTGCGGATTGGCCTGCAGATCGCGGATAAAGTCAGCGGTTTTGCTTTCCCACTCATCCGGCATTTCGCCATTAAGACGACGGCTGAACTCCTGCGCCAGCTGCGGATGCGCCTGCCGGTAGGCAGCAAATTTTTCATCCCAGGCTTTTTCGTGCGCGGAGCCTGCTTCTTTTGCATCCCACTGCTGATAAATATCCTGCGGGATCTCAAACGGCGCATAGTTCCAGCCGAGCTGCTTACGCGTCAGTGCAATCTCTTCATCACCCAGCGCGGCACCGTGCGACTCCTCTTTGCCCGCCTTATTTGGCGAACCGAAGCCGATGGTGGTGCGGCAGATAATCAGTGATGGCTTATCGGTTACGCTCTGCGCTTCCCGGATAGCGGCGGCCACGGCTTCTGCATCGTGACCATCAATGCCTTCAGCGCTGCCGATCACGTGCCAGTTATAAGACTCAAAGCGTTTATGCGTATCGTCGGTAAACCAGCCTTCTGTTTCACCGTCGATAGAAATACCGTTGTGATCGTAGAAACCAATCAGTTTGCCGAGGCCCAGCGTACCCGCCAGCGAACAGACCTCATGCGAGATGCCTTCCATCAGGCAGCCATCACCCATAAATACGTAGGTGAAGTGGTCAATAATATCGTGTCCCGGCTGGTTAAACTGGGCTGCCAGCGTACGCTCAGCAATGGCCAGACCCACCGCATTCGCCAGACCCTGGCCGAGCGGACCGGTGGTGGTTTCCACACCTGGCGTATAGCCAATCTCCGGGTGCCCCGGCGTTTTTGAATGCAGCTGGCGGAAGTTTTTCAGTTCTTCCATTGGCAGATCGTAACCGCTGAGATGCAGCAGGCTATAGAGCAGCATTGAACCGTGACCATTGGACAGGATAAAGCGGTCACGATCGGCCCACGCCGGGTTGGTGGGGTTATGTTTCAGGAAGTCGCGCCATAACACTTCCGCGATATCGGCCATGCCCATTGGCATACCAGGGTGACCGGAATTTGCTTTCTGTACCGCATCCATACTCAACGCGCGAATCGCGTTAGCCAACTCTCTGCGTGAAGACATAGGGTTCTCCCTTATAATTAAGCATCAGCGGGTTCGCTTCGGCTCACCCGCACTCAACGGTGGTGCAATCAGAGGCGCGCGGCCAGCACATCTTCCAGTTTCTGCTGGTCAACGGCGAACTGGCGGATACCTTCAGACAGTTTTTCAACCGCCATTGGATCCTGGTTGTGCTCCCAGCGGAACTCCGCTTCTGACAGCGAGGCTGGCTGATGGAAGCCTTCAGTAGAAGGCTCCAGCTTGCGCTCAACCGGCGCGTCGCTGTTCGCCAGCTCTTCCAGCAGGTTAGGGGAGAGGGTCAGACGATCGCAGCCCGCCAGTGCCAGAATCTGCTCAATTTTGCGGAAGCTCGCCCCCATGATCACCGTGCTGTAGCGATGCTTTTTGTAATAGTCATAGATACGACGCACAGATTTTACGCCGGGATCTTCATCCACAACATACGGGTCCATAGGCTTACGCGTGTTGTACCAGTCGTAAATACGGCCCACGAAAGGCGAGATCAGATAGACGCCCGCTTCAGCGCAGGCGCGCGCCTGCGCAAAGGAGAACAGCAGCGTCAGGTTGCACTTAATGCCGTTTTTTTCCAGCTCTTCAGCCGCCTTGATCCCTTCCCAGGTCGACGCCAGCTTGATGAGGATACGCGAGCGGTCGATACCGTGCTCTTCATACAGGCGTACCAGCTTTTCTGCTTTGGTTACGCACATACCGCGATCGAAAGAGAGACGGGCGTCAACTTCAGTTGAAACGCGGCCCGGCACGCTTTTCAGGATTTCCATGCCGAGGTTCACCGCCACTTTGTCGCTGGCGTTGATAATCTGCGTCTCTTTGCTGCCACCCTGCTTTTTCGCATAGTCGATGGCGTCATCAATCAGGTGTTTGTAAGCGTCAAGACCGGCAGCTTTCAGGATCAGAGAAGGGTTGGTAGTGGCATCTTCCGGGTTGTAATGACGAATAGATTCGATATCGCCACTGTCTGCCACCACGGTGGTGAACTGTTTTAGTGCGTCTAGCTGGTTCATCGCTTAACTCCTTGATTAGCAATATTGTGGGCAAAAGAATGCCGGGCAACCGTCGCCTTGTCTGCGCCCTTTGCTGGGGATAGTGGTTCCACACAGTGCTACAGACGCCCGCTGATTAAAATGCGTTTTCTCTGATTATGGCGTGGCGGAGAGAGAGGCGGCGTAACCGGTTCAGCCATGTTTTGCCATCTTCAAGCATAGCAGCTTGCGCCGGAGATGCAGGCGAGGCGGTAAGTTCGCCGTCAGCGGCGGTGGCAGCCTGTGCCCCGGGACAGGCACCGGTTCCGTTCGCCGTCAGCGGCGGCAGCTGCCTCTGCCCCG